>CAMRSM010000001.1 GCA_947053345.1 uncultured Lachnospiraceae bacterium
AGGTCTGAGGGTTTATAGGTATCCCTTGAACAACCTAAATACATTATACAAGGAGTGTGCAGAGGATCCTTGTGACAGGGACGAAAATATGCAACCAAAATCATGTCCTAGCTTTTGGCTGTTATATAAAGAGGTCTAAATAATCTGCTTGACTAATCTGCCATGTATTGGATATGGGGCAAGAGAAAGAATCGTCGGTGATCCGGATGTGTATTCCGGACGTTGAATTGCACAAGGTAAAAGAATTGCTTGATGGAATTGTGTGAGTATCTTATATATAAGGGAAGCGCAAAGCCTGCATAAATAAGGCTTTGCGCTTCCCGTTTTCAAAATCATAAATGGATTTAATAATTCCGTCTCAGGAAAGTTTTAATGTCCAACTGCTGCCGTCGATGACGCGGGTTGCGAAGCTTTCATAAAAGTCCGGTTCGTGGCAGATCAAAAGGATGCTCCCGCCGTATGCGGTAAGTGCGCGTTTTAGCTCGTCCTTTGCATCCACATCCAGATGGTTGGTCGGCTCGTCGAGCAGCAGGAAATTTGTCTCGCGGTTGATGAGCTTGCACAGGCGCACTTTTGCCTGCTCGCCGCCGGAGAGGACGCGCACCTGGCTTTCGATATGTTTCGTTGTCAGCCCGCATTTTGCGAGGGCGGAGCGCACTTCGTACTGCGTCCAGGAAGGGTATTCACACCAGAGCTCCTCAATGCAGGTATTGTTTTTTGCACCGGTCATTTCCTGCTCAAAATATCCTTGGTATAGGTAGTCGCCGAGGACGACGCGGCCTTGTAGGGCGGGAACCAGCCCGATGATGCTTTTGAGCAGCGTGGTCTTACCAATGCCGTTCGCGCCGCGCAGGACAAGCTTTTCCCCGCGCTCCATCGAGAAAGTCAGGGGCTTTGAGAGTGCTTCTTCATAGCCGATGACAAGCTGCTCGGCAGAGAAGACATAGCGGGAGGAGGCGCGGGCTTCCCGGAAACGGAATTCCGGTTTCGGCTTTTCTTTTGCCAGTTCGATCACTTCCATCTTGTCCAACTTTTTTTGGCGCGACATTGCCATGTTGCGTGTCGCCACGCGTGCCTTGTTGCGTGCAACAAAATCCTGTAATTCGCTGATTTCCTGTTGCTGCTTTTTATATGCGGCCTCCAGCTGGCTTTTCTTTACCTCATAAACTTCTTTAAATTTGTCATAGTTGCCGACGTAGCGGTTTAATTCTCCATTCTCCATATGATAGATCAGGTTGACGACACTGTTTAAGAACGGGATATCGTGGGATATGAGGATAAAGGCATTTTCATAATCATTTAAGTAGCGTTTCAGCCATTCGATATGCTCTGTATCAAGATAATTTGTGGGCTCGTCGAGCAAAAGTATGTCCGGTTTTTCGAGCAATAGTTTTGCGAGAAGGATTTTTGTGCGTTGTCCTCCGGAAAGCTCGGTCACGTCGCGGAAAAGTCCAAGCTCGTTTAAACCGAAGGCGCGGGCGACTTCTTCCACTTTACTGTCAATATTGTAAAAGTCATGTGCCTCAAGATGCTCTTGGATTTCGGAAAATTCTTCCATCATTGCGGCGAGTGCCGTCTCATTGGCATCTCCCATCTGCGTACAAAGTTCGTTCATGTGCGCTTCCAGTTCATAGAGATAGCCGAAAGCTGATGCCAGAACGTCGCGGACCGTCATGCCCTTTTCCAGAACCGCGTGCTGGTCAAGATAGCCCGCCCGCACATTTTTCGCCCATTCCACCGTGCCCTCATCCGGCATCAGGTCTCCTGTTACAACATTTAGGAAGGTGGATTTTCCCTCGCCGTTTGCACCGACCAACCCGATGTGTTCCCCTTTTAAGAGGCGGAAGGAAACATCGTTGAAAATGGTGCGGTCGCCGAAGCCGTGATTTAGGTGTTCCACATTTAATATGCTCATTTTAAAATGATCCTTTCTTAATATAACAGTCCCGCAAAAGTCATCCCGGTATATTCCGCGCCAAAGCATGTTTCTGCCTGCAGGTCTGCCAGAAACACACTTCCAGTGCAGCCCGTGTTTTTGCCGGCTTGCAGCTTTGCGAAGAAAGCAGTAATCTCATTTTAACAGATGCATGGGTAAATCACAACAAATTTTAAAGAAATCCGTATAGTTTTGAAAAGAGCAGGCATAATAAGCTATGTACCAAATATCAGAAGGAAGCGCGGGATAAGCGCGGAATGGAGGAAAAACATGAGTACAGAGAATAACACAAACAAGAATAACAGCCAGAACAGTTCTCAGAACAGCTCCCAGAACAAGAGCTCGAACTGCAGCAATTCCACAAGGAATTCGGAGTCCCAGAACAAGACTTCGAACAAGACGGGCAACCGCACTTCGAACAAGACCTCGAACAGCTACGAGAACGAGTAAGTTTACCCGAAACGCAATGTTTGCAGGACATCGTTGGAAAAGTGGTATCCGCATGATATATCCTGCTTGCAGGGCATGGGCATAAACGCGCAAAAATTCAGCCTAGGCAAAATGCCGCGGCTGTTTTTTGCGTGTTTATGCCCATACATATTGCGCGCATGCCGCCAGTCCGCCGGCTGTATTGGTGATGCAGCATCCGTGGAGACATTCGGGGAGGTTCCGTAACCATCCTTCCCCTGCCCGCATAAACTATATCAGGGTGTGCCAGAACATGTGATCTTGGCTCTTTTCCCTGTGAAAAACGTTTTCGGGTACATCTTGGCAGATGGTGAAGAATCTAAAAGCAGGAGGTGGGACACCTTGGAGGAACAAAATACGCAGTTGTATGAGTTTTTGGAACGGCTGGGAAAACCCGGCTGTATTTTTATAGACCTGCGGACACCGCAGGAATTCAGGGAAGGGCATCTTGCGGGGGCAGTCAATATTCCGTATGACGACCTTGCAAAGAAAAAGAGCCGTCTTCGCAGGCAGGATCAGCTTTTCCTATACTGTGACCGCGGCAATGTCAGCCTGATGGCATACAGGGATTTAAAACGCGACGGTTTTCAGGTTACCAATCTCTGGGGCGGTGTATATGCCCTGGAAAAAGCATTTGGCAGTATGGACCAAAAATTCGTTGACATGGTCTGGAAAAAGAATTAGAATACAGGAAAGAAATTGAAATGAAAATAAGTTCACGAAGGACGGAACGGAGGAAATGTGGCGATTTACGAATATGTATCACCGTGCCATTTTGGCTTGGAAGCGGTGTTAAAAAAGGAGATTACGGAGCTTGGGCTTGAGATCGTTTCGGTAGAAGACGGGCGGGTGACGTACCGCGGCGGCGAGGGTGCAGTTGCCCGTGCCAATACTTTTTTGCGCACGACGGAGCGCGTGCTGCTGCTTGTGGCAAAATTTAAGGCGGAAACTTTCGATGAACTGTTTGAGAAGACAAAGGCACTGCCGTGGGAAGATTTCATCCCGAGGGATGGGAAATTCTGGGTTGCTAAAGCGACTTCGGTCAAAAGTAAGCTTTTCAGCCCTTCGGACATTCAGTCCATCATGAAAAAGGCAGTGGTGGAGCGCCTAAAACAGAAATATCATCAGGACTGGTTTGCCGAGACCGGGGCGGGTTATCCGATCCGCGTCACGATCATGAAAGATGAGGTTGCCGTCGGGATTGACACATCAGGGGAATCCCTGCACAAACGGGGATACCGCAGGCTGGCGAGCAGGGCACCGCTCACGGAGACCCTCGCCGCGGCGCTGATTGCCCTGACCCCGTGGAAAAAGGACAGGGTTTTGGTTGACCCGTTCTGCGGCAGCGGCACGATACCGATCGAGGCGGCGATGATGGGACAAAATATAGCACCGGGCAGGAAGCGCACCTTTTTGGCGGAACAGTGGAAAAATCTGATTCCGGCGATGCATTTCGCGAGGGCGCGCGAAGAAGCGGACGATATGGTGCTGCGCGATGTCACGCTGAGTATCCAGGGATATGATATCGACCGCGATATCGTGGACGCGGCGAGGCAGAACGCGATACTTGCAGGGGTGGATGGGCAGATCCATTTTCAGGCAAAGCCGGTCGCCGAACTTTCCAGCCCAAAGAAATTCGGCTTTATCGTCACAAACCCGCCGTACGGGGAGCGGATGGAGGAAAAGACGGCGATGCCTGCACTTTACCGGGAGATTGGGGAGACGTTCGCAAAGCTTGATACATGGTCGTATTATATCATAACGGGCTTTGAGGACGCACAGAAATATATCGGCAGGAAAGCGGACAAGAACCGCAAGATATATAACGGAATGATGAAAACATATTTCTACCAGTTCCAAGGGCCAAAGCCGCCCAAAGGTGGGAAGGCAGACCGGGCGGAAAGCAGGTTGTGATTGTTCTGGGTAGATGCAGAAGCGTTCCAAAAAAGAATCCGTCAGCCAGGCAGTTGTTTTTCGCATATTCCTGCGGAACAACTGCCTGGCTGACAGGTTAGTTTGTCTTGTTATTTTTTTTGGCAGGGGCAGGGTTTCCACCCTGTTTTTTTGTACATACCTGTTCGATAAACTGTAAAATATCACCCATGATCTCTTTGCGGTTCAGCTCATTTAACAATTCGTGGCGGCAATTTTCATAGAGGATACAGTCCGTGTTTTCATATCCAAGTTTTTTGTACAGGTCAAGCAGGCGGATGATCTCATCCCCGTAGCGGCTGACGGGATCCTTGTCCCCGGAGATCAGCAAAATCGGCAGGTTCTTCGGTGTGTTGCGGATATTCGCGGGCTTTGTGACATAAGTACCAAGCTTTACGAGGTCGCGGTAAAAGCCGGCGGTACAGATAAACCCGCAATAAGGGTCGTTCATGTAGAGACCGACCGCGGCCTGGCTGCGCGTGAGCCAGTCGTTTGCGGTGCGCTCGGAAAGTGCGGTGTACTGCTTGCGTTCAAAGAGCGCATGGTTGAGCCAAGGGGAGAGGTGGCGCTTCCCTTTCAAAAGGCAGACAAGGGACGTGGCGATGAGGCCCGCCGCAGAATCTGCGGAGGATGGGGCGGTCGAGCCGGAAAAAATAGCCGCGTCGACGAGATTGCTGTACTCGGTCGCGCCGCGTGCGACGAGGGAGCCCATGCTGTGCCCGAACAAGACCAGATATTTTCCCCGCTTTTGCTCGGACAGATAGCTTAAGACATCGACGGCATCCAGAATCAGCTTTTCCCAACCGTGTGTCTCCGCGATAAAGCCGAGCTCTTCTAATTTTTTGTCGGTCCCGTGCCCGCGGTGGTCGTACAAATATACATCATATCCGTTTTCGTTCAGAAAAAGCGTAAATTCCCGGTAGCGGTTATGGTGTTCCGCCATCCCGTGAAGAACCAGTACCGTACCTTTTACTTCGGTGTTATCGGTAAAAAAGGGATAGAGAGTTGTTGTATATCCATCGTCATGTATTAAAAGCAGTTCTTCCTGTTTCATGTATTCCTCGCATTCTGCCCAGGCGGCAAAAATTTTCCTAAAGTGACCCACGGTCACGATTTTGTTTTAATATTGTACCAGATAATTGGAAAAAAGGCAATCCGCTTTCCGCAGGAAATGATTTTTCTTCGTTGAAAACAGAAGGATATTGTGGTAAAATTGGAAGCGGGTGTATGGCCGGGCAGCGGCAGATGGGTATTACCGAAAGAAAACAAAGGAGGTTTTACAGCATATGGAGCAGTACAAACAGGAATTCATCAACTTTATGGTGGAAGCGAATGTGTTAAAATTCGGAGATTTTACCTTAAAGAGCGGCAGGAAATCCCCGTTTTTCATGAATGCGGGCGCGTATGTGACAGGCAGCCAGTTAAGGAAACTTGGGGAATATTATGCCAGGGCAATCCATGACCATTATGGTTTGGATTTTGATGTATTGTTCGGGCCGGCATACAAGGGAATCCCGCTTGCGGTCGCAACTTCGATGGCGATCAGTGAACTTTATGGCGTTGATATCCGGTATTGCTCAAACCGCAAGGAGGCGAAGGATCACGGGGATACCGGTATTTTGCTCGGCAGTTCCATAAAGGACGGTGACCGCATTGTAATCATTGAGGATGTGACGACTTCCGGAAAATCCATCGAGGAGACCTTCCCGATCATGAAAGCGCAGGGGGATGTCAGCATCAGGGGGCTTATGGTATCCCTAAACCGCATGGAACGCGGGAAAGGGGAAAAGAGTGCCTTAGAGGAGATCACAGAGCTTTACGGCATCCCGGCAAACGCGATCGTGTCGATGGCGGATGTTGTGGAGCAGCTTTACAATAAAGAATGTGGCGGCAGGGTTGTGATCGACGATACCCTAAAGGCAGCAATCGACGCATATTATCAACAATATGGAGTAAAATAGCCAGAGGCTTACATTGGAAAGAAAGGACATGGTGAATGGCATGGAAAAGGTTTACAAGGCAATGAAAATGGTCGGTGTGACCAACATCATCTTTGGGATCTTGATGACGGTGTTCGGGGCGGTCATGGGGGCTTTTATGATCGTGGGCGGCGCGCGGCTTCTGCACCGCAAAAAGGATCTGACATTTTAATCCTGCCCGGAGGGTGGCAGCTTTTTGGAGAATTGAGAGACGGAGGGGGATATGTCAAATCCATATTTGCCAAAATGGGAGTATATACCGGACGGGGAACCACGCGTGTTCGGCGACCGCATCTATGTCTATGGTTCGCATGACCGCGCGGGTTCCGATAAGTTCTGTGATTATGTGTTGAAATGCTGGAGTGCGCCTTTGGACGGGTTGGACCACTGGGTGTGCCACGGTGACATTTTCCATACGAGGGTAGACCGCGACCACGCTTCGGACACGCCCTGGACGAAGGAAAACAATGAACTGTACGCGCCGGATGTCATTGAGAAGGACGGAAAATACTATCTCTATGCCTACATTGTGGGCTCAATCGGCTGCGTGGCGGTGAGCGACCGGCCGCAAGGACCGTTTTCGCTGCTTTCGCAGTACCGTTATACAATTCCGGATGCCGTGTGCTGCAACGGATGGTTCATTGATCCGGGGGTTTTGGTGGACGACGACGGCAGGGTCTACATTTATTGCGGCTATGAGCGCTCTTTTATGGCGGAAGTCAATGCGGAAAACATGTATGAGATCCTGGACGGCAGCTGCATCGAGCATATTATCCCTTGCAGGCTGCCAAAGGAATGTGCGCCGGGAGTGGAAAAAGCCCCGGTTTCTTGCGGGCAGCCGGGTTCTGTCGGGGACGGGCGGAGCGCAAAATCAGCGAACCCGCCCACCGTGCCCGGGATGCCGGTCGCGGATTCCTACGGTTTTACGGAGGAAGAAAGCCTGTTTTTTGAAGCCTGCTCCCCGCGCAAGATCAACGGCATCTACTACCTGATCTACTCGCCGAAGCGCGGCAGCCGTCTTGCGTACGCGACCTCGGACAAACCGACGGGTCCTTTTACCTACCGCGGGTTTATTGTGGATAACGGTGTGGACTATCCGGGCGGCAACGATCATGGTTCGGTGGCATGCATCCGCGGGCAGTGGTATGTTTTTTACCATCGTATGACAAACGGCACGATCATGTCGCGGCGCGGGTGCGCGGAGCGGATTGAATTTTTGCCGGACGGCACGATCGTCCCGGTGGAAATGACATCGCTCGGCTTTGCGGATGCGCTCTCGCCGTACGAGATCACACCCGCGGAGGCGGCATGTGTCTTAAAGGGCGGCGCGTTTGTGACGGAGCACAATGTCTTTGAACGCGTTGTGACAAACATCCGGGACGGGGCGGTGATCGGTTACCGGTATTTTGATTTCGGGGACGATTTTTCGAGCCGGACAATGGAGTTTGCGGCAAAGACAGGCGGTTGTGGCTGTGATGCGGTCTTACATATCTGGATTGACGGTGAGGACGGGGAATGTGGGCATGAGATCGGAAGCTGTGAGATCGGGCGCGACGGCGGGATCGTGAACTGTGTGACGCAGGCCGTGACCGGGCGGCACGCGCTGTATTTTACCGTGACCACGGGATATCATGGTTGGACGGGGGAGTTTTTTGCAGGCCGCACGCTGTTTGAACTGAAGGAATTTGTATTTATGAAATAGTATAAGGAGGCCGTTTACGGACGGCAGAATGAGAGGGGATATGAGAAAGTTTGTTTCAAAAAGATCAATGGGAAAATCATGGAAGAGGACATTGTGCGCGGTGCTTGGCTCGGCGATGGTGCTTGCCGGCTGCGGCGGGGAAGATGCCGTTGGGGGAGAGCCGACGCAGGCCGTGAATCCGGGCGGGGACGGGCAGGTTACGCCGGAGGCGACCCCGGAACCGACAAAGGCGGAGGAGCCGACAAAGGCACCGGAAGAGGTGACCCCGGAACCGACGAAAGCGGAGGAGCCGACAAAGGCACCGGAAACGGACCCGGAACCGACAAAGGAAGCTACGGGGGATTCCGACACCCAGACAGTGGCAATGCGTGATATGACGACGATGGAATATGTGCAGAGCCTCGGGGTCGGGATCAACCTCGGAAATACTTTTGAGAGCTGCGGCTGGGAGGCGGACACCGTAACCGCATATGAGACCGGATGGGGCAGCCCTGCCATCACCCCGAGGATCATCGAAGGTTACGCGAAATGCGGCTTTGGCGTGATGCGCATCCCGGTTGCATGGTCAAACCTGATGGGGGACGATTACACCATCAATGATAAATATCTGGCGCGTGTTAAGTCGGTCGTGGACTGTGTGCTGAAAAACGACATGTGCGTTATCCTGAATATCCATTGGGACGGCGGCTGGTGGACCGGTTTTTCCGAACCGGACAAAAAGGATGAGTGCATGTACAAATATGAGCGCATCTGGACACAGCTTACCGAAGCATTCGGCGAATATAATGACCACCTGATGTTCGAATCCCTCAACGAGGAGGGCTGCTGGGAGAACCTCTGGAACCGCTACGGCGGTGTAACGCCGGGGAAGGCACAAGCGTATGCGCTTTTGAATGAGATCAACCAGAAGTTCGTGGATATTGTGCGGGGTTCGGGCGGGAACAACGCTCTGCGCCACCTGCTGATCGCGGGCTATTCGACCGATATTGAGCTGACCTGTGACGAGCTTTTCGAAATGCCGGAGGATCCGGCGGGCCGCATGGCAGTCTCCGTTCATTATTATACGCCGTCCACTTTTGCGATCCTTGATGAGGACGCAAGCTGGGGCAAGATGCAGCCGGACTGGGGAACCGAAGAAGAATACGAGTTTTTGTATAAAAATATGGACATGATGAAAGAGCATTATATTGACAAGGGAATCCCGGTCATTGTCGGCGAGTTTGGGAGCGCGACGAGGAATAAGGCGGAAGGGGCGGTAAACCGCTATCTGACGGCTGTCTGTGAGGCGGCTTATTCCCGCGGTATGTGCCCGGTGCTCTGGGATATCACAAATGTGTTTTATAACCGCAGTGCGGCGAAGTTCATTGATGATGAACTCCTGGCCGGGCTGATGGCGGTGCTTGAGATTGAGCGGTAGGGAAGAAAAATCCCAAACGATTCTGACTATCCCATATAAATAAGCCGGGGGCTTGCGCCGGAATTAAAGGAACAATACAAAAATACGTATAATCGCAAACTTTGCGGCCGGCAATGAATAGAAATGGTAATGGATCGGAAGCAGCATAGTATTTTTTAAGGCATCCCATAAAAAGGGCAGATGGAGTAATCTTGATGCCGATTATGTGGGGTGCCTTTTTATAAATGTCAGCCAATTATTGTCGAACACAATCTAGTGCTTGATTTTATACGGAGTTTATGGTATTTTTATAAAGTATTCTGAAAATTGCATCCCGCATGACGGCGCTGTCCATGCGGGGGCGTGGATGCACTTCTGGAGGGACGGGGTATTCTCCGGGTGGTTCATCCCTAATATTATGTACGGCGCAGAAAGAGGTTGTTTCCTTATGGAAAAGTATTTTCAGGTAAAAGAAAAGGGATCCACGGTCAAGACCGAGATTCTGGCGGGACTTACGACCTTCATGGCGATGGCTTACATCCTCATGGTCAATTCGGGCATGTTTTCGGATCTGGCGGAGATGTCCGGCACGACAGCGGATAAGATGTACAACGCGGTCTATATTGCCACGGCGATTTCCGCGGTCGCGGGCACGCTCTTGATCGGCCTGCTTGCCAATCTGCCGCTTGCGCAGGCTTCCGGTATGGGCCTGAATGCGTTTTTTGTCTATACCGTATGTTTTGGCTTCGGGCTGACTTACGCAAATGCGCTGCTGCTGGTTCTTTTTGACGGTGTGCTGTTCATCGCCCTGACGCTGACCGGTGTCCGCAAGAAGATTTTTGATGCGATCCCGGCCTCCGTGCGCATGGCGATCCCGGCAGGCATCGGTCTGTTCATCGCGTTCCTTGGTCTCCAGAACGCGGGAATTGTCGTGCTGAACAGTTCCACCTGTGTCACCCTTGTGTCGTTCAATGTGTTTAACGGTACGGCGACCTGGGCGACGATCATGCCGCTGCTCGTCACGATCTTTACGCTGATCGCGATCGCCGCACTTTCCGCGCGCAAGATCAAGGGCGCTGTGTTCTGGGGGATGCTTGGCGGCACGCTGGCTTACTATATCCTGGGGTTCACGGTGAAGGATTTTTATGTGGGTTTTGGGGACAAGTTCAATTTTAACCCGTTCGCCGCATTTAAAGATTTCGGGGAGCTTGCGCTCGGCAAGGTATTCACGCAGGGTTTTGATTTCTCCGGATATCTGGCAGACCACAGCACCGCTTCGCTCATCATCCTTCTGGTGACGACTGCGCTCGCGTTCTGTCTTGTGGATATGTTTGATACGCTTGGCACGTTGTTCGGCGCATGCTCCCGCGGGAATATGCTGACCGAGAAAGGCGAGGTTCCGAATTTTGAGAAGGCAATGCTCTCCGACGCGATCGCTACGGTCTGCGGTTCGGTCTGCGGTACATCGACGGTCACGACCTTCGTAGAGGCATCTTCCGGTATTGCGGAGGGCGGGCGCACCGGGCTTTCTGCAATGGTGACGGCTGCAATGTTCTTTATCACGATGTTCCTGAGCCCGATCGCCTCGCTGATCCCGGGCTGTGCTACGGCGGCTGTCCTGATCTTTGTCGGTGTCCTCATGATGGGTGCGGTATTAAAGATTGAGTGGAATGATCCTGCCATCGCGCTTCCGGCCTTCCTCACGATCTCGTTCATGCCGTTTACGTACAACATCAGCTATGGTATTGCGTTCGGTCTGATTTCCTACATTTTCTTAAAACTGTTTACGGGTAAGGGGAAGGAAGTGAATGTTGGGACATGGGTGATCGGCGCACTGTTTGCGGCGATGTTCTTCCTGACGCACTAAGCGTTTGGCGCATTGGAAACAATGTGCGGATGATCACAAAAAACTGTCGTGTGGGGATCCCTGCACGGCAGCTTTTTTGTGTGCAGATGTGTACGGGGAAATCGCTGCCGCTATGGTTTTATAACTTCCCGGTTTGCCAATAAGCCTAAAATGACAGTTGACCCATCCGAGTTCTGCTTCTTCCTGTCCCCGTTTTCTTATTCATTCCTGAAAACTTCCGTAGGGGAGCTGCCAGGAAAAAAATAGTTCCCATTCTCCGGAAAATGTAGTATAATTACAATATTATGGCTTTGAGAAGGGGTTTGCGATGAGGGCGTATACGGTAAGTGAGATTGCAAAGATCGTGGGCGGGGAGCTGCTCTGTGGGGATGGCAGTATCGGGATTACAGAATTTTCAACCAATTCGAAAGAGGGGGACGCGGCGACCATGTTTGTCCCGGTGATCGGGGAGCGGGTGGACGCGCATGATTTTATCGGGGATGCCTATGCGCACGGGATGCGGGCAACGTTTACATGCAGGAAGGATGTGCCCGTGCAGTGCGGTGCGGATATGGCTTGCGTATATATCGGCCGGACCGGGGAGAAGAACCCGAATGTGGCGGCATTGCAGTGCTTCGGGGCATATGTGCGGAGGACGTTTGCGGTTCCGGTGATCGGCGTGACGGGCAGCGTCGGCAAGACAACGACAAAGGAGATGCTGGCGGCGGCGCTGGAGACGGGGCTTTGTACGTTGAAGACGGCGGGGAACATGAACAGCCAGGTCGGACTGCCGCGCATGATGTGCCGGCTGGAGGAGAAGCATGAGATCGCGGTGATTGAGATGGGGATGAGCCTGCCCGGCGAGATGGAAAGGCTTGTGCGCGTGGCGCGCCCGGATTGTGCGGTCATGACGAATATCGGGGTCTCCCACATCGGGCAGCTTGGCTCAAAGGAAAACATCCGCCGGGAAAAACTGAATATCATCAATGAATTTCCGGAGGGCGGGACATTGTTCCTCAACGCGGATGACCCGATGCTGCGGGAAGTTGCGGATGCCTGGAGGGCGGTCCGCGGGGAAAAAATGTCCGGTGTGATGCGGGATGATGGACAGGATGGGACGGTTTTTGTGCACGGTGTCGCGATGGATGTGGTGACAGCGGAACGGTTTCCGCATATCCGTGTGGTTACTTACGGCACACAGGAGGGCTGTGATTATCATGCGGGGGACATTCATGTCGTTGATGAGCGGATCGGATTCCGGCTTTTTGGCGGGGGAGCTGACGGTCTTTTGGTGCGCCTTTCGGTTGCCGGACAGCACAATGTGCTCAATGCACTGGCGGCGTTTGCGGTGGCAGGGCAGTACGGCATCGCGGCAGGGCAGGCGGCAGAGGGGCTTTCCGGCTACCGGCCGATGGCGATGCGGGGCGGCAGGATCAACGCGGGCGGGCTGATTTTAATTGATGATACTTACAATGCCAGCCCGGACTCGATGCGGGGCGGCATCGACAGTCTGATGGCGGTGAAGGCGGGGCGGCATATCGCGGTGCTGGCGGATATGCTGGAGCTTGGCGCGGTCTCCAAGGAATGCCATGAGCAGGTCGGGTACTACGCTGCAGGGCGCGGGGTGGATCATATCGTGGCGATCGGACAGGAGGCAAAGTATTATGCGGCGGCGGTGCAGGAACGGGCAGGGCGGTGTGCCATGTCCGGGGAAAATTCCGGCGGGGAAACCGGCTGTCGGACATCGTGCTCGCTTTTTGAGGATAACGCCCGTGCGCTTGCGTTTTTAAGGGAATATGTGCGGGAAGGGGATGCGATCTTGTTTAAGGGCTCGCGCGGGATGAAGCTGGAAGAACTGGTAGCGGCGTTTTCCACGGAGGAGACACCACAGGGGTTCCAGGATTTAAAACAGCAGGGATATAAGCTTTAATTCCCGTGGAAAAACGGGGACTTGGGAAGAATGCGGACCGTGAAGCAGGAATAAAAGGCAGCAAGGGGAGGAAAGGGACATGTACGCGGATGTAATCGTGGATATTTCGAGCGGACAACTGGATAAGACATATCAATACCGTATCCCGGAATCTCTTGCCGCGGCGGCGGTCGTGGGCGCGCCCGTGGTGATGCCGTTCGGGCACGGGAAGCGGGAGGGCTATATTGTCGGGCTTTCTGAGGAGCCTAAAATTGAGTTGGAGCGCATCAAACCGATTCTTGCAATCAAAGAGGGCGGTGAGGTGATCGAGAGCCAGATGATCGCGCTGGCATATTTCATCCGTGAAAATTTCGGCGCGACAATGAATGATGCGCTGCGCACGGTGCTCCCGGTGAAGCAGGCGGTGCGCCGGGTGGAGAAGAAGACGGTGGTGCTTGCGGCGGGTGCGGATGTGGCGGGCGATGCGCTTGCGCTTGCCCGGCGCAGGAAGCATGTGGCGAAGGAGCGGCTTTTGTGCGAATTGATGCGCGTGCGGGAACTGCCTTGGGAGACGGTGACGGAAAAGCTCGCGGTTTCCTCCGCGACGGTACAGGCATTGGCGAGGGAGGGAATCGTTAAGGTGCGCGCGCAGGAAAGTTACCGCAACCCGCTTACGGGCATGTTGGGGTTTCCTGCCGGAGGCGGGGAATCCGGGATGGAGGCAGTGCATCGTGCGGCGGTGCCGGCAGGGGAGACAGGGCTCAATGAAGACCAGCGATTTATCCATGACCGGATTTCCGCAGATCTTGCGGAGGGGAGGCATAGAACCTACCTGATCCACGGAGTGACGGGGAGCGGCAAGACGGAGGTCTATCTGTCGGTGATCGGGGATGTGGTGCGCGCGGGAAGGCAGGTGATCATGCTGATCCCGGAGATCGCGCTGACCTACCAGACGCTCCGGCGCTTCTACCACCGCTTTGGGGAGCGGGTATCGGTCTTACATTCGCGCATGTCGGCGGGGGAGCGCTATGACCAGAGCCTGCGGGCAAAAAGGGGGGAGATTGATATCATGATCGGCCCGCGGTCCGCGCTGTTTACGCCGTTTCAAAAGCTCGGGCTGATCATCCTTGACGAGGAACATGAGAGCAGCTACAAAAGTGAAATGCCGCCGAAATACCACGCGCGCGAGGTGGCGGTCGAACGGGCGCGCCTGTCCGGCGCGTCCGTGGTCTTAGGTTCCGCGACACCGTCGCTCGAGTCCTACGCGCGGGCGTTAAAGGGCGAGTATACCATGTTTACGCTGAAGAGGCGCGCGGTACCCGGGGCGCGGATGCCTGCCGTTACGGTGGTCGACTTGCGGGAGGAACTCTCGGCGGGAAACCGGACGATTTTCTCCCGGGTTCTGCAGGAGAAGATAAAGGAACGGATTGCGTGCGGGCAGCAGACGATGCTTTTTTTAAACCGAAGGGGGTACGCGGGGTTTGTTTCCTGCCGTGCATGCGGACATGTAATGAAATGCCCGCACTGTGATATTTCGATGACGGAGCATGGCGACGGGATGCTGGTCTGCCACTACTGCGGGGAGCGGCAGAAAAAGCCGGCGCTCTGCCCGGTGTGCGGTTCGAGATACATCGCAGGTTTTGGCACCGGCACACAAAAGATTGAGGAGGGTGTAAAAAAAATGTTCCCGGATGCGCGGGTACTGCGCATGGACGCGGACACGACGAAGAAAAAAGAGGATTACGGGGAGATTTTGTCGGCGTTTTCCTGCGGGGAGGCGGATATTCTGGTCGGTACGCAGATGATCGTAAAGGGGCATGATTTTCCGAAGGTCACTCTGGTGGGAATCCTTGCTGCCGACTTATCCTTAAATTCCGCGGACTACCGGGCGGCGGAGCGCACGTTTGACCTGCTGGCACAGGCGGCGGGGCGGGCGGGGCGGGGGGAACTTTCCGGGGATGTCGTGATCCAGACTTACCAGCCGGGCCATTACGCGGTCAGGGCGGCGGCAGAGGGGGATTATGAGGGATTTTTCCGGAAGGAGATTGCGTTCCGCAAAGCACTTTTGTACCCGCCCGCTTCCCATGTCCTTGCCGTGCTCGTGTTCTCAGCGAAGGAGGAACGGGCGGACGCGGCGGCGGCGCTTTTATCCGGTGCGGCGGCGCATTTCCTCTCAGACAATGCCATGACAACCACAATGGTGGGACCTGCCCCGGCATCGCTTGCGAAAGCGAACGATCGGTACCGGAGGATGATTTATTTGAAAGAATCCGATTATTCTTCGCTTGTAGCCTTGAAAAATTTTCTGGAAGGTTATATATTATACTCGGAGCAGTTTAAGAATGCGGGTGTACAATTTGATTTTGACCCGGTGAACGGGTATTGAGCGCGGGTCAAAATGGCCGCGCGTGCCGGGGGCGGTGCGCGGGAATGGAAAGAAGTTTGCGGAGGTGCGGTTTCCGCGGGCCCTAAAAAAATTAAGCCGCACAGAAACGAGGAATGGGATGGCAATTCGTAAAATCAGGAAAATCGGGGACAGTATCTTAAATAAGCAGACAAAGGAGATCACGGAGATGACACCCCGTCTGGCATCCTTGATCGACGATATGCTTGAGACGATGTATGACGCGGACGGTGTGGGGCTGGCAGCGCCGCAGGTCGGTGTATTAAAGCAGCTTGTCGTGATTGACGTGTCGGAGAATGCCGACGAGCCGATGGTGCTGATCAATCCGAGGATTGTGGAGACTTCCGGGGAGCAGACAGGGGATGAGGCATGTCTTAGTGTGCCTGGCAAGTCCGGGAAAGTAACGCGGCCAAATTTTGTGAAGGTGCAGGCGCTTGACCGGAATATGCAGCCGGTGGAGTACACGGGAACGGAGCTGCTCGCCCGTGCGATGTGCCATGAGATCGACCATCTCTCCGGCGTTTTGTACGTTGAGCGGGTGGAGGGGGAACTGCATGATGCGAGGGCTTCCGAGTAAGGGGAAGCGGTCTTTTTGCAGAACACAGAAGTGGCGGAAATAGTTTAAGTAGGGCGGCAATGGCCGCTGTCCTGCGGAAATGAGGATGTATGAAGATTGTTTACATGGGAACCCCGGAAATTGCGGCGGTCATTTTGGAGAATATGCTTGCGGCAGGGGACGAGGTGGCGGCGGTCGTGACGCAGCCGGACAGGCCGAAGGGACGCGGGCATGGGCTTGCTTATTCGGAGGTCAAGCGTGTGGCAGCCGCACATGGGCTGCCCGTTTATCAGCCGGAAAGGGTAAAGGAGGAGGAGTTTCTTTCCTGTATGGAAAGGCTTGCGCCGGAGCTGATTGTTGTGGCGGCTTTTGGGCAGATTCTCCCGAAGCGGCTTTTGGATATGCCGAAATACGGGTGTATCAATGTCCATGCCTCCCTGCTGCCGAAATACCGGGGTGCCGCGCCGATCCAATATGCGATCCTGAACGGGGAGCGTGAGACGGGCGTGACGATCCAGTACATGGCGCAGGGGATTGATACCGGCGATATGATCACGCGCGAGGTGGTGGCGGTCGCACCGGACGAGACAGGCGGCAGCCTGCACGACAAACTCGCGGCGGCGGGCTGCGTGGCACTGCGCCGTGCGATCGGGCAGATCGCGGACGGCACGGCGGTGCGCACGCCGCAGGACGAGGCGCAGGCGAGCCATGTTGGGATGCTTTCAAAAGAGATGGGACGGCTTGATTTTTCACAGCCGGCGGATGCTTTGGAGCGCATGGTGCGGGCGTTTAACCCTTGGCCGAGTGCGTACACGGTGCTTGACGGGAAAATCCTGAAATTTTTCCGGTGTGAGGCCGTACCGCTGTCCGCCAAGGAACTGCAGCGGGGGAAGGAATCTGCCTTCTGCTGCGGCATGGTGTCTGCGGTGGAAGCGGATTCTTTTACGGTTTTAACCGGGGACGGCGGGCTTACCGTGCGGGAGCTGCAGCTTGAGGGGAAGCGGCGCATGACGGCGGCGGAGTTCCTGCGCGGTTACGCCTTAAAATGCGGGATGCGTCTGGGCTAATGCAGGGGCGTATGCTTTTGCCGTTATCGGGTTGTGCCAGGCGGGGAAGCGTTTTTCCGGAGCTGCCCGGAATCGGGTTTTGGCAGGGATGTTGCGAGTTTTAAGAAAATTTTAATGAGAATGTAAAAGAATTTACGCATTTTACTGGTAAGATATACTTACTATGGTAAAAACAGCATGTGGTATATGCCAAACTTTAAACAGGAGGAATAATATATGTATTGGGATTGGACTTACATTCTGGTATTGATCGGCATGGTATTAAGCCTTGCGGCTTCCGCCAAGGTCAAGAGTACTTACGCGAAGTACCAGAAAGTGCGCAGCCTTTCGGGGCTGACCGGGGCGGTTGCCGCGGAACGGATCCTGCATTCGAACGGAATTTATGATGTGGCAATCGAGCTGGTGGAAGGGGAATTGACGGATCATTATGATCCGAGGAACAAGGTACTGCGCCTTTCGGAATCGGTGTACGACAGTACGTCGGTGGCGGCGGTCGGGGTGGCGGCACATGAGTGCGGTCACGCGATCCAGCACGCGAGGGCATATCTGCCGCTGAAACTGCGCACGGCGATCGTTCCGGCGGCCAATATCGGTGCAGGCTTGTCCTGGCCTTTGATTCTTGTCGGGCTTATGATTGGCTCGCGCAGTTCCAATTTCTTTATCACGGCAGGCATCCTGCTTTTTTCCCTTTCCGTACTTTTCCAGCTTGTAACGCTTCCGGTGGAACTTAATGCATCCAACCGCGCGGTGCGCGCGCTCGCGGATATGGGGATTCTTTATGGGGACGAAGTAAAGGGCACGAGGAAAGTGCTTTCGGCAGCAGCGCTCACATATGTGGCAGCGGCAGCGGCATCCATTTTACAGCTCCTGCGTCTTCTTCTGCTGTTCGGAAGGAGAGATGACTGATGCAGGCAAGGGCTGTGGCGCTTGACATGCTGCTCGCGGTGACGGAGGAAAAAAAGCCTTCGCATATCGTGGCGGCAAGAGAACTTGCAAAGTACCCGGATATGGAAAAAAAGGAGCGCGCCTTTGCGAAGCGCCTCTTCTCCGGGACGCTGGAGCGGCTGTTGACGCTGGATTTTTTGCTGGGTCATTATTCGCGGACGGGGACGGATAAACTAAAACCGACGGTCAAAGGTATTTTGAGGATGGGGTTTTATCAGCTATACTATATGGACGTGCCGCCTTCCGCTGTCTGCAACGAGGCGGTGAAGCTCACGAAGAAGCGCGGGTTTGCGGGGTTATCCGGATTTGTCAACGGCATCCTGCGCAATGCGGTGAGAAATCCGCTCTCTCTTTCGGATGCGTTTGCCGCAATGCCGGAAAAGAAAGCGCTCTCGCTCACATACTCGGTGCCGGAGTGGCTGGCTGCTGCGTTTTTGTCATGGTATGGCAGGGAACGCACGGAAAAAATGTTTGCCTCGTTTTTGGAGCCTGCGGGGCTTACGGTGCGCGTAAACCAGTCAAAATGCGGTGTTGCACAATGCCGGGAGAGGTTTGTGCAGGCGGGGGTCAGCGTACAGGCAGGGAATTTTGTGCCCGGGGCGCTGCATTTGTCGGGCATTGAGTCGGTACAGGGGCTGCCGGGGTTTGCGCAGGGTGATTTTACGGTGCAGGATGAGAGTTCGATGCTGCCGGTATTATGCGCGGGCATTGCTGCCGGGGATTATGTGATCGACTGCTGCGCGGCACCGGGCGGAAAGGCACTGCACGCCGCGGATGTGCTTATCATGAGGGAGAGGGAGATAGAAACGCCGCCGTATGCGCAGGGCGAAAGGAAGAGGGATACGTCCCATGAAAGGGAACGGTGTGGGGAAAATGCTGTTTCTGCGCCGGAAAATGCCCCGGTATCCCGAAGGGGGAGGGTTTCCGCGAGGGATATCTCGGAGTACAAACTCGCAAAAATCCGTGAGAACGCAGAGCGCTGCGGCTTTGACAATGTGGAGGTAATGCTTTTTGACGCGGCGGAATGCCGCAGGCAGGATGTCTTACAGGCGGATGTCGTTCTTGCGGATCTTCCGTGTTCGGGTCTTGGGATCATCGGGAAAAAACCTGACATAAAATATAATATGACACCGGAAGGATTGGACGAACTCGCGGTGCTGCAAAGGAAAATCCTGCGGGCTGCCGCGCAGTATGTAAAGCCGGGCGGTGTGCTGGTTTATTCGACCTGTACCGTAAACCCGCGGGAGAACCGCGGGAACGCGGTCTGGCTTTCGGAGTCGGAGGGGCTTGTGCCGGAAGGGCTGGGGCGTTATCTTCCGGAAGCTTTGGCTGCGTCGGTTGGGGAGGACGGGTATTTACAGCTTTTGCCGGAAGCAGGGAAATGGGATGGCTTTTTTGTTGCCCGTTTCCGGAAGAAAGGTGGGGAAAACTGCAAATGATACAAAAGGATATCAAATCAATGGAGCTTGCAAGGGTGAAAGAGGAGATCGGACAGCTCGGTGAAAAACCATTCCGTGCGGTTCAGATTTACGAATGGCTTCACAAAAAACTTTGCGGCAGTTTTGATGAGATGACGAATATTTCCCGCAGCTTGCGGGAAAAATGTAAGGAAAGTTTTTCCTTATGCACGCTGCATGCCGTGGAATGCCTGGAATCGGAAGAGGACGGCACCTGCAAGTTTTTGTTCCGGCTGCCGGACGGCAATGTGATCGAGAGTGTTCTGATGCGTTACCGTCACGGCAATTCGGTCTGTATTTCCTCCCAGGTCGGGTGCAGGATGGGCTGCCGCTTCTGCGCGTCCACCCTGTCAGGGCTTGTGAGGAACCTTATGCCGTCCGAGATGCTCGAGCAGGTGTATCAGATCCAGAAAATAACCGGCGAGCGCGTTTCAAACATTGTCGTGATGGGGATGGGGGAACCGTTTGACAATTATGATAATCTGGTAACGTTTTTGCGGATGGTCAGCGATGGCAACGGTCTAAATATCAGCGGCAGGAATGTGACGGTATCAACCTGCGGCATCACGCCGCGCATAAGGCAGTTCGCGGAAGAGGGGTTTACCGCCAACCTTGCGCTTTCGCTGCATGCGCCGAAGGATGCGGACCGGGAGGGGCTGATGCCGGTTGCCAGGATGTATCCCCTCGCACAGGTGATGGAGGCGCTCGATGATTATTATAAAATAACCAAGCGCAGGCTGACATTTGAGTACAGCCTCATAGCGGGAGTAAATGATTCTGCCGGGCAGGCAGGGGAGCTTGCCCGGCTTGTTAAAGGAAAGAACTGCCTTGTCAACCTGATTCCGGTCAATGAGGTGAGGGAGCGTGATTTTAAGCGTTCCGATCCCCGAAATATACAAAATTTCAAAAATATACTTGAAAAAAACGGAATAAATGTTACTATAAGAAGAGAAATGGGCTCCGATATCAATGCTGCGTGCGGACAGCTGCGCAAGAGCTATATGGACGGGAGGTGAGCCGGGGATGAAGACGTATTCTGTTACGGACATAGGACAAAAGAGAAAGACGAACCAGGATTATGTATATTGCAGAAAAGAGAAGTTGGGGATCCTGCCGAATCTTTTTATTGTGGCGGACGGGATGGGAGGACATAATGCGGGTGATTTCGCGTCCCGGTTTGCCGTGGAGGAGTTTGTACGCCAAGTAGGGGAGGGAGAGGGAAAAACCCTGATCCAGACAATGGAGGAAGCCGTAAACCGTGCGAACCGGCTGCTGATCGAACAGGCGGAGGAAAGGCCTGAGCTAAAAGGGATGGGAACCACTTTTGTGGCGGCGACGATCGACGGGGAAGATATGTATGTTGCCAACATCGGGGACAGCAGGCTGTACCTGATCGGGCAGGAGGAAATCATGCAGATTACGCAGGACCACTCGCTTGTGGAGGAGATGATCCGGCGCGGGGAGTTAAGGCGGGAGGAGGCCCGCTTTCACCCGAATAAGAATGTCATTACAAGGGCGATGGGAGCGAACGTGGGTGTGGTTCCGGATTTTTTTGAGGTTCCGCTGCGGGAGGGGGATATCATCCTGCTGTGCTCGGACGGACTCTCCAATATGATGGACGACCGCGAGATATTCTCGGTGGTAAGGCAAAACCAGGGGGATATCGAAAAAGCGGGAAGCGAGCTCTTGCGGCTGGCGAACGAGCACGGCGGAAGGGACAATATCTCCATCGTCCTGGTCGGTGAGTGCGCCGGGGATGGCAAGGATTATGCAGAAATGAGGTAGATTTATGATTAAACCAGGTATGTACATCAGTGAACGCTACGAGATCATTGATAAAGTAGGTTCCGGCGGGATGGCAGATGTCTACAAGGCCAAATGCCACAGGTTAAACCGTTATGTGGCGATCAAAATACTGAAAAATGAATATTCGAGCGACAAGAATTTCGTGGCGAAGTTCCGCGCGGAGGCACAGTCGGCCGCGGGGCTTTCCCACCCGAATATCGTAAATGTTTATGATGTCGGCGACGATGAGGGGCTGTATTACATTGTGATGGAGCTTGTGGAGGGCATCACGTTAAAGAAGTTCATCGAGCGCAAAGGGAAATTGGAGATCAAGGAAGCCATCGGTATTTCCATCCAAATCGCGCAGGGTATGGAGGCGGCGCACGCGAACCATATCATCCACCGCGATATCAAACCGCAGAATATTATCATTTCAAGGGACGGCAAGGTAAAGGTGACGGATTTCGGTATCGCGAAGGCAGCAACCTCAAACACCGTGTCGCAGAATGCGGTCGGTTCGGTGCATTACCTTTCGCCGGAGCAGGCCAGGGGCGGTTATTCCGACGAGAAGAGCGATATTTATTCCCTCGGTGTCACAATCTACGAAATGCTCTGCGGCATCGTTCCGTTTGCGGGGGATAATTCCGTCTCGGTTGCGCTCTCCCACATCAACGATGAGGCGAAACCGATCCGCGAGCTGCGCCCGGATGTGCCGCCAAGCATCGAGAAGATCGTCCAGAAGTGTATGCAGAAAAAGCCGGAGCGCCGCTATCTTTCTGCCTCGGAACTGATTACCGACCTGCGCTGTTCGATCACGAACCCGAACGGGGATTTTGTAAAGCTGGCATCGGTTTCCGTTCCGGATTCCCCGACGATCAACATGACCGACGCGGAGATGGAATCGATCAAGAGTGCCGCGAAATCACCGGCAGTCTACTATGACAGCCATCCGGAAACCGCCTCAAACGCAAAGAAAGTCCAGAAAGAGGAGGAGGAGGACCTAGACGGTGTTGACCCGAGGTTCGAGAAATTTATCATCATCGGGACAATCATCACGGCAGTAGCCCTAGGACTTGCGCTCATCTATCTTGTGATCAACCTGTCCGGTGTGCTTGATATTTTCAACAAAGATCCGGGAGTGACCCCGACACCCGGGGCAACCCCGACAATGACGGTAGCGCCAAGCCCGACGACGGAGCAGATCGGCATGAAAGATATGGTAAGTGTGGTCGGATTAAAGCTTGACGACGCGGTCGCAAACCTGCAGATGGTCTCCCCGAATTTCAGCATCATCAGCGATAAGGAGGAGTATTCCAAAGATGTCCCGAAGGGGTATGTGGTAGACCAGTATCCGCCGGAGCATGCGTCGATCGCCCCGGACGGCACGATTGAGCTGACGATCAGCGCGGGACCGGAATCGAAGCAGATCCCGAATGTTGCTTACTATACGCTTGATAAGGCGAGGACGGAGCTCGAGGGGATCGGGTTTGAGACAAAGCCTTCCTACGAGGCGAGCACGGACTATGAGAACGGTATGGTTATCCGCACCGAGCCGGCGGCGGAGGAATATCTTGAGGAAGGCGGGACGGTCACGATCGTTGTCAGCACCGGACCGGATATTACACTGACGGATATGCCGAAGCTTCTCGGCCTGACGGAGGAGGAGGCGGTCGCGGCACTTTCAAAAGCAGGGCTTTCCCAGGGTTCCACGAACTACACGAGCAGCAACAAGTACGCGGAGGGGCTCGTATGTTTCCAGAGCTTTAGCGAAGGGCAACGCATCGCGGCGGGAACCAAGGTTGACATTGCGTTAAGTACCGGGCCGGAGGTGGTCGCGACTCCGGAGCCGACCCCAACCCCGGAGGAGGAACCGACCCCTGCACCGGAGGAGGAAGAGCCGACCCCAACCCCGGAGGAGGAGGAACCAACCCCGACCCCGGAGGAGGAAGAGCCAACGCCGACCCCGACTCCGGAACCGGAGCCTCTCTACAGTTACCAGGCGACGGTCGTGATCAGCGACTGGCCGCTTACGGAGAGTGATACGGCAACACTTTATATCACGTTATCCCAGGATGGGAACGAGGTGGATATCACAAAGGAGGAATCGAGGCTGTTTTCGGCGGGGGATTTCCCGTATTATTTCAACATCTCGTTGGATGAGAACGACGGTTTTACCGAGGGCATGGCGACGGTTTCCGTGTGGTTTAACGGCGAGCCGTATGCCGGAAGTTATCCGGTAGAGCTTAAGGCTGTCCGCATCAATTAGGGGAGCGGAAGCATGCTTGGAAAAATTATTAGAGGGGTTGCGGGCTTTTACTATGTCAACGTGGAAGGCGAGGGCGTGTATGAGTGCAAAGCGAAAGGGATTTTCAGGAACCGCGGGATAAAGCCGCTGCCGGGGGACGATGTAAAGCTTAGCGTGCTCGACCCGGCAGCGATGACGGGAAACATCGAGGAGATCAGGGAACGCAGAACCAGCCTGATCCGCCCGGCAGTGGCAAATGCCGACCAGGTGGTCATCGTGTTCGCGCTCTCCTGGCCCGCACCGAACCTGAACCTGCTCGACCGATTCCTCGTGCTGATGCAGAAACAGCACATGAAGACATTGATCTGCTTTAACAAAAAGGATCAGGTTGATGCGCAGGCAGAGGAGGAGTTTTCCCGTATATATGAAAAAAGCGGATGCCGTGTGCTGATGGTTTCCGCGAAGGAGGGGGACGGCCTTCGGGAACTTTCCGCCGTGCTTGCGGGCAGGACGACCGTGCTCGCAGGTCCTTCCGGTGTCGGGAAATCGTCGATCTTAAACCTGCTTTATCCGGAGGCAAATATGCAGACGGGCAATATCAGCGAGAAGATCCGGAGGGGAAAGCATACGACGAGGCATTCGGAACTGTTTTACGTAGGCGGAGGAACCTATTTGTTTGACACGCCGGGATTTAGTTCCCTTGAGCTTCGGGAGATTGAAAAGGAAGAGTTAAAGGACTGCTACCCGGAATTTTCCGGCGTTGCGGGGGAGTGCCGGTATTTGAGCTGCCTGCACGATAAAGAGCCGGAATGCGCCGTGAAGGAAGCGGTGGCAGCAGGGTGCATCCACAGGGAGCGCTACGAAAACTATATTCTTTTGCTGAATGAGCTCAGGAATAGGAAAAGGTATTAAGAAAAGGGGTATAACAATGTATTATTTATCACCATCCATACTTTCGGCGGATTTTGCGGTTCTTGGGGAACAGCTGCGCAGAGTGGAAGCGGCAGGGGCAGACATGGTGCATATCGATGTTATGGACGGGCAGTTCGTCCCAAGGATCTCGTACGGCATGCCGGTGATTGAATCGATCCGGAAGGTGACGGGGCTTATTTTTGATGTCCATCTGATGGTAGAGGAACCTCTGCGCTTTTTGGAAGATTTTAAAAAATGCGGTGCAGACATCCTGACGGTGCATTACGAGGCCTGCACCCATCTGCACACCGTGGTTACCCAGATCAAGCGCCTCGGCATGAAAGCGGGTGTGGCCATCAATCCGGCGACCCCGGTGGACGTATTGCGCCACATCTTGCGGGAGGTTGACCAGGTACTTGTCATGACGGTGAACCCTGGGTTTGGCGGACAGAAATTCCTGCCCGACATGCTCAAAAAGCCGGGAAGGATCATGGAGCTTGCGAGGGAGGAGGAAATCTCCTGCCCGGATATCCAGGTGGACGGCGGTATCAGCCTGGAGAATGTCAGGGAGGTACTTGCGGCGGGGGCAAATAATATTGTCGCCGGTACATCTGTTTTTTGCGGAAATATCGAGGAAAATATTGCCGGGTTTAAGGAGGCCTTTGCAAATGCTGCTGAGTGAATTAAAGATCGGGAAGCCGCTTGAAATCTATATTACCCGGGAGGGTTACCACTACCGGGTTGTGAGTAAGATTGAGGATGCGGCAAACGGGCGTGTCTGCGTGACGCTGATTGCGAGCAAGATGCGTGTATTTGAATTTCTTCCGACGGATGTGGTTGATATCGTTTACCGCGACGAGGAGCGGATGTGGAAATGGAAATCGGTCGTTGGCGGGGTGACGGAGCTTGACGGGGAAAAGCTCCATTGCTTCTACTCGGATGAGGAAGGTGAGAGCTTTAACCGCAGAAATGCCTACCGCGTTTTTGTCGGGGAAAAGCTGATCGTGCAGTACATGGTGCATGACGCGAAGCGGCTGCGGGAATTTGATGATGTGGAGGAACTACATAGCGAGACGATCTTCAATTACGACGCGAGCATGGACGTGATGCGGGCGGACTGCTTCCGCTATGTGGACTGCAGGGCGGTGTTAAAGGATATCAGTGAGGATGGCGCGGGGATTTACATGGACCAGAAGCTGGAAAACGGCGATGAGTTGAGCTTTGATTTTGAGACGGAGGATTTTGGGACGATCAGCTGCCGGGCGAGGGTTGTCCGTAGGCTTGAGAGCAGGCAGGGATCTTTCCGCTATTATTATGGCTGCCGCTTTAAGGAAACGAGCCGGAACCTGTCGCGATATATTTATGAGATGCAGCGCAAACAGCTGCGCAAGGCGAGGGATTTAAAGCTGTGAGCGTGCTGGTTGTCACGGGAGGGAATGTGGATGTGAAAACGGCAGGGAGATATCTATGCGGGCGCAGGTTTGACCATGTCATCGCCGTTGATGCAGGAGTGCTCGCAGCGGAACAGCTGGGGCTTTCCGCAGATTATCTGGTCGGCGATTTTGATACGCTCGGCGAGGAGGGGCTTTTGCAGAGGGCGAAGGCTGGTGTGGCGGTGCGCCGCTACGACTCCCACAAGGATGATACGGACACGGAGATCGCAGTGTCGCTGGCTTTAGAGTTAGAACGGGCAAAAGAAGCGGGCGGTGCCTTTTTCCCGGAGCGGGTGGTGCTTTTGGGGGCGACCGGGACGAGATTTGACCACACGCTCGCCAATGTTTTTTTGCTGGAACTCTTTGCAAAAGCCGGCATTTCTGCCTGCATCGTGGACGCGAACAACCGAATTTCCGTGCATCGGGCCGGATTTTGCTTTCCGGCAAAGGGGCAGTTTGGGAAGTATATTTCTTTTTTGGCGCTCACGCCAGAAGTAACAGGGCTTACACTCCGGGGCTTTTGTTATCCGCTGCATCAACATACGCTGCTGCAGGAGAGCAGCCTTTGCATCAGCAACGAGGCCGCGGAGGGGGAGCTTTTTGTGGATTTTTCGGCGGGGACGCTTTTGATGGCGGAAACGATGGATTGAACAGGGCGGGCAGTGGGCAGACATCGTTCAATTTGGGGGAACGTAACGCAGGATGCTCCGGAAATAGTGAAACAAAATATCGAGAAAGGCGGGAAGTTTTGATATTTAGGGCTTCCTGACAGGTGAAATAAAATGAAACTAGGGATTGTCGGATTACCAAACGTAGGGAAAAGTACACTGTTTAACTCCCTGACAAAGGCGGGCGCGGAGTCGGCAAACTATCCGTTCTGCACAATTGACCCGAATGTAGGTGTTGTCCCGGTGCCGGATGGGCGGCTGAAGGTGCTGGGCGACCTATATCATTCGGAGCGCATCACCCCGGCAGTGATTGAATTTGTGGATATCGCGGGGCTGGTGAAGGGTGCGTCAAAGGGCGAGGGGCTTGGGAACCAATTTTTGGCGAATATCCGCGAGGTGGACGCGATCGTGCATGTGGTGCGCTGTTTTGAGGACAGTAACATCATCCATGTGGAGGGCAGCATCGACCCGGTGCGGGACATCGAGACGATCAATTTAGAACTGATATTCTCGGATCTTGAGATTTTGGAGAGGCGCTATTCGAAGGTGAAAAAGACGGCGGCGGGCGATAAGAACGCCGCTAAGGAAGCAGCGCTTTTAGAGCGTCTGGTCAAGCATATGGAAGCAGGGAGCCTGGCGCGGAGTTTTGCGTGCCAGGATGAGGATGAGACGGCGCTTTTGGCTTCTTTTAACCTTCTCACATACAAGCCGGTGATTTATGCCGCGAACGTGGCGGAGAATGATCTGGCGGGGGACGGTACGGAAAATGAGTATGTAAAAAAAGTGCGGGAGCATGCCGCAGCAGAATGTGAGAGCGAGCAGGCGGCCGTGGCGGAGGTTTTTGTGATCTGTGCACAGATTGAGCAGGAGATCGCGGAGCTTGACGAGGACGAAAAAAAGATGTTTTTGGAGGAGCTTGGGATCTCGGAGTCGGGGCTTGATAAGCTGATTCGCGCGAGTTACCGGCTGCTCGGGCTGATGAGCTATCTGACGGCGGGACCGAAGGAGACGAGGGCGTGGACGATCGAGGAAGGAACGAAGGCACCGCAGGCGGCGGGCAAGATCCACTCGGACTTTGAGCGCGGTTTTATCCGCGCAGAGATCGTAAGCTACAACAATCTCGTGGAATGCGGAAGCTTTAACGCAGCAAAGGAAAAAGGGCTGGTACGGTCCGAGGGAAAGGATTATGTCATTCAGGACGGCGATGTTGTCCTGTTCCGGTTTAATGTCTGATGGAGGCGCTATGTTGCAGGGCTTAAAGACCGATATTCGCTTTCCGAACGTCGGCATTTCGTTCCGGAATGTCGGGAGCGGCATCCATCTGTTCGGGATTGATATTATGTATTACGGCATGATCATTGTCTTCGGGATGCTGCTCGGTGTGCTGCTTGCGTGTTACCGTGCGAAGCGCGCCGGGCAGAGCGCGGATATGGTGATCGACTTCGCGCTCTACGCGATCCTGTTTTCGGTGATTGGCGCGAGGCTGTACTATGTGGTTTTCGCGTGGGATTCATTCCGGGATAACCCGCTGTCGGTCTTTAACTTAAGAACCGGCGGTATGGCGATTTACGGCGGTATCATCGGGGGTGTGCTCACGGCGGTGGTTTACGCGAGGGTAAAGAAAGTAAATTTCGGGATACTGGCGGATATCTGTGTGCCGTCCCTGCTGCTTGGGCAGGCAGTCGGAAGATGGGGAAATTTCTTTAACCGGGAGGCTTTCGGCACATACACGGACGGGCTTTTTGCCATGCAGCTGGACCGCAGGGTCGTCAGCAGTGATTACAACTGCTCCATGGCGGTACTGGAAAAGCGCTATGCCGGCAGGGGGGAGGCGTTGGAGCAGATCATCAAAATCCGCAACAATACGGTCTGGGAGGATGGCATACAGTATATCCAGGTTCACCCGACTTTTTTGTATGAGTCCCTCTGGAACGCCGCGCTTCTTGTGCTGATCCTTCTGTGTGCAAAGTACAAAAAGTATGACGGGGAGCTGCTGCTCTGGTATCTGGCGGGTTACGGCGCAGGGCGGTTCTGGATGGAGGGACTTAGGACTGACCAGCTGTTTTTGTGGAAAAGCCCGCTTCCGGTTTCACAGCTGCTATCCGGACTTCTCGCTGCAGGAAGCATCGCACTGATTCTTGCCGCAAGGTTAAAACTGCGGAAAAAGAAGAACGCAATCTAAAAAAGAAGAACGGAGGTTTTTTCTGTAAAATATACAGAAGAGGCCTTCTTTTTTTGTTTTCTCTCACAATCTTTTTATCTTTCACTTGCAATTTTTCCTAATTTCGGTTAAAATGAAGTGTGAAAGTGGTGAAAAGTGGTCTGCAGTGGTGAATAAACAGTTAAAAGTGGTGCAGACGGGAAGTACAGTCCGGGAACGGCAGGTGACGGTTATGTTCATGGGGCAGTATAATCACACGATTGACGCAAAGGGAAGAATCTTTGTGCCTGCGAAGTTCCGCGAAACGCTCGGGGAACATTTTGTCGTGACCGTGGGGCTTGATGGCTGCCTGTTCCTTTATCCGGACGAAAAATGGGAAGAATTTGCGGTTCAGTTAAAAGCTTTGCCGGGGACGAAGGAGGCAAGACAGCTGCAGCGCTATTTTCTTGCAGGCGCTGCGGACATAGAAATCGACAAACAGGGAAGAATATTAATCCCGCCGCATTTGCGGGAGCAGGGAGCATTGGAGAAGGACGTTATTTTTGTCGGCGTATTGGACAAGATTGAGCTGTGGAGCAGCGGGCGCTGGCAGGAAAACCGCTTTGGGAACATGGATGATGCCGCGGAGAGGGCGGCGGCTCAGGGGCTGGTTTTTTAGCGGCCTTTTTAAGAACCGCGGGAAAAGGCGGCGTGGAGGTAACGATGGAGGAAGATGGTTTTAAGCATGTGCCCGTGCTTCTTACGGAATGTCTGGAACAGCTTGGGGTACGTCCGGATGGCATTTATGTGGACGGGACGCTCGGCGGGGCGGGGCATTCCGTGCATATTGCGGCGCTCGCGAAAGAAGGAAGGCTGATCGGGATCGACCAGGATGCCGATGCGGTGCGCGCCGCCGGAGAACGCCTTGCACCATACCGTGACCGGGTCACGATCGTCCGGAATAATTATTGCAATATCCGGGAAATCTTAGAGTGGGCTGGAATCAAAAAAGTGGACGGTATTCTGCTTGATCTTGGGGTTTCTTCCTATCAGCTCGACACGCCGGGGCGGGGGTTTTCCTACCGGGAGGACGCTCCGCTCGACATGCGGATGGATGACCGCCAGGAAAAGACGGCGAGGGACATTGTAAACGGGTACGGTGAGCACGAACTCTACCGCGTGATACGGGATTACGGCGAGGATAATTTCGCGAAAAATATCGCAAAGCATATCGTGCGGGCGAGACAGGAAAAACCGATTGAGACAACCTTCGAGTTAAATGAGGTAATCCGGGGGGCGATCCCGGCAAAGGTGCGGGCGGGGGCAGGGCATCCCTCAAAACGAACCTTCCAGGCGATACGCATTGAGCTCAACCGTGAGCTTGAGGTACTCACCGAATCGCTGGATGGGATGATCGATTTGTTAAATGACGGGGGGAGGCTGTGTGTCATCACCTTCCATTCGCTGGAGGACCGTATTGTAAAGACATGCTTTAAACGGAATGAAAAACCCTGCATCTGCCCGCCGGATTTTCCGGTCTGCGTGTGTGGAAAAAAAGCGAAGGGGATAGCGTTAACGAGGAAACCGATCCTCCCGTCAGAGCGGGAAATGGAGGAAAATCCGAGGTCAAAAAGTGCGAAGCTGCGCGTTTTTGAGCGAATGGGAGGACAATCTTAAGTTTTTGGTGACAAATTATGGAAAGAGAGGGATTTGCGTGGCAGAAAGAAGAAATCCTTATCATTATGACCCTGAATATTATGTGCATGGCAGCAACGTCAGGAAGCTGAATGTACAGGAACAAAGGCAGGAGCATTCCCGGGATGAACGTGCGGCAGGGAAGGCAGGAACCCGCGGCTACGGGCGAACAAAGGAGAACGTTGGCCGGGCAGCCGGGGCAGGGGCGGCGTACGCACAGCCGTTAAGGCGGGAGAGGGAATATAACCAGCCGCAGCGCAAAAACCGGCCGGAGCGGGAGCCGGACCGCTATGAGCGCCTGCGGGAGGAACAGGCAAGGCGCGACGGGAAAAAGCTTTTCCACATCAGCCGCAGTGTCAGTTTCTTCGGGATTCTCCTTCTGTGCGGGGCGATGTTCTGCATGGGTCTGCTCTGCGTCCGCTATCTGGATCTTCAGGCGGAATCGACGCGCCTTGACAAGACAATTTCCGGTCTGCGCGACGATCTGGTGGTTTTGGAGGATATTAATGCGGGCAAAGAGGAGGCGCTCGTGGAAAATATTGACTTGGACGCGATTTACCAGACTGCGGTCGGTGAGTTTGGGATGGTATTCCCGAACCATAACGATGTAATCTATTACGACAAGGGGGATTTAAGCTACGTCAGACAGTATGCGGATATCCCGGCAGCGGCGGCTTCCATATTGGACAAGCTGGTTCCGTAGGCGGGAAGGCGAAAGCCGGCAGGTTTTTCCTGTTTTGGTAAAGAGGTGCGGGGATGGCAGGCGGCCTCCCGCAGGAAAGTAAGTGGTTTTTGGTATGGGTCAGAGAAAAAAGAAAACAAATGTACGCAGATTTACACGCAGAATGCAAGGGAGCCTGCTCTTTGTGTTTTGCGTGGTTTTTGCGTTGCTCCTTGGCATCTGCGGCCGCCTGATGTGGCTGAATGCCGAGAAGGGGGAGGGCTACGGGCGGAAAGTGCTCGCCCAGCAAAGTTTTGGGACAAACACAAACCTTCCCTACCGGCGCGGGGACATCTTAGACCGCAACGGCGTGGTGCTCGCGCGCAGCACAAAGGTATTCAATGTGATCCTGGATCCAAGCATTGTCAATATGGATGAGGGGAATATCGAGCCGACCATCGGGGCGCTTGTGGCGGTTTATGGGCTGGACGCAAACGAATTGCGGCTGCTCCTGAAGGAAAAGGAGAAAAGCGCGTACATACGGCTTCTCCGCAGGCAGAGTCTGGATAGTAAGCTGGCGTTCGAAGAGCTCGCCGCCCAGAGCAAAAAAATAACGGGGGTATGGTTTGAGGAGGAATACATAAGAAATTATCCGTTCGGGTCGTTGGCCTCGCATGTGATTGGCTATACGGTGGGCGGCGATATCGGAACCTGGGGGATTGAGCAATACTATAATGATGAACTGATCGGAACAAACGGCAGGGAATACGGTTACTATGATTCGGAACTCAACCTCACGAAGGTGTCAAAGCCGGCAACGGACGGCAACACCGTGATCTCGACACTGGATGTGAACGTGCAGCGCGGGGTGGAGGAGAAGATCAAAGAGTTCTTAGCCGCGTGGAAATGTGAAAACATCGGTGTGATTGTGATGAATCCAAATAACGGGGCAATCTATGCGATGGCATCGAACGCGGGATTTGACCTAAACGAGCCGCGTGACCTCTCCGCTTATTATTCGGAAGAGGAGATTGCGGCGATGAGCGAGGAGGATACCTTAAAGGCACTGAACCGGATGTGGCGCAATTTCTGCATCAGCGATACGTACGAGCCAGGTTCCACGTTCAAGCCGTTTACTGTGGCGGCGGCGCTGGAGGAAAATCTCGTGAAAGCCGCGGATACATTTACCTGTGACGGCTACCGGATGGTGGCGGGTTACCGCATCAACTGCAACCGGCGCTCCGGCCACGGCGTGGTGACGCTGACGGAAGCCCTGATGAAATCCTGCAACCCGGCGCTCATGTCGATCGGGGAGCTGCTGGGCAGGGATTCTTTCCATATATATCAGGAACATTTCGGCTTCGGGCAGAAAACGGGGATTGACTTGCCGGGGGAGGGCGGGAGTATCTTGATCCCGAAGGAAAACCTGAATGTGACGGAGCTTGCGACATCAAGCTTTGGGCAGGGCTTTAACATCACGATGGTGCAGCTTGCTTCCGCATTTTGTTCCCTTGTCAACGGAGGAAATTATTACCAGGCCCATGTCGTGGAAAAAATCCGCAACGCCGCGGGAGCCATTGTCTATGAGAGCAATGAGGTTCCGCTCAATGTTTCCGTCTCCGCACAGACTTCGGAATTTATGCGGCAGGCGATGTTTATGACCGTGGACGGTGGAACGGCTTCTTTGGCGAAGGTGGAAGGATATCTGGTCGGCGGCAAGACCGGAACCGCGCAGAAGGGTGTCCGTGACAAGGAGAACCAGAAATATGTAGTATCTTTTGTCGGCTGTGCCCCGACCGATGACCCGCAGGTTGTGATCTATGTCGTGATTGATGAGGTACACGACGAGGAGAAAAAGGCGAGCAGTTCACTTGCCACTTCCCTGACAAGCGAGATTTTGGAAGAGATTCTGCCTTACCTTGGGATTTATCCGGAAGGGGAGATCAATTACCATATTGACCTTCCGGTCAATGACCCGACAACGGATCCTGGCAGTATGGAGGAAGGGGGGATCATCGAACCGCAGGAGCCTGCGCAATAAAGCGGCGTATAGATTTCAGGATCAATGAATACAATAAAGGGAAAGAAAAGGAAAAGAAGGGTCGGCATGCATTTTCTTTCCTACCAGAAAAGGGGGCTTTTGCTGCTCCTGACACTTTTGCTTGCCGGGATGCTCGTAATCTGCGGCAGGCTGGCGTATTTCATGATTTTTGTCACCGACCGGTATGCCGAGCGGGCAAAGGAATTACATGAGCGCGAGCGCAGCATCAAGGCGGAACGCGGTTTGATCTATGACCGGAACGGTGTCGTCATTGCCGACAATAAGCCGGTCTGTACCATTTCCGTGATACATAACCAGATCACCAACCCGGAGGAAGTGATCGCAAAACTTTCGGAAATCTTGGAATTGTCCCCGGAGACGGTGCGCAAGCGCGTGGAAAAATATTCCTCGATCGAGCGCATCAAGGCAAATGTGCCGAAGGAAACGGCGGATAAAATCCGGGATCTGAATCTGGACGGGGTGATGGTGGATGAGGATTACAAGCGGTTTTACCCGTACGGGACGCTCGCTTCCAGGGTACTGGGCTTTACCGGAAGTGACAATCAGGGGATCATCGGGCTTGAAGTGGAATATGATTCGTACCTGCAGGGGACACCGGGAAAAATATTAACGCTCACGACCGCACACGGGTTGGAGATTGAAAACGCGGCGGAGAACCGGGTGGAGCCGATTGGGGGGAACCACCTGCACACAAGTCTCGATGTCGTTGTACAGCAGTACGCGGAACAGGCGGCCGAAAAGGTTTATGAGGCGAAGGGGGCGAACCGGGTCAGCGTTATTGTGATGAACCCGCAGAACGGAGAGATTTACGCAATGGTCAATATCCCGGAGTTTGATTTAAATGCCCCGTATACGCTGACGGAGGCAGTGCTTGGGGAAAACGCGGCGGAGAGCTTAAGCAGTGAAAAAAAGAATGAGCTGCTCAACGCGATGTGGCGCAATCCCTGCATCAACGATACTTACGAGCCGGGTTCGGCTTTTAAGATCGTGACGGCAACGGCGGCGCTTGAGGAGGGGGTAGTAAGTCTTTCCGACCGGTTTTATTGTCCGGGCTATAAGCTTGTGGAGGACCGGACGATACGCTGCCATAAGGTTGGCGGGCACGGGAGCGAGGACTTTAAGCAGGGGATCATGAATTCCTGCAACCCGGTTTTTATGGAGATCGGCGCTCGCATCGGCGCGGAACGTTTCCTATATTATTATGACAGGCTTGGCCTGACGAGCCGGACGGGGGTTGACCTGCCTGGGGAGGCAAATTCCATCCTGCATAAATTGGAAAATATCAAGGCGGTGGAGCTTGCAACCATGTCGTTCGGCCAGTCATTCCAGATCACGCCCTTACAGCTGATGCGCGCGGCGAGCGCGGCGGTCAACGGCGGGCGGCTGGTCACGCCGCATTTCGGGGTTACGGTAGAAAACGCGGAGGGGGTTACGATCAAGACCCTGCACTATGAGGAAACGAAAGGGGCAGTATCCGAAAAGACGAGCCGGACGATGCAGGAGCTTTTGGAGGCAGTCGTGGCGGAGGGTACGGGAAAACGCGCGTATGTAGCGGGGCTGCACATCGGCGGAAAGACCGCGACCTCCGAGAAACTGCCGCGCAGGAGCGGGCGTTACATCGCATCTTTCCTTGGTTTTGCACCGGCGGCGGACCCGCAGGTCATGGTGCTTGTCATGATTGACGAGCCGGAAGGGATTTATTACGGCGGCACGATCGCGGCACCGGTAGCAGGCGAGATTTTTGAGAACATCCTGCCGTATCTTGGGATCGTTCCGGATTACAGCGAGAAGGAGCTGGAAGAGTTCTCCTTAAATAAGGTGGCTGTGCCGGATTTTACCGGGAAGGGCGTAAAAGAGGCAAAAACCGAGTTTGCCGCGTATTCCCAGGGAGAATTGTATCTTATTGGCGAAGGGGAGCGGGTGAAGGAACAGTTCCCGCTTGCGGGGGAAGAGGTAAATGAAAATAGTGACTTGATTTTGTATCTGGAATAGCCTATAATTATGGCTCGAACACAATACGGAAAGGATACGGTAATGAAGATGGAATTTCAGGGGAAAAAGGTACTGATCATAGGAACCGGGATCAGCGGGATTGCGGCGGCAAAGCTTTTGGACGGGATATCCGACGTGGTATTGTACGACGCGGACGGTGCGCTTGACGCGATGGAGATCCGCGGGCGGCTGCCGGAAGGTTTCCGTGGACGGATCGTGCTTGGTGCGCTTTGTGAGGAACTGGTTTCCAGCGTGGACTATGCAGTATTAAGCCCTGGCGTGCCGACGGATCTTGCGGATATTGACCGGCTTCGCGACGCAGGAGTGAAGATCATCGGGGAGATCGAGCTGGCTTACCAGTTTGGAAAGGGCAGGATCGTGGCGATTACCGGAACGAACGGGAAAACAACGACGACCGCGCTGACCGGCCAGATCATGAAGACATACTATGAAAGCGTATTTGTAGTTGGAAACATTGGTGTACCTTATACGGATATGGTCGGAAAAATGCGGGAAGATTCGGTTACGGTCGCGGAGATGAGCAGTTTCCAGCTGGAAACTGTGCGGGATTTTACGCCTCAGATATCGGCGGTCACGAACATTACACCGGATCACTTAAACCGTCACCATACAATGGAAAACTATATCGCGGCAAAGCTGCGGATCGCGAAGAACCAGACAAAGGAAGATACCTGCATCTTAAATTATGAGGATGCCGTGCTGCAAAAGGCGGGGGAGGAGCTTGGATGTAAGGTGGTCTGGTTTTCAAGTGCCAGACGGCTTGAAAACGGGTTTTGCCTGCTCGGCGACAAGATTGTCTGCATGGAGGACGGCAGGGAGAATGTGATCTGTGACATCCATGAACTGAATATCATCGGGCGGCACAATTACGAGAATGTGATGGTGGCGGTTGCCGCTGCGATGGCGCTCTTTGTACCGCTTGAGAATATCCGCAGGGCGTTAAAAGAATTTGTTGCGGTGGAGCACCGGATTGAGTATGTGGCGGAAAAAAACGGCGTAAAATATTATAACGACTCAAAGGGTACGAACCCGGATGCCTCCATCCAGGCGGTGCGGGCGATGACAACGGGGACACTTCTGATCGGGGGAGGATATGACAAAGGTTCCTCATACGACGAGTGGATTGACTCCTTCGAGGGCAAAGTCCGCTATCTGGTGCTGATGGGGCAGACGCGGGATAAGATTGCGGAGGCGGCGAGAAGAAAGGGATTTACGGATATCGTGATGGCAGGGGACATGGAGGAGGCAGTTGCCTTCTGCGCTGCCCACGCAAGGCCAGGGGAGGCGGTGCTGCTCTCGCCGTGCTGCGCGAGCTGGGGGATGTTCCGGAATTATGAGGAGCGCGGGCGGATTTTCAAAGAGCTCGTGCATGCGCTGTAGGGCATACCTTCTGGGAAGCCTGTCATAATGCCTGCGGGGGAATAGCATGCCGGCCGGGAATTATGGCAACAATAATCATCAGGAAAGAGGTTGGTTATGACGAGGGATGATATGGAGCAGGGAAAGAGAAGAAAGAAAAAGCGGTATTATGATTATACGCTGTTATTCCTCGTCCTTTTCCTTGTCTGTTTCGGGATGGTGATGGTTTATAGTGTCAGCTATTATAATGCAAACAAATATTACAATGACCCGACCTTATTCTTGAGGAAACAGGCAATTTTTGGAGTGGCGGGAACGGTGCTCATGGTCATGATCTCAAAGATTGATTACCGTATTTATGTTAAAAAGCTGCCATTCCTGCCGATGAAACCGATATTTTTTCTTTACCTGATCTGTATCCTGCTACAGCTTTATCTGGTGCTTTTCGGCGATACGACCGGGGGATCCCAGCGGTGGATCGAGCTCGGGAGCTTCGGGAAATTCCAGCCGTCCGAGATTTCGAAGATATGTGTGCTGCTGCTGACGGCGTATCTGGTAAAACTTGCGCCGGGGAAGTTAAACAGCATCAAGGGATTCATCCGGGTCATGGTGATCATGGCACCGCTCATTGCCCTGGTCGTGTGGGAAAATTTCTCCACGGCGCTCGTCATGGGTGTCATGATGGTGGCAATCTGCTTTGTGGCATCGCGCAAAAAGGGGTATTACATCGCGATTGCGGCGCTTCTGGTCGTCGTGGCGGTGCTCTTTATTGTCCTGTTCCCCTACCGTCTGGAGCGCATCAATGTATGGCGTGATATTGAGAACCACCCGAAAGGCTACCAGATTTTGCAGGGGCTGTACGCGATCGCGAGCGGCGGCTTGTTCGGCAAGGGGCTCGGACAGGGCGTGCAGAAGCTTGGTTACATACCGGAGGCGCACAACGACATGATCTTCTCGACCATCTGTGAGGAGCTTGGGCTGGTGGGGGCATTTGCCGTCCTGTTTTTGTTCGTGCTGCTGCTGTGGCGCATTTTCATCATCGCGATCAATGCGCCGGACCTGTTCGGCAGCCTGATTGCCACCGGTGTGCTGGCGCATATTGCGGTGCAGGTGCTGATCAATGTTGCGGTCGTGACGAACACGATCCCTTCGACCGGCATTCCGCTGCCCTTTATCAGTTACGGGGGCAGTTCACTGCTTGTGCTAATGATGGAGATGGGGATCGTGTTAAATGTGTCCGACCGGATCGAAGGAGAAATGTGAAAGGGGTGTGGGATCCGGGGGCACGTGCCGGCTCCTGCCGCCGATTGAGGAAAATATGAGTTGGCCATGCACAAGATAAGGGCAAGCCGCATAGACTGTAGCAGATACTTTTTTCTGAGGTATGTGCCATGTCTTGTCTTCGGGTTATGGGCGGCGTTCCGCTTGAGGGTGAAATAAAAATTCAGGGATCAAAAAACGCGGTTCTGCCGATGATGGCAGCGGCGCTTCTGATACCGGGGAAAACAAGGTTTGAAAATTGCCCGGACATTGCGGATGTAAGGGCGATGACAGCATTGCTGGAAAAGCTCGGCGCGGCGGTAACAAGGGCGGGGAGTGTGCTTGAGATTGATGCGTCGGCGATCTGCCCGGTATTTTTAACCGCGAGGGACATGGCGGATACCAGGGGCTGCATTTTGCTGCTCGGCGCGCTCGCCGCGCGGTTCGGGGAGGCGGAGGTTTCCCATCCGGGCGGCTGTGTGATCGGTAAAAGACCGGTTGACCTGCATCTTTTTGCGCTCGCGGCACTTGGGGCACGGCTTTCCGGGGAGGAAGTCATAAGGTGCCAGAAAAGCTGTCTTTCCGGCGCAGAGATTGTATTCCCGATTCCGTCGGTCGGGGCGACGCAGAATGCACTTTTGGCGGCGGTGCTGGCGGACGGCCAGACATGGATCCACAATGCGGCGAGGGAGCCGGAAGTCGTGCACCTCTGCAATTTCCTGAATGCGGCAGGCGCAAAGATTACCGGGGCAGGAACTCCCCATCTTAAAATCTGCGGGGTGAAACGCCTCTTTCCGGTGCAGTATGCCGTACCGCCGGACCGTATCGTTGCGGGCACTTATATGGCGGCGGTGCTCAGTGCGGGCGGCAGGGTATTGCTAAAGGGGGCGGACGCGGAGGAGCTTTCGGCGGTGATCCGACCGCTGCGGGCTGCGGGAGGTAGGATAAAAGTGCTTGCGGAAGGCATATTGGCAGAGAAAAAGCAGCCGCTAGGGGCATTTGACTATGTTAAGACCGAACCGTATCCGGGTTTTCCGACTGACATGCAGTCACAGTTTCTTGTACTTGCTTCGCTGGCGGAAGGGGTTTCGGTGGTGGAGGAAACGATTTTTGAGGCGCGTTTCGCCGTTGTTCCGGAACTTAGGAAGATGGGGGCGCGGATTTATGTGGAGGAAAATAAGGCGGTGGTGGAGGGAGGGGGACAACTGCTTGGGAACGAACTGTGCGGCCGGGATTTAAGGGGGACGGCGGCGCTTGTGATAGCGGCACTTTCCGCGGAAGGGGAGAGTATTGTCCGCGGGATGGAATATCTTGAGAGGGGATATGAAAACTTTGTGCAGGGCTTGAGGGGGCTCGGTGCGAAGGTAGAAGAGGAGCGGGGCTGAGCACAAATGCGAAGTCCCGCATGGAGGAGAATTTATGAGAAGAACCAATGTATACCGGCCTGTGCGAAGAAGAAAAAGAAAACTGACCAAGATTCTTTGCGTATGCCTTGTGTTTGCGGCTGCCGCCGTTATCTTCCGGATGATGTTTGAACTGAAACATTTCAATGTGACAGGGGGAAGCCGATATTCCGGGGAGGAGGTAAGGCAGATCCTTGTCACAAAGCCAACCGACCGGGTCAGCCTGTTTTTCTGGCTGCGCATGCGCCTGTTCGGGGCAGGGGAAATCCCGTTTGTCGAGAAGGTGGAGGTTGAGCTTTCCGGGCGCAATGGTGTGGAGGTGACCGTGCATGATAAGCTTGTGACCGGCTGTGTGGAACAGATGGGCAGTTACCTGTATTTTGACCGGGAGGGCATGGTCGTGGAGAGCGCGAAGGAGAGGCTTCCTGACGTGCCGCTTGTGACGGGACTTAAATTTTCAAAGATTGTGCTGCGGGAAAGGATGGTGACCGCCAAAGAGGGGATTTTCGATGTAATCCTTGATCTGGTGCGCCTGATTGAAAAACAGGGGCTTGCGGTTTCACAGATCGCGTTTGATTCGGATGATGCGGTGACCCTTTATGTTGACGGAAATGTCGTTTTTCTTGGGAAGAAGCAGCATTATGACGAGGCGCTGGCGGTATTGAAATCGCTGATTGCGGCTTCGGGCGACCGAAAATTCAAGTTTGATTTGACGGCGTACGAAAACGGCAATAACCGTGTTACGGCGCAAGATATTGAAACGGGAGGGGAATCCGATGCGGGGGAGGAAAACGAACCTCTGCCGGAGCCGACAGGCCCGCCGGAATAGTGCAGAAATAGGGCACCCGGATATGCATTCCGGAGTATTAAAAATAAAATTTGAATGAAATTCTAAAGAATTATAAAATTTTGCTTGATTATTTTTGAGTTTCACTATATTATATGATATAGGGCAATGATACATGATACAATAGATATAATGTGTAGTCTTTTCGAATAGAGGGAAAATGTCTTATATCTTCACTATATAATGTGGCCGGCTGGATCGTGTCCGGGAATATGTGATGATGAAGGAGGAGTAACTTTGCTGGAGATTAGGAAGAATGAAGCGGATGTGGCAGCGAAGATTTTGGTAGTTGGAGTCGGCGGCGCGGGGAACAATGCAGTGAACCGCATGATAGAAGAGGGGATACAGGGTGTTGAATTTGTTTGTGTAAATACGGACAAGCAGCATCTTCGAAATTGCAAGGCACAAAGTTGTATACAGATTGGTGAGAAACTCACAAAGGGGCTCGGAGCCGGGATGATGCCGGAGATTGGCGAGAAGGCGGCGGAAGAGAACCGCGAGGAGCTGACGGACATCATCCGGGATCATGACATGGTATTTGTCACCTGCGGTATGGGCGGAGGTACCGGTACAGGTGCGGCTCCGGTCGTGGCACAGATCGCGAAGGAGCTGGGGATCCTGACGGTCGGCATTGTGACAAAACCGTTCCGCTTTGAGGCGAAACAGCGCATGAACAATGCGCTGAGCGGGATTGAGCGGCTTAAGGCAAATGTAGACACGCTCATTGTGATTCCGAATGACAGGCTTTTGGAGATCGTGGAGCGCCGCACATCAATGCAGGATGCGCTGCGCAAGGCGGACGAGGTGTTGCAGCAGGGTGTCCAGGGCATCACGGACCTGATCAATGTGCCGGGGCTGATCAACCTTGACTTTGCGGATGTCCAGACCGTGATGAAAAACAAGGGGATCGCGCATATTGGGATTGGCACGGCAACGGGAGATAACAAATGTATTATGGCGGTGCAGCAGGCGATCACGAGCCCGCTGCTTGAGACGACGATCGAGGGAGCTTCCCATGTCATCCTCAACATTTCCGGTGATATCGGACTGGTGGAGGTAGATGAGGCGGCTACATACATCCAGGAGAAGATTGGCGACGAGGCCTATGTGATATTTGGCGCTGTGCCGGATGCGGCGGTTCCGGAGCAGGTGACGATCACCGTGATCGCGACAGGCCTTGAGGAGTCGGGGCAGACGCGGACTTCCGGTTTTGCGGGACAAAAGGGGAACATGGTACCGGAGCGTCCGGCCGTAACACAGACACCGACGCATACATCACCCCCGAGAACCCAGACGACGTACAATTCCCCGAGCGGAGGTATTTACCGCACACAGACGGCAGGCACTTACACACCGCCCCAGCCGAAACCGCCGGCAGGTACGGACGCTTCCGAGAAGAGCGAAGGTATCAAGATTCCGGAATTTTTGATGAAAAGCAGCCGGAGAAAATAAATTTGAAAGGGGACAGGAATAATATCTTTTATGCATTTTTAACGAAAATATCGGAAGGCAGATATCCTTTTTGGAGTAGGATGTCTGCTTTTTTTATGTTCACTGGGAAATCCATGCCGTTTTCTGCGGAAATATGAAATAGAAAAAACTGGGAATAACCCTCCGGTTTGACAAATACTGACGGAAGGATATGGTATAATATCAACAGATATTATACCTGCGCCGATTCGCGGCTTGCCCGGAGGGAGGGAAATACCTTAGCGAATCGTGCGCATCCCCCGGAGGGAAAGCGCATACCTGCGCATCCCATGTCGGAACGAAATGAGATAATATCAACAGATATTATACCTGTGCCGATTCGCGGCCCGCCCGGAGGGAGGGAAATACCTTAGCGAATCGTGCGCATCCCCCGGGGGGAAAGCGCATAAATGCGCATCCCATGTCGGAACGAAATGGGATAATATCAGCAGAAACAAAGGGAGAAGGTGATGGGACCGTGCCGGAGTATTATCCGGACATTGCTTTTTTGGCCAATCTTTTTCTGGATTACATACTGCTTGGCATCGCGGCGCGCGGGCGCGGTCTTAAAATAAAGCAGGTGAGACAATGGGCCGCGGCAGCTTCCGGAAGTGTGCTCAGTGTAATTCTGACCGTGGCGGGAAGCACGGGCATGGGGCTATTCGCAGGAAAGTTGTGCGGTGCCGCTGCCATGTGTTTGATAGCCTTCGGGAGAAGGGGGGCCGGGAAAAATATCCTGGCGCTTTTTGGATGTACTTTTGTGATGGGGGGAATGCTTTACGCGGCGGCGGCTGTGACGGGGGGCAATGCAGGCGGGGCGGGGCATGTAATCATCCCGGCTTCGTTTGTGTTGGCTGCCCTTACTATGATATCGGCGGGCGGGATAATCCTGTTTCGCAAGCTCCACCGGAAAAATATAGGAAAACCAGTCTATCCTGTGCGGTTTTGTATCGGGGATGTTTCCTACCGATGCAGCGGTTTTTTGGATACCGGGAACGGGCTTTACGACCCGTTCCGCAAGAAGCCCGTGCTCCTGTTAGTGGCACCGGAATTTAAGCTGCCGCTTCAGGAGCTCTGTAAAAAACAGCCGGAGAAAATGCGCTATATCCCGTACCGCGCCGTCGGGACACAGGAGGGAATGCTTTGTGGTGCGGAGTTAGAAACCGTGACGATCGAGGCCGGGCAGGAAGAGATACAGCTTTTTGCCGTTCCCGCGGCATATGCGTCTGTCTCCGGGCAGGGATGTGCCTATCAGGTGATCCTGCATCCGGATTTTTTCGAAAACATTGCGTGATTAGCCGGAAGGAGCGCAAGAGTGCGGGCGAAAGCGGGACGGTCTATGCGGGAATTGTTTCAGCCCATGCGGAAAATCAGGAAAGAAAGGAAATATATCATGCTGTTCAAAATTGTTTTATCCAACAAGTTTCAGGTTCGCTTGCGGCCGAATCTGCTGCATATGCTGTTCCACAAGAGGGGCGAGATCCATTATATCGGCGGCGCGGAAATTCTGCCGGCACCGCTGACACCCTCGCAGGAGTCGGATGTGCTTCTGCTTTTGGGAACCTCGGAAGACGCGACGGCACGCACGATCCTAGCCAAGCATAACCTGCGTCTTGTTGTCTATATCGCCAAAAAATTTGACAATACAGGCGTGGGGGTGGAGGATCTGATTTCCATCGGGACGATCGGGCTGATGAAGGCGATCAATACCTTCAACCCGGAGAAGAAAATCAAATTTGCCACCTATGCCTCGCGCTGTATCGAGAATGAGATTTTAATGTATCTGCGGCGCAACAACAAGATCAAGCAGGAGGTCTCGATTGATGAGCCGTTGAATGTGGACTGGGACGGCAATGAATTGCTGCTCTCGGATATCCTCGGTACGGAGGAGGACGGGATTTACCGCAGCATTGAGGCGGAAGCGGACAAAAAGCAGCTTTATAAGGCACTTGAAAAACTGGCGGACCGGGAGAAGATCATTGTCCAGCTGCGTTTCGGGATCGGGACAAACGACGGGAGGGAGCGCACGCAGAAAGAGGTTGCCGACCTTCTAGGCATCTCGCAGTCCTACATATCAAGATTGGAAAAGAAAATCATGAAGCGGTTGAAGAAGGAGATGAGCATGAACGGGTAAAGAATCCGGTCTGTGGCCGGGATCCGGAGGGATGGCGGCACAGGAAATGAAATCAGATATAAAATGATATCGGGGCTTCCTTTCTGGATTTTTTTTTGGTATAATCGGGATATCACAGATTCAGGAGGATGACCGTCATGAAGACAGATATTGAAATCGCGCAGGAGGCGAAAATGCTGCCGATCGGGCAGGTGGCCGCGAAGCTTTTTGTTTCGGAGGACGATTTGGATTATTATGGGAAATACAAGGCAAAGTTCGCGGACAGTCTCTATGGGAAAATCGAGGGAAAGCCGGACGGGAAACTTGTGCTGATGACGGCGGTCAACCCGACCCCGGCGGGCGAGGGCAAGACGACGACGACGGTAGGGCTCGGCCAGGCGCTCGGAAAGCTTGGGAAAAACGCAGTGATCGCGCTGCGGGAGCCTTCGCTCGGTCCGTGTTTTGGCATCAAGGGCGGTGCGGCGGGCGGCGGCCATGCGCAGGTAGTGCCGATGGAGGATCTTAACCTGCACTTTACAGGGGATTTCCATGCCATCACCTCCGCAAACAATTTGCTTGCGGCAATGCTTGACAACCATCTGCAGCAGGGCAACGCGCTGCGCATCGATCCGAAACAGATTGTTTTTAAGCGCTGTGAGGATATGAATGACCGCGCGCTGCGCAATATTGTGGTCGGCATGGGCAACCGCATGGACGGCGTTTTGCGGGAGGATCATTTTGTGATCACCGTGGCAACGGAGATCATGGCAATCTTATGCCTGGCGGAGGACATGCAGGATTTAAAGAACCGTCTGGCAAAGATCATTGTTGCCTATGACCGGGACGGCGGGCCGGTGACGGCGAAGGATCTAAAGGCGGTCGGCGCGATGGCGGCGCTCCTAAAGGACGCGGTTCGCCCGAACCTCGTGCAGACGCTTGAGAATACCCCGGCGATCGTACACGGCGGGCCGTTCGCCAATATCGCGCACGGCTGCAATTCGGTGCGTGCGACGAAAACGGCTCTTAAGCTCGCAGATTATGTGGTTACGGAAGCAGGTTTTGGGGCAGATCTTGGGGCGGAGAAGTTTTTTGATATCAAATGCCGCATGGCGGGCTTAAAGCCGGATGCGGTCGTGCTTGTGGCGACGGTGCGCGCGCTGAAATACAACGGGGGCGTAGCGAAGGAACAGCTCTCTGTCGAAAACCTTGCCGCGCTTTCCGCGGGCATTGCCAATCTGGAAAAGCACATCGAAAACATCAGGAAATACGGCGTGCCTTGTATCGTGACGCTGAACCGTTTTGTGAGCGATACCGAGGCAGAACTTGCCTATGTAAAAGCGTTCTGTGAGGAACGGGGCTGTGAGTTTGCGCTTTCCGAGGTCTGGGAAAAGGGCGGTGCGGGCGGAATCGAGCTGGCGGAAAAAGTGCTGAAAACACTCGGGGAGAAGAAATCTGATTTCACGCTGCTCTACCCGGACGAAATGCCGCTTGAGGAAAAGATCCGGACGGTGGCGCGGGAGATTTACGGCGCAGATGATGTTACCTTTGACGCGGCGGCGGGAAAACAGCTCGTAAAGCTTACGCAGATGGGGTTTGGAAACCTTCCGGTCTGCATGGCAAAGAATCAGTATTCGCTCTCGGACGACCCGGCGAAACTTGGACGGCCAAGCGGTTTTACGGTCAATGTCCGCGAGGTCTACGTATCGGCCGGAGCCGGTTTTGTCGTGGCGCTCACGGGCACGGTCATGACGATGCCGGGGCTGCCGAAGGTGCCGGCGGCAGAGCGCATTGATGTGGATGGGGACGGGAGGGTCGTAGGGCTTTTCTGAAAATTCCCCTTAGGACAGCTCCCCTTTGGGAAGGGACAGGAGCTAAGAAAACGCGGGAATGAAACGGAGGTTTTAGGGCAGGTTCCTTAGGAGGGACAGGGGGGGCTGCCGGACGGGAATGTCCCCTTGGATTTCAGGCATCCACCGTTTTGGAGACAAGAAAAACGAATCACCGATTTTGCACAAAAAACCGCACGATTTGAGTTGAAAAACCGTGCGGTTTTTTGTATGATAACAATGGAAAGATGAACAAGTCCGTTCTGCGGATGATGTTTCTTTTGCGGGCAATGCGTTCTTTTGTTTCTGCCTGCCGCCGTGGGGGTTGCCGTGCGTGTGGCGCTGTCCCTTCATGGCGTAATTAGGCCGGGCATGTCCGGAAAGGTGAAAAAAGCGGGGGATCCCGCGGAAAGAGGGTATTTTTATGGGATTGAAATTGCAGGATGTAAAGGATGCGGCATTCAAGGAGTACGGGCGCGTGGTAGAAGGGCTTGATTTTAAAGAATTTATTTCCGTGCTTACGGAGACGACCGAAGCGCCGGACCACGTGATCTATGTCGCTTCGGACGCGAAGCTGGAGGCGCTTTCCGTGGCGAAGGAGCTTCAGGATAATTGCTATGGCGGTATGCCGATCGAAATTGGTTACTGCAATGGCACGAACACGAAATTAAATTGCCTTGAGTACCATAAAGACAGCGAGATCAATATTGCGGCCGATGATGCGGTGCTGCTCGTGGCAAGACTTCAGGATGCGGCTGGCGGTCCGATTGACTCGTCGAAGGTGGAAGCGTTTTTACTTCCTGCCGGGACGGCGGTGGAACTGTACGCAACAACCCTGCATTACGCGCCGTGCAGCGGGAAGAAAGGGGCATCTTTCCGTGTGGCGATTGTGCTGCCGCGGGGGACGAACGGGCCGAAACCTGAAATCACCTGCAAGAACGATGAGGATAAGAGACTTTTTGCGATGAACAAGTGGCTGATCGCGCACCCGGATACGGACGAGGCAAAGCAGGGTGCAGTGATTGGGATTACCGGGGAAAATGTAGATATTGCAGGATTGATCTGACATTGGATGGACGGCGTGTACCTTTCGCTGGTGCGGAGGGGAATGTGTTCCGGGCGGGTGCCGGAGGAGGTTATGGCTTACGGCGTGTGTCCCGCGCGGCTGTCGGAAAAATTCTGGATAAGAAGCAGCAGGGGGACGGTATGGTTTGCCGCCCCTTTTTGCGATAGACGGATTTGGACAGGGAGGATGTATGAGAAAACATTGGTTATGTATCGGGGCGGCGGGCTTGCTTGCCCTGATGTCAGCGTGCGGCAAGGAAACTGCCCCGGAGGCGGGAAAAGTCCCGACACAGGCGGTGGGCGGTGAGACAGCGGGGAATGAGGACGGTGGGGAATCCGGCGGGAATGGCAAAAACGGGGATGCGGAGGATGGGACAGAGAACCCGGACGGCGGTAACTCCCAAAATCCGGATGATAAGGGCAACGATGACGGATCCGGAAATACGGGGGATGGGAATACGGGCGGCACGGATAAAGAAAATGGCGGCAGTTTTGGGGATGCGGACGCAAAACCGACCCCGCCCGCGGAATGGATCGTCGAGGATATGAACATCGGGCCGGCGACTTCCCTCACCCCGCTAAAGGAAGCTTACGCGCCATATTTTAAGGTGGGAGTCGGGTTGACCGGATATGCGCCACATGTTATGATGACGACCTCGGAAGCGATGTCGGAGATTGTGAAATACCATTTTAACAGTACGACGCTGACGAACCTGATGAAACCGTCGTACCTTCTTGACCAGAAGGGAAGTATCGAGAACGCGGAAAACGGTGACGGGATGCCGGCGGTAAAGTTTGATTCCTGCATTGACGCGCTTGAATTTTGTAAGGAAAACGGCATCGGGATGCGCGGGCACACGCTGGTCTGGCATGCGCAGGTACCGGACTGGTTTTTCCGTGAAGGATATGAAAATGACGCGCCGCTTGTCACGCGGGAGACGATGCTTTCCCGCATGGAGAGCTACATCGCGCAGGTGATCGGTTTTACGGAGGAGAACTATCCGGGCGTTGTGTACTGCTGGGATGTCGTCAACGAGGCCGTCGAGCCGGGAGCGGGCATGCACGAGGACGAGACGGGTTATTGTATCCGCACTTACAACGGCGAAGAAGAGAATTTGTGGTATACCGTGGTCGGCGCGGACTATGTCGAGATGGCGTTCACCTACGCGAGGAAATATGCCCCGGAGGGCGTGAAGCTGTTTTACAATGATTATAATACGTTCCAGCCGGTGAAAAACGAAAAGATCTGTGCGCTGCTTTCGGATCTCTCCGCCAAGGGGTTGGTGGACGGTGTTGGCATGCAGTCCTATTATGACCGGAAAAACCCGGATATCAAGGGCCGGACGGGAAGCGTGCAGGCGGCGATCGAGAATTTCTCGGAATTGGGGCTTGAAATCCAGATCACGGAGCTGACCATCAACATTGACGAGCCGGACGAGCGGGCACTTTTAGTGCAGGCGATGCGTTATAAGGAGATGTTCCAGTTGTTGATGGAGCTTGACACGGACAACGGCGGGCCTGCCAATATCACAAGCGTGACGGTGTTTGGTTTGATGGATGAGTATATGCTGTATCCGGACAACACGGAATATTCGCGGTTTTTTGACGGGGAGCTTCAGCCGAAACAGGCGATTTTGTGGGTGCTTGACGCGGCGGAAGGAAAATAGGCAAAACGCAGGGCATCTCTTTTTTTTCGGGGATGCCCTCTTTTGTATGAAGGGGAATTACCCGCCGGCGGAAAGGAAAAAGCGGTATTGACAAACATTGAGGGCGGTATCAGGAAGCGGAATACGGGATTTCAGCTTTTTTCAGCAAAACGACAAATTATCATAATATAAATTTAAAAGCAGCCCTGCGGGTGATTTTTTTGCAGGGCTGCTTTTTTCTTGGAATTGTGAATATGGAAGAGGTGGAAGTGGAAAAATTATGTAAATTTTATCATATTTTCTGTAATATTATATAAAAACACGGAACTTTAATATGAAAATTCCGAAAATATTTACATTTTGCACAAAATTAGTTGACAAGTAAAACGAAATTCGGTAAAATAACACATAAGATATAATATTCAGAAAGGACGGTAAGGAGAATATGGATGCGGAATTCATACTCGTGTGCGCCCGTCCTTTTTGCATGTTTATTTCTTGTGTGCGGGCAGTTTCACGGTCGCGTACTGCGGGATGGCAGCAGATTGGAAGCGGTATGGCAACGGTGCGGTTCGGACAAAAAAATATTATTCCAAGGGGGAAAAAGAATGGGCAAAAAAAGTAAGACCTTACTGACATGGCTGACGGTGTTAGCCATGATGGTTTCCATGCTCCATGTGGGAACCGGGTCGGGCGCGGTGCATGCCGCCGAGGGGGATCCCGGCGGGCAGGCGCAGGGCGGTGCCAAGACAGTGACGGGGAGTGCGATCGGGTACGAGCTGGAGCTGGGAAAGACGTATGATGGGACCGTGACTTTAAAAGGGAATGGGGAAGGCGGATATGCATCCTATTTTCATGTGGCGGTTGCGGATATAGCGGTGGATGATGTGTTCGATGTGTCCGTAACGATGGGGGATGGTTCCCAGGATATGAGACAGATTGCCATCCAGTCGGATTGTGACGGATGGGACTGGGGGGATAAGTACGTCCATACCAAATGGGTGGGGGACGGCCTTGCCGCCGGGACACAGGCTTCGGTAAGCTTAAGGGTCACGGAGGAGCTTTCGGGTGGTTTCCAGCTGAAAATCTATATGGATAATCCGAAAGCCGACGCACAGCCGGGCGAAAATCTGGATATTTCTTTAAGTTCCTTAAAAATCATGAGGCAGGAAAAACCGGAACCGATCGGCTCGTATCTTTCGCTGGGAACATTTTATGCCGGTGACGTTACACTGAATAAGAGTGAGAATGCCTATGAGGCTTATTTTAATGTCACGGATCCGCAGATTGCGGTCGGTGATGTGTATGATGTATCGCTTACCATAGGGGATAATGCCGGCATTTTCCAGCAGGTTGCAATCCAGAGTGATTGTGACGGCTGGGCGTGGGATGGGCATGCGACATGGGTAAGCAGTGCGCTTCCGGGAACAAAGGTTGCGACGACGCTTGAAGTGACAAAGGAGATGCCGGGTGCATTCCAGATTAAGATATATATGGATAATGCAAAAGAGGCAGCCGGGGATTCCGTTTTGGTCGGGATCAGCGGCCTGAAGGTTACAAAGCAGGGAGAGGAACTTCCGACCCCGACCCCGGATCCGACATCAACCCCAACTCCAACCCCGGACCCGGATGTCCCTTCCGACGAGTTGGCCGACAATATGGAACTGACGCTTGGACAGTCCTATTCCGGAAAGAAGACCATGCAGAACACGGGTGAGGAGTCACCAAGTTACAGTTCTTATTTTGTGGTGAAGGATGCGGCGTTACGGGTCGGTGACATCTATGTGATCGAGTTTACGTTATCCGGCGCGGACGGTGTGAAGCAGGTAGCGGTGCAGGGAACACATAACAAGTACGAATGGGGTTCCGGAATTGAGAATGCAAAAGATGATTTTAAATTTTGGGCAGGGGAAGGGATCGCGGATGGAACAAAGGTTACCCTGCGCGTCGGTGTGACGGACGAAACGTTGAGCGGCTCCTTCCAGTTTAAGATGGTTTTCGATAACGTGGTAGGGACAAAAGCCCCGGAGGCGCTCAACCTTACGATCAAGAATTTAAAGGTTACGAAAGAGGTACAAATCACCGATGCTGACCGGGTGGATTATGTTGAGGGCAGCAAGCTCGCTTTGGAGAAGGCTTATAAGGGAACCATCACGCTTACAAAGAACGATTATGATATCTATACATATACATTTCATGTAAGCGACCCGGCTATGAAGGTTGGTGATACTTATAAGATTAAAATGGTCATTGAGAGCGGTGCGGCTTCCTTCAAACAGGTAGCCGTCCAGAGCGAGTGTTCCGATGACTTTAAGTTCCTTGGAAAATGGCTGAATGACGGCTATGCGGATGGGAGCAATTTCACGATGGAAATGCCGGTCACAGCGGTAAAAACGGCGGGCGGTTTCGCGCTCCAGTTCTGTGTAGGCAACCGGATGGACGATGTGGCGGATCCGGGCGCAGCTATTTCCCTGCAGTTTAAGGATTTGTATATTGCAGCGGAGAGGAAATCGGACGGCGGTTCAACCGGAGGAGGTTCGACCGGAGGTGGCTCAACCGGAGGGGGATCCACAGGCGGCGGTTCCACCCCGGAACCAACCCCGGTTCCGACACAGGCACCGACCCCGACTCCGGAATTAACACCGAAGCCAACTCCGACCGCAGTGCCAACCCCTACGGCTGCGCCGGTAAAACCGGGAGAAGAGGGCAAAAACAAGGTTACGATCACCAGAAAGATACCGGGCGGGACAAAAGAGGTTGTAAAGAAGGTTGAAAGCAACAAAACGCTGGATTCGAGCAGCGAAGACACGAAGATGTATCAGATCCCGATGCAGGAATTTGACGGCAGCGGGAAGATGAAGAAGATCCTTGTCACGATCACCTTTGACCAGAGCACGCCGCAGGGCTGGACGGACGGCGAGGGCGCAATCGGTTACAGCACGGATGGGGAATGGCAGCAGGTATCCTTCCCGGCTGGTTTTGTCGACGGGCAGAAAAACACACAGACGATCGAAGTGGTGATTCCGGACGGTGTCAACCCGACCTTTGATGAGGAATCCATTGTCCAGGTTGGCTGGTGGTGGGGTTCTACCCCGTCCATTACCGTGGATAAGGTAGAATTTGTGTTCGAACAGCCGGGTCAGAAGGAGATTTCGATCACGGTCAATGAGGATGCGCCGATGGTGGCGACAAAACCGGGCGAGAGTGTGGTCTCCCTGACGGAGCTGGCTGCACAGATCGCGAAGGTAGATAAGATTGAGCTTCATATGGCAGCGACCGGAAAATTTAAGGCGAATGTTTATGCTTTGCTTGCGGATGAGGGTGAGATTCCTCTGATGGCGGAGAATAAGGTAAAGCTCGGTGAAATCATGATGGATAACGCGGAGGGCGGATACCAGACCTTTGTGTTTGACGGGCTTGCCGGAAGCCTCGCGGGAGATATCATCATCGAAGTGACGGAGATGGAAGAGGGCGCTTCCGTTGTTCTGGATGCGGTTTCCCTCTTTGGAGCGGACGACGAAGAATTGACATCGCCGGTGCCGGATACGGATGACGGTGAGGATACCGGAGAAAAGGACAAAGAAGACGGCGCAGAAACCGGGAACGAAGATAGGGAAGACGTGGAAGATGCCGGGGACGAAGACGGAGAAGAAGAGGGGGAAACCGGGAACGAGAAGGAAGATGACGGTGAGGATGCCGGGAATGAGGATCACGGGGACAATGCGGACGGCGCGGATGCTTCCGAAGAAGCGCTCCCGAAGACCGGTCTGCTTGACAGTAAATATTTCTATCTCCTCGGCCTTGCGATCATGATGGCGGGTGCATTGCTTGCTATGAAAAAACGCAGGGGAATCCGGGCTTGAGCTAAAACATACGCCCGATCCGGGCGTTAAGCCGAAAAACCCGCCCTGTGAGGAAAATCTCACGGGGCGGGTTTTTTCTTTGTCTTTTTTTCCGCCGGCATGTCGGCGGAGAGTATGCTTGCGCGCTTTATGGCTCCGGCCCCAAAACGATCCCGGATGGCATCGACCGCGGAGTCGAGTTTTTCGAGCTTTTTGCTGCCAGGGTCTTCAAAGAGGGAGAGCTGGGTGTAAGCCGGTTCATCAAGCTTGGTGGCCCGCAGCCCGAGCAGGCGCAGCGGTGCGCCGTTCCATAGCTCTTTGAGCAGGTGCGTCGCGTTGTCGTAGAGCTGGCTGGTCGTGTTGGTCGGGGCGTTAAGGGTCATCTGATGGGAAAAATTGCGGAAATCATTGTCCCGGCATTCGACGGTCAGACAGCTGCATTTGTGTCCGGCGCGCCGGAGGCGGGCTCCCACAGATTCGCTAAGAAGCAGCAGAATCTGGCAGGCGGCATCAAATTCCGTGATATCCTGCGCGAGTGTGGTGCTGTTGCCGATTCCCTTGTTTTCCGGCTCTTCGGTTTCCACCGGGGAATCGTCGATTCCGTTTGCGTAATTGTGGATCGTTGTACCGTATTTGCTGCCGAGATGTGAGCAGAGCAGAGCCTTGTCAATATGGGCGAGCTCCCCGATTGTGCGGATTCCAAGAAGCGAGAGGCGTGCTTTGGCGGAACGCCCGACCAGGAAAAGTTCCCCTACGGGCAGCGGCCACATTTTTTGCGGGATTTCTTCCGGGAAAAGGGTATGGCAGAGGTTTGGTTTCCTGAAATCGGATGCCATCTTTGCGAGCAGCTTGTTGGTCGAGATACCAATATTAACGGTGAAACCAAGCTCGCGCTTTATGCGCTTTCGGAGTTCCTGCGCGGTGGCGATCGGTTTCCCGAAAAGATGGATGGTCTTAGTCATGTCAAGAAAGGCTTCGTCAATGGAAAATTGTTGGAGGGCAGGGGAATAACTGCTTAAAAGTTCCATCAGCGCGGCGGAGTTTGCGGTATAGACCTTGAAATCCGGCGGGAAAAGTGTGAGTGTGGGACATTTGCGCAGTGCGGCGGCGATCGGTTCCCCGGTCGTAACGCCCATTGCGCGCGCAACCGGGGATTTGGCGAGGATGATGCCGCGCCGCTTAGCGCTGTCGCCGCCGACCGCCGCCGGGATCGCAAGCAGGTCGGGTGCATCCGGGTCTATCTCGTGCCGCCTTTTGTTTTCCCAGTTCAAAAAAGCGCTGTTGACATCAATATGGTAAATCAGCCGTTGTTTTTCCATTGCGATTCCCCTTCCAAGATCCGTACATCCGTATGCGGTGTTTTCTGTTTTGCCGTTGCATTTTTGCGGTCTGCCTGAAGTTCCCGGAAAAATGGTTCCCTGTGCTTCCGGCAAAGCGTACCTTTATGGGAAGTATACCATGAACAGATGTTCCTGTAAAGGGAAAGAAAATTTCTAGTCCCCGTCCGGCGGCTTTTTCAGGCAATCTTCCGTCCGGATATCCACCAGAATAATGTCACAGCCAATCTGGCGGATGCATTTCCACGGGATGATATATTCTTGGTCATGCCCCAAAAAACCGAACAGTTTGCATGGCCCCGGCACGATCAGGGCTTCGAGGCAGCCGGTGCGCAGGTCAAAAGCAAGGTCGCACGGGTAGCCGAGCCGTTCGCAGTCGCGGCAGTTGATGACTTCTTTTTCGCGAAGTTCCGAGAATCGCATGGCAGCTCCTTATGATGGCTTTTTACATTGTATCGGGGGACGGGGATTCTTAGAACCGGGGGCGGGTCTATCGCAGTATGCGGATATCATTTGGGATAAAGGTGGGGGGGCGTTTTGTAGAGACGTAGATGGAAATCGCGGTGATTGATGCGACGATATACGCGGACAGCGCGGTACGGTGCTGTGGGATGGCTTCGTTCCTGCGCGGATGGCTAATTTTCATTGATTTGTTGGGGAAAGCATGCTATAATCAGGAAAGTGATAATTATTAAAGTGAAATCAGGATCATGTTCACTACCTGTATTATTGCCGCTGTTGTGAATGAATGCGGGGAGATTGCGCTGCTGCGGCAAAATTATGTTTCGGCAACGAAATATGTTTGTGTAGCAGGGATCATGAAGATCGGGGAATCTGCGGAGGGAACCGTGGTTCGGGAAGTAAAAGAGGAAATTGGGCAGGATGGGTAAAATATGAGAAAGCATTGCCATTGCTGCGGGAGAATAGTATAGGCTGGCAGCTTGTCAAAACAATAACAGGGCGATAAATTCCAGATTGGCAGGAGGAAGTATCATGAAATGTCCGTTTTGCGGAAAAGAGAATACAAGGGTCATTGATTCGAGGCCGGCGGAGGATTCAAATTCCATCCGGCGCAGGCGGCAGTGCGATGCCTGTGGGAAACGTTTTACGACCTATGAGAAGGTGGAGACAATCCCGCTTGTCGTGATCAAAAAAGATAACAACAGAGAACCTTATGACCGCGAGAAGCTCATGGCGGGTATCATGCGTTCCTGCCACAAAAGGCCGATCTCGGTCGATCAGATCACCGCGCTTGTCGATGAGGTGGAGAATGTGATCTTTAATATGGAAGAAAAAGAAATTCCCAGTTACAAGATCGGGGAACTTTTGATGGAACGCCTGAAATCGCTTGACCAGGTGGCATATGTGCGTTTTGCTTCGGTGTACCGTGAGTTCAAGGACGTGAATACTTTCATGGACGAGCTCAAAAAGATATTGGATCATGAGTAGTTTGTTCGGCAGTGTTAAAAAGCGGCAGGAAAACAGAAGAAAAACAGCAAAAAAATCGTGGGAATTGCCCGGAACGCCAGGTTTTATGCGGTCTGCATAGTAAGTGCAGGCCGTTTTTTCATTGTGCAGACTGTCCAAAAAGGCAGCACTGCTTTCTACTTGTGGGGTTAGTTAAATACTGCTATACTAAAGGGGACGGTTCTTTTCGGGGAGAGGAAGGAGCCAACATGTTTTCGAAAACATATGCGGCGGCGATCCGCGGGGTGGATGCGCTGCTGGTGCAGGTGGAGGCAGATATCAGCGACGGCCTGCCGGGACTTGAACTGGTGGGGTTTCTCGCGTCCGAGCTGCGGGAGGCGAAGGAGCGTGTGCGCGTTGCCATCCACAATGCCGGGATCGCGCTGCCGCCCAAGAAGATCACGGTGAATCTTTCGCCGGCGGATGTCCGCAAGGAAGGGACGGCTTTTGACCTTGCGATCGCCGTGGCGATCCTGACCGCGTCCGGTCATTTATCGGAGGAATTGATAAGACAGACGATGTTCGTGGGGGAATTAAGCCTTGACGGGTGCCTGAACCCGGTGAATGGGATCCTGCCGATCGCCTGCTGTGCGAAAGAATGCGGCATTACGCGGCTTGTCGTACCGGAGAAAAACCGCGCCGAGGCGGGGGTTACAGGGATGCCTGCCGTGTGGGGGTGCGGGACGTTGAGTCAGGTGATGGGTCTGCTTTCAGGGAATGTGCCGCACTTAACAAAAGAAGAGGAGGAGAGAAAGGAGGAAACGCCCGCCGCCCTGCCGGATTTTTCGGAAATCTGCGGGCAGCAGGCGGCGAAGCGCGCCATTGAAGTCGCGGTGTCGGGCGGGCACAACCTGCTGTTTGTGGGAAGCCCCGGTTCGGGCAAGACAATGCTTGCAAAGTGCATCCCGTCGATCATGCCGGAACTTACCTTTGAGGAGAGTCTGGAACTCTCAAAAATTTACAGTGTGAGCGGGAAATTGACGGCGGGGGAGGGACTGATGAAAACCAGGCCCTTTCAGGCACCGCACCATTCGGTCACGGCGGCGGCAATGGCAGGGGGCGGCAGGATGCCAAAACCGGGACAGGTCAGCCTTGCGACGCACGGCGTGCTGTTTCTGGACGAGCTGCCGGAATTTGAGCGGCACACGATCGAGCTGTTGCGCCAGCCGCTTGAGGAGAGAAAGATCACGGTCAGCCGTGTGGCGGACAGCTGCGATTACCCGGCAGCGTTTATGTTTGTGGCGGCGATGAACCCGTGCCCGTGCGGGGCATTTCCCGACCGGAAGCGCTGCCGGTGCAGTGAGCCGCAGATCCGGAGATACCAGTCAAAGATCAGCCGCGCGGTTTTGGACCGGATTGATCTGTTCTTGCGGATCGCTCCCGTTGCGTATGAGGAATTGCGGCGGGCAGGAGCAGGGGAGCGGGAAACCTCCGCCGTGATCCGGGCGCGCGTGGCAAACGCGAGGAAGGTGCAGCAAAAGCGCTATGAAGGGCTTGCCATCCGGACAAATGCGGAACTCTCGGCAAAACAGTTAGCCCGGTTCTGCCCGCTTGCGCCGGAAGGGGAGGAGCTTTTGAAGGAAGCATTCTTCCGTTATGGACTGAGTGCGCGCGCCTGCCACCGCCTGATCCGGGTCGCGCGCACAATCGCAGATATGGACGGGGAGGAAAACATCGGGACGGGACATTTGTATGAAGCCGCCGGTTACCGGAGTGAAATGTGAGGGGGAGAGGAATGGAACATAGTGAAAAGCAGTATTGGTACTGGCTCTCTAAGGTGGAGGAGGCAGGAGGTGCGGCGAGGAGGAAGCTGTTTGCGGCATTCGGGAGCGCCAGGGAAATTTTTTTTGCGAAGGAAACGGCGTTATTGCGGGCGGGAATCACCGAGAAGGCGGTGCGCGCCCTATTGTCCGAACAATATCGGCGCGGGGTCTTTGAGGAGTTTCATAAACTGCGGGAGAGGGACATATATTTTATAACGAAGGATGAGCAAGCGTTTCCGGGAAGGCTGAGGGAACTGGAAGATGGGCCGGATTACCTGTTTTACCGCGGGGAACTGCCGGAGGATGACGTGCCGTCGGTTGCGATCATCGGGGCAAGGGAATGCTCCTCCTACGGCAGGGGAGTCGCGCGGTTGTTTGCGGGGGAGCTTGCCGGGGCAGGCATCCAAATCATCAGCGGCATGGCGCGCGGCGTGGACGGACAGGCACAGGCGGCGGCGCTCTCCTGCGGGAAAAGTTATGCCGTGCTTGGATGCGGCGTGGACATTTGTTATCCGGCGGAAAACTTTTCGCTGTATGAGGAATTATCTGCAAAAGGAGGGATTCTGTCGGAATATCCGCCGGGCACGGCGGCGCTGCCGTTTCATTTCCCGATGCGCAACCGGATCATTTCAGGGCTTGCCGACGGGCTTGTCGTCGTGGAGGCGAGGAAGAAGAGCGGAACCCTGATCACGGTGGACTATGCGCTGGAGCAGGGCAAGGATGTTTTTGCGGTACCGGGGCGCATCGGCGAGGCGCTGAGCGAGGGCTGCAACGAACTGCTCCGGCAGGGCGCGTCCCTTGTGACCGGCAGCGCGGATATTTTGGAGGAGCTTATGAAACACTATCCGGCGGGCACAAATCTTAAGAAATTGGAAAAAAATAAATTTCTACTTGAAGATGCAGAAAAAATAGTGTATGCTTATTTGCGTTTGGAACCGCGGCACATCGAGGAACTTCTCCCGGATGTGGGTTGTCCGCTTCCGGAATTGATGAAAATATTGTTTTCCCTTGAGGCGAAGGGGGCTGTATATTCGCCTGCGGGAAATTATTATGCGCGGGCAGTTCCCGTGTGAATAACACAGTGTGACAGGAAAATAGAGGTTGGAAAGGCTTGGTTGGTGTTATGGCAAAAAATCTTGTGATCATGGAGTCGCCGTCAAAGGCGAAGACGGTAAAAAAATTTCTTGGTGCGAATTATGAGGTGGTTGCGTCGAACGGGCATGTGAGGGACTTCCCCAAAAGCCAGATGGGAATCGACTTTGAGCATGATTTTGAGCCGAAATACATCACGATACGCGGCAAGGGCGACGTGCTCGCGATGCTGCGCAAGGAAGTGAAAAAGGCGGACAAGGTTTATCTGGCGACTGACCCGGACCGTGAGGGGGAGGCGATCGCGTGGCATCTGGCAAATGTTTTGAAACTTCCGGAGGGTTCCAAGAACCGCATCACGTTCAATGAGGTTACAAAGAACGCGGTTAAGGCATCCATTAAAAATGTGCGCTCCATCGACATGGACTTGGTTGACGCGCAGCAGGCGAGGCGTATGCTCGACCGCATGGTGGGCTACGAAATCAGCCCGCTTTTGTGGTCAAAGATCAAGCGGGGTCTTAGCGCTGGGCGTGTGCAGTCGGTGACGCTGCGCATCATCGCGGACCGGGAGAAGGAGATTGAGGCGTTCGTGCCGCAGGAATACTGGAACCTTGAGGCGGCCTTTTTGATCGAGGGGGAGAAAAAACCTCTGATCGCGAAGTTCTACGGGACGACGAAAAAAAAGCTTGTCATTTCCTCGCGTGAGGAGATGGATGAGGTCATGAAAAAACTGAAAAACGCAAAATTTGCGGTGACGGAACTGAAAAACGGGGAGCGCCACCGCAAAGCGCCGCTTCCGTTTACGACGAGTACCTTGCAGCAGGAGGCGGCAAAGCTTCTGAATTATTCGACCCAGAAGACCATGCGGTTGGCACAGCAGCTCTATGAGGGCGTGGATGTCTCCGGGCACGGGACGATCGGTCTGATTTCATATCTGCGTACGGATTCCGTGCGTGTCTCGGCGGAGGCGGACGCGGCGGCAAAACAGTTTATCCGCGACAATTACGGGGAAGAACTGGTGACAGACCAGGATGTGAACCGTGCAAGCGGGAAGAAGATACAGGATGCACATGAGGCGATCCGCCCGACCTATGTTGAGCTGACTCCGGCCATCGTGAAAGAATCGCTCTCCCGCGACCAGTTCCGCCTTTATCAGCTGATCTGGAAGCGGTTTATCGCGAGCCGTATGGTGGCGGCGGTCTACGAGACTGCCTCCGTGCGGATCGACGGCGGGGACTACCGCTTTACGGCGGCGGCATCGAAGCTGAAAAAGGACGGTTTCCTTGCCGTCTACGCCCCGGCGGACGAGGAGGAGGAAGCGGCAAATACCGGGCTGCGCGGGATCAAGGAGAATATGGAGCTGAAGCTTACAAAGCTCACGGAAAGCCAGCATTTCACACAGCCCCCGGCACATTACACGGAGGGGAGCTTAGTCAAGACAATGGAGGAGCTTGGCATCGGCAGGCCGAGCACTTACGCCCCGACCATCACGACCATCATGGCGAGGCGCTATGTGACGAAGGAAAACAAAAATCTTTACATCACGGAGCTCGGCGAGGCGGTGAACAATATGATGAAGGAGGCGTTCCCAAGCATCGTCGACGTGAATTTTACCGTGAATCTGGAGGCGCTGCTCGACGGGGTGGAGGAGGGGAATGTTTCCTGGAAGACCGTGGTAAAGAATTTTTATCCGGATCTGGAGGAAGCGATCACGGAGGCCAACGAGAAGCTTGCCTCGGTGAAGATTGAAGATGAGGTCAGCGATGTTGTGTGTGACCTTTGCGGGCGCAACATGGTCATCAAGTACGGACCGCACGGAAAATTCCTTGCCTGTCCCGGTTTTCCGGAATGCCGCAACACAAAGACCTACCTTGAAAAGATCGGGATCGCGTGTCCGCGCTGCGGCGCGCAGATTGTACTGCGCAAAACGAAAAAGGGCAGGAGATACTACGGCTGTGAAAATAACCCGGACTGCGATTATATGACATGGCAGAAGCCGACGGACAAAAAGTGTGAAAAATGTGGTGATCTGCTGGTGGAGAAAGGGAACCGTCTTGTCTGCCCGCGGGAAGGCTGCGGCCATCAGGAGCCTGTCAAAAAATGAAATGTAAGAATAATGTAAGAATTTAGACGGAAATTTTTAAAAAATCAGATAATAGTGACCGGAACTGTTGCAAAATTGAAAATTTTACTTGTTTTTAAGCAATAGTTGTGTTAATATGAACATATGAAAATATATGTACGGGGGGTCAGGCCATGAGTGTACAGCTATTGGACAAAACCAGAAAAATTAACAAGTTGCTGCATAACAATAATTCGCATAAGGTTGTGTTTAATGACATCTGCCTCGTTTTGAGTGACATTCTTGGTTCAAATATCCTTGTAATCAGCAGGAAGGGAAAGGTGCTCGGCATCCGCAACCGCTCGGATATCCCGCCGATCGGGGAGCTGATCGGTGATTCGGTCGGAGGCTACATCGACGCGATGCTGAATGAGCGCCTGCTGAACATATTGTCAACAAAAGAGAACGTCAATCTGGCGACGCTCGGGTTTGAGTTTGAACATATGGACATCTACCAGGCGATCATCACCCCGATTGATATCGCAGGGGAACGGCTTGGGACATTGTTTATATATAAGAACAAAGAGCAGTATTCGATTGATGATATCATTTTAAGCGAGTATGGCACGACGGTCGTGGGGCTTGAAATGATGCGCTCCGTCAACGAGGAGAATGCGGAAGAAAACCGCAAGGTGCAGATCGTGCGGTCGGCGATCAGTACGCTTTCATTTTCGGAGCTGGAAGCCATCACCCATATTTTCGAGGAACTTGACGGCAACGAGGGGATCCTTGTGGCGAGCAAGATCGCGGACCGTGTCGGGATCACGCGCTCGGTGATCGTCAACGCGCTGCGCAAGTTCGAGAGTGCGGGGGTGATCGAATCCAGGTCGTCCGGCATGAAGGGGACATACATCCGGGTATTAAACGATGTCGTTTTTGATGAACTGAAAAAAATGCAATAATTGGATAAATTGTCAGAGTCATAAGGGAGATATGGTCACTCAAAAGGATTTGGGACCGCAGGAAACTGTCGGGGCAAATCCTTTTTTTTCCTTGTATACCAACAGTTGTGAAAATATGCATTTTGATACTTGCAAATGAAAAAATATTTTAGTTTGTTTCAACAAAATTAAAATATTGGCTTGTTTTTTTCACCTGAAATGACTATAATAGTTAGTGTGCCATCGTGCGGGATGAAAATAGGGCAGATACATATGCTGATTTCTGTCCGGCGGCAGCACAATAATCCGCCGATACAGAAGGCATTTCCGCGGGGCGGGGCGCGTGTGCCCCAAAGGGAAGGCGTGTCCAAGGGACATGGCTGAAAACAGATAAAGAACACGAAAGGATGATGTGATGATTGGTTCAGATGCTTACAACTACATAAACGTATTAAACAAGGCGGCGGATGCGTGCTGGGTGCGCAACACCGTTTTGAACAACAATCTTGCGAATGTGAGCACGCCGGATTTTAAGCGCAGTGATATCACATTCGAGGAGTATCTGAAGAAAGAGCTTTCCTCCGGCATCAATGTACGGATGGATAAGGCGGTGGCAAATGTTAACCTTGATAATTTAAAGACGACGACGTACATTGACCAGAAGGAGCTGAGTTACCGTCTGGACGGTAACAATGTGGATGTGGACGTGGAGGAGGCAAACCTTGCCCAGAACTCGATCCGCTATTATACGCTTCTCGATTCGATGACGCAGGAGTTTGCACGGATTAAGATGGTATTGAGCAGGAATTGACCTGTTGTGGGGAAAAGTGGGAAGACCGGGGGCAGGGATGATGCTGCCTGCGGGAAAAGAAGGAGGGTTATATGTCGAGTCTTGATGCGCTCAACATCTGCGCCAGCGGCATGACCGCACAGCGTGTCCGCATGGATACGATCGCGCAGAACATTGCAAATGTCAACACGACAAGGGATGAGAACGGGAATGTGCTCCGCAGGAAAACGGTGCTTTTCCAGACAAAGTCACAGGATTCGTTTTCGAGGATGATGGCGATGAGCCAGCAGAACAACGCTTCGGACCTGATCGGGAACGGTGTGCGTGTGACGGCGATCGTGGAAGATCATGTGACACCGCTGCGCAGGGTATATGAACCCGGACATCCCGATGCCGACGAGGACGGCTATGTGACACAGCCGAACATAAATACGGTAACGGAGATGACGAACCTGATTGATGCCTCCCGCGCGTATGAGGCGAATATTACAGCGTTCAACGCGACAAAGAATATGTTGCTGAAAGGGCTTGAGGTGGGCAAGGGTTGACGGCCTCCTCAAGAATAGAATGATGCCGGGGACGGCAAAGAATGGAGAATGAAGATGGAATTTACATCAATAGGCGCAATCAGCAGGGCAGAAGACTACACCGCGAGTTGGGAAAAGCCGAAGGCGACGACAGAAAAGAACACTGCGTTTGAGACACTTTTCCAATCCGCACTTCAGATGTACCGTGAAACAAATGATTATACAAACGCAGCGAGAGAAGAGGAGCTTTCCTACATGATGGGCCTGAAAAACAGCACGACGGATGTGCAGGTGGCACAGACAAAGGCAAATATGTCCTTGCAGTACACCATCACAGTCACAAACGCAGTTTTGGATGCCTACAAAGAGCTCATGCAGTTACAATTCTAATGATTGGGGTAACGTTCCATGCAGGAAAGGTTTAAACAATTACTTAACAAAATATTGGAGATATGGAATAGGTATACCAAAAAGCAGAAGACAATCATCCTAAGTACGGTTGGTGCCGTCATTATCATGATTGTCTTATTGGCGTACTTTTTGGGGCGCACGACCTACACGCTCTGGCAGACTTTTGACGATGTCAGTGTGGCGCGGTCGGTTGACCAGCTGCTGACCGAGGCCGGCATCGCCCACAAAGTAGGGAGTGACAGCGTGACGGTCTACGTCGACTCGGAGAAGACGGTCGAGGCGAACTACGCGATCGTCGGGAGTTCGCTCATGCAGGAGGGCAGGGTTACATTGGAACAGCTGCTCGCGAGCGATATGAGCACGACGAACTATGAGAAAAACCTCAAATCTGCCGAGTATACGATGGCGGAGCTTGAGAGCTATATTATGAGGATCGATGGTGTTGAAAAGGCGGAGGTCCGCTATGTGCCGATCGACCGCACGTCCACGATCTTAGATGAGAACCGGGAGATCCAGTGCTCGATCTTCCTGACGGTCAATTCCAAATTTAATACCGCGGTAGCACCGGAGGGCATTGCGGTCACGGTGGCGAACGCGCTCGGCAACAAGACGCTCGAAAGCGTCAAGATCATTGACCAGAAGGGGAATATGCTCTACGACGGGCCGGAGGACGAGGACGTGATGTCGCTGAGCAACCAGCATTCCCAGATGGTCGCGACAAATAATTTTTACCGCGAGCAGGCGATCCGATACGGTATTATGCTCGGCTATGATTACGTTGAGCCGGAGTTTGCGCTTGATATCAACTATGACCGGATCGAGGAATATCTGCACGAGTACCTCCCTGCGGATGGGCAGGAGCAGGGCTTACAAAAGATTTATAAACATGTTTCCTCGGAGAATACAAACGGTGTGGGCGATGTTCCGGGAACGGATTCCAACGACGAGAACGATTATTATATCCAGACACAGCAGGGCGGGAACAGTTCCTACGAATCGGAGGAGATTGAGTACATACCGAGTGAGCGCACGACAAAGACGCTCAAAAACTGGGGGGTTGTAAGGCCTGAGAATTCTTCCGGTGCGATCGTATTGAAGCGGGTGGTCACCTACACTGAGCGGGAGCTTGAAGTGCGGGGACTGATTGACGAGAATACGACATATGAGCAATATAAGATACAAAACAGCGGACAGAAGTATTCTGATGACACTACTCTGATAGCAGAGCTGACGGATGCGTTTTCGAAGGCGACGGGTATTGACGATATTAAAGTTCAGATCATCGAGATCCCGAACTTTGTGGATACGGTGGAGGAGGGAACCAACTGGAGCCTGATCCTTACGATCGCCCTCTTTGTTATCATCCTCGCACTGCTGATCTTCGTTGTCTTCCGCGTATCCAAGCCGGAAGAGGTCATCGAGACGGAGCCGGAACTTTCGGTGGAGAAACTTCTCGCGACGACGAAGGAGAACCAGTCGCTCGACGATATCGACTTTGGCGAGACTTCCGAGATGAAGAACCTGATCGAGCGGTTTGTCGACGAGAATCCGGAAGCGGTTGCGGCACTCTTGCGCAACTGGCTGAACGACGAATGGGATTAAGACGCAGGGAACGCCATAGGGAAAAACTTATGGCGTTCCCGATAACGTAGAAGAAAGGGGTTGGTCGGATGGCAAGTAAAGAGACGGCGGAAATGACAGGTCTCCAGAAAACGGCGATATTGCTGATTTCGTTAGGACCGGAGCGATCCTCCAAAATATTCAAGCATTTAAAAGAAGAGGAGATTGAACAGCTGACCCTTGAGATTGCGAATACTAGAAGTATATCGCAGGGCACGAAGGATGCTGTGCTGGATGAATTCTATCAGATATGTCTGGCGCAGCAGTATATCGCGGAGGGCGGTATCGGCTATGCGAAGGAGCTGCTTGAACAGGCGCTCGGTACCGACAAGGCACGCGAGGTGATCGGGAAGCTGACGGCATCCTTGCAGGTTCGTCCGTTCGAGTTTATCCGCAAGACCGAGGCGAGCCAGCTGCTTACCTTTATCCAGGATGAGCATCCGCAGACGATCGCTTTGATCCTCGCCTATCTTCCGGCTTCGCAGGCGGCGGCGATCCTCGGGGCGCTCGCGCCGGATAAGCAGGCGGATGTCGCAAAGCGCATCGCGCAGATGGACCGCACATCCCCGGATGTGTTAAAGGAGGTGGAGCGTGTGCTCGAGCGGAAGCTGACCTCACTCATCAATCAGGATTACACGATCGCCGGCGGTGTGGACGCTATCGTGGAGATTTTGAACACGGTAGACCGCGGCACCGAGAAACATATTATGGAAAACCTCGAAATCGAGGAGCCGGAACTTGCCGACGAAATCCGCAAGAAGATGTTCGTTTTCGAGGATATTTTATCCCTCGACGACCGCTCAATCCAGCGCGTGCTGCGTGAGGTGGACAACAACGAGCTTGCGGTGGCACTCAAGTCCTCAACCGAAGAGGTACAGACCGCGATCTTTAACAACCTGTCCAAGCGTCTTGTTACGATGATCCGTGAGGACATGGACTTTATGGGTCCGGTCCGCATGAAGGATGTCGAGGAGGCGCAGCAGAAGATTGTCAACGTGATCCGTAAATTGGAGGATTCCGGTGAGATCGTAATCTCCAGAGGCGGAGGTGACGAGATCGTTGTCTAATGTGATCAAGGCAGCTGCCGTTACATATACAAAGGAGATACGGACAATTGATTCCAATCTGCGTGAGGGGGGCTTTACCCGCCTTGCCGTGGAGAAACGCGCCCAAGTCAGGGAGGACGCGGGCGGCGAAAATGAGGAATTCATCCCGGGTATCCCCGGACTGTTTGCCGACAGGGAAGAAGAGGGGGAATCCCCCGCGCCGCAGGGGGTAGCCGTGATTTCCGAGGAGGCACTCAAACAGCTTGAGGAGCAGGCGGCGGCAGTGCTTGACGACGCGCGGCAGGAAGTTTCCCGCATGCTCGCCGAGGCGGAATCCGAAGCGGAAAATATCCGCAGGCAGGCATTTGAGGATGCCCGCAGGCAGGGGGAGAAAAAAGCGGAAGAAAAATACGATGCCTTAAAGAAAAAACTTGAGGGCGAGGTAAGGGCGGCGAAGGAAGATTATGAAAGACAGGTGCAAGAACTGGAACCCATGTTTGTCGATATCCTGATCGGGCTCATGAAAAAGCTGACGGGGGTGCTTTTGGAAGATAAGCGTGGGATTGTCGTATATTTGTTGGAGCAGGCACTTTCGGGCATTGAGCCGGGAATGAATTATCTGGTCCATGTCTCTTCCGAGGATATGGAGGCAGTGAGCAGCAAAAAGAGCGAGCTTGCCTGGAAACTGAAGGAGGGCGCGACACTTGAGGTGGTGGAGGACCGGCTCATGGAGAAAGGACAGTGCATCATAGAGACCGACAGCCGCATTTTTGATTGTGGAATCGATGCGCAGCTTAAAAATCTGGTGGGGGACCTAAGGCTCCTTTCCGGAGGCAGAGAGGGATAATGCCACATGATAGATGTTTCGAAATATGAGGCGCTTTATTCAAAATCATATGTGGAAGAAAAGGGAAAAGTGACGAAGATTGTCGGACTGACGGTGGAGTCGGTGGGACCGGACGCGAGCATCAATGATGTCTGCCTGATCTCCTCAAGGGACGGAGCGGTAAAAGTGCGTGCGGAAGTGATCGGTTTCCGCGACGAGAGGCTTCTGCTCATGCCGTATGAGGATATTACGGGGATCGGAGTCGGCAGTATGGTGGTCAACTTGAACGAACCCCTGCTTGTCGGGGTGGGACCCGAACTTTTGGGCATGGCGCTCGACGGGCTCGGACAGCCGCTTGACGGTAGCAGCATCGTGACAAGGGAGGCTTACCCCGTGGATGCACCCGCGCCGGACCCGCTCGACCGCGTGCTGATCACGGATATCCTTCCGCTCGGCGTAAAGGCGGTTGACGGGCTTTTGACCCTCGGCAAGGGACAGAGGATCGGCATCTTTGCCGGCAGTGGTGTCGGAAAAAGTACCCTGCTTGGTATGTTTGCGCGCAATACGAAGGCCGACATCAATGTGATCGCGCTGATCGGGGAGCGCGGCCGCGAGGTGAGGGAGTTTATTGAGCGCGATCTCGGCGAGGAGGGTCTAAGGCGCTCGGTGCTTGTGATCGCCACTTCGGATAAGCCGGCCTTGATCCGCAAAAAAGCAGCGAAGACGGCGACGGCGGTCGCGGAGTATTTCAGGGATCAGGGAAAAGATGTTTTGCTGATGATGGATTCGCTGACGCGCTTTTCGATGGCGCAGCGCGAGATTGGCCTTGCGAGCGGGGAACCGCCCGTATCGCGGGGATATCCTCCGAGCGTGTACTCGGAGATGCCAAAATTGCTGGAGCGCGCCGGCAACGGTGCGACGGGGTCGATCACCGGCCTGTACACGGTACTTGTGGACGGCGATGATTTTAACGAGCCGATTGCGGACACGGCGAGGGGGATCCTGGACGGGCATATCATCCTGTCGCGCTCGCTCGCGCATAAGAACCACTACCCGGCAATCGATATTTTACAAAGTATTTCGCGTGTGATGAGTTCCATTGCCGATAAGGAGCATAAGAAGGCAGCGGGTCAGATGAAGATGGTGATGGCGACCTACCGGGACGCGGAGGATCTGATCAACATCGGGGCTTACAAGGCGGGAAGCAGCAAAACGATCGACTATGCCATCTCGAAGATTGAAGCGGTAAACTCGTTTTTGTGTCAGGAGACGGACGAGAAGGTAACGCTTGAGGATACATTGGAACAGTTAAAAGAATTATTCGCGGAGCCCGCGTAAATGGGCCGGTGGACATCAGTTTTGAAAAAATGGTGGTATGATTGAAGAAGTTCGTATATAAAATGCAGAGTGTACTAAGTGTCAAAGAAAAGCTTGAGGAGCAGGAGAAATCCCGCTATGCCGCGGCGCAGGCAAAGCTGAACGAGGAAGAAGAAAAGCTTGCGGCGTTGAAGGAGAGGCGGGATGCGTGCGAGGAGCGGCTGAGGGAATCGGTCGGGGCAGGCTTGAATATCATGACGATACGGCATAACGAGGATGCACTTGAAACACTTAAGGTTTTCATAAAAACGCAGGAGTTTGCGGTGCAGAAAGCCGAACAGAACGTCGAGGCCGCGATGTACCGGCTGCGTGAGGCGATGGCGGAGCGCAAGACGCAGGAAAGGCTGAAGGAGAAAGCGTTTGAGGCTTATCTTGTGGAGTTAGGTGCCGAGGAACGCAAGGAAGTTGATGAGCTGGTCAGCTTCCGGCACGGAATACGGGCTTAGCAGGAAAGGGGACAGGGATTCATGGCTAAGAAAAAGAAGAACGCGGGCGGCGAGGAAGAAAAGAAGGGTGGGGGAAAACTGCTGACCTTTATCATTGTTTTGGTTTTCCTCCTGATTTGGATCGTCTCGCTTGCCTTTCTGATCAAAATGGATGTCGGGAATCTCGGAACGAGCCTGCGGCCGATGCTAAAGGATGTTCCGGTGCTGAAGTATCTTTTGCCGAGTGTGTCAGATTCACAGTTGGCATTTGAGAAGAACTACCCTTACGATTCGATAGAGGACGCGATCGCGAGGATTATGGAGCAGGATGCCCAGATTGAAGCCCTGACTTCTTCAAACGATGATTACGCGAAGCAGATCGCACAGCTTCAGGCCGAGAATGACCGCCTGAAAGTTTTTGAGCAGGAGCAGCTCGAATTTGCGGAGCGCGTGGAGGAATTCGACCGCAATGTCGTGTTTAACGAGAAAGCCCCGGACGTGGATGAATACCGCAAATATTACGAGGAGATCAACCCGACGACAGCGGAGGAAATCTACCGTCAGGTGCTGGAACTGCTGCAGTTTGACCAAAAGATACAGGCCGAAGCCGACCGGCTGGCGAGGATGAAGCCGGGCAACGCGGCAAAGATCTTAGAGGAGATGAACGCGAGCATGGATCTGGTGGCGCAGTACCTGCTGTGCATGAAGACGGCAAACAGTGCGGCAATCCTTGAAAAAATGGATCCTCTGTACGCGGCGCATATCATGCAGGCGATCGCGGACCGGAACGAGGAGCAGATGAACTCCATCCGACAGCAGCTTGGGAGATAACGGGTAAAGCGGGCGGGGGAGTTTGCCGATAATCATGTTGAAACCGGGAATTTCGCGGCAGCGCGGAACACCGTTTCAAAATAAATATGTAAAATATATAAGAAAGGAGGAATTGGATGACAACATCAGGAGTACAGATAGCAGGGGTTCGTCCCTCAGGTACGGGCTCTGCGGGCGCAAGGACTTCCGGGCGCGGCGGCGTGGGCGGTTCTTCGTTTGCCGACATGGTATCTTCGAACCTTTCTGCGCAGAAGGATGCACCGTCCTCACAGCCGAAAGCGGAACGTGCCGAAGGGCAGTATGACCGGACGGATGCCGTGGCAAAAGACAAACCGGTATCGGACGGAAAAGAACCGGTAAAGGCACCGGAAAAAGAACCCGCGGCGGATGTGAATGCCGGTGCGGCGGCAGGCGGGGAAGAGCAGAACCCGACAGATGCGGGGATGCAGGATACGGCGGAAGAAGGGACTTTGGAAGAAAACGGGGGACTTGACACACAGTTCCCGAAAAGCCTGAAGCTGTTTAAGGAAGCGGCGAGGTTTTTGGAGGCGCAGAAATTAAATGAGCTAAAGCAGTCGGTGATGGATTCTCTGAACATTGATGAGGAAGAGCTTGAGAAGATTCTTGAGCAGCTCGGTGTCAATATCCAGGCACTCATGCAGCCGCAGATTCTGCAGCAGGTTGTTGTGGCGGTACAGGGCAACGGTGACCCGGCTGTGCTGTTGACCAATGAGTCCGCGATGAACAGCTTGAAGGAGCTGCTCGCAAAGGTGCAGGAACTTATGGCGGATACCCCGCAGACGGAGGCCGGAGCGGATTTCCCGGAAGGGGAGGAAGCTGTGCGGGAAGTACCGGCTGCGGCATCCGAGTTTGAGGAGTTTCTCGCAAAAGATGACGGGCAGGGCAGGGCTGTGGACGCGGAACTGGCAGTAAAGCCGGATGACAGCGCAAGGGGGACGGCAGATGCCGATACCCGGACGGACGGTAAGACAGATTTTACTTTTGAAGCAGTGAAGGAGGGCGCGAAGGCGCAGGGAAATCCTTCGGAAAACCGCGGGGGACAGAGCAGTGCAAAAGACGCACCGGGCAGTATGGCAGAGCAGTTTCTTGATCTTGTGACAAACGCGGCTTCACGGGATGAGGCAGAATTTTCGCAGCTTCCAAGGAGCGAGCAGGTCAGGGAAGTGGCACAGCAGATCATTGAGCGTGTTCGCGTGTTCGTCGGTGAGGCGCAGACTTCAATGGAAATCTCGCTGACACCGGAAAGTTTGGGGCGGGTAACCTTAAACCTTGTCTCGCGCCAGGGTGCACTGACCGCGCATTTTACGGCACAGAACCAGATTGCCAAGGAAGCGATCGAGAGCCAGATCGTCGTGTTGCGTGAAAACCTTGAAAGTCAGGGGCTTAAGGTGGAAGCGATCGAAGTGACGGTCTCGAATTTTGATTTTACGAAAGACGGCGGTGCGGCGGCAAACGGCGGCGGACAGGAAAACCGGCACAGAGGAAGGCGCGGTGTGACCCTTGACGAGGCAGTGAAAGCGGAAAGCGTGGATGGCATGCGGGAAGCCGATGAGATTGCAGCCGATATGATGGAGAGAAACGGAAATCAGGTGGATTACACCGCATAGTAAGAAAGGAGGAGTATTATGGCAAAAGTCGGAACCGTCGTGGACGGCGTGCTGGAGGATGCGAACAACGCGATCACGAGCACGAAGAAGGATACAAAAGGAACCGGAGAGCTTGGCAAGGATGCGTTTTTACAGCTTCTTGTGTGCCAGATCCAGAACCAGGATCCGTTGAACCCGCAGGACGACACACAGTTTGTTTCACAGCTGGCAACGTTCTCGCAGCTTGAGCAGATGCAGAACCTGAACGCTTCCTATGAGAAGTCGCAGGCTTTCTCGCTGATTGGCAAAGATGTTATCATCAACACCGAAGATTCAACAGGGAAGGAAACCCAGGTGTCAGGGAAGGTCCAGTATGTCAATGCGTCCGGTGCGAACGTGCAGATTTATGTGAACGGCGAGCTGTATGATCTGGATGATCTGTACGCGGTCATGGATGAGGATTACATGAAGTCGATATGTGCGCCGAGGGTGGATAAGACGTACAAATTCACATACGATGCGGAAAAGCCGGGAGGGCTTGTCGTTGAGGTATCGCTCGGTGAGGATGACTACGCGGCGGATGAAGTTGCGCTTGTAATCAACAACAAGTTGGTCGACCCTAAGAACTTTAAGCTTGACGGCACGAAGCTGATAATCTCCGGCGAGACGTTTGCGGGACTTGCGAACGGTTCCTACGCGGTGGCGGTTGTCTTTAACGACAAGGACTACACGACGGTCGAGGATAAGATTGCGGTGACGGTCGTAAATTCCAAGGTGGAACCGGAACCTCCGAAGGAGGAAGGGGATAAGACGGAAGGGGACGACAAAACCGATAAAACCGACAAGGACGAGACACCAAAGCCGGGAGATAAAGATAAAGCTTGACCGCTGTTTGACTGACAGGTTTATGAGAGGGGAGGCAATGCTATGAATCAAATTAAAAACAGCTTTTCTTCCATCGAGCAAATGACGAGTCAGCTGCGGCAGCCGGCAAAGAGGGCGGCGGAAAAATCTGCCGGGAAATCTTTTGAGAGCATACTGCTTGGCAAGGGCAGGCAGGAGACAGCAGAAGGGGCACAGGAAGACGTTTCGAAACTCAAGTTTTCGAAACACGCAAATGAGCGCCTGATGAACCGGAGCATTGATCTGTCCGAGGAGCAGGTAAGGCGGCTTCAGGCGGGTGCGGCAAAGGCACAGCAGAAGGGAATCGTGGAGTCGCTTGTCATGGTTGACAGTTATGCATTTATTGTGAATACTAGGAGCCAGATCGTCGTGACTGCGGTGGCGGAGGGCGATGACCGTGTATTTACAAATATTGATGGGGCAGTCATTGGTTAAATACCGCCGGACCGAGATGGGGGCGGCCCCCGGCTGACTGACAGATGCCGGGGAACGAAGAAGGAGGTCATTTCATTATGATGAGATCATTGTATTCTGGTGTATCGGGCTTGCGGGTGCACCAGACGAGAATGGATGTAATTGGTAACAATATCGCAAACGTGAACACGGTGGGTTTTAAGAGCAGTTCTACGCTGTTTTCGGATATCCTTTACCAGACAACGAGCCCTGCGACCGGACCGAACGAAGCGATGGGCACGGCGGGTATCAACGCGATGCAGATCGGTCTCGGCGCGAACCTTGCGGCGATCACGACGAACATCACCGGAACGGGCGGTTCTCAGCGCACGGACCAGTGGTCTGACCTCATGATCGAGGGCGACAGCTTTTTCGTTGTCAACAACAACGGCACGAATTATTTTACAAAAGCAGGTTCGTTCAATGTGGATGCAAACGGCAATCTGTGTACGCCGTCCGGCGCACTTGTCATGGGCTGGCAGGTGAGCGAGACCGACCCGTCCAAGTGTACATCGGATAAAGTTTCGGCACTGCGCGTAATGTCCCCGGATAAGCTGTTCTCGGAGCCTGCGGCGACGGAGAACTGTATCGTGACCGGAAATATTGACCAGAATGATACGCAGCTTGAGGAGGACGCGGAAGGGCGTGTGGCGAACGTACAGTTTTACGATAACCTTGGAAATCTGTTTACGGTAGCACTCAACATCAAGCGCCCGGCGGAAGCCGAGAACACAAATACCTTCGCCGTCACGGTGACGAATGTCTTTGATGAGAAAGGAAATTCTGTTTTCGTCGAAGAGGTCGAGGAGGACGGTGTCAAGTTCTTCCAGGCAAAGGAATCCCAGAATGGTTTTTCCTTTAACGGGGAGACCTATGAAATCGGCGAAGTTGACCCGGAGACCGGTGAATTTACAATCGAGATGGATCCGGCAATCCTGACGTTTGACCCGGTCGGCGGACGTTTTGTCAGCATTGACGGCAATGAGGATATGGAGGGGTACAACGAGGAGTCAAACCCGTTTATTACCTTCAATCTGGCTGCGGAGACGGAAAATACACCTTACCGGGAGATTAAGATTGATTTCTCTGCCTTAACGATGTTTGCCCAGAGCGGTACGACGACCTTAGAGAGTGCGCGCGGTACGAGGGCGAGTGCGGCGGAAGGAGCCGGAAAGCCGGTCGGCAACATGACGGGGCTCAGCATCGACAAGTACGGAAAGATTTATGGTACGTATGATAACGGCGACCAGAACCTGCTCGGACAGATTGTTGTCGCGACATTCGCAAATCCGGCAGGCTTAGAGTCGATCGGTAACAATATGTTTGCGACAACGCAGAACTCCGGTTCGTTTGACGGCATCGGGAAGAATATTCTTTCCACGGGCGGAAAATTCAGCCCAGGTGTCCTCGAGATGTCGAATGTGGATCTTGCAAACGAGTTTACGGACATGATCATCACGCAGAGAGGTTTCCAGGCAAATTCCAGGATCATTACGACATCGGATACTTTGCTGGAGGAACTGATCAATCTGAAACGTTAATAAGTGAGGCTGCCGCACGGGGAGCGGGCGGTTCGGGATACGGTTTTGGCGGAAAAAGGTATCCGGTACATGTTCTGTTTCGTGCGGCAGCCTGTGCCTGACGGATTTTCCTGTCAGGGAATTTTTCTGTATATGGGATGAATGGAAAATCCTGCCCGCGGAAGGATGTAAAGCTGCGGGCAGGTACATAGTGAGATGGTGGGAAAAGACAGTGCGGGGAGAAGAAATATGATTGAGGTTACAAAATTAAATGATCAAAAAGTAACAATCAACGCCGATCTGATTGAAACAATCGAGGAAATCCCGGAGACGGCGATCACTTTTACAAATGGAAAAAAAATATTTGTAAAAGAAAGTAGACAAAAGGTGAAAAATTTAGTAATATTATATAGAATGGAATTGTTAAATCCGACGTTTGAAAAAGAGGAATTATGAATTTTACAGAAGGGCTTGAGGTGGTAAAATGGACATAGCATCTTTGGGTGGCCTTTTAATGGCCTTGGTATTGGTTATTTATGGTATTACAGCAAAGGATGGATTTGGCGCATTGAAGGGATTCCTGGATCGGGACTCCGCGCTGATCACATTCGGCGGTGCGTTCATGGGGATGCTGGCGACACAGTCATCCATCCCGGAATTCATAAAAAAGCTGAAATCCATTTCCCTTATTTTTAAGCCGCAGACGGTGAATGAGCTGGAAACAATCCAGACTGTCATCAAGCTCTCAAATGTTGCCAGGAAAGACGGTCTTTTGCAGCTTGAGGAGATGGCGAACAACATGGATGATGCCTTTATGAAGAAGGGGCTGCTGCTGATCGTGGACGGTACGGATCCGGAGCTTGTGAGGAGCATCCTTGAGACAGAGCTTTCCAGTATTGAAGAGCGGCATTCGGCGAACATCGGTTTCTGGGAAGCGCTCGCTGCGGCGGGTCCTGCATGGGGTATGATCGGTACCCTGATCGGTCTGATCAACATGCTTGGCAAGCTGCAGGATATGGCTACGGTAGGTCCGAACATGGCGATTGCGCTCATAACAACATTGTACGGTTCGATGCTTGCAAACTGGATATGTACGCCGGTCGCAAACAAGATGAAGGAAAATAACGGGGCGGAGTTAAAGCAGAAAGAGATCCTTGTGGAAGGGCTTCTCTCCATCCAGGCAGGCGAAAATCCTCGTGTCATCGAGGAGAAGCTCAAGTCGTTCCTTGCACCGAACCGCAGAGAAGAGTTAAACTCCGGTGGCGAAGGTGGTGACGACGTTGGCTAAGAAAGAGAAGAAAGCAGAAATCCCGGCAGGAACCCCTGCCCCCTGGATGGCGACTTTCTCCGACCTGATGAATCTCCTTCTGTGTTTCTTCGTGCTCTTGTTCGCGATGTCGAGCATCGACGAGACGAAGTTCGAGGAGCTGGCGAATGTCCTTTCCAGCCGCCTGAATTTTTTTACGGGCGGGTCGAGTTCCATCGGGGAAGGACAGCTGATCGGAACGGGGGCATCCCAGCTGACGCAGCTTGACCAGTATGTCAACAGCATGGGCCAGAAATCGGAGGAGACGGACGGGGAGGAACCGCGCGACCTTGAGGAAAAGGTGGAGGAACTGAACCGACAGGAGAGCGAGGAGATCTACGATGAAGTTTCCACGCTCACAAGCCAGTATGACCTTGACCAGTATACGGAGATCGGGGTTGACGAAGTGGGGGGGAGATACGTCACGATCGAGATCGGAGGGAATTATCTCTATTCTTCCGGCAGCGCGGAACTGACACAGGATGCGCTCTCAATATTCTCCCGCATTGGTGATATACTGAAAAATTACGACGGCTACCGGATTGCAGTTATCGGGCACACGGACAATGTTCCGGTGCGGCGCGGCGGCAAATACGACAGCAATATGGAACTTTCTTCGGCGAGAGCCAGTGTGGCAGCGAGATATCTGATCGAAAACAAAGGCATTGACCAGACGAAGATCGAGTGGACGGGAAAGGGTGAGTACAGCCCGATCGCAGACAATTCAACGGAGGAGGGGCGTACACAGAATCGAAGAATTGAAATACGAATATACAATTCATTAAATTCAGATTGATTTCTTATACGCCCAGCCAGTTCCCGTTTCCATGTGCCGGTATCGGGAAGGCGTATACAGAACCAAGAAGCAGGGAGGTATGAGATGAAAAAAAATATATTGGCAATTATTATTTTAGCTGCAACGTTGGTGAACCTGACATTATGCGCGGTCATGCTTTTTGTGTACATGCCGAACGCACAGAAGATGAATACACTCATTTCAAAGATATGTCAGCAGATTGATATCGAACTGGAATCCCCACTTCCGGTACAGAAGGAGGATCCGGTCCTTGCGACGGATCTTGAGGCGATCATCGTCGGCGAAAACATGACGATCAAGCTCTCGAAGGGGACGGACGGCAAAGACCATTATATGCAGGTTACGGCATCGGTTGTCCTGAACACGAAAGCGGAGGATTACAAGACCATCCAGCCGCTGATGACAAGCCAGGTTGAGCGCATCAAGGAGATCATCCAGAACCCGCTTGGGGACTTGACGTATGATAACTATGAGGAAAGCAAAGAGTTGGTAAAACAGGAGATTTTGGAGACCTTGCAGGCGGAGTTCACTACCAAATGTATTTACCGTATTGATTTTGGTACTTATTTCGTTCCGTAAAAACCAAAAGAAGGGATCGTGTTAAGGGTATGGGCGATATCTTATCACAAAGCGAGATAGACCAGCTGCTCCACGCGTTAAGCAGCGGGGAACTCGATGCGGAGGAATTTAAGGACAATGGCGAAAAAACCATCAAGAATTATGATTTCGAACGTCCGTCGAAATTCTCCAAAGAGCATTTAAGAACACTTGAAAATATTTTTGAGCATTTTGGGCGGTTGCTTTCAACCAATCTGCCGGCATACCTGCGAAAGAATGTATCCATCGAGGTTATGAACTCGGAAGCCGTGATCTACCAGGAATTTACGAATGCGCTGTCAAATCCGGTTCTGCTCGGCATTGTGGATTTTTCCCCGCTCGAGGGGAGCATCATCATCGAGCTGGCACAGAACCTCGGCTACGCGGTTGTGGACAGGATGCTCGGAGGGGAGGGAAATCCCCTGGAGAAGTCGAGGGATTTCACCGAGATTGAGCTTGCGATCATCGAGCGCATCTTCACGGTGATCACAAACCTCTTGCCGGAGCCATGGGAAAATGTTGTTCATCTTGAACCGCGCCTGACGCGCATCGAGACGAACTCCCAGTTTGCGCAGATCATCATGCCGTCGGACATGGCTGCCATTGTGACGATGAACGTCAAGATCGGCGTGGTGGAAGGGATGATGAATGTATGTATCCCGTACACGGTGGTGGAGGATGTGATCGACCGCTTGAACACAAAGTTCTGGTATGCCTCAATGCAGATGATGGATGACGCAAGTTACCGGGATGTCATCGAGGTGGCGATCGCGAGGGCACGGATTCCGGTTCGCGCAGTGCTCGGTAAGAGCACCATTTCCATGAATGATCTGCTGAATATGCAGAAGGGGGACATCATAAAGCTGAACTCAAAGGTGGAAGACGAGTTGAGTGTTTATGTGGGAAATATTAAGAAATTTACTGCATTGCCGGGTTCATCCTCGGATTCCTACGCAGTGAAGATATCATCAATTATAAGAGAGGAGGAGTAGGAGCGCCATGGATGGAATGTTATCGCAAGAAGAAATCAATGCCCTGTTGGCCGGCATGGACACCTCAGGGGGTTCAGAGCCGGAAGCGGGTGCCTCGGCGAGAGTGATACCAAATCCTGACGAAGAGTTAAACGATGCGGAAAAAGACGCTGTTGGCGAAATTTCCAACATAAGTATGGGAACAGCGGCAACAACTCTTTTCTCTCTGGTAAATCAGAAAGTGAATATTACGACGCCGGTGGTGACCTATGCGACTTGGGATGATTTGATCAAAAATTACGACAGACCGTGCGTTTTTATTCAGATTTATTATAAAGAGGGGTTGGATGGAAACAACATCCTCGTGCTGAAAGAGAGTGATGTAAAGATCATCACGGATTTGATGATGGGGGGGGACGGAACCAATACAGCAGGAGATCTTTCCGAGCTGCATCTGAGCGCGATCAGCGAGGCGATGAACCAGATGATGGGTTCGGCGGCGACCTCCATTTCCTCGATGCTTGAGAAAAAGGTTGATATCAGCCCGCCAAGCGCGGAACTGGTAGATCTTCAGGATGTGATCAACGGCTCGGATGTGGCAGAGTTTTTAAAGGGTAAGTTCGTAAAGGTTTCATTCCGGATGGAGATTGGCAATTTGATCAACAGCGAACTGATGCAGTTGTATTCTTTTGATTTTGCGAGGGATCTCTACCGCAAGTTCGTAAAATATACCAATGTGGATGAGCAGGAGGCCGAGAACGTCAGCAACCAGCCGGGAGCAGAGCAGCAGGTGCCGCAGGCAGATGCATCGCAGCAGCAGGCTGGGATGCCGCAGATGGGGATGCAGGGAATGCCGGGCATGATGCCGCAGATGATGGGGATGCCGGGCATGATGCCACAGATGATGGGAATGCAAGGGATGCCGCAGATGATGGGGATGCCTCCTCAGGAGGTAAACATCGCATCGGCACAGTTCCAACCATTTATGATGGCAGGAAGTCCTTTGCTTCAGACAGAACATATCGACCTTTTGCTGGATGTGCCGCTTGAGGTCACGGTAGAACTCGGAAGAACAAGTAAATCCATAAAAGAAATACTTGACTTTGCACCGGGTACTATCATAGAATTAAGTAGGTTGGCAGGTGAGCCGATCGATGTGTTGGTTAATGGAAAGTATGTTGCCAGGGGCGAGGTTGTAGTCATAGAGGAGGCATTTGGTATCCGGGTAACAGAAATTATAAAAGACAAATGAGTGGCGTGATGAAATTTGTAGAAAAAGGAGATAAGTATGGCAAAGAATATTCTGATTTGTGATGATGCGGCGTTTATGAGGATGATGATCAAGGACATCCTTACCAAGAACGGGTACACGATTGTTGGGGAAGCGGAGAATGGCCAGAAAGCGGTTGAGAAGTATAATGAGACAAAGCCGGATCTTGTCATGATGGATATTACCATGCCGGAGATGGATGGTATCCAGGCATTAAAGAAGATCAAGTCCACCGACCCGAATGCGGCGATCATCATGTGTTCCGCGATGGGTCAGCAGGCGATGGTTATCGAGTCGATCCAGTCCGGTGCGAAGGACTTTATCGTCAAGCCGTTCCAGCCGGATCGCGTACTGGAGGCAGTAAAGAAAGCAATTGGTTAATATGCCTTTTTTAGGAGTTTCCGATACGAGATTAAGCAGCATTGCCAGTTTGTTCGGCATCCTTGCCGTCTGTATCCTGGTGATTGCGGCGAGTTATTTCTTTACCCGCTTTGTGGGAGGGAGACAGCTTTCCCAGCAGAAAAACAGCAATTTCAAGGCGGTTGACACATTCCATCTGGCACAGAATAAATATCTGATGTTGATTCAGGTGGGAAAACGGTATTTTGTGATTGCCATATGCAAAGATACGGTGACGATGCTTTCGGAACTCTCGGAGGATGACATCACGGTATGGCGCAAAAATGTGCAGGGAACTGCAAATTTTAAAAGTATTTTTTCCGGCATGCTGAAAAACAGGCCGGACACGGCGGAGAAGGGCGGATCCGGTGAGGATCTTCCTTCTCCTGACAGCGGATATGAAGACGACATAAAGTAAAGGTTGATACACATGAAATTTAAGGACTGTATAAAGAGAAATAAGAAAAAGATCATTGCAGTGCTTGTTGTTTTTGGAGTGTGCCTGTTAACCTTTCTTTTTGTTGCTCACAGGACAACATTTGCTGCAGATACGAACAATGGGCTGACTGACCAGGGGGGCAGTGAACTTTCCTTCTACTTTAACATGGGGGAGGGCGGTTCCCTGACATCGACGCTCCAGATATTGATATTGCTGACGGTGATCTCGATTGCCCCGTCAATCCTGATCATGGTGACATCGTTCACGCGTATTTTGATCGTGCTCCATTTTGTGAGGACGGCGCTCGGCATGCAGACTACGCCGCCGAATCAGGTGCTGATTGGGTTGGCGCTGTTTTTGACTGTCTTTATCATGTCGCCGGTATTCTCCCAGATCAATACGGACGCGATCGCGCCGCTCTCGGCGGGGGAAATTTCCCAGGAGGAGGCATTCGAGCGTGGGATTGAGCCGATCCGGGAATTTATGTTTGACCAGACGGATGAAAAGGATTTGAAACTTTTCTTAAAGATCGCAGGTTTTTCTTCGCTTGAGTCGAAGGAGGACTGCCCGACCTCGGTGCTTATACCGGCGTTTATCATCAGTGAACTGCGGATGGCATTTATCATCGGGTTTATGATCTATATTCCGTTTATTATTATTGATATGGTGGTGGCATCAACGTTGATGTCAATGGGTATGATGATGCTCCCGCCAACGACGATTTCCATGCCGTTCAAAATATTGCTATTTATCATGGCGGACGGGTGGAACCTGATTGTTGAGCAGTTGATCGGGACATTCCGGTAACTGCCTTACGAAAGAAGTTTTTGGGACATGATTTTTCCGGGAAAGGTTTTTCTCGGGAGGGGAACAATGGATACCGCCTGAAAGGAAGTGGGGAATATGTCGGAAACACAGGTGATCGAGATTGTAAACCGGGCGCTGTACCTGATCGTGAAGGTGTCGGCACCAATGCTTTTGGTATCACTCATTATCGGCTTGATCATCAGTATTCTGCAGACGGTTACCTCGATACAGGAGCAGACGCTGACGTTTGTCCCGAAGCTGCTTGGGATTTTTGTCACGATTATGCTGTTCGGCAGGTGGATCATGAATTCGGTGGTTGAGTTTTTTACCTATCTGATGGAAAATCTGCCTTATTTTTTGAAAGGCTGAGATGTAGAAACGGGGGGAACTAAGAACTTTGTCCCATCTGCTTTCCGGCAGGCAGGATGGTGGTTTCTCTCCGTGCGGACAGGGGTGGGAGGCAAGTATGGCATTTACGTTGGAGCAGTTTGAATTTTATCTCGTAATCCTTGCCAGAATTGCGGCATTCATTTATTCGGCTCCGTTTTTTTCTATGAATACGGTTCCATGGAAGATAAAAATTGGGCTTACTGCGGTGCTTGCCTACTTTGTTTTTATGATATTTCCGTACCAGCCGCTTTCCTACAGCGGGTCGCTCGGCTATCTGTTCCTTGTGGCGGTGAATGTGGTTGCAGGGGTGACATTGGGGTTGTTTGCGAACATCAGTACCTTTATCCTTGCATTTGCCGGACAGCTCATGGATATGCAGATCGGGTTTTCCATGGCGACGGAATATGACCCTGCAACGAGGAATACGGTGTCGCTGACATCCAATATTTACAATTATGCAGTTTTGCTGATTATGTTAGTGTCGAGGCTGCATTACTATATTATCGAGGCGATTGTGGATTCGTTTGAGCTGATCCCGTTGGGCGGCGTGGTGCTTAACACAGGGATTTACAAGCTGATGATCCAGTATATCGGGGATTTTTGTGTGGTCGGTTTTCGGATCGCGCTCCCGGTATTTGCAGCGCTTATGATCGTGAACGCAGTGCTTGCGATCCTCGCGAAAGTAGCGCCGCAGATGAACATGTTTGTAATCGGTATCCAGCTGAAAGTATTGATTGGTCTTGCAGTTCTCGCGGTGATCACAATGCAGCTGGACTCGATTTCCGATTTTATTTTTGACCAGATGCTCTCAATGCTGCGGCAGGCATCAAGGTATCTGCATTAACCAGAGGAAGGATGGGGCGTATGCCGGAGGAGAAGGCGAGATACCGCCTGCTCCGCCTGCAGTTTTTTGCGCAGGAGGGGCCTGGCGGGGAGAAGACCGAAGAGCCTACGACGAAAAAGCTTGAGGATGCCAGAAAAGAAGGGCAGGTATCCAAAAGCCAGGAGCTTACGACCGCGTTCAGCTTGATGGGGTTATTCCTATCCCTCAAGATTTTCTGCGGGATGCTTGGAAACCGGCTGATCCTTTCGTTTTCGGATACCTACAGCCTGATCAGCACGGTGGGGGCGGAGGAATTTAACCAGAATACCTACGGGAGGCTTTTGACGGACGGTATCATAACGGTAATGCTCGCCATCCTGCCGTTCCTTGCGGTCGCATTCCTGATTGCGTTTGTCACGAATGTCGTCCAAGTAAAGTGGAAGGTGACCGGGAAACCGCTGATGCCAAAGCTGAGCAAGATGAGCCCGATTAAGGGATTCAAAAAGATATTTTCGATGGATAAGGTCATGGAGCTCATCAAGGCGGTCGCGAAAATCCTGGTGATCAGCGTGATCGTGTACACAACGATGAAGGATAAGGTTGACCACCTGCATGTCCTGTACCAGATTGGCAACATCTCCGCCGCGGTCGTATATGTCGGGGGGGAGATCATTGACCTTGGGATCAAGGTCAGCGCGTTTTTCCTGATTATCGGTTTTGCCGATCTTTTCTACCAGAAGCGGAAATTTAAAAAAGAGATGCGGATGACAAAACAGGAAGTAAAGGAAGAATATAAACAGACCGAAGGGGATCCGCAGATTAAGGGGAGGATCCGCCAGAAGATGAGGGAAGCATCCCAGCGCAGAATGATGCAGCAACTTCCGGAGGCAGATGTCGTCATCACAAACCCGACGCATTTTGCATGTGCTTTAAAGTATGATAAGGAAGTGAACGCTGCCCCTGTGCTTATCGCGAAGGGTGCGGATTATGTGGCGGCAAAGATCAAGGAAGCGGCGAAGGAGTACGATATCCCGATCGTCGAGAACAAGCCGCTTGCGAGAATGCTTTACTATAATGTTGATTTGGAGCAAGAAATCCCGACGGAGCTCTACCAGATGACAGCGGAAGTGCTTTCGTATGTATATGGCCTGAAAAACAAGGCGGGCTAGGCTGGCGGACAGAATCCAGGATTCCCTAGCGGATGAGCCAAAACCACGCAGGGAACGGATTTCTGGGAGCGGTGCGGACAGAAAGCAGTTCCCTGGTTGGTGGCGCGGGGAGAGGCACTTGCGGAACTAAAATAAGGAAACAGCAAGTGCCAAAACCGCGCAGGGAACGGATTTCTGGGAGCAGTGCGGACAGAAAGCAGTTCCCTGGTTGGTGGTGCGGGGAGAGGCACTTGCGGAACTAAAATAAGGAAAGGAGGGACAAAGATGAGAAAAGCGGATTTTGCGATTGGTATTTATATACTGGCAGCCATTGTATTCCTGATCATACCAATGAATGCGAGCCTGCTCGATGTTCTGTTGGCACTCAACATTTCGGTTGCCATGATCATCCTGTTCAACGCGCTTTTTTCGCAGGAAGTGTTAAACATGTCCACGTTCCCGACGATCCTGCTTTTTACAACAACATTCCGTATTTCATTGAATGTATCCTCAACGAAACTGATTCTAACGACCGGTGATCCGGGTGCCGTCGTCACGCAGTTCGGTAATTTCGTCGGGCGCGGCGACCCGATCGTCGGCATGATTGTGTTTGTGATCTTAGTCATTGTCCAGTTTATTGTAATTAACAAAGGTTCGGAGCGCGTGTCCGAGGTAACCGCGAGGTTTACGCTCGACGCGATGCCAGGCAAACAGATGGCGATTGATGCCGACTTAAATACGGGCGCGATCACGGACCAGGAAGCCAAGTCGCGCCGCGAAAAAATTCAGGAAGAATCGGCATTCTTTGGGTCGATGGACGGTGCTACGAAGTACGTAAAGGGAGATGCAACGGCAGGACTTATCATTACCGTGATCAACCTTGTGGGAGGTATCGCGATGGGAATGATGCGCGGCGGGCTGACTGCCACGCAGGCACTCAATAAATATGCAATGCTGACCATCGGTGACGGCCTGGTGAGCCAGATCCCGTCCCTGATGATCTCACTTGCTACCGGTATTCTTGTCACAAAGGTTTCCAAGGAGGCAGATATCGGCGACCTGCTCGTCAAGCAGCTGTTTTCCATCCCGAAAGTACTCTACATGGTCGGTGGCAGCATGGTCTTTTTAGGGCTCTTTACCCCGTTGCCGCTCGTCATCTTCTGCCCGTACGGCATCGCCTTTTTGGCGACCGCGGTAGCGATCAAGAAGAGGACGCAGGTGCAGGAGATCGAGGCGGAGGCAAACATCGAGGAGACGAGCGCGGAGGAGATACGGCGGCCGGAAAATGTCAATTCGCTCCTGCATGTGGATTTTATCGAGCTGGAGTTTGGATACGGCATCATCCCGCTCGCCGATGTCAACCAGGGCGGCGACCTGCTTGACCGCGTCGTAATGATAAGGCGGCAGATCGCACTGGAGTACGGCTGCGTCGTGCCGACCATCCGTCTGCGCGATAACATTCAGCTCAACCCGAACCAGTATGTGATCAAGATCAAGGGTATCCCGGTCAGTGACGGCGAGATTCTCTTTGACCATTATATGGCGATGAACCCGGGCTATGTCGAGGAGGAAATCACAGGTATCCCGACGTTTGAGCCTTCCTATCATCTCCCGGCAATCTGGATCACGGAGAGCCAGAGGGAGAGGGCGGAGTCGTACGGTTACACGGTGGTCGATCCGCCGTCCATCATCGCAACCCATCTGACACAGGTTATCAGCGGCCATTTAGACGAGCTTTTAACACGTCAGGATGTGCAGAACCTGATCAACAACATGCAGGAGGCAAACCAGACGCTCATCGGGGAGCTTGTGCCAAAGCTCCTTGGGGTCGGAGAGATCCAGAAGGTGCTGCAGAACCTTCTGCGCGAGGGGATATCCATCCTCGACCTTGTCACGATTTTTGAGACACTTGCGGACTTTGCGCCGACCACGCGCGATACCGACGTGCTCACGGAGTATGTGCGCCAGAGCCTGAAGCGCGCGATATCAAACAAGTATTTCCCGGCGGGCGAGATGACAAGTGTCGTAACGCTCGACCCGAAGATAGAACAGGAGATCATGGGCAGCGTCAAGCAGACGGAGCAGGGAGCATTCCTGGCTCTCGATCCGGACCGGACGCAGAAGATCATGAAGTCCGTCGAGGAGGAAGTAGGAAAATTAGAAAATCTTGGGAAGAACCCGGTTATTATCACGTCGCCGATCGTGCGCATGTATTTTAAACGGCTCTCCAAGGATTATTTCCACGACTTGATCGTTGTTTCATACAACGAGATTGAATCAAATGTTGAATTACAATCAGTAGGGATGGTGACAGCATAATATGATAATAAAAAAATTCACTGCAAGTACGGAAACGGAAGCCATTATGCTTGCAAAAGAAGAACTCGGCATGGATGCGATCGTAATGAATATTAAAAAGAACCTTCCGAAAGGGATCTACAAGCTCTTTCGCAAGCCAAGCGTGGAGATCACGGCGGCAGTGGATGAAAATATTGTGTACCAGCAAAAAAAGGAGGAAGTGCAAAAGCGCAATCCGAACATTATATACGACGATGAGCCGCAGAACGGATCGGAGAATTCGGCTCCGACCGTGATCGAGCAAAAGCTTGACAAACTGCAGGATATGCTGCAGAACCAGATGTCTGAGCGCCAGCAGAGGCTTGCGGCCGACCCGGGGAAAGAGAAGGAGGAGCAGGAGGAAGAAAAGGATACCAACATTGCCTGCATGCAGCTGATCTACAACCAGATGATCGCGAACGAAGTTGACGAACAGTACGCGAACCAGGTGATCAGTGAGATTGAGCACAATCTGAAAAAAAATGCCGGCGTGAACAATATCCTGATGAGTATGTACCAGAAGATCGTGTTAAAGCTTGGTCAGATCCGGATGATCGAAAATTCGAAGGAGCAGGTGAAATACATTTTTTTTATCGGGCCGACGGGGGTTGGAAAAACAACGACGATCGCGAAGATCGCCTCGATGTTAAAGATGACCAAAAAGAAAAAATTAGCTTTGATGACAGCGGATACGTACCGCATCGCGGCGGTGGAACAGCTTACGACCTACGCCAACATCCTTGATATTCCGCTGCATGTCATATATTCCGCCGACGAGGTAAAGGAAGTGCAGGAGCAGCTTACGGATTACGATTTCGTGTTGGTCGACACGGCGGGGCGCTCCCACAAAAACAGGGAACAGAGGGATGATCTGGAGCAGCTGTTAAAATGTGTGCCGGAGGATGAGCGTGAAGTGTATCTTGTCCTGAGCGCCACGACGAAATACCACGACCTGATCCGGATCACGGACAGTTACCTGCAGATCACGGATTACGCGCTTATTTTTACGAAACTCGACGAGACCGGTTGTATCGGGAATATATTCAACATTCACATGAAAACGGGGGCACCGTTATCCTACGCAACCTTTGGCCAAAATGTTCCGGATGATATCAATGTGATCGATCCTCAGAGCATTGCAAAACAACTGTTAGGAGGCAGCGAATAAATGGATCAGGCGGAACAGCTGAGAAAACTGGTGAAGCAGCAAAACAGCAGCCAGAAAAAAAATATAGCCAGGGTCATCACCGTGACGAGCGGTAAGGGCGGTGTCGGCAAATCCAGCATTTCCGTGAACCTTGCGATCGGGCTTGCGCGGGCGGGCAAGCGCGTGATCGTCATGGATGTGGATTTTGGCCTGGCGAATATCGAGGTCATGCTTGGGATACGTCCGGAATATAATCTTGCGGACATGATGTTCCGTGGAAAGACACTGAGGGAAGTGATTACAAAAGGGCCGGAGGGAATCGGTTTTATTTCCGGGGGATCCGGCATCCATGAGCTGACAAAGCTGACGCGGGAGCAGATTGTGAACCTGACGATGCGCCTCGTGGAACTGGATGAACTGGCGGATGTCATCATCATTGATACCGGGGCGGGCATTGCGGACGCAGTCTTGGAATTTGTGGCAGCCAGCACGGAGGTGCTGCTTGTTGCAACACCGGAGCCAACCTCCATCACCGACGCGTACGCACTGTTAAAGACCCTGAACCGCAAATCGGAGTTTTCCACGGAAAACACGAGCATCAAAATGATTGCCAACCGCGTAACTTCGGAAAACGAAGGGCGGGAACTTTTTGAGAAGATCAACGTCGTTGTGGCAAAATTTTTGGATTTCCATCTGGAATATCTGGGGAATATCCCGCAGGATGAACAGGTATCAAAGGCGATCATACGCCAGAAGCCGATCATCCTGTCTGCGCCGAATTCGGAAGCAGGGAAGGCAATACATGAGCTTGCCGAGAAACTTGGCGGTATCTGCGTTCCGGTGGCTGATGAGAAAAAGGGGATCGCGCAGCTTTTTGCAAATCTCATCAAGACAACCTATAAGCAAAAAAGAAAAGGATAGGAAGCGATGACAACAAAGGGACTTTCAGTCGGACAGAAAATTGAGCTGACCAGGTATACGGGGAAGCTAAAGGAAATTTCAGGGGCAAGGACATTTGTGAGTCAACTTCTCGACCAGAAGGAGGAGGGCAACCTTGTTATTGCGATGCCGATGGAGGGTGGGAAGATGGTGGTCTTTGATGTCGGGGACCGTTACAACATGTTCTTTTACACCCCGGCAGGCCTCTACTATTGTATTGCCCAGGTGAGTGCCCGCTACCGTTCCGGTGCGCTGTTCATGCTAGAGATGGAATGTGCTTCGGAGATTGAAAAATTCCAGCGCCGGCAATTTTTCCGCTTAAACTGCATTGTCGATGTGAAATACCGGCGCGCGGACGCGGAAGAAGCGATGGAACTCGGCACGATCATTGACATCAGCGGCGGGGGCGTGCGGTTTAACGGCGGGGAGCGCTACACGGCGGGCGACGAGCTTTTCGTTGAGTTTTTCCTTACGATTGGCGGGAAACTTGAAAAATTCCACATGCGTGTCAGGGTGATTGCAAGCACCCCCCTTCCGAACCGGGAAAGGCTGTACGAGAACCGTGTGGAGTTCATGGACATCAGCGAGGGTGACCGGGAGGCAATCGTAAAATACGTTTTTGAAGAAGAAAGAAGACGGCGCAAAAGAGATAGCTCTATGCGGTAATATGTGTCGAAATCGGAAAGGAAATGAGGAAAATGGATAACAAAAAAAATATTTTGGTTGTTGATGACTCTGCACTTATGAGAAGGCTGATATCTGATATAATAAACAGTGATGGGAGATTCCAGGTATCAGATCTTGCCGTGAACGGGCTGGAAGCATTTGACCTTGTGACGCGTGACCCAAAGAGGTACGAGGCGATTTTGCTTGATATCAATATGCCGAAGATGAATGGTATCCAGTTCTTGGAGCAGCTTGGTAAGATGAAGATCCGCCAGAAAGTTATTGTCGTGAGTACGCTTGCAAAGGAGGGGGCCGCGGAGACCGTCCGCTGTCTTGAGCTTGGCGCGTTTGATTTTGTGACCAAACCGGACAGCTACATGGAGGCGCGCAATGACATGTTCCGGCAGATGCTTCTTACGGCACTTGGGGCGGCAACCGGTGTGGACATCGGCATTCCGGCAAAGGATGCCCCGAAGGCCGGGGCTGTGAAGGGAACCAAGACAGGTTCCGGCATTTCCGCTTCAAAGGCACTCTATGATATTACTGCATCCCCGGTAAAACGCACACCGCACAAGAGTGTGGGGGGCAGCGCGAAAAAGCTGGTGGCGCTTGCCTGCTCGACCGGGGGGCCAAAAGCGCTGCAGTCCGTGATCCCGAAACTTCCGGGCGGCCTTGACGCTCCGATGGTTCTCGTGCAGCATATGCCGGTCGGCTTTACGAAGTCGCTCGCGGAGCGCTTAAACGAGATGAGCCAGGTGAAGGTGAAGGAGGCGGCGGAGGGCGATGTCCTGAAAAAGGGCACCGTCTACATAGCCCAAGGCGGAAGCCAGCTGCGCATTGTGAAGAAAGGCAGTGATTATGTGATCACGGAGAATGCGGACGAACCCGCAAGGGGAGGCCTAAAGCCGTGCGCGGATATCATGTATGAGTCACTTTTGGATTCGGATTTTGACGATATCACATGTGTTGTCCTGACCGGCATGGGAGGGGACGGTACTCTGGGAATTAAGCAACTGAACAACAAAAAGAACATCTATGTCATCGCGCAGAACGAAGCGACCTGCACCGTGTACGGCATGCCGAGGGTAGTAGCCGAGGCGGGGCTTGTGGATGAGGTCGTGCCGCTTGATTCGGTGGCGGATGCAATCACGAAGAATGTGGGGGTACATTGATTATGGATGTAAGCCAATATTTAGGGATTTTTATCGATGAGACGAGAGGTCATTTGCAGGAGTTAAACGAACAGATCCTGATCCTTGAGAAGGAGCCGGAGAATGAGGATACGATCAACGAGATCTTCCGCGCGGCGCATTCCCTGAAAGGGATGGCGGGGACGATGGGTTACAAGAGGATGCAGCGCCTGACCCATGACATGGAGAATGTGTTTTCCGAGATCCGCAACGGAAAGATGAAGGCGACCCCGAACCTTATTGACCTTTTGTTCCGCGGGCTTGACGCGCTTGAGAGCTATCTTGACATCATCATCAACACGCAGGATGAGGGGACGGAGGACAATCAGGACATCATCGACGGTCTGCAGAAGGTTATGGAGGAAGGGCTTGGGCTTTCGGCGGGACAGCCAAAGGAAGCGCCGGCACCCGTTCCGTCTGCGGAAACTTCCGCACCGGAGGGAAGGCATCTTGTGCTGGCGGAGCATGAGCTTCTCGCGGCACAGAAAGCAAAGGAGGAAGGTGACAATATCTTTGAGATCACCGTCTTCATCCAGCCGAGCTGTATTTTAAAGGCAGCCCGCGCATTCCTTGTGTTTAAGGCGCTTGAGGAGGCAGGGGATATCATCAAGTCGGTTCCGGAGGTACAGGATATCGAGGATGAGAAATTTGATTTTGATTTTTCGATGGTTCTGCTGACAAAGAAGCCGCAGGAGGAGATCCGGACCGCCATCTTAAACGTGTCTGAGATCAAAGATGTCGTGATCGCCCCGGCAAACCTTGCACAGGGGGGACAGGCGGCAGTGCCTGCCCCGGTACCGGCAGGAGAGACCCCTGCGGCCCCGGCAAGCGAGGTACCGCAGGCAAATGAGCCTTCTGCCCCGGCACCGGCAGGCGAAGCAGCTCCGGTACAGGCGGCGGCAGCGCAGGCACAGGCGGCTCCGGCAGCGAAGCAGACGCAGGCTCCGGCACAGTCGAAAGCCCCGGCGAAAGCGGCGGTCAACCGCTCCGTCCGCGTCGATATCGAGAAGCTTGACGACCTGATGAACCTTGTCAGCGAGCTGATCATCGCCAAGAACGGTCTTGTGTCGATGAACGGTGACGGGGAGATGACGGCGCGTGACAGTAGTTTTAACGAGCAGATCGAGTACCTTGAGCGCGTGACGACGAACCTGCACCAGTCCGTGATGAAAGTCCGCATGGTTCCGATCGAGAGCGTTGTCAACCGCTTCCCGCGCATGATCCGCGACCTGAGCAAGAAGCTTGGCAAGAAGATGGATCTGTACATGACCGGTGAGGATACGGAGCTTGACCGTACCGTGATTGACGAGATCGGCGACCCGCTCATGCATTTGCTGCGGAATGCGGCGGATCACGGGCTTGAGACCAACGAGGAGCGCGTGCGCCTTGGCAAACAGGAGGTTGGTTCCATCTTCCTCGATGCTTACCAGGAGGGCAACAACGTTGTGATCGAAGTCCGTGACGACGGTGCCGGCATCAACGTGGAAAAGGTAAAACAGAAGGCGCTTGCGAGGGGAACGATCACGGAAGAGCAGGCGGAGGCGATGACCGACAAGGAGATCATCGACCTGTTGTTCCGGCCGAGTTTTTCGACAGCCGAAGTGATCTCGGATGTATCCGGGCGCGGGGTTGGTCTTGATGTCGTAAAGACAAAGATCGAGGCTCTTGGCGGCAACATTGAGACGAGGAGCGTGCTTGGGGAGGGCAGTAACTTTATCATCCGGCTGCCGCTCACCCTCGCGATCATCGAGACTCTCATGGTGGAACTCGGGAACGAGAAGTACGCGATCCCGCTCGGCAGCATCGAGACGATCGAGGATATTGCCCTTGACGATGTCAAGTATGTACAGAACAAAGAGGTCATCAGCCTCAGGGGATCCGTCATCCCGCTGATCCGGCTTGACCAGGTGCTCGATGTGGAGCATACGGGGGAGGAGCCGGCAAGCCTCACGGTCGTTATCGTGAAGAAAGGCGATAAACTGGCGGGTCTGATCGTGGATAACCTCATCGGGCAGCTTGAGATCGTTATTAAGTCCATCGGTAAATATATTAACAACAGCAAGCTCATCAGCGGTGCCACGATCCTCGGGGATGGCGAGATCGCGCTGATCCTTGATGTCAATGTCTTAGTATAGGGGAGGGCTTATCATGGATGAGAAGAAAAACGAAGAACTGGAATCGAAACAGTATATTATTGTAAAGCTTGGAAGCGAACAATACGGAATTGATATCCAGTATGTAGATAATATCGTAAGGATGCAGAGAGTGACGAGGGTGCCGAAGGCACAGCCGTATTTCAAGGGTGTCATCAACATCCGCGGTGAGGTCATCCCGGTCATGAGCCTCCGTATCAAATTCGGGCTCGAGCCGGATGAGTTTAAAAATGCCACCAGGATCCTTATCATCAAGATCGAGCCGCAGGCGGCGATCGGCATGATTGTGGATGAGGTCAAGGAAGTCATCACCCTGAGTGCGGACAACATCGACAAGGCGACCAGCGGGAACGACGAGAAAAGCTTATACCTTTCCGGTGTCGGAAAGCAGCCGAACGGTCTTGTGTCGCTGCTCAACATACCGGCCGTCGTTGTGGACCGGGACAGCGCGATGTAAAATGGCAGGGTTGCCGCAGGAATGTGGCAACCCTCTATAACGGCAGCCGGATATGTTTCATGCACATGGCATGTATTGCCGGGCGGCGGGCTCTGCACGGGCAGGCAGGAGGTAAAGGAGCGCCTCCTGCTTCGATATTTAGAAAGGGCATGGTTATGATATGTCAGAAGTAAAACTGGATCAGATGAACAACATGCAGTTTGATGTACTGCGCGAGATCGGTAATATTGGTGCGGGGAATGCGACAACGGCACTGTCGCAGATGCTCTCCGCGAAGATCGACATGAAAGTGCCGAAGATTGAATTGTTGGAATTCAAGGAGCTTGGGGAACTGATCGGCGGTGCGGAGAATATTGTGGTTGGTATCCTGCTGACCTTGCAGGATGATATTGACGGTATGATGATGTTCCTCCTTGAAAAGCGGGCGGCAAAAAATGTGGTTGGCCTCTTGATGGGGGGCTTTGGCGGCGGCGCGGACAGCGAGGAATTTTCGGAGATGGAGCTTTCCGCGCTGCAGGAGATCGGCAATATCATTGCGGGTGCGTATCTTTCATCGCTCTCCGCGCTGACAAACATGAAGATTTCTTCGAGTGTGCCATATATGGCGATTGATATGGCAGGTGCGATCCTCAGTGTGCCTGCGATTGAGTTTGGGAAAATTAGTGATAAGGCGCTGTTGATAGAGACTGAATTTGGAGATATAGGTGAAGAAGTAAACGGCTATTTTATTTTGATCCCAACATTGGAATCCTATGGTCAGATCCTCACCTCTCTGGGATTATAGGAGAGCGTATGGGAACGATGGTGAAAGTGGGTATGGCAGACTTGAATGTCTGTCTTTCGCCGGACGCGATCACAACGCTGGGTCTTGGCTCATGTGTGGGGATCGTTTTATATGATCCGGGGAAAAAAATTTCCGGTATGGTGCATGTTATGCTGCCGGACAGTGCAAAAATAAGAAATAACGAAAATCTGGCGAAATTTGCGGATACCGGCATTGACGAGCTGTTAAACCGCATATTAAAACTTGGGGCAAACCGGGGGGCACTCATCGCAAAGATTGCGGGAGGGGCGCAGATGTTCGCGTTCAACTCCAACAATGAGATGCTCCAGGTCGGCACGCGCAATGTCGAGGCGGTAAAGAAAAAACTGGCTTCGCTGCACATTCCGATCAAGGCGGAGGATACAGGTTTAAATTACGGGCGCACAATCGAGTTTTACCCGGAGAACGGCAACCTGATCGTGAAATCGGTCGGAAAACCGCCAAAGACGCTGTAACCGCGGGCTGTGCGGGCGATGGGAAGGAAAAAGGTGCATGAAAAAGAATCATAATATTTCGGCATTGATCACGCTGGTCGCCGGGGCGGTTGCGGTGCTTTGCTGCCTGTTGAACCGTGTGCCGATTTTGGATACGCTGAAGTATGTCCTGATTGTCCTGGTCGTATTTTTGATCATAGGAAGAATCGCGGAGCATATTATTTTTAAGATCAACGAAGCGGCAGAGATGGCTGCCGTCCAGGCTCAGGAGGAAGCGCGGAAGGCCGCGGAAAAGGAACAGGAGGGAGCTATGGCGGCTGCCATGGCGGACGGGGAAGAGGTCACGGAGGACGAAGAGGAAGCAGAGGAAGCGGAGGAATTGTAAGGCAGATTCGTTTGAAGTGGGGTATGGTTGAAGATGGAGACAGACGTAAAACAAAAGCTTTGGGAAGAATACAGTACAAAGCGGACGGCAGCGCTGCGGGAACAGCTGATCCTTGCGTATGCAGGGCTTGTAAAGATCGTGGCGGGAAAGCTTAGCATGTACCTGGGCTATAACGTGGAGTATGATGATCTTGTCGGGTACGGAACCTTTGGCCTGATCGACGCGATCGACAAATTCGATTACGACAAGGGCGTGAAGTTTGAAACCTATGCTTCGCTGCGCATCCGCGGGGCTATTCTTGACCAGATCCGCAAAATGGACTGGATACCGCGCACACTCCGGCAAAAGCAGAAACGTCTGGATGCGGTCTACCAAAAAATTGAGGCGAGGACCGGACGGATGGCGGAGGACGAGGAGGTCGCAAGGGAACTTGAGATCTCGGTTGACGAGCTTACGCTCTGGCAGGCGCAGACCCAGATCGGCGCTTTGGTCTCCCTTGACGAATGTATGGAGGCGGGCGAACCCCATGTGGAAAATGCGCAGGCAAGCGAGGAATATGTGCAGCCGGAACGCGTCATGGAACGCCGGGAGTTAAAGGAGATCCTGACGGCCACGCTCAAGGAACTGACAGAAAAAGAACAAAAGGTGATTTACCTGTATTATTTTGAGGAGCTGACATTGAAGGAGATCAGTGCGATCCTTGAGGTGACGGAATCGCGGATCTCACAGCTGCATACGAAGGCATTGCAGAAAATGCGTTCGAAACTTGCTGGGAACATGGATTTGTTTTTGGGATGAAGGAGGGATTAAGTGGCAAATAAAAATGCTTATTTTCAACTTAAGCTGCAGATGGATGGCACTTATCTGCTGCTGTATCCGGGTACAGAAAAAAATCTGTTGGATTTTAAAGAAATCGACGATTATCTCCGCGAGAAGCGGATTGACTATGATAAAGATGAACTAAAGCAGGCGATCGTGGCTTTTCGGACGGCGTGCAGCATAAAGCTGTCTGGGAAGATGTGCTCGAAGGAAAAAGAGAGCCTTTCTGTGCAGGTTTCGGAGGACCGCATGACGGTGACCGGCCGTTTTTATCCGCCAGTGGAGGGCGGGCACCAGCTTTCAAAAGCGGAGATCGTGAGTGAACTTGTGCGTGCAGGGGTTAAATTCGGGGCAAAGGAAGGCGTGATTGATTCGTACCTTGCCGACAGGCAGTATTGCTGCAGCTATCTGCTCGCGGAGGGGATGCCGCAGGTGGAAGGGAAAAATGCAGTATTCACTTATCATTTTAATACGGATTTATCAAGAAAACCGAAACTGAATGAGGACGGAAGTGTGGACTTCCACCAGCTCGATACCATCTGCCCGGTGGAGGAAGGCGATGCGCTCGTGACGCTGACCCCGGCGGTTCCGGGAAAACCGGGACTCGATGTGACGGGGCGCGTGCTTGCCCCGGCAACGGTCAAAAAAGTGGCGATGCGTCCGGAGAAGAATACCTATCTTTCAGAGGACGGCCTGACGATGTTTTCCGCGGTGGACGGACTTGTCTCCCTGATTGACGGCAAGGTGTTCGTGTCAAATATTTATGATGTGCCGGCAGATGTCGATACCTCGACCGGTGATATCAAATTTCCGGGCAGTGTCTTTGTCCACGGAAATGTTATCACAGGTTTTTCGGTCGAGGCGGAGGGTGATATTGTCGTGGACGGTGTTGTCGAGGGGGCAAGGTTAAAAGCCGGAGGCCAGATCGTATTAAAGCGCGGTATCCAGGGGATGGGGCGCGGTATTCTGGAAGCGAAAGGCAACATCATCACGAAATTCATCGAGAATGCGACGGTGAGATCCGGCGGCTACGTGGCGACGGAGGCGATCATGCACAGCAAAGTGGCAGCTGACGGCGACGTGACGGCATCGGGCAGAAGAGGCTTTGTAGTCGGAGGGGAGATTCGTTCCGGCACGTCCATTTCCGTGCGCACGGCGGGTTCCACGATGGGAACGGCGACCGTGCTTGAGATCGGTGCGGACGCGGAGCATATGGAGGAATACCGCAAGGTCAGCGAGAGGCTGCCGGAACTTGAGGCGGAGCTTGAGAAAGTCACGCAGACATGCAGTACACTCACAAGGCGCATGCTGGCAGGGGTGAGCCTTGGCGCGGATAAAATGGCATTGTTAAAGACAGCGCGGGAATCGAAGGAAAGCCTGGAAAAAGAAATACAGGTCTTGCTTGCCCGCATGGATGACCTTCAGGAGATTGCGGGCGCGCAGTCCGGCGGGAATATCCGGGTGAGCGGTGTGATTTATCCGGGGTGTAAGGTAATCATGTACAACACAACCTACTATGTCCGGTCAGAGATGAAATATTGCAGGCTGATCAAAGACCGCGCGGATGTAAAAATGGTGGAATATTAGGCCATTCAGGCGGGCAGGATATGAGCGAGATTACCTGTCCGCCTTATGGCAGTAAGGGAGGGATATCGGATGGCGATCACACCCATTGAGACGGCGGCATTTCTGCCCAAATCACAGGAGGCATCGTTCCAGCGCCAAAATGATGTGCAGAGGCCGGCGAACGAGCAGGCAGTGCTGCACAATGACCAGCAGCAAAGAGCGATGGCGGACGCGAACCGTCCAGTCATGATGGCAAAGACGGATCAGCCGGAATACCGCTATGACGGCAGTTCCGGAAACGGGAAAGGGATGCTTTATAAAAAAAAGAATCCCAAAAAAGAGAAGAAGCGTGAGCACGAGGGTGGGGATCGGATGCATTCCGGATTCGATATGAGGATATAGAGGAGAGAGGCGAATGACAGGATACGAGATCATAATACTGATCGCTGGACTTATTTTTTTGGTTGCAAGTTTTTTTTTCGGGGGGAAGGGTGCTGCGGCTTCGGTCGATGTCAACGCAGAAATCCGCAAGATCAAGGAGGCAGCTGTCCTGCATGAGAATGAGGTGCGCGACCGTGTCAAAAGTCTTGTGGAAAACGAGTGTGATACGGCGGTGGCCGATGCGCAGGACAAGCTCTCAAAGGTATCCAACGACAAGATCATCGCGATGGATGAGTATGCGAGCCAAGTGCTCGAAAAAATAGAAAACAACAACCAAGCGGTGGTGTTTTTGTATGATATGCTCCAGAAGAAGGACGACGAAATGAAGTCCACGATGAATAAGATGGAACAGACGAGGCGGGAGAATAAGGAATTGTTTGACCGTCTGGAGGAGTTGAAGCAGGCGAAAGCCCGCGTTTCAAGCCGCAATGCGGCAAAGCAGGGGGCGCGTTCCGCGGAGCCTGTTGTAGGGGCGAAAGCCGAGGAAACTTCTGCGGCAAAGCAGACAAGGCCAAAACCTGCGACCGGGCGGCAGACGGCAGCAATGCTGAATGAGAAGCAGACTGTGATCCGCAACGAAATACCGCAGGGTGTGCGGGAGCTTGAGCATACACAGGCGGGTGGGCTGACGGAGGCGGTGGCGTTAAGCCAGGAAGTGGAACAGGGCACGGAGACCGAGGGCGGCGGGCTTGCCGGCGGGCAGGAGGAGAATCGTCAGGAACTAGTGCTTGCGATGTACCGGAAGCACAAGTCCGTCAAGGAGATTTCAAAGCGGCTGTCGATGGGACAGGGGGAAGTCAAATTGATCATCAACCTGTATGCGGCAAAGAGCGAATAAATGACAGGAATGAGGGAAGGCCTTGAAATTAAAATACTATTTGCGTGGGATCGGTGTCGGGCTGATTTTGGCCGTTGTGCTGTATTCCACCATGATCATACCAAGAAAGTATCATATGACGGATGAGGAGGTCATGAACCGGGCAGAGGAGCTTGGGATGGTGAAACCGGAGGAGCCGGATATTGATCTGTCGGCACTTTCCGGCACACCGTCCCCGACCGGGGAAGGGGTGTTGACCCCTGCGCTGACGGGGGAGGACGTGTTGACCCCGTCCCCGGAGGGGGATGATGTTTCAACGCCCGTCCCGACCGGCGACGATGCAGTAACGCCGGTTCCGACCGGGGAAGGGGCAGATGAGCCCCAAAAGCCCGACCCGCCCGTGCCGCCCGAAGAGCCGGATGGCATAACACCGCTCCCGACACCGACACAAATGCCGCCCGCTACCGTGGAACCGGGGTTGACCGAGCCAATCGCTGCCCCGACCGCGGCAGTGCCTGACGGGGGAAAGGTAGGTATCACGGTAACTCCGGGGATGGGGTCGGCGGAGTTTGCGCGCGAGGCGCATCGGGTTGGTCTGGTAGATAATACGGAAGCGTTTGACAATTATCTGATGAAGAAAGGCTATGCCTCTTCCATACGGGTAGGAACCTACTCTATCCCGGCGGGGGCGACCTATGAGGAGATTGCGAGAACCGTCACCGGGCTGCAGTAGCAGAGGCACTGCAGTGAAAAAAGATGGCGGAAAAAAAGCTTGCATTGTTCGGGAAACTATGGTAAAATCTATAAGTCTCAAAAATCACATAATCATGAGCGGCTCCGGGTGCCGGGATCATAGGGATGCCGGTTGGGGATACCGTGGACATGGTTATGGTAGAAAAACCAAATGGAGGGAAAAGACATGAGCGTAATTTCGATGAAACAGTTACTGGAGGCAGGTGTTCATTTCGGGCATCAGACGAGAAGATGGAACCCGAAGATGGCAGAGTATATCTACACGGAGAGAAACGGCATCTACATCATCGACCTGCAGAAGTCGGTCGGCAAGGTGGATGAGGCCTACTATGCGATCAAGGATATCATCGCAAACGGCGGGAAGATTCTGTTCGTGGGCACAAAGAAGCAGGCACAGGACTCTGTGAAGTCCGAGGCAGAGCGCTGCGGGATGTACTATGTGAACGAGAGATGGCTCGGCGGCATGCTCACAAACTTCAAGACGATCCAGTCCAGAGTCGCAAGGTTAAAGGCGATCGAGAAGATGGCGGAGGACGGCACATTTGAGGTGCTTCCGAAGAAGGAAGTCATCGAGTTAAAGAAGGAGTGGGAGAAGCTTGAGAAGAATCTCGGCGGTATCAAGAATATGAAGGATATCCCGGATGCAATCTTCGTTGTCGATCCGAAAAAGGAAAGAATCTGCGTCCAGGAAGCACATACATTAGGGATTCCGTTGATTGGTATCGCGGATACAAACTGCGACCCGGAGGAGCTTGATTATGTGATCCCGGGCAATGACGACGCAATCCGCGCAGTCAAGCTTATCGTAGCCAAGATGGCAGATGCCGTGATCGAGGCAAATCAGGGTGTGTCGATGGACGCACCGGAGGAAGCCGAGGCGGACGCAGAGGCTGCGGAGGCAGTATAAAACAGGCAGTAGAATATTCGCAAATAAACGGAGGGATTGACAATGGCTGAGATTTCGGCAAAGATGGTAAAGGATTTGAGGGAGATGACCGGCGCGGGCATGATGGACTGCAAGAAGGCACTTGCTGCGACGGAAGGGAATATGGATGAGGCGGTAGAGTTCCTCAGGAAGAACGGGCAGGCAAAGGCGGAGAAAAAGGCAAGCCGCATCGCTGCGGAGGGTATTTGCAGGATAGCGGTGGATGGCGACCAGGCTGCCGCAGTCGTAGAGGTGAACTCTGAGACGGACTTCGTGGCAAAGAACGAGCAGTTCCAGAATTTTGTGGCACAGGTTGCGGAACAGGTCGTAAAAGGGGATTATGCGGATGTGGATGCCCTCCTCGCTGCGCCGTTTGACGTGGAAAAGACCGTGAAGGAAGCGCTGGTGGAGAAGGTTGCGACCATCGGTGAGAACCTGAATATCCGCAGGTTTGAGAAAGTTACGGCACAGAATGGCTGTGTAGTGACCTACACACACGGCGGCGGCAGGATTGGCGTTATCGTTGAGGCTGCGACGGATGTTGTGAACGATGCGGTCAAGGAAGCGCTCTCGAATGTAGCGATGCAGATTGCGGCGCTCTATCCGAAGTATGTCAGCAAGGATGAGATCGGTGCGGATTTCATCGAGCATGAGAAGGAGATCATCCGCGCGCAGATCATGAACGACCCGAAGGAGTCCCAGAAGCCGGCAAACGTGATCGAGGGCATGATCGCCGGCCGTGTGAACAAGGAGCTCAAGGAAATCTGCCTTGTCGACCAGATCTATGTAAAGGCGGAGGACGGGAAGCAGAGCGTCGGCCAGTATATCGCGCAGGTTGCGAAGGAGAACAATGCGAACTTTTCCGTAAAGCGTTTTGTGCGCTTTGAGACCGGTGAGGGCTTAGAGAAGAAGAACGAGGACTTTGCGGCAGAGGTTGCGGCACAGCTTGGCTAAGGACGGAAATTCCTTTTTGTAAAGTAAGATTTTGTCTTATTCTCGAAAAGAAGATAGCGATCGTACGCTCCACAGCAGTTATGGAAAATAGCTGTTGTGGAGCGTTTTTGTCGCAGAGACCGGGGGATGGTTTTCTGGATTTTGGAAAATAGCGTTGACTGATAGATGTAAGTATGTAAGGGGCTATCTGGTGGAGGATTGGTGAAGAACTTGGTATATCAAATATTTTACATGCGGAAATAGTATGAAGCCATGCGGATATTCCGCTGCAATCACAATTTACTATTGATTATAAGAAAACAGAAGGCAGGGAACAAACCTGCCTTCTGTTTTTTTACAATCTTTTTCTTTCCGAATTTCTGTTATACATTTTCTATCCCAAATTCTTATTTGCTGTCGATAGCATCAGTTTGATCCGGTTGAGCTGGTTGACTTCACTCGCGCCCGGGTCGTAATCCACCGCCACGATATTGGAATCCGGGTAGCGCCGCCGCAGTTCCTTGATAACCCCCTTGCCGACGATATGGTTCGGCAGGCAGCCAAACGGCTGGGTGCAGACGATATTTTTGACCCCGGAATGGATCAGTTCGATCATCTCCCCGGTCAAAAACCAGCCTTCACCTGTCTGGTTGCCGATGGAAACGATCGGGTCGGCGTATTCGGCGAGCTGGTAGATTGTCGGCATCTCCTCAAAACGGCTGCTCGCGCGCAGGGCAAGGCGTGCTTCTTTGCGGAAATACTCCATAATGGAGATGACACCTTTGTTGATCTTTGCATCCATCCTGCTTTTTCCGAGATATTTTGCCTTAAAATGCGCGTCATAGCTGCCATACATGAAAAAGTCGAGCATATCCGGCACGACCGCCTGAGCGCCCTCGGATTCCAACAGATCGACAAGATAATTGTTCGCTGCCGGGAGGAACTTTACAAGAATCTCCCCGACCACACCAACTTTCGGTTTGACGAGCCCCTCCTTGAGCGGAAGTTTGTCAAAGTCCTCCACAATACCGCGCAGGTTGCGCTTAAATTCCTTGAATTTGCCGTTCTGCACTGATTTTTTGCAGGTTTCGGTCCACTTTTCGTAAAGGGCGTTCGCGGAGCCCGGTGTGGCTTCGTAAGGCCTTGTCGCGTAGAGCACACGCATAAACAAATCGCCGTAGACAAGTGCCTGCATCGCGCGCAGAAGGCGAGATGGAGTTAATTTAAAGCCCGGATTTTTTTCGAGGGCGCTGACCGAGATGACCGGAATCTGTTCCATGCCTGCCTTTTGCAGCGCGCGGCGGATAAAGCCGATATAATTGGTCGCGCGGCAGCCGCCCCCGGTCTGGGTGATGGCAATCGCCGTGTGGTCAAGGTCGTACTTCCCGGAAAGCAGCGCGTCCATAAACTGTCCCACCACCATCAGCGAAGGGTAGCAGGCATCATTGTTCACGTATTTTAAGCCGACATCAACGGCTTTTTTGTTGTCGTTTGGCAGGATAACGATATTTAGCCCCGTGGAGCGCAGTGCGGGCTCCAAAAACTGAAAATGGATGGGCGACATCTGCGGTGCGAGGATGGTATAATTATCCTTCAACATTTCCTTTGTGAAGACAACACGGTTGTGGGCGGAAGATTTCACACAAGCTTTGATGCCCTTGCGCGCCCGGTCGTTCACCGCGGAGAGCAGGGAGCGGATGCGGATGCGCGCGGCACCGAGGTTGTTCACCTCGTCAATTTTAAGCACCGTGTAAATTTTGCCGGAAGCATTCAGGATATCCGCCACGCCGTCGGTTGTGACCGCGTCAAGCCCGCAGCCAAACGAATTGAGCTGGATAAGTTCGAGGTTTTCCTGCGTGCGCACGAACGATGCCGCCGCGTAAAGGCGGGAGTGGTACATCCATTGGTCGATAACAATCATCGGGCGGTCTACCTTGCTTAAATGGCAGATGGAATCTTCGGTCAGGACAGCCGCGCCGTAGGAATTGATCAGTTCCGGGATACCGTGGTTGATCTCCGGGTCGACATGGTATGGCCTGCCTGCAAGCACAATGCCGCGCCGCCCGGTTTTTTTCAGGTATTCCAATGTCTCCTCGCCTTTTTTTCGGGTATCGTTCCTTGCGGCGGTCAGTTCCTCCCATGCCGCTGCGGATGCCGCGCGGATTTCTGCCTCCGGGATATTGTTTTCCGCGCCCAGATATTCCACCAGGCGTTTTGTCACGATCTCCTCGTTTTCAAGGGAGAGGAACGGATTTTGGTAAATAATGCCGTTCTCGCGCAGTTCCTCGACGTTATTTTTGATATTTTCACCGTAGGAAGTCACGATCGGGCAGTTATAATGATTGCCCGCGCCGTCAATCTCCTTGCGCTCATATGGGATACAAGGGTAGAAGATGTATTTAATGCCTTGGTCTAACAGCCACATGATATGTCCGTGTGCAAGCTTCGCCGGGTAGCATTCGGACTCGCTCGGGATCGACTCGATGCCCATCTCGTAGATCTTGCGTGTTGAGAGTGGGGAGAGTATGACGCGGTAACCGAGCTTTGTGAAAAATGTGTACCAGAACGGATAATTTTCATACATATTCAGCACGCGCGGGATGCCGACCGTACCGCGCGTGGCGATGCCCTCCGCTAACGGTTCGTAATCGAAATACCGGTGCAGCTTGAAATCAAACAGGTTCGGGATGTTGTCCTTGTTTTTCTGTTTGCCGACCCCGCGCTCGCAGCGGTTACCGGAGACAAACTGCCTGCCGCCGGAAAAGCGGTTGATGGTCAGGCGGCAGCTGTTGGTGCAGCCTTTGCAGCGCGCCATGCTTGTCTCGAAACGCAGCTCGCTGATCTCCTTGATGCCGAGCATCGTGGTCGGATTACCTGTATAGTGCTCCCTCGCAATGAGTGCCGCCCCGAACGCCCCCATGATGCCTGCGATATCCGGGCGTACCACGTCGGTATCAAGCAGCGTTTCCAGACTCCGCAGGACGGCATCGTTATAGAATGTCCCCCCCTGGACAACAATCTTTTTGCCAAGATCCTTCGGGTCGGCGAGCTTGATGACTTTGTAAAGCGCGTTCTTGATGACCGAGTAGGCGAGCCCCGCAGAAATATCAGCGACGGTTGCGCCCTCTTTCTGTGCCTGCTTCACACGGGAATTCATGAAGACCGTGCAGCGTGTGCCAAGATCCGTCGGGTTCTTTGCGAACAGGGCGATCTTCGCGAAATCCGCCACTTCGTAATTTAACGATTTGGCGAAGGTCTCAATGAAGGAACCGCAGCCGGAGGAGCAGGCTTCGTTTAACTGCACGGAATCCACGGTGGCACTCTTGATTTTGATGCATTTCATATCCTGACCGCCGATGTCGAGGATGCAGTCCACATCTGGCTCGAAGAATGCTGCGGCATAGTAGTGGGCCACGGTTTCCACCTCGCCCTCGTCGAGCAGCAGCGCGGACTTGATGAGAGCCTCGCCGTAGCCGGTCGAGCAGGAGCGCACGATAACGGCACCCGCGGGCAGCACGGAATAGATTTCCTTGAGCGCGCGGATGGTCGTTTTTAGCGGGCTTCCGTTGTTGTTTGAGTAAAAGGAATACAGAAGGGAACCGTCCTGTGCCACAAGTGCCGCCTTTGTGGTTGTGGAGCCCGCGTCAATGCCCAGGAAGCATTTGCCGCGGTAAGAAGAAAGGTCGTTTTTCCTGACAGAATGCGCGTCGTGCCGCTTTGTAAATTCACGGTACGCCATCTCGTCGGCAAAGAGAGGGGAGAGGCGGCTGATCTCCATCGGAACGGCAACGCCCTTCTCGAGGCGGTCGGCAAGCGTGAGAAGCGGCATTGAGACTGTAGTATCTGCGTTCATGGCGGAGCCGACCGCGGCGAACAGATGGGAATGCTCCGGCGCGATGATGTGCTCGTCGGTCAGTTTGAGCGTGCGGATAAATGCCGCTTTTAATTCGGTCAGGAAGTGGAGCGGACCGCCGAGGAAAGCGACGTTCCCACGAATCGGCTTGCCGCACGCCAAACCGCTGATCGTCTGGCTGACGACCGCCTGAAATATGGAAGCGGCAAGATCCGGCTTGGTCGCACCGTCATTGATGAGCGGCTGGATATCCGATTTTGCAAAAACGCCGCAGCGCGCCGCGATCGGGTAGATCGCCTGATAAGATTTCGCGTATTCATTCAATCCCGCGGCATCGGTCTTTAAGAGTGTTGCCATCTGGTCAATAAACGAACCCGTGCCGCCGGCGCAGATCCCGTTCATGCGCTGGTCGATGCCGTCGGTAAAATATATGATCTTCGCGTCCTCACCGCCAAGCTCGATCGCGACATCCGTCTGCGGGGCATAATCCTTCAGGGAGGCCGCGACTGCCACCACCTCCTGCACGAACGGCACACCCAAGTTTTTGGAGAGGGAGAGACCGCCCGAACCTGTGATGACCGGGTAGATATCCGGGTTGCCGGGAAGTACCCCTGCCGCTTTTTTTAGCAGGATGGCGAGTGTGGACTGGATGTTGGCATAATGGCGCTCGTAATCCGAAAACAAAAGGGTGTGCTCCGCGTCAAGCAGTGCCACCTTTACGGTTGTCGAACCGATATCAATGCCAAGTTTGTAAGTTTGAACAGACATAAGGACCTCCATAAATTTTATCATAAAATCCATAAAATGCATATTATAAATAGGTAAACATACAGGAGAAAATCTCCCATGGATTTGTATTATACGACAGAAAATGTGCGACTTCAAGCAAAAATAAGGATTTTATGAAGTCTTTATAAATAGCGCTGGGCACAATAAAAAATACGGCAGATAAAACTTGTTTATGAACAGTAATTGTGATACAATTTAATTTAAGGAAATTGAGATCGGCGCAGTGCCGCAGAATTATCTGGGGTGTGCGGGAAAGAGGTATGGCTATGATACTTGGAGAGAAGATCGGAAAGCGGAAAAAGAGATTGGGGGATCTTTTGATTGATGCCGGTGTGATCACGCAGGATCAGTTGGCACAGGCGCTGGATAAGCAGAAGCAGACGCGCCAGAAACTCGGCGCAACCTTGATGGAGATGAATTTCACGACGGAGGAAGAGATCGCCGGAGCCTTGAAGGAGCAGCTTGGCATGGAATATGTTGACCTGCGCGCGATCCGCATTCCGCAGGATGTCATCTCCCTGATCCCGGATTCGGCACTGCTTAAAAAATATACGATCATGCCGTTTGAATTTAACCAGGAGCACTCCGGCTACCTGCGCGTGGCGATGGCGGATCCGATGGATCTTGTCGCGACGGACGACCTTTCCATTATCACAAATCTGCAGATCGAGCCGGTGGTCGCGACGGCATCGGATATCATGGCGGCGATCGACCGCTATTACGGGAGCGCCGAGACACAGGCGGTGGCGGAACTGTTTAACCGCGAGAGGGCGGAGCGCTACCGGGAGGAGGAAGTCACGGCAAATGACGAGGAAATCCAGAATTCCCCTATCGTCATTCTCGTGGGATCCACAATCGAGCAGGCGGCGCGCATGCGGGCGAGTGATATCCATATCGAGCCGCTTGAAACGCGCATCCGTGTGCGGTTCCGCATTGACGGCATGCTGATGGAACACAGCACTTACCCGATCAACATGCTCTCGGCGATCGTGGCGCGCGTCAAGATCATCGGCGGCATGGATATCTCGGAGAAAAGGAAGCCGCAGGACGGGCGCATCACGCATGTCGTGGACCGGACGGAATACGATATCCGTGTCTCCATCCTGCCCACGGTGTACGGCGAAAAGATCGTAATGCGTCTTACCTCGAAGATGACGCTGACAAAAGAGAAGAGCCGCCTTGGGTTTTCGCCGCGGGAGCTGGAGCAGTTTGACAAGATCTTGCAGAACCCGAACGGTATTATCCTTGTCACGGGACCGACCGGAAGCGGAAAGTCCACAACGCTTTACACGGCGCTCAGCGAACTGAACAAAGAGGATGTCAACATTATCACGGTGGAGGATCCGGTCGAAGCCAACATCGACGGTATCAACCAGGTGCAGGTAAACCCGAAGGCGGAGATGACCTTTGCGGCGGCGCTGCGCTCCATCTTGCGCCAGGATCCGGATATCATCATGATCGGTGAGATCCGTGATGCCGAGACTGCGTCCATCGCGGTGACCGCATCCATCACCGGCCATCTTGTTGTCAGCACGCTCCACACGAACAGCGCGGCAAGCACGATCTCGCGTCTGGCAGACATGGGGATCGAGCCTTACCTGATCGCGGACGCGACGGTCGGTGTTATCGCCCAGCGTCTTGTGAGAAGGCTTTGTGACTGTAAACGGGAAAAGCTTGCAAGCAATGCCGAGAAAAAGCAGCTCGGCGTGCCGGAACAGGAAGAGCTTAGGATATGCGCGCCCTGCGGCTGCAACCAGTGCAACGAGACCGGATACCGCGGGCGGATCGGCGTTTACGAGATCATGCGCGTGACGAACCGCTTAAAACATGCGATCTCCAGAAGCTGCGACGCGGCGGAGATTGAGAGGATCGCACTCGCGGACGGTATGAGCACATTGAAGATGAGTGCGGCAAGGCTTGTCCGGGAGGGGATCACCTCGATCGCAGAGCTCAAGAGGATTGCATACTCAAATGAAGATCAGTAGATTGCGGAACTGAAAAACAGCAAGTGCCCAGAGGAGTTTCCGGGAGTGGGCGGACGGAAACTCCTCTGCGGGGACAGGTGCTGGGAGGGCAGTTGCAGAACTTAAAATAGGAGGTTATTCTGTATGGTAACGATAGAGGAATTGCTGCGCACCGCAAAGGAGCGCGGGGCATCGGACCTGCATGTAACGGTTGGGATCCCGCCGAAGATCCGTGTGCACGGCGAATTGACGGACACGGACTATCCACGTATGCTCCCGGCGGACGTGGAGGCGGTCATCGTGCCGACGATGTCGAAGCAGGTGCAGGAGGCATTAAAAGAAAAGGGAGAGATTGACTACGCCTACTCGATAGCCGGGCTTGGCAGATACCGTGTCAATGTCTTTAAACAGAGAGGGTCATACGCGTTTGTCATGCGTCTTGTCGGAACGACCGTACCGCAGGCGGCAGAGCTTGGCATCCCGGACTCGGTCGTGGAGCTGACCGGACGCAAGCGCGGGCTGGTGCTCGTGACCGGACCCACCGGGAGCGGCAAATCGACGACGCTCGCGTCGCTCATCGACATCATCAATACGATCTACAATTCTCATATCATCACATTGGAGGATCCGATTGAGTATCTGCACAACCACAAAAAATCCGTGGTAAACCAGAGGGAGATCGGTCTTGACTCACAGGGCTATTCGCAGGCTCTGCGCGCTGCACTGCGCGAGGATCCGGATGTGATCCTGGTCGGCGAGATGCGCGACCTTGATACGATCTCGATCGCAATCACGGCGGCGGAGACAGGGCATCTTGTGTTTTCCACCTTACATACGATCGGTGCCGCGAGCACGATTGACCGTGTGATCGACGTATTCCCGCCGCACCAGCAGCAGCAGATCCGCATCCAGTTGGCAAGTGTGCTCGAGGCGGTCATCTCCCAGCAGCTGATCCCGCAGCAGGACGGCAGGGGGCGTGTGGCGGCGTTTGAGGTCATGCACGCGACGGTCGCCATTAAAAACCTTATCCGTGAAGCGAAGACACATCAGATTGACTCCATCATTCAGACAAGCAAAAAACTTGGGATGCAGACAATGGACGACGCGATTTACGACCTTTACTTAAAGCGCAAGATTGACGCGGAGAAAGCGCTTACCTTCGCGCAGGATCCGTTCACGCTGGAGAGGAAGCTGTACTGACGGATGCCATAAAGAGGTGCGGCGGCAGGGAATGGAGTTCCTTTGCAGCCCCGCAAAAAAACTCCGGCGGGAAGCGGGAAAGGATTTGTGCCCTGTGGGGTGACAGGGCAGGGATGCAGGAAGGCAGGTATGTATGGGACAATTTACATATGTTGCGGTGACACCGCAGGGAAAAGAGAAAAAAGGAAATATCGAGGCGGGGGATGAGGCGAAGGTAAGGGCGATTCTGAAAAAGGACGGCTTGCTTCCGATCTCAATCACCCCGGCAAGTGTCTTGAACCGCGATATCAATATCAGTTTCGGCGCGGTGGTAAAGCCGCGGGAGCTTGCGGTGTTCTGCAGGCAGTTCCAGAGTATTTTAAATGCCGGGGTCACGATCGTTGAGGCTCTGAGGATGCTGGCGGAGCAGACCGAGAACAAAATCTTTAAAAAGGCGCTGATGGAAACCGTGACTGCGGTGGAGCAAGGCGAGACATTGGGCAACGCAATGCGTCAGAACCCAAAGGTTTTCCCGGATATCCTCATCAACCTTGTCGATGCGGGGGAGGCATCGGGCAGCATGGACAAAGCATTTGCCCGGATGGCAACCCATTTCGAAAAGTCCGCCCGCATCAAGGCGCTTGTCAAAAAGGCGATGATTTATCCGATTGTGCTGATCTGCGTTGCCCTGATCGTTGTCATCGTCATGTCGGTGTTCGTTTTCCCGAAGTTCGCGGATATGTTCGCGGACATGGGATCGGATCTGCCGGGGATCACAAAGATGGTTATGGGATTTTCGGATTTTCTGATGAACCGCTGGTATTTTTTGGTCGCGGTTGTCGCGGCGTTGGTCGTTTCGCTTCGGGTATTTGCTTCAACGAACTTTGGAAAGCATGTGTTTGGGCGGCTTCTCATCAAGCTGCCGATGTTCGGCAAGATGAATGTAAAAAACGCCAGCGCCATGTTTGCGCGCACGCTGAGCACGCTTGTCAGCTCTGGTATGTCACTCTCGGAATCGCTCACCATCACGGCGCGCTCGATGAGCAATGTGCTGTTCAAGGATGCGCTGGAGGAGGCAAAACTTGAGGTGGAGCAGGGGGTCAGCCTTTCAAAAGCCGTGAAGCAGTGCGGGCTTTTCCCTCCGATGGTATGCCACATGCTGAGCATCGGGGAGGAGACCGGTAACATCGAGGACATGCTCACGAAAGTCGCGGAATATTATGAGGAGGAAGTCGAGATTCAGACGCAGAGTTTGTCGGCGGCGATGGAGCCGATGATCATCGTTGTGATGGGCGGGATCGTGGCATTCCTCGTGCTTGCGATGTATATGCCGATGATTGATATGTACAGCGAAATGGATAGTTTGTAAGGGGGCATGGACGGGGCGGGTGAATGACCAATTCCGCTTTAAGCTGTTCGTAAGAGGGCGGTGGTTTCCTCCAAATCCTCCGCAGAAACTCCTGTTTTTCCAGAAACTTACACCCCTTAAGAACTCCTGCTTGAATGATATAAAAAGCATGAATTTTCCGGAAAAGCGGCAGTGTCAGAAAAACGTACTGTATTGTGGATTATCACCAAAACGGAAAGGGCACGTGACATAAAAACAGTGATATGTGACAAAAAAGAGGTACATAAACAGCGGGGATGTGATAAAATATAATTGTAAAATATCCTTTGGGTGAAAACCACAAAAAGTAACTTCGAAAATGCCTTTGGAAAGAAAAAAGTATTGAAAAAATATTTGTTCGGAGTTATAATTGGCTAGGATATTTAGTCAACGAAAGAGGAAACGCCAAGGGACAAAAGAAAAATCACCGTATGGGTGGAATCCGTGCAAAAGAATATCCCTGCCGGTCTCCGGACGGACACGGTTCGGGAGGGGGGATCAAAGCCTGCTGAGGGTTGTCATGATACATATCGGCAGGGAAACAAAATTATCTATCAAAAGGAGAGAGGAAACATGAAAAAGTTATTGGCAAAAAAGAGGGATAATAAGGGTTTCTCGCTTGTTGAGTTGATCGTAGTCATCCTTATTATGGCAGTTATCGCGGTTGCGCTGGCACCACAGGTAATGAAGTGGGTTGGAACGTCGAAGGAAAATACGGATAAGAACAATATCGGCCAGATTGAGTCGGCGGTGAATGCCGGTGTGGCGGATTATATGGCAAAGAATAATACTGCTACTGTGCCTGCTCTTACATTGAAGTGTAATGGGAGCTTATCTATTACTACTGGCACTGATGTGAGCACGGGAACTACACTTTTGAGCTGTATCGAAGAGGCAATGAATAAGAAATACCCTACAGTTCAGCAGAATGGCAGTGCTTACTTTGAGATTAAGATTGAAACGACAGGTAGAGTTACGGTGACGATTCAGGGATTGCCGACAGCACCGTAAGAAGTAATTTGATCGAAGTATTTAAACATTTTGTTTATGAAAGGTCATTTTGCATGGCGACAGAAGACATCGTCTTCAAGTGACATGCAAAATGACTTTTTTGTCAAACGGCCATATAGTGCAATAGATTAGCCATGACATTATATACACTGAAAGCTTGGAACACTGCCATATGCTATTATTCAAACTTCTATAACAGTGTGTATGCATATCAGCCATAATATTTTGCAGTCTTGAAATTTACCTTGCTTTTTCTCCTTTTATCCCAAGAATCCTATCTGGAATTACCAAGCCAATGAAAAGCAAAGTTAATTTGAATACTACAAATATTCACGACCATGAACATAACAAAACCAAATAAATCCCATCCGCCAAAGGAGCTCTCTATCCCCATGCTGACCCAAACATTAACCCACCCCCTGACATCCACCCCAATCCTCCCCCTCGCCTACCTTACCATCTTCGCTTTCGGCATCGTCATCGGCAGTTTCCTCAACGTCTGCATTTACCGCATCCCAAGGCATGAGACAGTCGTCACGACCCCGTCGCACTGCATGAATTGCGGCTATCCCCTGCGTTGGTTTGACCTGATCCCGGTCTTTTCCTGGCTTGCCCTAAGGGGGCGCTGCCGCAAATGCGGGGAGAGGATCTCGGTGCAGTATCCGCTGATTGAGGCGGGGAATGGTCTGCTCTGGGTGGCGACCTTTGCCCTCTGCGGCTTTTCGGTGTTAACGCTTCTTGATTGCCTTGCGGTCTCAGCGCTTCTGGTCATAAGCCTGATCGACGCAAGAACCTTTGAAATTCCGTTTTCCTGCAATGTTTTCATCGGCATTTTGGGCATCTTTGCCACCATCTTTGACTTTGGGCATATGATAAACCATATCGCGGGTTTTTTCGGGGTGGCGCTGCTTTTGCTGCTTGTGTATGTGCTGACCGGCGGGCGCGGCATCGGGGGCGGTGATATCAAGCTGATGGCGGCGACCGGGCTGCTGCTCGGCTTTGGCTGCAATCTGGCAGGGTTTTTGTTCGGCTGCCTGTATGCCAGTGTGATCCATATCGCGCGGATGAAGCTTTCCGGCGCGGAGAGTATGCTGGCGATGGGGCCTTACCTCGCGGCGGGAACCCTGACCGCGATGTGGTTTGGGGAGAGGATCGTAACTTGGTATCTGGGCTTTTTGGTATGACCGTGCGATTGACATTACCGCGAAAAATGCTATAATAGTTAGGAAAGGGCGGAGGCGGAACTTAAAAGAGGAGGGCAAGATACATGGGCAGAGTGACAGCAATCGAGATTGGCCTGTATTACACGAAGATTTGCGAAGTGGATTTTAAGACACGCAATACAAAAGTATACAAGTCCATTATTTTCGATACGCCGGAAAATACGATCGAGGACGGCTATATCCGTGATAAGAACAATTTCGCGGATGAACTGCGCCGCCAGTTAAAACAAAATAAATTTAAGAATAAAAATGTTGCCTTTACGGTGGCTTCCAACAAGATCCTAAGCCGCGAGGTGACGATCCCGGCGGTCAAGGACAACCGCATCATGGATATCGTGCACGCGGAGGCGAACGAGTATTTCCCGATGGATATTTCCGAGCATGTACTGACGTACTCGCTGTTGGAAAACCTTCCGGAGACAAAGCAGAAGAAGATCATGGTATTTGCAGCTCCACTCACGCTGGTCAAGAATTATTATAGTCTGGCGGAGATGCTTGATGTGAACGTTGTGGCGCTTGATTATATCGGCAATTCGACCTATCAGGTGATGCGCCATTTACAGGGCGGCGAGGTCAATTTTATCGTGCAGATCAACCAGCAGAATACCCTGGTCTCAATCTTGCGCGGCGGGGCGCTTGCGATGCAGCGGAATGTAAATTTTGGTGTTGCAAGCATTCTTGATGTGCTGCGCGGGTACGGCGATTTTGAAAATCTTTCCCCTGCGGAGTGCTATGACCTGATCTGCAAGAAGCGGTTTATCAAAAAAAATTTAAGTGCATTAGACGATGATGTGAACAACATCGCGGTGGAGATGGTGGATGATGTGATGGAAGAAGTATTCCAGTTCGTCAACAGCATCAACCGCGTGATTGAATATTATAACGCAAACGACCAGGAACACAAGGTTGACAAGATTTATCTGGTCGGACGCGGCACAAAGATCATGGGGATTTCCGAGCTTTTGGGCAATGAGCTCAATCTCCCGGTGGAGATTATCACGGCGCTGCACGGTGTCACCTTCCGCAAATACCCGCCGGAGTTAAAGGAACATCTGGATGAGCTGTTTTCCTGTGCAGGCGCGGCGATCAACCCAGCGAGCTTCGTGCCGGAGGAGATGATCCAGAAAAGTCTGAAAAAAGACAATATGCGCCTGTACGTGCTGCTTCTGATCCTTGTTTTCGTGGCATCGGGAACCCTGATCTTTACGGGCTACATCGCGAGGGAAGAGGAGAGGACAAAACAGGAGGAACTGAAAGCAGAACGCGAGAAGTATTTGTACATAAAGGAGGTTTTTGAAGAATATGAGAGAAGCGTTGCCGCGATGACGGAGGCGGTATGGCTTGGGAAAAACGCGGAATCGTACAATGAGAACCTGAACGAACTGATTGCGGCACTCGAGCAGATGCTGCCGACAAACTGCATCGTGCAGTCCCTCTCGGTGTCGGACGACGCGATTTTTGTGAGCTTTGTGGCAGATTCCAAGGAGACGGCGGCGCAGCTTTTGGTACAGTTAAAGAAGATTCCATACATCGGCGCGACGAGCGTTTCCGGCATCACGGAAAACGCGGAGGAGGAGTCAGGCGCGGCGACGGTCACATTTTCCGTGAGCATGACATGGAATCCGGATTATACCGGGGAGGAGGGCACAGAGAATGAACAATAATAACAAAGCTTCGGAAGGACAGAAAAAATTATTGATCGTTTTGCTGATGCTGGTCGTGTTTTTCGCGGCTTACCGTTTTGCCTACCAGCCCCTGACGAAGGATACCGAGAGGCTGGCCGAGGAGAATGCGGCGCTTGAGGTCGAGATTTCCGACTTAAAGGGCAAGGCGGCGAATGAGGCGATCTATCAGGCGGAAATTGAGGCCATCCATGTGTCGATCGGGGAAATTTTAAAACAGTTCGGACCGGGTGTGACCCCGGAGAAGAGCATCCTGTTTTTCATCAACATGGCGCAGGCTGCGCAGGTGCAGATCCCGACGATCTCCTTCGGAGAACCGGCGCTGCTCTATACGACGAGCAGCTTGACGAACGCGGAGGGCATGCCGTACAATCAGTATGCGGCGGCGTACAATGTGGCGTACAGCACGAGCTATGAGGGTTTAAAGACCCTGATCGCGTATGTGAACCAGTTCCCGGAAAAGATGCATCTCGGCACGCTGACCGCGGCGTACAGCAGTGAGACGGACAGTTTGAGCGGGAATTTCAGTATTGAATGGTATATGTTAACGGGAACCGGCCAGCAGTACCGCTTTGAAGACATGGAAACGATCGACATCGGGAACGGCAATATTTTCCGCTCCGGATCGGGAGCACCGGACGGGGATGCCGGACTTGATTTCAATTTTGATTTCGGGGATATGTTCGGAGGAAGCGGGACGGCGGAAGATGGAAAAGACGCGGATGATGCAGGGGAGGTCCCGGCAGGAAACGACGGGGAAGACGGGAAGAATGAGGCCGGCGTGGACGAAAAGCCGGATGCAGACGATAACGACGGTGCAGACGCAGGCGGGAACCCGGATGCAGGGGAGGACGAGGAAGCCGGCGTGGACGAAAAACCGGACGCAGACGATGACGACGGTGCGGATGCAGGCGGGAATCCGGACGGAAGCGGGAACGATGAGGCAGATGGGGATTCTGATGCGGATGACAACGGCAGTGCAGGCGAGGACGAAAATCCGGACGGGGAAGATAACGGCGGTGCGGATTGAAATTCTGGCAGGATGACCACGGTGATGCCGCGGGAAGTACGAACGGGAATGAGGGTGCTCCCCGCGGGAAAGAAAATTTCCTGATACGGCACAGACAGCAGGGATGAAACCGGAGGAAAGGATAATACCGACGTTTGTGGCCGGCAGAGGATACCGGAAATCGGATCAATATAAAAATGGCAGGGGGTGATGGCAGTGCTTTTGCGGATGCAGAATATGCTGCAAAAAAGGAAGAACAGGGCAGGACGGGCGGATGACCGCGGCGTTTCGTTCGTGGAGGTTATTGTCAGCATGCTTATCATGGCGATTGCCGTGATCCCGCTGCTCGGAAGCTTTATGATGTCACTTAAAGTGAACATGAAATCAAGACAGGCGATGGCGGCGACGATTGTGGCGCAGAATGTGATGGAGTGTGTGAAGGAGTACGCGAACACGCATACCATCAAGTCAGGGCTTGCGGAGGACAGCGCGATGAAGGATATCCTGCCGGATGCCTATGCGGACGGTTTGGGAGGAAAGGGGATTTTTGAGCCGAATCCCAACGGTTTCACACTTAAGAATGTGCGGGAGGGTGTGAACGATTACTTTGTAAAAGTTACGTACAGTGGGGCGGAGTTTGAAAAGACCGACCAGACGGGGCTCAACGACCGCGGCATTCCGGACCTGACGACTTTGGATGGGGAATCGACCTTTGTTGTCTGCCCGGCTGGCGTGGTGAACGGAAGCTTGGAAAAAGCGGCGAAGACCTATTTCTTTGACGAGTGGGTTTCGGGGCAGTGGAGCAGCCACGCGGATGTGGAAGGGTATTCCGGTCCGAGCGAACAGGAGCGGGCGGAAGCGAAGCTTAATATTGATGATGAGATGACAAGTCATCTGGTGATCGAAGTGTCCGGGACAAGAACGGAACCAAAAGCGGAGGTGTTGCTGCGCTATTCCTACGGCGGCTCTTCCTACGCGGCATATTCCACCGAGAGCAGTGCGGGGATGAAGAATCTGGAAAATATATATATCTTTTACGATCCGCTCAGGATAGCCGGAGACCCTTCGGGGAACGCGCGGATCGGGGATATGGTTGAGATAAAAAATACCGGTGGGTTTGGATGGAAGCTGTTTTTTGCTGTGCAGGAGAGCGCAGCCTGTCTTGGCAGCTTAGCGGGCGCAGACAAAATTTTCGGTCCGGTTTTTGCGATAAACCAACCGTATATCGGCGAAAAGATAGAACTGTTTTGTTCGACGACGCTTGAGGCCGACCATAGGGTCAGCATAAGCGGAGGAACGGTAGTGCCGGGATATGAAGTACTGGAAGACAGACAGTCACTCGTTGTTACCAAAGAGCATACGAGAATGCAGAAGGTGACCATCGAGGTCTACCGTCAGGACGAGGGGCATGCAGGCAGCCTGCTCGCGACGATGGAAACCGATATCATGCAGTAGGCATGTAAAGGAGGCATAAGGAAATGAAAAATAACAGAGGTTCGTCTTTAATCCTTGTGATCATATGCATCGCGTTTGCCGGGATCCTTGGCACAACGGTATTAGTGTCCTCCACCGCAAACCGCGATATGAAAGCAGTGGACGAGATGGCGAAGGAGAATTTCTACCAGACGGAGTCGGGGCTGGATATTTTTATGGCGAATCTTTCCCAGATGGCGGAGGATGAGATGGGAAAGGCGTACCAGTATGTGCTGACCCATTATTCCCCGGACAATGATTCGCTTTTGAAATCGGAAGTGAAGAGGAATCTTTTTTATAAACTGACAGATACGGCTTACAGTGACGGGGCAACCGCACCCGTAAAGCCGGCGCTTCTTGATGACTGCACCGCGAAAGATTCTCTGTTTTATGGCGTGGATCCGGCAATTTACAAAACGGGACTGCGGCTGTTAAATCTCGAATCCGGGGCAGTGCCCCTGCAGGTGCAGGTGGACGGCGATGACCTCGTATTAAAAGATTTGTCGGTATCTTATCTGGAAAACGGCTACGAGACGACGATCACGACAGATGTGCGCGTGAAGGTGGAATTTACAAAGCTGAATGTGGAGACCCCTGTGACCGTGAAGGGGGACTACATGGATTATTCCATTATTTCCGACCAAAATGTCATGGTTCCGGAAGGGGGCAGCACGGTTTCCGGCAATGTGTATGCCGGGGACAGTTTAGTGGCGGACAACAGCGGCAATTTAAAGCTTTCGGCAAAGCGTCTGATCGCCGGTTCCGAGGTGCGCACACAGCGCGGCGGGTCGCTTGATATTTCCGGGATGGCAGGGCATGTGGAAGTTTGGACAAAGAACATCCAGACTGTCCGGGACGTAACGGGGGCAACGGGCGGCCAGTCCATCCAAATTTCGGGTGCGGACTGCTATGTCGCGGACGATATGACGATCGGCGCGGAACATTCGACGGTCGGCATCACGGGGAATTACTACGGTTACATGACGGTCGGCGGCGGTGTGACGGCGGCGGACAGCAGTGCTGTCGTGATCAATTCGGGCAGGTCAACGCTCGACTTAAGCGGGTTGAACACGCTCTGGCTCGCGGGCAGGAGCAGCCTGAGGGTGCCGGATATTTACGGCGGCGACAAGTCGGCGGGCGCGTACCGCGAGATCATGGAGGGAGAGACCATCAGCTATAAGGGAAACCAGCTGGCTTACCTCGTGCCGGGGGAATGCATCAAAGAATATGGGCATAACCCTCTGACCAAGGCTGAGTATGAGGCATTGCGCGGTGATATCGTGGATACCGCGGCACAGTTTGGTACGGACGGGAAAATGACGCTTGCCGGTTATGTGGCATCGAACCCCTGCGAGGTTATCCCGGTGCGGTTTTTGTCCGAGGCGGAACCGCTCTATTATGTTTATCTGAAATTTAAGACCGGTGCAGCGGCGCAGGAGTATTTCCTGCGTTACAGCCAGGTAAATAAAAGCCAGCTTGACACCTACGCGGATGTGCTGCAGCTCGGCGAAGTGAAGCTTCCGGCGAATGCCAAGATCAAGACCAACGGGACAGTCCTGCGGGTGAATGACAGCCATCAGATCACGGATGTGGTCAGCGGAACCATTGATTCGGGGGAAGCGTTCTTAAAGCAGTCGGAGTTAAAGCAAAAGTTCTCCGGGCTTGTGGCGATGCTGGACGAGAATTACAACGGGGTTGCGACAGGAAGCCTCGTCAACAGTATTGTCCGCATGAGCGAGATCCCGGCGGGGGAAGTGCATCTGTATTTTGATAAAGATATGAAGAAGACGGACGGACCGGATGCGGATGGTTTTGAGGTGATCGTGGCAACCGGCGACCTTGCATTTAATTCCAAGGAGTGGAAGGGGATCGTCATTGCCAAGGGAAAGATCACGGTGCAGGGCGGAAAATTTTCCGGGATGATGCTCGCGACCGATGATATCACACTCCGGAGTGCGGATGTGACAGGCGGGAGCAGTTTTATCAAGGAACTGATCGACAAGAACCCTATTCTCCAGCGCTATTTCATGAATTACCCGCTCCCGCCTGCGGATGGGGAAGGCGGGGAGGAAGCGGGCGCGAGGAATATTTCGGTCACGTTCGAGAATTGGAAGAAGAATTAGGAAGCTTATAGGCAGGAAGCATAGAAATAGCAGGAAGAAAGCGGTGAGACAATGCGGGCTAGCGGCGACGGGCGGCAGAAAAAACAAAATGACGGCGGTTTTACATTGGTCGAGATGATAGTAGTCGTGCTGATCATCGGTATTCTTTCGGCGGCGGCGGTCATATCTCTTTCCACCATAAACCGCGCGAAAGCCAACGGCTTCACGAAGCGGCTTGTAAATCTGATTGACCGGACACGCAACGATTCGATGAGCCGGGTGGACGGCGAGGTAAAGCTTGTGGTCAGCAAGGGGGAGCATGCCTATTATGGCACGCTCTACGTCGGCGGCGAGGTGAAGGATGAAGTGGAACTTGGGGACGCGGGGCTTACGGTCGAGTTTTTTTCCGGCAGCTCTCTTGTGTGCAGGGTCGCGGAAGGGTCGCCGTTTACCATCCGGTTTAAAAAGGGAAACGGGTCGCTTGTTTTTTCGGGAGCCGGGGCAGTCCATACCGACAATCCGGAATTTGACAAAATTGTGATCACAGGCAGCAATACCCGGACGATCCGGGTTTATCAGGAAACCGGCCGGTATCGCCTACAGTAGGAAAGCGGGGAGGAATCACGTTATGTGTAAAAAACTGAAAAATGACCAGCGTGGATTTACCCTCGTGGAACTGATCGTCACGATCCTGATCATGAGTATCGTAATGGTGGCGGCGGCAGGTTTTATCATTACGGCGATCAACAGTTACCGGGTGGCGGATATCGAGGTGGAACTGCAGACCGAGGCGCAGATTGCGATGAACCAGTTCAATGATATTTTGATCGAGGCAAAACAATATGATTTTACGGAGGATGCAGGGGGCGGTTCCCGATTGATGGTTGTGACACCGGGGGATGCCGAAAATCCCGGGGATACGACATATTACTTCACCGTGAAAAACAACGAGCTTTTGTTTTCAAAAAGCCTGACGGAGACGGATCCGCCGCTTTTGGCGCGCTACTGCAGGTCCCTTGAGATATCGCCGCAGAAATATCCTCCCGCGCCAGGGGATGAAAACCGGCTGGTGACGGTGACCATCGAGTTCGAGTATGCAGGCCGGACCTACACGACGACGAGCTGCATCAGCCTGCGGAACCAGATTTCTTCCGCGGCTCCATAAGGATATGTCAATTTGTTGGAAATTTAAGCTATTTTTGAAAAATGTATTTCTTTTTTTGGGAACCTGTGCTATACTTTTTGGTAAATATAGTCATGGGTGGGAGTGCGTTCTGAAATAGGTGTATATATTTGTTGTGTCATTCAGCGAAACATATTTTTCAACCGTGCGGATGCGGAGAAATGAGAGGCGTTCTGATGAGGGAAAGGAAAATTTTGATTGTAGTGATCTTGGTGGTGACGGTCTTTGCCGTGAGTGTTGCACCGCCGGTACAGCGCTGGTGGAAAAAGGATGCCGGGGTGACGGCGACGGCAGGTGTGAAGGACGAGAATATTTCTGTTCCTACCAAAGTGACGTTTGATTATGCGAATTTTGATGCCGAGATCCGGAACCATAAATCCATGACAATCACGCTTGACCATTATGGTACGATACAGAAAGACCGGAATTACGAACTGGGGACGGTGGAGAATCCGTTCATCATACTGGAGGTCGTACCGTTTGAAGGGTACGCGGAGTTTGGCTACCTGATACCTGGATGCGAGCCGATCAGTTTTGACCGTGCAAATGTAAAATATGTCAATTCCATTCAGGATGCAAACAATATAGCGATTCAGTTCAATACTATGGTAACTGGGAATCCTGTCCGGGTGGAGGAAGGGATTGGCTACGCAGAATATTACAGCAGGCCGACCGCTGACACAAATCTGGAAGGGGAAGTATACCCGAAAGGGCATCTTGCGGCTTCCGACATTGGGAATGTATACGGAAAATTTGTGAAAAGCAGCAATGGGGCGTACCGGATCACCGGTTCCACAGCTTCGCGGGATATCCGCGCCGAGTATGTCGGGAGCGGCGGGAATTATGATTTTGAGATTTTGGAAGGGCTGTCGTTTGATTATGTGGAGGATATGCGGGAGGCGTACCTCGAAGAACAGAAGGCAGATTCGGTTATCCTCAGCAGGAAACTGTCCGACTGGAACAATATTTATGCGTACTGTGAAGGGCGGTACGGACGTTTTGAGCGGGTATGGGATAATTCCGGGGATTATTATTTGGATTGGCCGGGAGGGGCTTCCGTATCGGATGTGAAAGTGACAAAGCTTGGCTCCGCCGGGGGAGGAAACTGTAAGTTTGTTGAAAAAGAAGATCCGGCCGTGCCATATGACGGGTTTTATGATGATTTTTACGGCGACCTGTCCGTGCCGGTGTATAACGCGGACGGGGTGCAGACGGAGACCGCAGTGCTGCCGAAAAACGCGCCGCATGACTGGCAGAGGACATATGCGTATTTCAACGGTAAATTCGGATATTTTTGTAAATCGCCGGACCGAACCGGCAACATCAAATTGGAGGGTACAGGACTCTACTGTTCGAAGATTCGGGTGGACGACAACCTTCCGGAATGGGAAGAGCGGTATCAGTTTGTTGAGGAATCGGGCGTGATTTCCTATTTTGATGAGGGTGTGGCGGATGCCGCGATCTCGTTTGAGCGGGATGGGGGGCGTAAGGAGGAGACGATAAAAGTCAGCTATTCGCTCGGCTCACAGGATGGGATTTTTGCCTCGCTCCGCTATTACCGCCCGAAGGAATACCATTATTTCAATGAACAGACCGATTTCCTGAAACAGACCCTGACGGTGGATGACAGTGAGATCAAAGATTACCAAATCAAAGTTCTTACCGTGACCCCGGATGTGCTCAATGCGTTTGCGGAACACGGCGACTGGAATTTGGTTGATGCGGCAGACTACATTACATTTAATGATACGAACCATGTTGCCGGCGCTTTGCAGATGTGGGGAAAATACTATAACGAAGATTTCTTTTCACCGACCAAGGATGAGGTTGACCAGATTGCAGACGGGAGTTTTGCGCCGAGGACTTTTGTGGAAAATGATATTTCCTGGGCGGTCGCGATGCGGATGCTGTGCAAGATCTCGATCCTCCAGGATGAGGATTTTCCGTATGCGCCGCTGGGCATCCCGTTTAACTGCTATAAATTGAGCGGCGGGGAACCGTATTTTCTTGCGATACCAGGTGTCCGGTATTTCGCGGATGACGTGCAGGCTCCGATCGGCGGGAACATCGGGACGATCAACAACGTGATAAAACTCTACCGGATGCTGCAGGTCTTTGAGACGGACGAAGATGCGTACTTTTACAATCACTTTGTCAAAAACGGGAAGGTGGTTGAAAAAGAATTGACGCTGGAACTGGCGGACGGCTCGACGAAGAAGGTCACGACCGGATATTTCACGACGATCGTGGAAAACGGGATCAACAAAAGCCATGCGTCGAAGGAAGATCTGAACGTGGCGGCACTTTATTGGGATGACCGGACATTCCTCGACGTGGAGGGTGTGTATTATCACGGGGCGGAGGACGAGAACCATCTGAACGGGAACAACCAGAGTGAGATCCTCTGGAAATGGAGCAATATGATCCCGATCTTCCTTGATGATAACGGTGCCATCATCAATGGTTCTGTAAGAAATAATGTATATACTTACAACAATGATAATGCGATGACGATCATTTCGGGCACGGAGTTTTTTGACTATAAAGACAGTGTTTATGCAAAAGACCCGTTTGAGATCATTGAGTTCTGTGACCGTGACAAACTGACCGCGTTTGACATTATGTATTACCTGTTGAATAAAGAGCGTTCTTCACTCAATGTTTTGATCAACGGGTCATTGAGCAGCAAGGTTTACTCGAATGTGGATTACGAGTCGGACAATGTACAGATCGCTTTGGAGGTCGGGCAGATCGTCAAAAAGGAAGATAAACTGTATGGCAGGGTGCAGTTCAATGTTAAGCTGAATACCCGGAAGGGGGATGAGACCGATCTGAGCAGCGCGCTGGTACAGTTTAATATCTACCGCGAGGATATCTTTGATGACCAGACAACGATGGAACTTGAAAACATGATCCCTGTGACGGAGGCCTATCTTTTGACAGAACTTGCAAAAGACGAGGCAGAGCGGAAAAAGACGCGCTTAAAGCTGGGCGTTGACTACTATTATGATGTTCCGCTCGAGCTTTTGCAGGGCACGATCGTGGACGGGAAGCTCAAGGCTACCACGACGGAAGATGTAAAATTCAGTGCGGTTGTATGCTACGGCCTGAAAGACAGGGAACAGGGAATCGGAAATACGGAAGAGGATTACAAGTTTAAGAAAAACATTTATTCTTATGTGTTTGAACAGGACGCAAACGGAAAGATCACGAAAGTCAAAAAGGACGACCGCAAGACATTGACGTTTGTGCGCCGTGCGATGTTTAATCTGGACTGATACTGTTTGGGACAATGTGCTGTTTTGCCGAGGTGTTCGGTTGGTATGGGCAAAACAGCACATTATAAATGAAGCGGGGTTCATCAAAATCTCACCAAAAATTCAAAAAAACGAAAAAATACTTGCAATTTGTGAACTCCTATGTTAAAATAGCACTGTTCGTTAAGTCAACGGACTGACAATATGCCGCAGTGGCGGAATGGCAGACGCAGCAGACTCAAAATCTGCCGGGGGCAACTTCGTGCGGGTTCAAGTCCCGCCTGCGGCATCTTACTTACGGCACAGAACCGGATTCGATTGAGTCCGGTTCTGTGCCGTTTTTTGCGTCCTCCTGTGAAAAACGGATTTTTCCCGGCGTTCGGCGGGGCATTCCGTGCCGTTTCAATAGCTCTTGCCTGTTTGGAGCGCTTGACCGCCCGTGCTGCATATCCGAAAGGCAGGAAATCCGGCTTAAAATATTGCTGGAAAAGGGTGCAGACCCTAACAGGGTAACATATCCACACCCGAGGACGGGGAAAGCCGATCGGCCGATTCACACCGCTGTGATCAGGGCTAATGAAGTTCTAAGGCAATTTTCAAAAGGCATCTATGAATTAAATATCAAAAAATATGAAGCTGCAAAAAAGCAGTTGTTCCAGGTTCTTAATCTGCTGATAAAATATGGTGCGGATTTTGAGGATTGGGCTGATCATCAGACATGGGGGAATGAAACCTGGCGCACAGTGTTTTTTGATGATTTTGTCCCAAAAGAGGATGCACCTTATGAAATAGAATATTGTGGAAAAATTATAAAGGGAATCACAGAAGCAGACCCGCACAGGGAAATTCGCGCAGCAATTCAAGAGTATGTCATTTTCCCACATCTTTACAAACCCCTGCATCCGTGATATAATTTTACATAAATCATGGGGAGGTATCAGACACATTATGGATAACACATTAAAACGGATGGCAGAGCCGGTTTCGCGCGGATTCCGCGAGGCGTTGAAATATTCTTCCGTCACGACGGTACTGGACAGGTTCTGCAACGCGGAGCTTGCCCTGTTAAATAAATATGGGACCACGGCGGATGCCGGGATTACCTTAGAGCATCCGGAGGGGCTTCGCAAATACGTGCAGGAACTGGAAAAAGAGGTTTTGGGTGCTTCCGGGCTCAAGGTGGAGGACGCGGCGCTTGACGGGGCGGCGGTGACGGATTTTGTCCGCTCCTTTTCTTTTTCCGGTACAAACGAGCAGACTGTTTTGAATTATGACGGTGCACCGTGTGAATGTGAGCTCTATCTGAGCCAGCCGCGCGGCAACGGTTTGCAGCTGCATATGCAGCTTGTGCCGGGAACATCGTTTTTATTACAGCATTATTATAATATTTATCCGGGAGAAGGATTCTTGATCTCCTTTTTGTTAGAGGGGGGCGTGCGCGTTTCTTTCTGCCCGGAGAGTAAGGACGGTAAGAAAGGCTCCGGGGATGTATATGTCTACGCGTTTTATAATGGCAGAATCCGGCGTGCGCCGCTTGCTGACTATGTTCCGACTGCAGAGGTTGTTTTAAAGTTGTTCCGGGGATAATGTCAGTCAGGGCGGTGCAGGCGTACCGGGGCGTTTTTTGGGCAAGCCGGGAAAAACGGCAGGAGTGTACCGGGATGTTTTCCAACAAGAAGCGAACCGGGCAAAAGCCTTGGTGTTTTACGGTATGAATTAAAGTGTAATGGGGCAGCCTTTTGAATATGATAAGGGAGGTGGCGGAATGCAGTGCAGTCAGGTGCAGCCGCTCATAATTCCATATTTGGAAGACATAAAGCGCAGGCAGGAAAAAAAGCCTGAGCTTTTTCCGCTTGACAAAAAGGCGGAGTTTGCCCGTCATATCTGTTCCTGTCCACAGTGCCACGAGGAGCTTGAATTTTATCTGATCGTCTATGTGACCACGGATATGCTTGACGATACGGACATCCCGGACAATTACAAGGATGCAGTGGATGAGCTTTTGGAGGAAACGAAATGGGAAGCGGCACGGGCGCTGCATCAGGCGCGCACGGGGCGGTTCCGCCTGATTGCGATCCTGATTGTGCTTGCCATAGCGCTGAGCCTAAGCGTCGGGCGGTCGGCGGTCGAGCCGGAGCCGGAGGTGCTCACGCCGCGTCTTGAAGGATTTTATCTCGGTGACTTAGGGCTTCCAAAAGAGATTGATTTTGTGGACAATGCAATCGCTGCCTACCACGACGGGGCACGCGATTTTGTATTCAGCCAGCGCATCCGGGCAGCTCAGGTGGACGGCCTTTGGCGCGCTGATGTGGAGTTGATGCGTGCGATGCGGCCGGAAGGTGTCCTGACCTATGTTCTCCCGACGAGTTTCCTGCTCTCGGAAGGGTCGTTTGCGGCAAGGCTTGAAGCGGCAAAAAAGCCGGAGATCCTCTACCAGCCGACCTTGACTTTAAGACCCTTTCCGCACGCGCAAAAACTTCCGGAGGATGACGGGGGAACGGGGGAAGATTGATGCGGACACGGGAGTTTTTTGCGCGGTATTGCCCTGCGCGGGCATTCGAATCGGCACTGCGCAAACGGCGGTGTATGGGATCAAGTTTGATGAGGCAGCCGTAAAAGATATGCGGTAAGAGTTCCAAGCCCGGAAAAGTTCTTTGGCGGGGAAAAACACCGGCCGGGGATGACTGCCGTTTTGGAATGGATGCATTTTGCGACAGCTTCAGGAAAGAGGGAGAGATGGAAGAATATTTTCTTGTGATTGATGGGTCGAGCCTGCTGACAACCCAGTTTTTTGGGAACCTGCCGCGCGAAATCGTCTTCGCGAAGACAATGGAGGAAAAGGAAGTATATTTCCCGCGTATCATGCAAACCTCCAAAGGAGTTTACACCAATGCGGTTTATGGTTTTATGCGCGTACTGTTAAAAATATTGAAGGAACAAAGACCTGCTTACCTGGCGGTCGCCTGGGATGTCAGCCGCGACACATTCCGCAGGCAGCTGTACCCGGATTATAAAGGAAACCGCGGGGAGACGATGAAGCCGCTCAAGGATCAGTTCCTGCTCTGCCAACAGCTCTTAGAGAAGATGAATGTCATGCAGTTTATGGACGCGCGATACGAGGCGGACGATTTTACGGGCACCCTTGTAAGCATGTTTGAGAAGGAAATCCCGGTGCGTATCATGACGAAGGACCGCGATTACCTTCAGCTTGTCTCGGAGCGCACACAGCTTTGGATGATCCACCCCACGGCGAAGAAGACCGAGGAACTTTACGAGAAATACAATATGCGCCAGAAGGATTGTCATGTGCCGGACCGCACCTTCCCGTTTACGCCGGAGCTTGTGGAAAAGGAATTCGGCGTAAAGCCGGAATCGGTGAATTCGTTAAAGGGTCTGGAGGGCGACCCTTCGGACAATATCAAGGGTGTACCGGGGATTGGCGAGATGACGGCAGCGGCGCTCATCCATGAATACGGTTCGGTGGAACGCCTCTATGAAGTGCTGAAAGCCAAGGACGAGAAGGGGCAGAAGGCACTCGCGCAGGATTGGAAGGTGCGCCTTGGCATCAAACGCTCGCCGCTTGGCCCGCTGCTTAAAACGAGCGATACGGAGCTGGTCGGGGAACGTGCCGCCATGCTTTCAAAAACGCTTGCCACGATCAAGCGGGATATCCCTCTTGATGTCACGCTCGATGATTTGCGGCTTTCCATCGACGAGGAGCGGGCAATGCAGGAATTTACCGCGCTGGAATTCCGTTCGTTAAAATTTGAGAAACCGGAGGAAGAGGGGGATTTTGTCCCGGTATCCGACAATCCTTTTGACGGCAGTTTTACACCTTTTGGCGGTGAAGTGCCGTTTGGGGACGGAGAGCCGTTTTCTGCCGCAAAAAGTGCACCTCTGGGCTTTGAGGCGATGATGAACCCGCCGGTATCAAAAGATGCGCAGGGGGCTTCCAAAGATGCCGCCGCCCACAAAGAACCGAAAGGCGGCAGTACAGGAAAAGAAGCTGTAAATGCCCGCGAAGAGCAAAGTGACGGCAGGGAGGCTGCCTGTGCTGCGGCGCAGAAGATCACATTCCCGCCTTATACCGAGCCGGAACAAATCATCCATGTGGATTCCCTTCCGCAGGAACTGCTTTCCGGCAAGTACCTTGCCTTTTCCACATACTCGCAGGAGGGGCAGCTGCTTGGTGTTGCACTGCAGGCAGATACCGGTAAGATTTATTTTGCAAAGCCCGCGGCCGAAGAATTTTCCGATTTTCTCGCTGAGGCGGTAAAACGGGGCGTGCGCCCGGTCACGCTGGAGCTTGCAAAACAGCTTGCGCCTTTTGATATCGAGAAACTGCGGGAAATATCCCTTTCCGGCGGTCTGCTGGATGCCACACTTGCGGCATATCTAAAAAACCCGCTCGCGGGCGCGTATGCTTACCACGACCTTGCCAAAGAATACTATGGGATTACGCTGCCGGAAGAAAAAGAATTGTTAAAGAAAGCAACACCGATGGAACTGTTGCTTTCAATGGAGTCCCCGGCGGAAAAATATATGCTGTTTGCGTGCAATATGGCATTCCTGCTCTCGGAAGGGCTGCTGTCATGGCTTCGTTTAAGGGAGAACACCGCCCTGTATTTTGAGCTTGAACTGCCGCTCATCTTTACGCTTTACGCGATGCAGCAGAGAGGGATCCTTGTGCAGAAAGAAGAGCTTGCGGACTACGCCGTCAAGCTCGGCGAACGCATTGCGGTGCTGGAGGAGGAGATTTATGCGGATGCGGGGGAGCAGTTTAACATCAATTCGACAAAGCAGCTCGGAGTGATCCTCTTTGAGAAGTTAAAACTTCCTGGCGGCAAGAAGACGAAGACCGGCTACTCAACGGCGGCAGATGTGTTAGAGCGCCTTTTGGACAAACATCCGATGATGGGGAAACTGCTTGAATACCGGCAGCTTTCCAAACTAAAATCGACCTATGCGGACGGGCTGGCGGCATTTATCGCGCCGGACGGCAGGATACACAGCACATTCCGGCAGACGATCACAGCGACCGGGCGCATCAGCAGCACGAATCCGAACCTGCAGAACATCCCGATCCGTATGGAGGCGGGGAGACAGCTGCGCAAAGTGTTTATCCCGCAGGACGGCTTTGTATTTCTGGATGCGGATTATTCCCAGATTGAACTGCGCGTCCTCGCGCACATGTCGGGGGATGAGCATCTGATCGCCGCATACAACAAAGAACAGGATATCCACCGCATCACGGCATCGGAGGTGTTCCACACGCCGTTTGGAGAAGTGACCAAGGAGCAGCGCAGCCGGGCAAAAGCCGTAAATTTCGGGATCGTGTACGGTATCAGCTCGTTCGGGCTCGGTCAGGGCCTGAACATCTCACGCCATGAGGCGGAAGAATATATTGAAAAGTATTTTGAGACGTACCCGGGTGTCCGCCGTTTTGTTGACCGGCTGGTGGAGGACGGGAGGAAATACGGGGAGGCGAAGACGTTGTACGGCCGTATCCGCCCACTGCCGGATATTTCAGCCTCCAGCCATACGAAGCGGGCGGAACAGGAGCGCATTGCGATGAACTCGCCGATTCAGGGGACAGCGGCGGATATCATGAAGCGTGCGATGCTGCGCGTGGACCGCAGGCTTGTGGAAGGCGGTTTCCGGTCGCGCCTGCTCTTGCAGATCCACGACGAACTGCTTGTGGAAACCGCCAAGGAGGAAATTGAGCAGGTGAGAAAAATCCTCACCGAGGAGATGAGCGGCGCGGCAGCGCTCGCCGTCCCGCTGGAGGTGCAGGCGGAACAGGGGGCGGACTGGCTCGCGGCCCATTGATGGCAGAAAGGACGGATATCGGGGGATGCGCTTTAGCGTTGTCTTTCCCGGGCTGTTTGCAGGCTGTTTGGACTTTGACAAGGCAGTGTGAGAAAATTTGTATGGCAGGGAAAAGAGGGAGTGTATGGGAAAGATCATTGGGCTGACGGGCGGTGTCGGCTGCGGAAAATCCACGGTGATAGAGCTTTTGCGGGAGAATTTCCGCTGCCTCGCGGTTTTGACCGATGAGGTGGCAAGGGAACAGATGCTTCCCGGTGGTGTTTCTTATGCGCGTGTGGTGGAAGAATTTGGGGATTCCATTTTGGCGAGGGACGGCACGGTGGACCGCGGCGCGCTCGCGGCGCTTGTTTTTCCGGATCCGGTAAAGCTTGAGCGGCTCAACGCGCTGACGCATCCCGCCGTGACGGAGTATGTCACCGGACTGGCAGAGAAAGAGAGACGGGAGAACCGCTATGAGTTTTTGCTGATCGAGACGGCACTTTTGATCGAGGGCGGATACGATCAGTTCTGTGATGAAGTCTGGTACATTTATGCGCCTGCCGGGCAGCGCAGGGAACGCCTGAAAAAAAGCAGGGGATATCCGGACAAAAAAATTGATGACCTGATGGCGCGCCAGAAAAGTGAGGAAGAGTTTCTGGCAGTGGCAACGCATGTTATTGATAACCGCGACGGGACAACGAAAGAGGCACTTCTTGAGAACATAAAGGAAATTTTATAGAATTTTTCAGAAAATAGTAGAAATAGTATACGATTTGTGATAAGATAAGGTTACAAATCACCGTGGAGGCGCTGTATGGATACAAAAAAAATACCGGATCAGCTGGTTTTTGGTCTTGATATAGGGACGAGGAGCATTGTCGGGACAGTTGGCTATAAGCCAAATGTGGACAATTTTGTTGTGGTAGCGCAAAGCATCCGTTACCATGAAACCCGTGCGATGATGGACGGACAGATCCATGATATATCTAAGGTGGCCGAAACGATCTCCGAGGTGCGCAGGGAATTGGAACACCAGCTTGATCGTAAGCTGACGAGGGTTTGCATTGCGGCGGCGGGGCGCGTGCTGAAAACGGTGACAGTGCGTGTCGAGGAAAGCCTTGGGGACGAGAATTTTCAGGATGAGATGATCAGCGCGGAGACAATCCATGCGCTTGAGATGATCGGTATTGAGAAGGCGTATGAGGAGATACGCCGGGAAACAAGGGATGATACGATTGATTTTTACTGTGTCGGGTACACGGTAGTACGATATTATCTGAACGGACATATGATCACAAACCTTGAAGGGCATAAAGGAAGCAAGATCGCGGCGGAGATTTTGGCAACATTCCTTCCGCAGGAGGTTATTGACGGGCTGTACGCGGCGACGGAGAAGGCGGGGCTTGAAGTAGATAATCTGACTCTGGAGCCGATCGCGGCGATCAATGTGGCGATCCCGGAGAAATTCCGGCTTTTAAATATTGCGCTGGTCGATGTCGGGGCGGGGACTTCCGATATCTGCATCACGAAGGACGGGACGGTCGTTGCCTATGGTATGATTCCGGCGGCAGGTGACGCGGTCACCGACGTGATCGTGCAGAGGCATCTGGTGGATTTCGCGACGGCGGAGGAGATTAAGATCGGTGCGTCCACAAAAAAGAAACAGATCATTTATAAGGATATCATGGGGATCACGGCAAAAACGACCCCGGGGCAGGTCATCGCGGAGACGAAGGATAAGATCCATGAGATTGCGAAGATGATCGCGGAAAAAATCCTTGAGTTAAACGGCGGGAAATCGGTCAGCGCAGTTTTTGTCGTCGGCGGGGGCGGGAAACTCCCGACGTTTACAAGGAGTCTTGCCGACCGCTTAAAACTGCCGCCGGAGCGCGTGGCACTGCGGGGGGAAGAGGTTTTGGGCGCGATCACCTTCCTCACGGATGTGAAGAAGGATCCGATGCTCGTGACACCAATCGGCATCTGCCTGAATTATTATGAGAAGAATAACAATTTTATTTTTGTGCAGGTAAATTCCGAGCGCGTCAAACTTTACGACAACAGCCGCCTGACAATCGTGGATGCGGTGCTCGCAGTCGGGTTCCCGAACGATGGACTTTTCCCGAAACGCGGCAGGGCGCTGGAGTTTTACTTAAACGGAAAAAGACGCATGGTGCGCGGCGCGGAGGGTGAGGCGGCAAACATTTCGCTAAACGGCCGGCCGGCGGGGATCAACACGCCGATCGAAGCCAATGATGTGATCGAGATTTTGGCATCGACAGCAGGGGCGGAGGCGGCACTGATGATCGGTGAGCTTCCCGAATACAAGAAAACAATCGAGTTTACGGTCAATGGCAAGACGATCACCTGTCCGAAGTTTGTGCGGGCAAACGGGGAATTTGTCTCCGAGTATTATGATGTCAAGATGGGGGATCAGCTCGAGATACAGGATTATTATACTCTGCGCCAGCTTTTCGATTTTATGGACGTGATGTACCGGGAAGGGGTTCTGGTAAACCATGTTCCGGCAGGGGAGGATGCCAGGGTTTATGATAAATTCAGTGTCGATTATGACTTTTCAGGGGGGACGGACGGTTTTTTCCCTGTAAGACCGCAGCAGGAACTGCCAGGGGGCATAAAAGAGCCGGAAGTTTCAGCCGGTTTAAAAGAAGCGCAGGAAGTGGATGATGCTTTGGAGAAGGGGCAGGCATCCGCGGGCGGCGGGCAGGTTGTGGCGCAGGAGACGGCATTGCCGGTTCAGGAGATCCGGATCACGGTAAATGCTACTCCCGTAGTATTGAAGGGGAAGAAGGAATACCGTGTGGTCGATATTCTGGATTTTTATGATTTCGACGTGAAAACGGCGCATGGGAGCCGAGTGGTTGTCAAGGTAAACGGCAGTGTCTCGAACTTTACGACCGGGGTAGCGCGAGGGGATTTTGTGGAGCTGTACTGGGAGGAATAATACTTGTGATGCCGGGTGACCGGGGTCGGGATGGGGATTACGATGGAAAACCAATTAACGGATATGCAAAAAATTAGTTCGAGGGTCAATTGTGTCTTGAGTATGGCAATATTTGGCTTTTCGATCGGCGCGTTCATCGCGGGCATAAGGGGTGTGCAGATCGTATGGATATGCGTAGCTGCCGTCCTTGTCATAGCCGACATTCTGCTTATGGTGGGGGTTATGAACCAGCACAGGAGGACATGGATTGTTTTTCGCTGCATTGAGCTTGTCATTATATATGTCATGATATTTTTTGACAAGGATTTAATGGTTCAGGCAATCTGTGGATTTTGCCTGCTGCTTTTGCTCTGGCAGCTTGTATTCTCCTTCGATTACAGCGACAGTATCACAAAAGTGCTGACCATCATTATGTGGGGCATTCCCGGGGTCGTGCTCCTGATTTTCAGCATCCTGCTCAACAATACAGAACTGCTCTCGGTATTTGACTCGTTCATCCTCATCGTATGCGCCTGCATCATCGGTGTTTTCATCTGCAACATCGAGGCGGAAGAATTGGGGAAGATCGAGAAAAAGTTTTTTGCGCAGTGCCGGCTCGTGGAGAGTGTCAATGAGATCAATGAGGAACTGAAAAACCATCAGGAGAAAGTCAAGAAGGCGAACGAGGAACTCGGAACCCAGAAGATCAAGCTTGAGGCTGCCTACAACCGCATCAACAGTGCAAATGCGGAGATGATGCTGCAAAATGAGATATTAAAGGCGATTACATCGGTGATCGAGCTTGAAAAACTGCTTGCGATCATGACGAAATCCTTGAAACAGAAACTTTCCCTAAGCTGCTGTGCAATTTTGCTGCGCAAAATTTCGCAGGAGCTCGACGATGATATGTGTATGGTGGAATCTGACCTGGCACCCGAAGAGCAGAACGCGCTCTGTGAGCGGATCATCGGTGGCTGCCTGGACGGTTTCCTGGCAAATACGGACAGTTTTGTGGATAACCATATGGCTCAGGGAAATTATGGGTTCCTGCCGGAAGATCAGGAGGGTTCGCTGTTGGTGCTCCCGATGGTGCGGGAGGGGACAGTGGTCGGAGGGCTCATGGTCGTACATGACCAATTTGATTTCTTTGCCGACAACCGCGTATTCTATGACACCGTGATGTCGCAGTTCATGATTGCACTCGAAAATGCCGCGCTGTACGCAAAGATGCAGCATATGGCGACGCATGATGCCCTGACGGGGCTGCATAACAGGGGGCATTTGAATATTTCCCTTGAGCGGTTTTTGAACGAGGCGCAGGAGAAGAAAAAGCCCCTCTCCCTTGCGCTCATGGACATCGACCATTTTAAGCGCTTCAATGATACATACGGTCATTTATTCGGCGATCTTGTGATCAAATCGGTGGCGAAGGAGGCAAGGCGCGTCGCGAAGAAAAACGGCGGCTTTGCGGCGCGTTACGGCGGGGAGGAATTTGTTGTCGCGTTTCTCGGGAAAACCGTGGAGGAATGCCGCGGTTATGTGGAGCAGATCCGCGACGGAATCGATGCCCTGCACCTTGAGTACGAGGGCGTTTATGTCACGGTACACGTCAGTGCCGGCATTACAGGTTACCCGGAGTGCTGTGAGGATAGGAATCTTATCTTAAAACATGCGGATGCCGCGATGTATTACTCGAAGGAGCACGGAAGGAACCGTGTGACGGTTGACAGCGCGGAGATTCTGCGCCAAGTGGGGATGATGGCGGAAGGCACACCGTGATCTTGGCGTATGCACAACTTAAAACAGCATGAATCCCGCATGGCACCGGAAGCGTTTTGCCGAAAAGTGCATGTGAGGGAAAACGCTTCCCCGGTGATTGGTGCCGGGAGGGATTTATGCGGAACTTAAAAAAGGAGGTATGAGAGCGATGCAATTAAGGTTTATCGGAGCAGACCACGAGGTCACAGGAAGCTGCCATTTTATCTCGGCGTGCGGCAAAAACTTTTTGCTTGACTGCGGGATGGAGCAGGGGGCGGATATCTATGAGAACGCAGAACTTCCGGTTGCGCCCTCTGAGATTGATTACATCTTTCTTTCCCATGCGCACATTGACCATTCCGGCCTGATCCCGTACCTCTACGCGCATGGTTTCCGGGGGCATGTGTATGCGACCGAGGCGACAACGGCACTATGCAATATCATGCTGAAGGACAGTGCCCACATCCAGGAGTTTGAGGCGGAATGGCACAACCGGAAAGCGAAGCGTGCCGGAAAAGAAGAGTATGTACCGCTCTACGAGCTGAAAGATGCCGTGGAGGTCATGGAGCATTTTATCCCGTGTCCGTACAAAAATATCATTGACGTGTGCGAGGGCATCCGTGTACGTTTTGTGGATGTCGGGCATCTGCTTGGTTCGGCGAGCATCGAGGTGTGGCTCGAGGAGGGGGATTTAAAGCGCAAGATCGCATTTTCGGGCGACATCGGGAATTACAACCAGCCGATCATCAAGGATCCGGAGTACCTTGAGGATGCGGACTATGTGATCATGGAGTCAACCTACGGCGACCGCCTGCATGACCGCAACGCGGACAATGTGGCGGCGCTCGCGGCAATTATTCAGGAGACATTTGAGCGCGGCGGCAATGTCGTGATCCCGTCCTTTGCGGTCGGCAGGACGCAGGAACTTTTGTATTTTATCCGCCAGATCAAGCAGGACGGACTTGTAAAGGGATTTGGAAATTTCGAGGTTTATATTGACAGCCCGCTTGCCGTGGAGGCGACAAGTATTTTCCAGGAAAATGTCGATACCTGCTTTGACGAGGAGGCTCTCGCCCTCGTGCGCATGGGCATCAACCCGATCCGCTTCCCGGGCTTAAAGATTGCGGTGTCCGCGGACGAATCCAAGGAGATCAACTTCAAGCCGCAGCCGAAAGTGATCATTTCCGCCTCCGGCATGTGTGAGGCGGGGCGTATCAAACACCATTTAAAGCACAATCTCTGGCGGCCGGAATCGACGATCCTCTTTGTCGGCTATCAGGCAAACGGCACCCTTGGGCGCGCGATCTACGAGGGAGCAAAGGAGGTGCGTCTGTTCGGGGAGACGATCGAGATCCAGGCGCAGATCCGGAAATTTATCGGCATCAGCGGACACGCGGACAAAGAGGGGCTGCTGCGCTGGGTGCGGGCATTTGCAAAAAAGCCGCAGAAGGTCTTTGTCGTGCACGGCGAGGATTCTGTGACCGAAAAATTTGCTGCCGAGCTGCGCAATGATTACAATATGAACGCGGTTGCCCCGTATACCGGTGCGCTCTACGACCTTGCGGACGGCGGCCTGATTGCGGAGGGCAGCCAAAGAAGAGTTGAGCACGCGGCGAAACAGCCGTCCGGGGTATTTGCAAGGCTGCTCGCTGCAGGACAGCGCCTCCTTACGGTCATCCGGCGCAACGAGCACGGCGCGAACAAGGATCTGGCAAAATTTGCCGATCAGGTCAATGCGCTTTGTGATAAGTGGGATCGCTGAGATAGTTACGCATATTTTTTAATGCATTCTTTTCGAGACGGCTGACCTGAGCCTGGGAAATATTGATCTCCTCCGCCACTTCCATCTGGGTTTTCCCTTGGAAGTAGCGGAGGCGGATGATGTGGTTCTCACGCTCGGGCAGCCGTTTCATCGCTTCTTTCAGGGAGATTTCCTCCACCCAGTTTTCTTCCCGGTTTTTTTTGTCGCTGACCTGGTCCATGATATAGAGTGCGTCGCCGCCCTCGGAGTATACCGGTTCGTAGAGGGAGACGGGGGTCTGTACGGCATCCATCGCGTTCACGATCTCTTCCCTTGAAAGGCCGGAGGCGGCGGAGAGCTCCTCAATGGAAGGTTCCCGGTTATTCTCACGTATGAAGGCCTCCTTGGCGTAGATGGCGCGGTAGGCGTTATCGCGCAGGGAGCGGGAGACGCGGATGGAATTGTTGTCCCTTAAGTACCGGCGGATCTCCCCGATGATCATCGGTACGGCATAAGTTGAAAAGCGCACCCCCTGTTCGGTGTCAAAATTGTCAATCGCTTTCATCAGCCCGATGCAGCCGATCTGGAACAGGTCGTCCACATTCTCGTTGCTCCCGGAAAAGCGTTGGATAATGCTTAGGACAAGCCGTAAATTCCCTTCAATATATAACTCCCGCGCGTCCGCATCGCCGCTCTTGATGCGGCGGAACAATTCATCCTTTTCATCGTTTGCGATCAGCGGAAGCTTGGCGGTATTCACACCGCAGATTTCTACCTTGTACAATGCCATACCTTAATACCTTATCCTTTCCTTGCGATTAACAAAAGAATGCGCTGTTTGTATATTTTTTATTCGCGCATTGTAACGTTCGGGAAAGGATTTTTCTGCGGGTCGTCTCTTTTTTTTGAAATATAAATTTATTTGAAGAAAATATTAAAAAAATGTAAAAGCTATAAAATGCAAATGTTGACATAACATTCCCGCGGTGCTAAAATAGATACGCTTGTACTATGACGAAGCAAAGGAGGAAAGAGGATATGCTGATACTTTTTTTTGCTTTATGGATTATTTTCAACGGAAGGATCACGGCGGAGATTATGCTGTCCGGCATTGCTGCCGCGGTGCTACTGTTTTGTTTTCTGTGCCGTTTTATGGATTACGGCATAAAAAAGGAACTGCGTGTGTATGCGAATCTGTCCCGCGGTGTTTCATATATTATGTTGCTTGTGCAGGAGATCTTTAAGGCGAATCTGGGTGTGATGCACCTGATTGTCACCGCAAAATATGAGATCGAGCCGACGCTCGTTAAGTTCCGCACGGATTTAAAGAGTGATACCCTGCGCGCCGTGCTGGCAAATTCCATCACCCTGACCCCCGGCACGATCACGGTGACGCTTGAGGGGGATGAATATCTTGTGCATTGTCTGGACAAGGATATGGCGGCGGGAATGGAAGATTCGGAGTTTGTGAAAAGGCTTCGCGCATTTGAGCGCGGCGGAAAGGAGGGGGCATGACCGGAAAGGTGCGTGAGCTGTTTTTGACCGGGGTGCTCATTGTGCTTGGCATCCTTTGTTTTTTCTGCCTGGTTCGTTCCGTGCGGGGGCCAAAGCTTGCTGACCGCATCATGGCGGTCAATATGATCGGGACGATGACGATGATGAGCATCGCGGTGCTTACAGTCAAGCTCGGCGAAGGTTTTTTGGCGGATGTCGCACTGATTTACGCCATGATCAGTTTTCTTGCGGTGGTCGTCGTGTCGAAGGTTTACATGGGCGTGCACAAGGAGGAGAGCGAGGCACAAAAAAAAGAGGGGGATGAGGGAAAATGATGGAATGGATCCGTTTTGCCGTCGGTGCCCTGTTTATCCTTGTGGGGCTTTTGGTATCCTGTGTTGCCGTTGCCGGCACTTACAAATTTAAATTCGTATTGAACCGCATGCACGCGGCGGCGATGAATGACACGCTTGCGATCTTATTCGTAATCCTTGGCCTGATCATTTTGAATGGCTTTAATTTTACATCGCTCAAACTTTTTGTCATCATCTGTTTTTTCTGGATGGCAAGCCCGGTTTGTTCCCACCTGCTCGCGAGGCTTGAAGTCAGTACAGATGAGGAGCAGGTGAAAAAGGAATGCGGAGGGGACGACGATGCTGGGCTTTAAAATCATTTTGCTGTTGTTTTTGGTTGTGTGCGCGGTCTCGACGAGCCTGAGCAAGAATCTTCTCACGTCGATCGTGATCTATATGTCCTACAGCCTGGCGATGTGCATCATCTGGATTTTGCTCGAATCCCCGGACTTGGCGATCACGGAGGCAGCGGTCGGTGCAGGGGTGACAAGCGTTTTGTTTTTTGTCACGCTGAAAAAAATCCATGCCATGCGGGCGGAGGATGAAAAAGAAAAGGAAAGTGCCGGGGAATTGCCGGAGGGCGGTGAGGGAAAACCATGAAGCTGAAAGAAAATTATGAAAATACAAAATGGCGCAGGTTTGTGCGCTTTGTCAATGGAGGGGAGATGTCGGAGGATCGGTTTCGCCTGACGGGCAGCCAGATGGATGCCGGAAAGCCGCAGGCGGCAAAAGTGCACGACGCGCAGCCGGTTGACCTCTACCACTTAAAAAGAGACAGGAACCGTTCGGATTATTCCCGCATGATGGAGCAATATGAGAACTGGTCGAAAACCAGGGGGTTAAAAATCTTCGGGAGTTTATACCGGATCATATCCCTGTGCATCTGCCTGCTCATTATTTTTGTGCTCCTGCTCACTGTGGCAAATATGCCGGCGTTTGGGTCGGCGGATACACCGGCGAACAGCAATGAGGTGGCACAGCGCTATATCGAGAAGGGGCAGGAGGAGACCGGGGCGGTCAATATCGTCACCGGGATGATTCTTGACTACCGCGCATTTGATACGCTCGGCGAGTCCCATGTACTTTTTATCGCGGCATGCACTGTGCTGATCCTTCTGCGCATCGACCACCGCAAGGATGGGTCGCTGGTCCACGAGGAATTGGCGGCGGATGAAAATGACCGCCGCCTGGAACCAAAAAACGATAAAATATTGCAGAAAGCGGCATTTTTCCTTGTCCCGGTCATCATCCTCTTTGGCATATACGTGATCTTGAACGGGCATATCTCACCGGGAGGGGGGTTTTCCGGCGGCGCGGTCATCGGGGCAGGGTTGATTTTGTACCTGACCGCGTTTGGCTTTCAAAAGGCGGAGCGCTTCTTTACTTACAAAACCTTTTCCGTCGTCTCGCTCGCTTCCCTGCTATTTTATTCCGGAGCAAAATGCTATTCCTTTTTTTGCGGCGCGAACCATATGGAGAGCGGTATTCCGCTTGGGAACGCGGGCGATATCATGAGCAGTGGGCTGATCCTTCCGCTAAATATCTGTGTCGGCTGTGTGGTTGCGTGTACGATGTATTCTTTCTATGCGATCTTCCGGAAAGGGGGGATTTAGGATGGGGCATCTGTTCGGGAATTACTATGAGGCGGTGGCGGTGGTTCTGTTCGGCATCGGTTTTACAACGCTTTTGTTTCACCGCAATATGATCAAGAAGATCATCGGGTTTAATATTATGGATACGGCGGTCTATCTGTTTTTGGCAGCCAAGGGCTACATTGCGGGCAGGGCGGCTCCGGTGCCGGAGAGCGCGCAGGCACTGAAGCGGGCAGAAGATTTTATCAATCCCGTTCCGGCGGGACTTGTGCTGACCGGCATTGTGGTATCCGTCAGCGTGACGGCTGTGATGCTTGCCCTCACGATACGCCTTTACCGCCGCTACCACACGCTTGACATTGACCAGATCACACTTTTGGCAAAGCGGGAGCAGTACGAAGAGGAAATGTGAAAGGCACGGTGGATGGTATGAGTATCATACAAAATTTTCCGTTATTTAATATTGTCATGTCCATGATGAGTGGTGTCATCTCCTCGCTGCTGCCCCGCAGGCAGGCAAAATGCGTAAGCCTTGCCCTGATCGGTGCGGCGGGTATTATGAATGCCTGCGTGCTTTGGTATGTGTCGGTGCACGGCCAATATACCTATATGATGGGACATTTTCCGGCTCCGTGGGGCAATGAGATCCGCGTCGGGGTATTGGAGGCTGTGCTCGCGGTGTTTTTCTGTGCGATCATGTTCCTTTCGCTGCTCGGCGGGGAGCGGTATCTGGACACGGATGTCGAGGAGACAAAGGCAAACCTCTATTACACGATGCTTGACCTGATGCTGACCTCGCTGCTCGCACTGATCTATACGAACGATATGTTTACCGCCTACGTCTTTGTCGAAATCAACACGATCGCGGCGGGTGCGCTGATCATGAGCCGGAACAACGGGCACACGCTCGTTGCGGCGACAAAATACATGATTATGAGCCTTGTCGGTTCCGGGCTTTTGCTGTTAGGCTTAAGCATTCTCTATGATGTGACAGGACATTTGTTGATGGTCAATATGCATGAACAGATTGTTTCGTATGCGCAAACGGGGGAATACGCCATACCCCTCACGGTGGCGATGGCGCTGATGAGCGTGGGGCTTGCGATCAAGAGCGCACTGTTTCCGTTCCACACATGGCTTCCGGATGCCTACGCCTATGCGACTCCCACCTCGGCGGCGATCCTTTCAAGCCTTGTCTCGAAAGGATACATTTTCCTGCTGTTCAAGATTTTTTACCGTGTGTTCGGTTTTGATTTCGTCCTTGACCACAAGGTCACAAACCTTCTGTTTGCTTTCGGTGTGGCGGGGATGCTGATGGGGTCGGTCGTGGCAATCTACCAGCATGATGTGCGCCGCCTGATCGCGTTTTCCTCAATCGCGCAGATTGGCTACATTTACATGGGGATCGGATTGGCCGTCCCGATGGGGACGGTGGCGGCGGTGTTCCATATCATGTCGCACGCCGCATCAAAATCTATGCTTTTCATCGCAGCGAAAGGGCTTTCGGAAGTATCCGGCGACAGCAAGGACTTTGCCCATTTAAGGGGTTCCGGGCTGCGCAACAAGCTTGCCGGAGTGGCATTTTCGGTCGGGGCATTCTCGATGGTCGGCATCCCTTTGTTCGCGGGGTTTACCTCCAAAGTGTATTTTGCAGAGGCGGCGCTGACGGCGGCGGGGGGCAAGCTTGTGGTGGCGATGGCGGCGCTCGCCGTCAGTACGATCTTAAACGCAATTTATTTTATCCGCGCCCTGATCACGATTTACACGCCGAAGGAATGTGCGGACTTTGATGCAGCTTCCTACCGCATCCCGGTGACGATGGCAGTGGCGCTTGTGTGCTTTATTGTGTTGAACCTGTTCCTTGGCACCTGGTCCGGCAGCATCGAGCGGGCGATCGCCACAGGGCTTGGCACCTTTTAACAGGACAGGCGGGCGGGAAGACAGCGCTTTTCGCTGTTTTTTGCCGCATCAATTTCAAGCATGGCTTGCAGGAAAGAGGTAGAATGATGAACAAGGATTGGATTTTATTGCTGCCGGTACTTTTCCCGGTTCTTTCGGGGATCGTGCTCGCGCTGCCGAACATATTTCCGGGAAAGAAGGGGCGCTGGGGTTTTGTGGCGGCGGTGTGTGCGCTTGAACTTGTCTTTATGCTTGCGGCGGCGGGGGGCAGCCATGAGTTTACGCTCGTGCGCTTTAGTGACAGGCTGGCGTTTGTGCTGCGCCCGGATAAGCTCTCCCTGCTTTTTGGCGGCCTCACAGCCTTTATGTGGCTCGCGTCCGCGGTCTATTCGGGAAAATACTTCGGGCATGGGGGGGAGGGCGGAAAAATATACCAGACATTTTTCCTTGTATCGGTTGGCGTGATCGCGGCGCTCTGCCTTTCGGGGAACCTTGTCACGATGTATATGTTTTACGAGATGATGACCCTGTCCATGATTCCGCTCGTGATCGAGGAGCGCACGAAGGAGGCAGTCCATGCGGGGTTTGAATTTTTGTTTTATTCCATCGCCGGGGCTTTCCTCGGGCTGGCTGGCTTCTTTATCTTTTACGGCTGCGGGATCAGCCTGGAATTTGTTGCGGGCGGGCATATTACGGTGCAGGCGGCGGGGGAGAACAAAGAACTCCTGCTTGTGGCATGCTTCCTTGGTATTCTCGGTTTTGGCAGCAAGGCCGGGATGTTCCCTCTGCACGGGTGGCTTCCGGTCGCACACCCGGTCGCTCCGGCTCCGGCTTCGGCTCTTTTGTCCGGCAATGTGACAAAAATGGGTGTGCTCTTTATCATCCGCATTGTTTACTATGTTGCCGGGGCGGATTTTCTGCGCGGGACATGGGTGCAGTATGCCTTTCTGGCGCTGACGATGATCACGGTGCTGATGGGTTCGGTTATCGCCTCGCGGGAGCAGCTCTTAAAACGCCGGCTTGCGTACTCGACGGTCAGCCAAGTTTCTTATGTGCTCTTTGGTGCAGCGCTCCTTCACCCGGCGGGGATGCTTGGCGCGCTGATGCATGTTGTTTTCCATTCGGCGGTGAAAAATACGCTGTTCCTCTCCGCGGGGGCGGTCATCCACCAGACGGGCTGCAAGCGCGCGGACGAACTTTCTGGCATCGGGAAGCGCATGCCGGTAACTATGTGGCTGTATACGCTGGTCTCCCTGACATTGATCGGCATACCGCCGACCTCGGCTTTCTTAAGTAAATGGTATCTGGCGCAGGGGGCGCTTGCGGCGGATATCCCGGTCGCGCGCTACTTGGGACCTGCTATCCTGCTGGTCAGTGCGGTGTTTACGGCCGCCTACCTTTTGCCGCTAAGCGTCACCGGGTTTTTGCCGGGAAAGGAGGCGGACGGAAGGGAAGTGGTGTACCGCAGGGAGAAGGAGAGTATATGGATGGTACTTCCAATGGCAGTGCTGACCGCGGCAGCGGTAGGATTTGGCATATTCCCGAACGGGCTGATGCGGTTTCTGAACACGATCTGCGGCGCAATCCTATAACAGAGGGATGAATAAATAAGCGGATGCCCTTCCGTGAAAAGAAGGTACAGGGAGGGCAGCTGCGGAACTTAAAACAGCAGATGCCCGCACGGTGCCCGGAAGGGATTTCCGGGAGCAGGGCGTAAGGAAAGCCCTTCCGCGGAAAGAAGGTACGGGGAGGGCAGCTGCGGAACTTAAAACAGCAGATGCCCGCACGGTGCCCGGAAGGGATTTCCGGGAGCAGGGCGTAAGGAAAGCCCTTCCGTGAAAAGAAGGTACGGGAAGGGCAGCTGCGGAACTTAAAATAAGAGGTATGAGTATGGAAAAGTATGGAATTTTACTGCCGATCGTCTTCCCTGTCCTGATGGGGGCGATGCTGCCGCTGCTCCCGGTCAAAAGCAGGAGGGCGCGCAATCTGTATGTTGAGCTTGTGACAATCGCGACATCGGCGTTTGCGGTCTGGCTGATCTTTCACCGGCCGAGTGAGGATTTTACCGTGTTGAACCTGGCGGGTGAACTGGCGGTAATGTTCCATATTGACGGGCTCGGCATGGTATTTGGGGGACTGATCTCGTTTTTGTGGCCGCTCGCCACACTCTATGCATTTGAATACATGGAGCACGATGACATGGACAACGCATTTTTCGCGTTCTATACCATGACATTCGGGGTTACGGTCGGCATTGCTTTTTCGGGGAACCTGATGACGATGTACATGTTTTATGAGATGCTGACTTTTGTCACGATGCCGCTTGTCATGCACGGGATGGGCAGGAAGGCGATTCTTGCAGGGCAGAAATACATGACATATTCCATTGGCGGAGCAGCGTTTGCGTTCATCGGGTTTATCTTTGTGTACAAGCTTGGGAGCACAATGAAATTTACATTCGGCGGCGTTTTTTCGGATGCCCCTCTTGGGGAGATGGAACCTTTTGTCAAGGCGGTCTATGTGCTTGCGGTTTTAGGGTTCGGTGTCAAAGCGGCGGTCTTCCCATTTTATGGTTGGCTTCCTGCCGTATCCATTGCGCCAACGCCGGTCACGGCATTGCTGCATGCGGTGGCAGTGGTGAAGGCAGGGGCTTTTGCCATTATCCGGATCACATATTATAGTTTTGGGACGGAGCTATTGCGCGGCAGTTTTGCGCAGTATACTGTGCTTTGCTTTGCCGTCGTAACAATATTGTTCGGCTCGGCGCGGGCGGTGAAGGAGCCGCATTTAAAACGCCGGCTCGCCTACTCGACGATCAGCAACCTTTCTTATATCGTGTTCGCGGCACTTTTGATGACCCCGGCGGGAATGGTGGGAAGCCTGATGCATATGGTGGCACATGCATTTATCAAGATCACGCTATTTTACTGTGCGGGCGCGATCCTGCACCGGGCGGGGTTCGAATATGTGCGTGACATGCGGGGCATCGGGAGGAAAATGCCGTATGTGTGCGCCTGCTTTTTGGTTGCGGGTGTCGCGCTGGTCGGGGTTCCGCCGATGGCGGCGTTTGTGAGCAAATGGCATATCGGGACGGCGGCAGTTGCGTCCGGACAGCCCCTTGCCATTTTCGGCTGTTTTGCAGTGCTCATCTCGGCATTTTGTACCGCTGTCTATATTTTCGGTTTTTTAATGCAGGCGTTTTTCCCGTATCAGGCAGAGGGGCAGACGAAAGTCTTACAGGCATCTGACCCGACATGGCGCATGAAGCTGCCGCTTGCGGTGCTTGTATATATGATTGTCTCGATCGGTATTTTTGCAAAGCCGCTGTTGTCGTTTCTGGAAAGGGTGGCTTTGGGCAGAATATGATCGGAAAGGGAGTGATTGTATCTCCGGATGGCGGCAAGATTGTGCCGGGGGAGTTTTTCGGTCAAATGTCTTTTACATGGCGGTATGCTATGTGGGGGGATACGATATAACGGGAAGGAGGTCTTTCGCATGGAGGGGAACGCTTTGCTGATCGGGGCAGTCTGCCTGCCCATTTTGGGGGCGGCGGCGCTTTTGGTTTTTGGGAAAAATCTGGCGGGCGAGCGCAAAAACCGTCTTTTGGGAAGGGCGGCGCAGGCCGTTTCAGCGGCGGAATTTTTATTGGCGTTTGGTCTTGTTTATTGGGGGGCGGGGGATGCGTGCGACCTCGGTGGTTTCGCGGGGTTTGGGCTGCATTTTACAATGGACGGGTTCCGCGCCATTTACCTTGTGATCCTGACTTTTATGTGGATGACGGCTCTTGTATTTTCCACGGAATATATGGCGGGTCATGGGAATGTGCTCCGCTATTACCTGTTTACGCTGTTGACGCTTGGGGCTACGGCGGGTGTGTTTTTGGCGGCTGATCTTATGACGATGTTTATTTTCTTTGAGATGATGTCCCTTACGTCCTATGTCTGGGTGGCCCAAGAGGAGACAGGGGAAGCATTGCGCGCCGCGGCAACCTATCTCGCGGTGGCAATCGTCGGCGGTATGGTGATGCTGATGGGGCTCTTCCTTCTCTACCATATGACGGGGACGCTCGCGATGGGGGAACTGAGAGAGGCGTGCGCTGCAGTAAAGAACCGGGAACTGCTGCTTGTTGCGGGATGTCTGATGCTGTTTGGTTTTGGTGCGAAAGCGGGCATGTTCCCGCTACACATCTGGCTGCCGAAAGCGCATCCGGTTGCCCCTGCCCCCGCCTCGGCGCTTTTGTCGGGCGTGCTCACAAAAGCGGGTGTCTTTGGAATGATCTTGTTGTCCGGCTCGGTGCTTTCCGGGGAGGGGACATTCGGTCTCATCGTGCTGGTTCTTGGGGTGGCGACGATGTTTACCGGTGCGCTCCTCGGTGTTTTATCGGTCAATATCAAGCGGACGTTTGCCTGTTCTTCCGTCTCGCAGATCGGCTTTATCATGACGGGGCTCGGCATGATGAACCTTACACAGGAAAATACGCTTGCGGTGGACGGTGCTTTTTTGCATATGGTAAACCACTCCCTGATCAAGCTCGTGCTGTTTTTGCTTGCCGGGGTAGTCTACAAAAACCTCCATACCCTGGATTTCAACGAGATCAAAGGGTTTGGCAGGGGGAAGCCTTTTTTCCTTGCCGCTTACACGGCGGGGGCGCTCGCGATCGGCGGTGTTCCGCTTTTTTCGGGCTATGTCAGCAAAACCATGCTCCATGAGGCGATCGTTATGGGGCGGTATACGCAGGCAGGCGGGACGGATAATCTGCTTGCCGCATCGGAATGGCTTTTCTTGGTTTCGGGCGGGATGACCGTGGCGTATATGCTGAAAGTGTTTTTTGTCCTGTTTGTGGAAAAGCCGTCCGAAACCGTGGTACGGCATGATACCGGGGATTATCTTTCCCTGCCGGTAAAAATCTTGGTCGGGATACCGGCAGGGCTGTTTGCCGTGTTCGGATGTGTTCCGGGAGCTTTCTTCACCCCGCTCGCAAAGGGGGCGGAGCCGTTTTTTTACGGCGGCGGTACAGGGCACATGGAAACGGTTCATTATTTTTCCCTTGAGAATTTAAAGGGGGCAATGATCTCGCTCTTGATCGGCCTGTTTCTATATTTTGTTGTTGTGCGCCGCTTCCTGTGCCGCAAGGAGGGAGGGGAAACCTGCTATATCAACCGCATCCCGGTGTGGTTTGACCTTGAGGACGGCGTGTACCGCCCGGTTTTTACGCGGTTTGTACCGGGGGTCTTGGCCGTGGTTTCCCGGGTGTTCGACCGCCTTGTGACCGCAAGGTGGTTCGGCAGGGCGATACCGTTTGCGCTTGCCGCTGTCTGCCGTGTATTTGACCGGCTTGCGGGCGGGATCATTGGCCTGCTGAAAACTTTCCTGTTCTCGGAAGTAAAACCGAAGGAGGCAAAGGGGGTGGGCATCAGTGACCGGCTGGCATACCTTGCGGGAAGCATACTGGACGGCATTGTGGGTATTGTGAACCGCACGGTGCGCAAAAAGAAGCCGATACAGAAGTCTTATGTTGATATTTTAATGGCGGGGGAGGAAAAGACTTCGCGCACGGTCCGCCTTGTGACAAGAAGTGTTTCCTATGGTCTGCTGCTTTCGTGCATCGGCCTGTTAGCTACCATGCTTTATCTTTTGATTGGGTGATCTTTCCCGGCCACATGGGGCACGCTGATGCCTGGCGGGCAGGAAAAGGGGTTATTTTATTATTTTATAAAAATATTACTTGATTAAATGGCGTGGAACGATTAAAATAAACGATGATGTGCACGAAAATTGAAGTTTTCTTAGGGTAAGGAAGCAGAATGGAGGAAAAAATGAGCAAACAAACAAATGTGGCGACGGAAAAGGAAAATACAAACGGGAAGCTTAAGCTGCCGGTAAGAGCGATTGCGGCAGGGGCTGTCGTCATTGTTTTGATTGTCATTGCATTGCTGGTGGAATCGGCAAACACAAAGCGTATTGTGATCGAGAACGACACGGATAAGGACATTGAATCGGTTCGACTGTATTTTGAAAATTCGGACGAGGATTACTTCTTTATGTCCGAGGATCTGGTGAACACCCCGGTCGCTGCCGGGGAGAAATATACCGGAAGCTTTCAGCCGCAGACAAATATCGCGGCACCGGGTTATTTCCTGATGATCCGCGTAAAGTTTGCGGGCGAGGAGGAGATCGAGACTTACGCCGGCTATTTTACAAGGATTTTTACCGGCAAGATCAGCTTGGATTTCACGCAGAAGGACGATAATGTGCTGATGGGCATCAAGGCGGGGGACGGGCTTTTTAACTCCACAAAATATACGGACTGCGATGAGGAACAGGAACTTTACGAATAGAGGGCGGATGTATTTGGCAAAATGGAGGGAAAGGGCGATGAAACTTTATAAAGATGGTGTCTATGTTATCCGGGGCAGGGAAATCATAGAGGAAAACAGCGACGCGCAGGCGGTGCTTGCTTCAAAGGTTGGCAGGGCTTGCCAGAAAGCGGAGGCGGCACGCCAGACGATGGCGTATGGTATTTTGGAGGCGCACAATACATCGGGGGACATGGAGAAGCTTAAAATACGCTTCGACAAGCTGACCTCACACGACATTACCTTTGTCGGCATTATCCAGACGGCGCGGGCAAGCGGGCTTTCAGAATTTCCGGTTCCGTATGTGCTGACGAACTGCCACAACAGCCTTTGTGCGGTCGGCGGCACAATCAATGAGGATGACCATATGTTTGGTCTTTCCTGCGCGAAGCGTTACGGGGGAATCTATGTCCCGCCGCACCAGGCGGTGATCCATCAGTTCGCGCGTGAGATGCTTGCAGGCGGCGGGCAGATGATCCTTGGTTCGGATTCCCACACGCGCTACGGCGCGCTCGGCACGATGGCCGTCGGCGAGGGGGGGCCTGAGCTTGTAAAACAGCTTTTGAAAAAGACTTACGATATCAATATGCCGAAGGTGGTCGGTGTTTACCTGACCGGAAAGCCGGCACCTTACGTCGGACCGCAGGATATCGCGCTGGCCATCATTGGTGAGGTGTTTGCGAACGGCTACGTGAATAACAAAGTGATGGAGTTCATCGGTGACGGCATTGCGAACTTAAGCGTTGACTACCGCATCGGCATCGATGTGATGACGACCGAGACGACCTGCCTTTCCTCCATCTGGGAGACGGATGGTGCCGTGAAGGAATTTTACGATATCCACGGAAGGAGCGGGGATTACAGGGAACTTGCACCGGGAGAGGTGGCGTATTATGACGGCATGATTTATGTGGATCTTTCTAAAATCAAACCGATGATCGCGATGCCGTTCCATCCGAGCAATACATATACGATCGACGAGCTGAACGCGAATCTTTCGGATATTCTTGCCGAGGTGGAGAAAAAGGCGCTGGTCAGCCTTGACAATAACAAAGTAGAGTATAAGCTGCGCGATAAGATAAAGGACGGCAGGCTTTACGTGGAGCAGGGTGTGATTGCAGGCTGCGCGGGCGGTGGTTTCGAGAATATATGCGATGCGGCGGACATCCTCTCCGGAAGGGATATCGGGGCGGACGAGTTTTCACTGAGTGTGTACCCGGCAAGCCAGCCGGTATTCATGGAACTTGTGAAGAACGGAACCGTGGCAAAATTGATGGGCGCGGGGGCGACGGTGCGCACTGCGTTCTGCGGGCCGTGCTTCGGGGCAGGCGATGTCCCGGCAAACGGCGGGCTGAGCATAAGACATTCCACGCGCAATTTCCCGAACCGCGAAGGTTCAAAGATCACGAACGGGCAGATTGCTTCGGTCGCGCTGATGGATGCGCGCTCGATCGCGGCGACGGCGGCGAACAAGGGGTATCTGACCTCGGCGGAGCATATGGATGTTTCCTTCACGAAGCCGAAGTATTTCTTTGACAAGAGCATCTATGAAAAGCGCGTGTTTGACGGTGTCGGCAAAGCCGACAAAAATGCGGAGGTGAAGTTCGGACCCGGCATCAAGGACTGGCCGGCAATGAGTGAACTGACGGAAGATCTGCTCTTAAAAGTTGTGTCCGTGATCCACGACCCGGTGACGACGACGGACGAACTGATTCCGTCCGGTGAGACTTCCTCGTTCCGCTCAAACCCGCTGGGGCTTGCGGAGTATACGCTCTCGCGCAAGGATCCGCAGTATGTCGGGCGTGCAAAGGCGGTACAGATGGCGGAGAAGGCGCGCTGTGCGGGCGGCGGGGCAGAAGAAATGTGTGCCGCGGTCTCGGAGCTTGCGAAAGTCTTTGAAGTGCTTTCGGCGGCGGGGGATTTTGATGCCGCGGGCACGCAGGTTGGCTCCGTGATCTTTGCCGTAAAGCCGGGGGATGGCTCTGCGAGGGAACAGGCGGCGAGCTGCCAGAAAGTGCTGGGCGGTCTTGCGAACATTGCGCGGGAATACGCGACGAAGCGCTACCGCTCGAACCTCATCAACTGGGGAATGCTTCCGTTCCTGCTTGACGGGGAAGGGAAGGAGCTGCCGTTTGCAAATGGGGACTACGTATTTATTCCGGGTATCCGCAGGGCTGTAAAGGAGAGAAGCAGTGTGCTCAAAGCCTATGTGGTTGGCGGTTCGGTGAGGGAGTTCACGCTCCGTCTTGGGGAACTGACGGAAGATGAGAGGGAGATCATCCTGAAAGGATGTCTTATCAATTACTATCGTTCGTAAATTAAGTTTATGATAGGATGGCGCGGAACAACCGGTTTTACCCGGCAGGGAAAGGCGGTTGTTCCGTTCCGTCCTGTTTTTGTGTCCGGTATGGCACATTTATGGCGAGAAAATATGTACTTCGACATTCTTTTTATACAAAGTTTATTTTTGGCATATTGAACCATTTTGCGAAATCGTATATAATCAAAAATAGTGGAGTAGGAGAACAGGAGTACAAAAGTTATGAAAAGTAAAAAAATGATTGTGTACCGAATTCTGATCGTGGGGGCTTTGATTGTTTTGCAGGTGACGTGGCTCGTGCTTTCCCTGATTACGTTCTCCAATGTTTCCCCGGCGATCAACGCGTTTTTCCGCATCATCAGTATCGGTGCGCTCTTCGTGGTGATCAACAGCAGGCAGAATCCGGCATACAAATTAGCCTGGGCAGTGCCCATCTTGATTTTCCCGCTGCTTGGCGGCATGATGTTCGTGTTTTTTGGGACGCGGCAGCCGTCGAGGAAACTGCGGGAGAAGCTGAATGCTTCCTGGGAGAAGATCGCGCCCCTGACCGAGCAGGAACCGGACATCATTGAGGAAGTAGGGCGGGAGTCGGAGACCGTCTACGGGCAGGTGCGCTATCTGAAGGATTTCGCGAATGCCCCGCTATGGAAAAATACCCAGACAAAATATTTTAAGAGCGGGGAGGAAAATTTTCCCTATATCGTGGAAGAATTAAAAAAAGCAGAGCATTTTATATTCATGGAATACTTCATTATCGCGGATGGAAGAATGTGGGATACCATTCTCGGGATTTTGAAGGAGAAAGCAGCGGCGGGGCTGGATGTGCGTCTTTTGTACGATGATGTCGGCTGTCTTCGCCTGCTGCCGCAGGGATATTACGAGACGATGGAGGAATTTGGCATCAAGTGTGAGGCGTTCAACCCGTTCGTGCCGTTTGTCTCCGTTGTCATGAACAACCGCGACCACCGAAAAATCCTGGTGATCGACGGTGATGTGGGCTTTACAGGCGGCATCAATTTGGCGGATGAGTATATCAATGAGAAGGAACGTTTCGGCTACTGGAAGGATACCGGTATCATGCTAAAGGGGGATGCTGTCTGGAACCTTACGGTGATGTTCCTGCATATATGGAATGCCCTGCGGCCGACGGATGCTTCGTTCGGGAACTTCCGCCCGCACACCTACCGCCAGGAGGATTACGGCAGCGACGGTTATGTGCAGCCTTACGGTGACAGCCCGCTCGATTTTGAGAATGTCGGCGAGAATGTATACCTGAATATCATCAATACGGCGAAGGATTATGTCTATATGTTCACGCCCTATTTAATCATCGACAACGAGATTATGACGGCGCTTACATTAGCTGCAAAGCGCGGGGTGGATGTGCGCATCGTCACGCCGCACATCCCGGATAAAAAAACGGCGTTCATGCTGACGCAGAGCTATTATGAGCAGTTGATGGACGGCGGGGTAAAAATCTATGAGTTTGAACCGGGATTCATCCATGCAAAATGCTTTGTCTGCGATGACCGCGTGGCGACGGTAGGAACCGTCAATCTCGATTACCGCAGCCTGTACCTGCATTTTGAGTGCGGTGTCTTCCTCTACCGGACAAGCTCGGTGATGGATGTGAAACAGGACGCGGTCGAGACGATTAAAAAGAGTATCCCGGTGACAAGGGACATGTTGAAACCGGTTCTGCAAAAAGTGCTGATCCAGGCAATTTTAAAACTTTTTGCACCGCTATTTTAAAAGTTTATCCAAAGGAGGCAGTGATGGCAGAGATAATTGACGGAAAAATGATCTCGTCGCAGATCAAGGAGGAAGTAAAACAGGGGGCAGCGCGGCTTAAGGAGGCAGGCACCACGGTGACGCTCGCGGTAATCCAGGTGGGCTCGGACCCGGCATCCAGCGTTTATGTCGGAAATAAAAAGAAAGCGTGTGAGTATGTGGGTTTTTGCTCCCTCTCCTACGAACTTCCGGAGGAGACAACGGAAGAAAAACTGCTTGGGCTGGTTAGTGAACTGAACGGCCGTGCGGACGTAAACGGAATTTTGGTGCAGCTTCCGCTTCCGGGGCATATCAGCGAGGATAAGGTCATCCAGATGATTTCCCCGGACAAGGATGTGGACGGTTTCCATGTAAACAATGTCGGGCGCTTGAATGTCGGGGAGGAAGGTTTTGTTTCCTGCACGCCGGCGGGCATCATCCAGCTCTTAAAGCGTTCCGGTGTCGCGATTGAGGGCAGGGAGTGCGTGGTTGTCGGGCGCAGCAACATTGTCGGAAAGCCGATGGCAGCACTTTTGCTCCGGGAGAATGGTACGGTAACCGTCTGCCACTCCCGCACGAAAAACCTCGCTGAGGTTACAAGGCGGGCGGATATTTTGGTGGTTGCCATCGGCAAGCCGAAGTTCATCACGGCAGAGTATGTAAAGGACGGTGCGGTGGTGGTTGATGTCGGCATCCACCGGAACGAGAACGGTAAGCTGTGCGGTGACGTGGATTTTGATTCCGTCGCGCCAAAAGCATCTCACATCACCCCGGTTCCGGGCGGTGTCGGGCCGATGACGATTGCCATGCTGATGGCAAATTGTTTACAGAGCGCAGAAAGGGCAGGGCGGAGAGCATAGGACGTTCTTTCCGCTTTTGGATATGCAAAAAATAAATCAGAATTGCAGGGTTTTATATGAATGTGTGTTTTGTTTCACTCGGATGTGACAAAAACTTGGTGGACAGTGAGGTGATGCTCGGTCTTTTGCGTGACGCGGGTTACTCCCTGACGGACGACGAAGCCGAGGCGGATGTGATCGTAGTCAATACATGCTGCTTTATCCATGACGCGAAGCAGGAAAGCATCGAGACGATCCTTGAGATGGCAGAGTATAAAAAAAGCGGCCGCCTCGCGGTGCTGATCGTGGCGGGCTGCCTTGCCGAGCGCTATAAGGAGGAGATCACAAAAGAAATCCCGGAGGTGGATGCGATGGTCGGCACGGCCGGCATCAAAGAGGTGGTCAATGTGATAAAAAGCGTCCTGTCCGGCGCGGCGGAGAACGCGTTCTGTGATATCAACACGCTTCCCCTCCCGGATACGAACCGCGTGAATACGACCGGGGGATACACGGCGTATTTAAAGATTGCGGAGGGATGTGATAAGCATTGTACTTATTGTGCAATCCCTAACATCCGCGGAAGTTACCGCAGCATCCCGCTCGGGCGGCTCGTAAGTGAGGCGGAGTTTTTGGCAAAAGGGGGTTGTAAAGAACTGATCCTTGTCGCGCAGGAGACGACAGTGTACGGTGTAGATCTCTACGGAAAGAAAGCTTTGCCCAAACTGTTAAAAGCGCTTGCCGCGGTTCCGGGCATTGTCTGGATCCGGCTTTTGTACTGTTATCCCGAGGAGATCACGGAGGAACTCATACAAACGATCAGGGAGGAGCCAAAGATATGCCATTACCTTGACATGCCCATACAGCACGCTTCCGACCGTGTACTGCGCGAGATGGGGCGGCGGACGAACCGCGCGGAGCTCGAGGGTCGGATCGCGTCTTTGCGCAGGGAAATCCCGGATATCGTGCTCCGCACTACACTGATCACCGGGTTTCCGGGCGAAACGCAGGAAGACCATGAGTGCCTTATGGATTTCGTGCGCCGTATGCGGTTTGACCGGCTTGGCGTGTTCCCATACTCAAAAGAGGAGGGGACCCCGGCCGCGCGCCGTAAGGATCAGATATTAAAAAGGGAAAAGATAAAGCGGCAGAAGGAACTGATGTGCGTACAGCAGCAGATCGCTTTTGAGAATGCCGGGCGGATGGTTGGGAAGAAGCTTGAGGTGCTGGTGGAGGGAAAGCTCGTGGAGGAAGATGTGTTCATCGGGCGTTCCTACATGGACGCGCCGAAGGTAGACGGATATGTATTTTTGTATGCGCAGGGGGAATATGTTTCCGGTGATCTTGTCACGGCAGAGATCATGGAGGCAAAGGGCTACGACCTGATCGGCCGTGCCGTGAGCGATGAGATGTAGAGCCCGTCCATGCAGCAGGGCGGGGGATGGGCTGAAACGATGCGGTACTGCCGGAATACCGGCGGGAGGCAGGAAAGAGGTACGATTATGAATTTACCAAACAAAATTACAGTATTTCGGGCATGCATGGTTCCGGTTTTTCTGATTTTTATGCTTGCGCGGGGGATCCCGGGGGGAAATTACATTGCCGCGGTCATCTTCGCAGTCGCCTCCGCATCGGATTTTCTTGACGGCTATCTTGCCCGCAAAAATAATCTCGTGACGGATTTCGGGAAATTCATGGATCCGCTCGCGGACAAGCTCCTTGTCTGCTCGGCATTTATCTGTTTTGTCGAGTTGAACACCGTCCCGGCATGGGTGGTGATCCTGGTCATCGGACGGGAGTTCATCATCAGCGGCTTCCGGCTGATTGCTGCCGACAACAATATCGTGATTGCCGCAAATTACTGGGGGAAGATCAAGACGGTGGTACAGATGGTGATGTGCGTACTTTTTATTGTGGATCTTAACAGCCCGTTCTTTAATGTTACCGAGCAGATCTTCCTCTATGCTTCCGTAGCGCTGACATTGATCTCGCTGTGCGTCTATATCTACCAGAACCGGCGCGTGATCCTGCAGGGGACAAAATAGAGCCGTGAAACTGTCAAAAAGCTAACATAGAAATGACATAGTTTGGTGTTACTATCCGCTATAGAATGCATGTGGGGCAAGCTTTCGGAAAGGAAGTGGCACAATGAAGAAAAAATTCACCGTGACGGATATTTTGTTGGTAGTTGCTCTTTTCCTGCTGCCCGTGACAGGCTGCGGCAAACAGGAGGTTCCGCCGCTTGAGGTAACGCCTCCCCCGACGGCAGTGCCGGATTCTTCCGGGGTCATTGGAAGGGAGCCGGAGGTCACGTATTTTCCGCAGGGGATCACGAACATCACTTACTATACGCTCTCCGAAGAACTTGAAGTCGAGGAGGTCACCTCCCCGATTACCGGCAACGGTGAGATGACGGCACAGGAACTTGTCGCCTACGTGACGGCGACGATGGAGGACGTGTCGGTCACGGTCACGGTGGACAGTGTGACGGCAGACGGGGCAAATGCCGTTGTTGATTTTGAGAGTGATAGTGTGCCGGTACGCTTTGCGAACACACGCCTTGAGAGTGCGATCCTAGATGCTCTCGCCCAGAGCCTGCTCGATAATTTTTCGGAGTATGCCGGGGTGATTTTCCGTGCGGGGGGACAGGCGTACGAGTCAGAAAACCGCAGCTTCGAATTAAACGAGATCTATATGGGAAGATAGGATGGAACAGGATGGGCAAGGTGTTGGTTGTCGGCGGCGGTGCGGCAGGTATGATGGCAGCGGCCGTCTTAGCGGCGCGGGGACATGCGGCCGTGCTGATTGAACAGAACGAGAAGCTTGGGAAGAAGCTCTACATCACAGGGAAGGGGCGCTGTAACCTGACCAATGCCTGTGCGATGGAGGGCTTGTTTGAGAACGTGGTTACAAACCCACGTTTTTTATATAGTGCGTTCCACGGGTTTTCGAACCACGACACGGTGGCGTATTTTCACTCGATCGGCCTTGGGACGAAGGTGGAGCGCGGGGATCGCGTGTTTCCGGTATCGGACCGTTCCTCGGATGTCATACGGGTGCTCGCGGATGAGCTTGCAAGGCGCGGGGTGCAGGTTTTGCTGAACACGAGGGTTGCGGAGCTGAAAGCTTTGGGCGGGCGTTTTCGCTCTTTGGTGACACAGGACGGCAGGGAGATCACGGGGGACGCGTGCATCGTTGCGACAGGGGGGCTTTCCTACCCATCAACCGGGGCGCGCGGCGACGGCTACCGCTTTGCGGGGGCGCTTGGTCATACGGTCACAAGCCTTTATCCGTCCCTTGTCGGGCTGGCTCTTGCCTCCCGCTATCCGAAGGAGCTGGAAGGACTTTCCTTAAAGAATGTGGAGGCATGGGTTTGTTTTGACGGCCGCCGTGACGGGAAGGAATCAGGCCAGGTGACGGAAAAAGGTGCGGGCAATAAGAAAAAGGGAAAGCGGATGGCTGTGGGTGCCGCTTTGTATCAGGCGTTCGGGGAGCTTGTCTTTACTGCGCGCGGCGTGAGCGGCCCCGTGGTTCTAAGTGCCAGCAGTTACATCGCCCCGCTTCTGGCGGAATGCCTTATGTCGTTCCATATCGATTTAAAGCCTGCATTGTCGATTGAGCAGCTTGACACGCGGATATTGAGGGATTTTGACGAAGCAAAGAACAAATGTTTTAAAAATGCTTTGGATCATCTATTGCCACAAAAATTGATACGGGTTATAATAGAGCTTAGCGGCATTTCGCCGGAGAAACGGGTCAATGCCATTTCAAGGGAGGAGCGCAGGCGGCTCGCAGCCCTGGTCAAGGATCTGCGCTTTGAGATAAGTGCCCTTGGGGATTATACGGAGGCCGTCATCACAAAGGGCGGTGTGGATGTGAAAGAGATCAACCCCAAAACGATGGAGTCCCGTCTTGTGGGCGGGGTATATTTTGTGGGGGAAGTGCTGGATGTGGATGCACTGACCGGCGGCTATAACCTCCAGATTGCATGGTCGAGCGGCCATCTTGCGGCGGAGGCGATCGCAAATGTTTTTGCGGCCGGGGAAAATAAACAAAAGTGAGGATTTTGGATGAAGGTCTATAATGTCGCGATTGACGGCCCGGCAGGGGCAGGCAAGAGCACGGTCGCCAAAATGGCGGCGGCTGCGCTCGGTTTTATCTATGTGGATACCGGTGCGATGTACCGCGCACTGGCGCTGTATTTTATCCGTCACGGAATAAAGGCGGAGGAGACAGCACGCATAGGGGAGGCGCTGCCCACGCTTGATGTGTCGATCGAATACCGGGACGGTGAGCAGGTCGTGCTGCTTGACAGGGAGAATGTGAACGCATTTATCAGGACGCAGGAGGTCGGGCAGATGGCATCTTTGATCTCCCCGCTGCCCGCGGTCAGGAAGAAACTCCTCTTTCTCCAGAGGGGGTTGGCGGAAAGGACAAGCGTTATCATGGACGGCAGGGATATCGGGACGATGGTACTGCCGGATGCCGATGTTAAAATCTACCTCACCGCCGACGCACAGGTGCGCGCCGGACGGCGCTTAAAGGAGCTTGAGGCAAAGGGGGAATCCTGTGAGAGGGAGGAAATCCTGCGCGAGATCGTGGCGCGGGATGAGCAGGATATGTCAAGGGAGGTATCACCGCTCCGAAAGGCGCAGGACGCGGTCGTTGTCGATGCCTCAAATCTAACGGCACAAGAGGTGGCGGACCGGATCGTCTCCCTCGTCCGGGAGAGGTGCGAAAAATGCAGGTGACGGTGGCGAAGTCTGCCGGTTTCTGCTTTGGTGTCAGGCGGGCGGTCGATATGGCACAAAGTCTAGCCCGTGAGGCAGAGGGGGACATTTATACATTAGGCCCCATTATCCACAATGAGGAAGTTGTTGAAGAGCTGAAGCAGAGAGGGGTCTTGGTGCTTTCTTCCGTGCAGGAAGCCGCCGTGCTTACAGGCGGGACGATCATCATTTGTTCCCACGGCGTTGGGCGCGATGTCATCCGGCAGCTATCAGAGTACCGGGACGATAAAGGACGGCAAAGGTTCCGGGTCGAGGATGCCACCTGCCCCTTTGTGAAAAAGGTTCACCGCACCGTGGAGGAGAAAAGCGCGGAGGGATACCGGATCTTATTGATCGGGGACAGGGAACATCCGGAGGTGCAGGGAAGTATTGGGTGGAGCAAAACGCCGGTCATTGTTACAGATAATGAGGAAGATTTACAAAATTTGGATATTCCGGAGGGCGAAAAACTCTGCGTTGTGGCTCAGACGACATTTAATTACAAGAAATTTCAAGATTTAGTTGAAATTATGAAAAGAAAGAGGTATGATATAATTGTTGTCAATACGATATGCAGCGCGACGGAAGAACGCCAGGCCGAAGCTGCAAGGCTCGCCGGGCAATCGGATGCCATGATTGTGATCGGAGGAAAGCAAAGCTCGAACACGAGAAAGCTTTTCGAAATTTCAAAAAAGGAATGTGAGAATACTTACTATATACAGACACTTGGTGACTTGGATTTAAATTCGTTTAAATCTTTTCGTAGCGTAGGTATTACAGCAGGGGCATCCACCCCAAATAATATTATCAAGGAGGTTTTTACCAGCATGTCAGAAGAAAGTTTTGAGCAGTTATTGGAGGAGTCTTTAAAGACAATACACAATGGGGAGGTAGTCGAAGGTACAGTGATCCGTGTCAAGGAAGATGAAATCGTCCTGAACATCGGTTACAAGGCGGATGGTATCATTACCAGGAGCGAGTATACGAACACCCCGAATGTGGATCTTAGAACCCTCGTAAAAGAGGGTGAGACCATGAGCGCAAAGGTGCTCAAGGTAAACGACGGTGAGGGGCAGGTACTCCTTACCTACAAGAAGCTCATTGCCGAGAGAGGCAACAAGCGCCTTGAGGAAGCGTTCAACAACAAAGAAGTATTGACAGCAAAAGTAGCTACGGTTTTGGACGGCGGTTTAAGTGTCGTTGTGGAGGAGTCGAGGGTGTTTATCCCGGCCAGCCTGGTATCGGATACTTACGAGAAGAACCTCGAGAAGTACAAGGATCAGGAGATTGAGTTTGTCATCAGCGAGTTCAACCCAAAGAGAAGGCGCATCATCGGCGACAGAAAGCAGCTTTTGGTTGCAAAGAAGAAGGAACTTGCGGAAGCGCTGTTCGCAAGGATCCATGTCGGCGATGTCGTTGAGGGAACCGTGAAGAACGTGACCGATTTCGGTGTGTTCATCGACCTCGGCGGTGCGGACGGCCTCCTGCATATCTCTGAGATGTCCTGGGGCAGGATCGAGAACCCGAAGAAGGTATTTAAGGCGGGGGATGTCGTAAAAGCTTTCATCAAGGATATCCAGGGCGAGAAGATCGCACTTAGCTTAAAGTTCCCGGATCAGAACCCTTGGAAGGATGCGGAGACCAAGTTTGCAAAGGACAGCATCGTGACCGGAAAAGTAGCACGCATGACGGATTTCGGCGCTTTCGTGGAGCTTGTGCCGGGGGTTGATGCCCTGTTGCATGTATCCCAGATCGCGAAGGAGCATGTGGAGAAGCCTTCGGATGTTTTGAAGGTTGGTCAGGAGATCCGGGCAAAGATCGTGGATTTCAACAGCGAGGACAGGAAGATCAGTCTGAGCATGAAAGCCTTACTGCCGGCAGAGTCAGAGGAAGCGGAGACAGCGGAGGAGTAATTCATTTTCCCGGAGGCGGAATCCGCTTCCGGGATTTTTATTATTATTTTTAGGAGGGTTTTGGTAATGACGGATAGTTATGAAGTGTTTAAGGAGGATGTGCTCAAGCTGACAAAGATTGACCTGAACGCATACAAAGAGCGGCAGATGAAGCGGCGCATCGACTCCCTGATCACAAAGAACCACTACACAACCTACAAGCAATATGTTGAGGCGCTCAAAAAGGATAAGGCGCTGTTTGATGAGTTTGTAAATTACCTGACGATCAACGTGTCGGAGTTTTACCGCAACCCGGAGCAGTGGACGCTGCTTGAGAAGCAGATTTTCCCGGAGCTTTTGAAGAAATCTCCGACCTTAAAAATCTGGAGCGCGGCATGTTCTACGGGTGACGAGCCGTATTCGCTCGTGATGCTTCTCTCAAAATTCATGCCGCTTTCAAAGATCAAGATCATCGCAACCGACATCGACAAACAGGTACTTGACAAGGCGCGGATGGGATTGTACAATATCAAGAGTCTGAAAGGCCTGCCGGATGAGTTCTTAAAGAAATACTTTACGAAGGTGAATGAACAGAATTACCAGATCAGTGATGATATCAAGAAATGTGTGGAGTTCAAGGAACATAATCTTTTGAAAGACATGTATCCGGACCGCTGTGACCTGATCGTGTGCCGCAACGTGCTGATCTATTTTACGGAGGAAGCAAAGGATGTGATTTACCGGAAATTCCATGCATCCTTAAAGAGCGGGGCATTTCTTTTTGTCGGCAGCACGGAGCAGATCATCCAGCCGGAGAAGATTGGCTATGATACATACCAGTCCTTCTTCTATCGGAAGAAGTAACGCGGACGGACAATTTTTATAAATTTATGGTTGATTTTTTATCCGTGATTTAGTATAGTGGTACAGGGATGAACAAGAATCAGTATCTGTGGCATTCTTAAATTCTTGAGAAAGTTTGGGCGAAGAGATGCAGGAGAAAGTAAAAGTCGCAGTGGATGCGATGGGCGGGGACAATTCTCCGGGCGAGGTCGTGCGGGGTGCCGTGGAGGCCGTGACGGAGAGGGAGGAACTTCTTGTGTTCTTAACAGGGCACAAAGAAGTGATCGAATCGGAGCTTTCCCGTTATACCTACCCGAAAGACAGGATCCGCGTGGTGAACGCGCGCGAGATCATCACGAACGATGAGGCTCCGGTGCTCGCGATCCGCAGAAAAAAGGATTCCTCGATTGTCGTGGCGATGAACCTGGTAAAGAGCGGGGAGGCCGATGCCTTTGTCTCGGCGGGCAGCACGGGTGCCGTTTTGGTCGGTGCACAGTTGTTGGTCGGAAGGATTAAAGGGGTGGAGCGCCCGCCGCTTGCACCGCTCATACCTACGATGGACGGGGTCGCGCTCCTGATCGACTGCGGTGCGAATGTAGACGCGAGGTCCTCCCATCTGGTACAGTTCGCGAAGATGGGTTCCATCTACATGGAGAACATCGTCGGCATCAAAAACCCGCGTGTCGCGATCGTGAATATCGGTGTCGAGGAAGAAAAGGGGAATATGCTTGTCAAGGAGACGTTCCCGCTTTTAAAGAATTGCAACGAGATCAATTTTACCGGCAGCATTGAAGCGCGGGAAATCCCGAACGGCGCGGCGGATGTCATTGTCACGGAAGCGTTTGTCGGCAATGTCATATTAAAGCTTTATGAGGGACTTGCAGCGTCCCTTATGAAAAAGATCAAGCAGGGCATGACGAGCACGCCCCTCAGCACGCTCGGTGCGGCGCTTGTGAAACCGCAGCTGAAAAAGACACTGAAAGCCTTTGATCTCTCACAGTACGGCGGAGCTCCGATGCTCGGTTTAAACGGGCTTGTAGTCAAGAGCCACGGCAGTTCAAAAAGCGGTGAGATCAAAAACTCCATTATCCAGTGCATCGCTTTTAAGGAGCAGGGGATCAGCGAAAAAATTGCTGCAAACATCGCGGTTCAGGAAAGTATATAGCAATCAAAAAATATAAAAAAGAAAGGTGAAACGTCATGGAATTCGAAAAGTTAAAGCACATCATCAGTGAGGTATTGAACGTAGGAGAAGAGGAGATCGAGCTTGAGAGCACTTTTGTGGACGATCTTGGCGCGGACTCCCTCGACATTTTCCAGATCATCATGGGCATCGAGGAAGAGTTTGACATTGAGATTCCAAATGAGGAAGCGGAGAAGATCCGGACGGTCAGCGATGCCGTTGAGAAGATTAAGAGCGCACTTAACAACTAATGTGGCTGCAGGGTTCGTCAAGGTAGGGATTGGAACTGACCGTGTGGGGTCCTTCGGGGGTCCCACACGGTTTCTTTTCATTTTTTGCGCATGGAGGCTGATATGCAGGAATATAAAAATGCAGCAGAAAACGTTGCTGCATTGGAAGAAAACATTGGCTGCTGTTTCCGGAACAAAAATTTGATATTACAGGCGCTGACACACAGCTCGTACGCGAACGAGAGAAAGATCCGGAAACCGCAGGACAACGAACGTCTGGAGTTCCTTGGGGACGCGGTTCTTGAACTTGTTTCGAGCGAGGTGATATTTCAGGAAAATCCGGAGATGAGCGAGGGGGAAATGTCGAAACTGCGGGCAAGCCTGGTATGCGAGCCGGCACTGGCATACTGCGCGAGGGGACTTTCGCTCGGAAGCCATATCCTGCTCGGGAAAGGGGAGGCCGCGACAGGGGGTGCCCAGAGGGATTCCATCCTCTCGGACGCGATGGAAGCAGTGATCGGTGCGATTTATCTGGACAGTGGTTTTACTAATGCAAAAGAGTTCATTCTGAAATATATCCTGAATGATATCGAAGCAAAAAAGCTCTTTTACGATAGTAAAACTATTTTACAGGAGATGGTTCAGGCGAAGGGGCAGGGGAAAGTATTGTATGAGACCGTCGCGGAAAATGGACCCGACCACAGCAAAACATTTGTCGTGCGCGCAGTATCGGTGGATGGACTAAAGACTTTGGGGGAGGGAAAAACGAAAAAGGCAGCGGAACAGGAGGCGGCATACCAAGCGATCCGGCTGCTTCGTGCGGGAGGAACGGATGTATCTTAAAAGCATTGAAGTACATGGCTTTAAATCATTTGCCAACAAAATAATTTTTGAGTTCCGAAACGGGATCACCGGCATCGTAGGGCCGAACGGCAGCGGGAAGAGCAATGTCGCCGATGCCGTCCGCTGGGTGCTCGGGGAGCAGAGCGCGAAGCAGCTGCGGGGGAACAGCATGCAGGATATCATATTTTCCGGCACGGAATTAAGGAAGCCCCAGGGATTTGCCTATGTGGCGATCACCTTTGACAACGAGGACCACGCACTTGCAATCGACTATGAGGAAGTCACAGTCGCAAGGCGGGTGTACCGCTCGGGCGAAAGTGAATACCTCCTAAACGGTTCCGTATGTCGTTTAAAGGATGTACAGGAATTGTTTTTTGATACCGGTATCGGCAAGGAGGGTTACTCCATCATTGGGCAGGGACAGATCGACCGCATTGTTTCCGGGCGGCCGGAGGAGCGCCGGGAGCTCCTCGATGAGGCGGCAGGCATTGTCAAATTTAAAAGGCGCAAGGCGGTGGCGGAGAAGAATTTAGAACAGGAACAGCAGAACCTTGCGCGTGTCGAAGACATCATCGCGGAACTGTTTAAGCAGGTGGAACCGCTGGAAAAGCAGTCTGCCACCGCAAGGGAATATTTGAAATTCAAGGAAGAGTTAAAGCGTGTTGAGGTCAACCAGTTTTTGTTGGAACAGGAGAAGGGCAGTACCCAAAAGCAGGAACTTGGCCGTGGCAGGGAGATTGTCTCCGGCGATCTGTCGGAAACGCGCAAAAGCTACGAAGATACCAAAACAGAATACGAACGTCTGGAGCAGGAGCTGGAGGCGGGTGCGGCAGGGCTTGAGGCCGCAAGGGAAGAAAAGAATGCATGCAGCATCGCGTTTGAGCGTGAGGAGGGCGATATCCGCCTGCTTGCGGGACAGATCGAGAGCATTGAGCAGAACAGCCGGCATTTTGGGGAGAGCGTGGAAAAGGCGGATGCAAGCCTTGCGCAGAGGGAGCAGGAAATATCCCGGTACGCGCAGGAAAAGCAACGGATAGATGAGAAGATCGATGCGCTGGATGAGGAACAGTCGGAACTGGCGTTGGAAATCGGGCGCATCCACGCCCAGATTGAGGGGTACAACCGCGAGATCGAGGAGAGCAACAATGAGATCATCCGCCTGCTGAACGAAAATACGGGGCACAGGGAGGAATTGTCCCGGTATGAGACGATCCGTGAGCAGAACGCGATCAAAAAAGCGGAACTCTCCAAAAGGGCACTGGAGCACAAGAGCCTTGAGGCACAGGCAGCCGAGGAGCTGGCCCGCTTGGAACAGGCAGTTAAGGAAGCGGAAAAGAAAGTCTACGCACAAAACGAAGCAATCGGCGTGTTGGAGCACAAGGCGGCGGCGGAGACGGCGGACATGGAAGTGCTGTCGAAGGAGCTTGAGGCAGGACAGCACAGACTGATCTCGGACAGCTCGCGCCTTGAGTCGCTGCGCAATATTACGGAGCGCTATGAGGGTTACGGCGGCGCGGTACGCCGTATCATGGAGCAGAAAGAGCGTTATCCCGGGATCGAAGGTGTGGTCGCCGACCTCATCAAGGTGGACAAGGCCTATGAGACTGCGATCGAGACGGCACTCGGCGGCAACATCCAGAATGTCGTCACGGATAACGAGCAGACGGCAAAATCGCTGATCGAATTTTTGAAGCAGACAAAGGCGGGACGTGCGACCTTCCTGCCGCTCACGGGCATCCGTCCTTCCCGGAACAACAACGAGGCAGTGCTGCGCGAGGCCGGCGTGGTCGGGCTCGCTTCCTCCCTCGTGCGTGCACAGAGCCAGTACACGACACTGGTGCAGTTTTTGCTGGGGCGCATATTTGTGGTGGATACGATTGACCATGCGCTCGCACTCGCGCGCAAATACAGTTATTCCCTGCGTATCGTCACGGTGGAAGGGGAACAGTTAAACCCTGGCGGCTCTTTGTCCGGCGGTGCTTACAAAAACGCAGGAAGCCTGCTCTCCAGAAGACGGGAGATGGAGGAACTTTCCGGGCGGATTGAAAAAGAGCGCGCACAGGTGGAGGAGCTTGAGACAAAGCGCAGCGAAAAGCGGGAGCACCGCGCGGCACTGCGCGGGGAGACGGAAGAGGCGAAGGTGCGGCTGCAGGAGTTATTGGTACTCCAGAACGAGGCAAAGTTAAACCATAGGCAGGCCATGGAGAAAAAAAGACAGCTGGCGGAAGATTTCACGCTTTTTGCCGCACAGCTACGAGGAATCGAAGGGCAGGCGCAAAAACTTGAAGAAAGCATCCGGCAGGTGACGGGGCAGTATGACGGGAATGTGGATTACAGCAGGAAAAAAGAGGAACGCGTGGAAGCCTGCGGCAGGCTTTTGAAAGAAAAACAGGCGGAGGAAGCGTCGGCGAATGAAAAACTTTCTGCCATGAAAGCGGAACTTTCCGGCCTGGAGCAGAACAGCGCCAACCTGCTTGAGCAGATCCGGCGTGTGCACGAGGAAGCAGAGCGACTGAAAGAGGAGCGCGCACAGCTTGTGAGGGATGCGGACGGTTTTGCAGCGGCAAGGCAGGAAAAAGAGAAGGAGATACAGCGCAAAAGGGAGGAGAATGCGGCGAGGCAGGAGCGGATCGCGCAGCTTAGCACAAAGATCGGGGAACTCTTGGCGGCATGCGAGGAGAAAAAGCGGACGCACAAGGGCTTTTTCGAGAGGCGTGAAGAGCTTTCCGGGCGGATCTCTGCCTTGGATAAGGAGTTGTACCGTATCGAGGGTCAGCTTGCCAAGCTGGAAGAGGCACAGGAGGCGCAGATCAATTACCTCTGGGAGGAATATGAGCTCACGCCCTTGCAGGCACAGGCTTTTTTTGAGGAGGGTTTTTCGGATGCTGCGGTCAACCGGCGCAGTATCACCGAATTAAAGGGAAAGATCAAGGGTCTTGGTGATGTCAATGTCAATGCGATCGAGGATTACAAACAGGTATCGGAGCGCTATGAATTCCTGACAGGACAGCGCGATGACCTGCACACCTCGGAGCAGACCTTGCTTGGCATTATCGCAGAGCTGGACGCGGAGATGCGCAGGCAGTTTACGGAGAAATTCGCGGAGATCGCAAAACAGTTTGACGCAGTGTTCAAGGAACTATTCGGCGGCGGGAAGGCAACGCTGGAACTTGCGCAAGAGGAGGATATCCTGACGGCGGGCATCCGCATCATCGCGCAGCCGCCGGGAAAAAAACTGCAGAACATGATGCAGCTTTCCGGCGGGGAGAAAGCATTGACCGCGATCTCGCTCCTCTTTGCCATCCAAAATCTGAAACCGTCGCCGTTCTGCCTGCTCGACGAGATAGAAGCGGCACTCGACGATTCCAATGTAAAGCGCTATGCAAAATATCTGCACAAACTGACAAAGCATACGCAGTTCATCGTGATCACGCACCGCCGCGGGACGATGGCGGCAGCGGATGTGCTCTATGGGATCACGATGCAGGAAAAGGGAGTATCCACACTGGTTTCGGTCAGCTTAATCGAGGGGGAACTGGATGCTTAAGTTTCCCTTGACAAGCCGTGTTCCATGCTCTATAGTTGAAAATAAATGATAATGTAGGCGGGCTTTGTCCCGTTTGTGGAGGGATCAAGATTCTTATGGGTGAAAAAAAGGGATTTTTCAGCCGTCTGGCAGAAGGGCTGACCAAGACGCGCAACAGTATTGTTTCCGGTTTTGAGTCGATCTTTAAAGGCGGGGGAAGCATTGACGACGAGTTTTATGAGGAGCTGGAAGAAGTCCTGATCATGGCGGACATCGGCATCAACGCGACCAGCGCGATCGTCGATAATTTAAGGCAGAAGGTAAAAGAAAATAAGATCAAGGATCCGGCGGAGTGCCGGGAACTTCTGCGCGCGAGCATCAAGGAGCAGATGAGCCTGCCGGAGGACGCGTATGCGTTCGAGGACAAAAAATCGGTCGTCCTGATGATCGGGGTGAACGGGGTCGGCAAGACGACCTCCGTCGGAAAACTCGCAGGAAAATTGAAGGATAACGGCAAAAAAGTTATCGTGGCGGCGGCGGATACCTTCCGCGCCGCGGCGATCGAGCAGCTGACGGAGTGGTCGAACCGTGCAGGGGTGGAAATCATTGCCCAGAAGGAGGGCTCTGACCCGGCGGCGGTGATCTTTGATGCCGTGACATCGGCAAAATCCAAAAATGCCGACCTGCTTTTATGCGATACGGCGGGGCGGCTCCACAACAAGAAAAACCTGATGGAGGAACTGCGCAAGATCGACCGCGTTATCACAAGGGAATATCCGGATGCCTACCGCGAGACGCTTGTCGTGCTCGACGGCACGACGGGGCAGAATGCGCTGGAGCAGGCAAAGCAGTTTAATGAGGTGGCGGAAATCTCCGGCATTGTCTTAACAAAGCTTGACGGCACGGCAAAGGGCGGCATTGCGATCGCGATCCAGTCGGAGCTAAACATTCCGGTGAAGTATATCTGTGTCGGGGAGAAGATGGAAGACATGCAGCGTTTTGATCCCGAAGCATTTGTGGATGCTCTGTTTGATACCGGGCAGGCACAAGATTAAAGAGGCAAGGCGAAAAGTGCCGTAGCGGTAAATTGGTCTTTCGCAGGACGTTTTTTAGGGAAGTTTTGGCAGATATTGCCGCCGGGAAAGAAAGGAAAGCAGGGGATAAAAGTATGATGACATTGGATAAATTTGAGGAGGCGAGCGAGGCGGTCATCAAGGTAACAAACCGCACGAAGCTTGTCTACAGTGACTATTTTTCGGATATGACAGGGGGAAAGGTCTATCTGAAACCGGAGAACATGCAGTTTACCGGGGCGTACAAGGTGCGCGGTGCATATTACAAGATCAGTACACTGACCGAGGAAGAGCGCGGGCGTGGACTGATCACGGCATCGGCGGGCAACCACGCGCAGGGCGTGGCCTACGCAGCAAAGATCTACGGCGCGCGGGCGGTTATTGTGATGCCGACGACCACGCCGTTAATCAAGGTCAACCGCACGAAAAGCTACGGCGCGGAGGTGGTGCTCCATGGCAATGTGTACGATGAGGCATGTGCACACGCGCTAAAACTTGCCGAGGAGAAGGGGTACACCTTCATCCATCCGTTTGATGACGAGACCGTGGCGACCGGGCAGGGATCCATCGCGATGGAGATCATCAAAGAACTGCCGACGGTTGACATTATTTTGGCTCCGGTCGGCGGCGGCGGGCTGTTGGCGGGCGTATCCACCTTGGCGAAGCTGTTGAACCCGAATATTAAAGTGATTGGCGTGGAGCCTGCGGGGGCGAACTGTATGCAGGAATCCTTAAAGGCAGGGCATGTCATGACCCTTCCGGGTGTGGATACGATCGCGGACGGCACGGCGGTAAAGACACCGGGCGGGCATATTTTCCCGTATATCCAGAAACATGTTGATGAGATCGTCACGGTGGAGGATTCGGAACTGATTGTCAGCTTCCTCGACATGGTTGAGAACCATAAGATGGTCGTGGAAAATTCCGGGCTTTTGACCGTGGCGGCATTAAAGCATATCGACTGCAGGGGCAAAAAAGTTGTCTCCATCTTGAGCGGCGGCAACATGGATGTCATCACCATGTCCTCGATCGTGCAGCACGGGCTGATCGCGCGCGGCAGGATTTTTACCGTATCCGTGCTTTTGCCGGATAAGCCGGGCGAGCTCGCGAACGTCTCGACGCTGATCGCCGGGGAACAGGGGAACATCATCAAGCTTGAGCACAACCAGTTCGTCAGCATCAACCGCAACACCGCGGTCGAGCTTGTGATCACAATGGAGGCATTTGGGCATGAACATAAAGAGCGCATTGTGGCAGCATTGAAGAAGAAGGGTTATCAGCCGAAGCTCGCCGCGCCGAAGAATACTTACTTATAGGCTGCGGTTTTGCGCAAGGTCGGGGGGAGAGGATATCCCTGCCATACAGAAGATAAAAGGCGGGCGGGAAGCAGCGGGATACCGGGGAGGGAGGCATTGCGGGCGTATTTTTTGGCCTGCGGCGGAACAATACAAAAAATTCCTTGCATTCTCCTTTCTTTCATGCTATAATGACAAAAAATGAATACGGTGATTCTTCGGGGCAGGGTGAAATTCCCGATCGGCGGTATAGTCCGCGAGCGTGTATGCGCAGGATTTAGCATAAGCCTAAATCAGGATTTGGTGCGATTCCAAAACCGACAGTATAGTCTGGATGAAAGAAGATATTTCCGTGGCAGTACGTGCGCCATCTTTTTTCGATGTGCGTATTGTTTGTGATGGAAATGAGTCTATGTTCCCCGGAGAGATCCGGGGAATTTTTATGTGCAGGGATACCTTGGCGTAAGGATGTCTTATTCAGGGATGAAAGGAAAGGCCGCCGCATAGAGAAAGCAGGGTGGGAATATTGAGGGTATATCTTGAATTTCAACCCTTAATGCGGCAGCCCTGCTAAGGATCATTCCTTTCTGTCCGCGGACAAAGAAAGGCACGTCCTGCTGCACCCGGATATTCGGGGGACACCGGAAAGAATCCTGTAAAAAGGAGGCTAACAATGGACAAAGTAAAAGATTTTTTTTCGGCACCTGCAAAAGCGCTCGGAAAGCTGTTTGAGACGGCAAAGGAAAATGTGGGCTTTTTGCTCATCAGCGTGCTGATCGTCGCACTCATCCTGGGGGCGGCGTACGGGGCGGAGTATTATTTCGCGAAGAAAAAGCATGCGAGCCGGAAAAGTGACCGCTTAAAGGTGCACCGCATGACCCTGATTGCGCTGCTTTCCGCAATCGCATTTGTATTGATGCTGTTTGATTTTCCGCTCTGGTTTTTGCCGGGTTTTTATAAGATTGACTTAAGTGAGCTTCCGGTGCTGATCGCGGCGTTTACCTTAGGGCCGGTGGCGGGCGTTACGACCGAGTTCCTCAAGGTGTTTTTGAATGTGCTGATCCAGGGAACCGGCACAGGGTTCATCGGGGAATTTGCCAATTTCCTGATCGGCTGCGCGTTCATCGTCCCGGCATCGGTCGTGTATTACGCAAAGAAAACAAGGAAAAATGCGGTGATCGGGCTTGTGGCGGGGACACTCGTCTGCGTTGTGACCGGATGTTTTATGAATGCTTTTGTCCTGCTCCCGGCTTACGGGAAAGCGTTCCACATGGAAATCGGTAATTTAGTTGCAATGGGCACGGAGAAGAATGGATTGATCTCCGGGATGTTTTCCTTTGTTGTATTTGCCGTAGCGCCGTTTAACCTGATCAAATGTGTTGTGACGGGAGGGGTTACCATGCTGATTTACAAAAAAATCAGTTACCTGCTCAAAGGCAGGGATACACGGTAGTTTTAACGGGGCGGTCCGGCATGGAGCGAGGATCCGCTTAAAAAACCGGTGAATTTATGATATTATACATAAATTCACCGGTTTTTATTATTCATACCGTTTCCGGCAGATGTCTGGAAAGATTTCCGTTTGGTGATGTGCTTAGAGTATTTGCAGTGTGGGGCAAAACGTAAAACCGCTGCTTTAAAAGTCTTGGAAACGGTATGTGTTCGCCGTGGGGAAAGGGCAGAAAGCATTGACAAAAACAATGGTATGCCCTATCATATTTTGGGGAGTGAAAGTATTATACGGGGGAAAGGAGGGATAACGTCCTTCCCGTAAATACTGAATTTTAAGAAAAAGAAAGAGGGAAAATCAACAATGTTTAATCGTTATAGATTGCAAAATGGCCTGGAAGTGATCTCTGAGCCGATGGCAAACCGGAAGACGGTGGCGCTCGGTGTTTTTGTGAAAGTCGGTTCGCAGGATGAGACGAGGGAAAATAATGGGATTTCCCATCTGGTGGAGCATATGTTCTTTAAGGGGACAGGAACGAAAAGCGCGAAGGAGATTGCGGATATTACGGCGCGCATCGGCGATGATGTGAACGCTTTTACGAGCAAGGAATGCACCGCGCTCTACGGCATGACGATCACGGAAAAACTGCCGGAATTGGCTGCCCTGCTCGGCGATCTGCTGACAGATCCGCGTTTTGACGCGAAGGAACTGGCGAAGGAAAAACGGATTGTGATGGACGAGATTGATATGTATGGGGATTCGCCGGAGGATCTGGTGCATGAACTGCTGCAAAAAAGAGTCTGGCGGGAGGACGCGCTCGGCTTTCTCATTTCCGGGACAAAATCGGTCGTGCGAAGGGTTCGGCGCGAGGAACTGCAGCAGTTTTTGCGGGAACACTATTTTGCGGAAAATATGCTGGTCTCAGCCGCGGGAGGGTATGAGGAAGAAACATTAAGGGATATTTTGGAGCAGGCTTTCGGGAAGATAAAAAGCCGTAAAGAGCGGCAGGAGGAACCGGCAGAAGAAAAAGAAAGGAAGGGCGGATCAGAGATTTCCGGTATAATGGAATGCGCGTCAGAGCAAAAAATGTTGCAGCGCCCGTCCCCGGAACGTGCCGCGGCGGCGGTAAAACGGCAAAAGGCGGCAGAGCTTTCTCTGCCGCCGTACCATAAAGAATATGGGCAGGCCGCCGGGAGCAAAAAAGAAACCACCGAAATGGCCTGCTGCCTGCCCCCGTGCTATTTCCGCAGCTTTGCAGCGGCGGACAGGGATATTGAGCAGTTCCACCTAAACCTCGCCTTTCCGGCACTGTGCGTTTGGGATAAGAGACGTTTTGCATATTCCGTTTTTAATTCGGCATTCGGCGGCGGCAGCAATTCCCTTTTGTTCCAGAAAATCCGTGAGGAAGCAGGGATGGCATACTCCGTTTACTCTTACAGCAGCGCTTACCGGCGTGCGGGGCTTTTCCATATAGACATCACGGTGCAGCCGCAGCTTTCCGTGCCCGTGTTAAAAAAGGTGGCTGGGATCGTGGAAGAATTTGCCCGCACGGGACTGAGCGGAGAGGAGCTGGCCCTGCATAAGCAGCAGGTCGGGACGGAGCTGGTCATGAGCGCGGAAAGCCCGAAAACAAGAATGGATTCGAACGCGAAATATGTACTTGCGGGAGCGGAGGTTTATACCCTGGAGGAAAAACTTACGCAAATCGACGCTGTGGATGGCGCACAGTTAAAAGAACTTGCCGGGGAGATATTAAAGCTTTGTAACGCGAGCATCTGTGTGGTCGGCAATAAAAACTGCGCAAATCTGCGCGGGCTGAAAAGAATTTGGGAGAACTGGGGCTGAACGGGAAGGAGGCATCTTGATATGGGGAAGAGGACGGGGCATCCGCAAGGACGGACAGTAACAAAGATTAACGATGGCTGGAAATTTTTAAAGCTATCCCAAAAGGATAGTCTTCCCGGCATTGTATTGGAAGCGGCGGACTTTGATGACAGCGGTTTGGAGGAAGTTTCACTGCCGCACACATGGAATGACATCGACGGCGCGGATGGCAGGTCAGGCAGGGATAAGGGCGGGGAGGATTACTACCGGGGACTTGGCGGTTACCGGAAACGGATCGTGTTTTCCGGACAGGAACATGGGGGAAAGTCTGTTTTTATCGAGTTTGAGGGTGCAAATACCGTCACCGAACTTTTTGTCAATGGAACGTGTGCGGGCAGGCACGAAGGCGGCTATGCGGCGTTCCGCTTTGACATCACCCCGTTTCTTTGCCTGGGGGAAGAAAATGTTCTCGCGGTCAAAGTGGACAACGCCCCGACGGATGTTATCGCGCCGATCACGGATCAGGGGGATTTTACAAAAATGGGCGGTATCTACCGCGGCGTAAAACTGATTGCCGTCCCGCCCGTACATATTGACCTGATGGATTTCGGCTCATCGGGAATCTATGTTACCCCGGAAAATATAGGGGAAGACCATGCAGACCTTGATATTCAGGTCCGGCTTGCCAATGATGCATCGGAGGGACAAGCCGCCCATGTGGTGCTCAAAATATTTGATATGGATGAAAAGCCCGTGGCACAGGATGAAAAAGATATTTTTCTCCCGGCGGGAGGAAAGGCTGCGGCGGGATTTGCCATACCGCTGGAAAATCCCGTTTTGTGGAACGGTGCGGAAAATCCATATTTGTATACCGCAGAGATCATGGTGGAAGCAGGGGATAATGAATTTGATAACCTGAGGCAGGCATTTGGCATCCGCACCTATCACATTGATCCTGAAAACGGTTTCTTTTTGAACGGGAAATACCTTGACCTTCGCGGGGTAAACTACCACCAGGACAGTTTTGAAAACGGCTGGGCCATGACGGATGAACAGCGGGGGAGGGATTACCGGATGATCCGCGCGATGGGTGCTACTTCGGTGAGGATGGCACACTATCAGCATGGCAGCTATGAATATGAGCTTTGTGACCGGCTCGGCCTGACCGTTTGGACGGAGATCGGGATTGTAAATAAAATGTCTGCCGACGACAGCGATGCCCACGCGGTCGCACCGGGATTTGCGGATAATGCCGCACAGCAGCTGACCGAGTTGATCCGGCAGAACTACAACCATCCTTCGGTTATTGTCTGGGGGATTTCGAACGAACTTTTCCAGATGACGGATGAGATATACCGCATATTTACCGGGCTTTATGAGCTGGCAAAAAAAGAGGATAAAACGCGCCTAGTCACTTTTGCGGATGCCCAGTTCTGGGGCAGGTTTTTAGAACTTCCCGCGGATGTCGTGGGATATAACCGGTATTTTGGATGGTATCATGACGCGGGGGGCGCGGAGCAGTTTGGGGCTTGGCTTGATCTTTATCATGAGACAAAGGAGAGGAGGCCAATCTGCGTTTCCGAGTATGGGGGCGGTGCGGCGATGTCCCAGTATAAGGATAATGTTGACTGGAAGACGGAGATTGAACCGTGGGGAAAACGCCATTATCAAAATTATCAGTCGGCGATGCATGAGGCGATATGGGCACAGTTTGCGGCGCGGCGGTATCTCTGGGGAAAATATATCTGGTGTATGTTTGATTTTGCTTCCGACGGGCGGGAGGAAGGAGATACCAGAGGGCAGAATGACAAGGGGCTTGTGACCCGCACCCGCATCCCGAAGGATTCTTTTTATTTCTATAAATCGGTCTGGAACCCTGAGCCGATGGTCCACCTGACCGAGAAGGGGTTTGTGCTTCGCCCTGCCGCTGTACCGCAGGTGAAAGCATATGCAAATGGGGAGCGGGCAGAGCTGTTCGTCAACGGGCATTCTAAAGGGAGCATCCGGTGCGGCGGGATTGACGGGATGCTTCCGACTGTGTTGATATGGAAGGATGTTGCGATTGCCGCTGGAACGGAAAATGAGATTGTTGTAAAGGCCTTTTTTGCAGATGGATCGGTTTTGGAAGACCGTGCGTTTTGGATGGGAGAATAGAAAAAAGAGGAAGCAGAGAATTTCAAATATCATTTTACGTACATAACATCGGGTATATAATAAAAGCATCGCGCGAATACTAGCTGTATCCGGGAGAGGAAAATCCCGTTTTTTATGCGGACAGGTATTCATCCGGCGGCTGACAAAAAACGGGCGGGAACCTGTTTGGCAGGCGGGGGAAGTTTGTCCCTGTGGATATTAAAACAGAAAAACTGGCAGTTTTGCCGGGCCTTTTTACGGGCATCCGGCAGATGAATACTGCCGGATGGAGGGATGCATGAATACAGCGATGTGGAAGGAAGAAAACGGCGGGGGGACAGAGGGAAAAACAGAAGTGGGACGTGTGCCGGACCGGTTAAGGGATGATCGGCAAACGGCTGCCGGGGAGCAAAAAGATACCGGCCGTGCGAAAGGAGATTTACAAGAACCGCAAGCTTTATCAAAGAACGAAAGGACTGCGAAGTCCGGTGAGAAGTCGGAGAAGGAAGAAAAACGCGACCAGAAAATTTCGGATTACGGACAAGTGACATTGGACGAGAATCCCGCGCACCACAAAATCCACCTGCTTTCAATCATCGGCGAGATCGAGGGCCATGAAAACTTAAACTCCAGCCAAAAAACAACGAAATATGAGCATGTCCTGCCGCAGCTTGCCGCAATAGCGGACAGCACGGAGGTGGATGGGCTTTTGGTACTATTAAACACCGTGGGCGGTGACGTGGAGAGCGGCCTTGCGATCGCGGAGATGATCGCGACGCTTGGAAAGCCAAGCGTATCTTTGGTGCTTGGCGGCGGGCATTCGATCGGCGTGCCGCTTGCAGTGGCGACGGATTATTCCTATATCGTGCCAAGCGGGACGATGATCATCCATCCGGTCCGCATGAGCGGTACCGTGATCGGTGCGCAACAGACCTACGATTATTTTAAGCGGATCCAGGACCGGATCCTTGGGTTTGTGGCGGGGCACAGCGGCGCGCCGAAGGAAAAACTGGAAGGCATGATGATGAATACCGGCATGCTCACAAAGGATCTCGGCACAATCTTAGTCGGGCAGGAGGCGGTGGACTGCGGGCTGATCAACGAGGTCGGCGGGATCCGGGACGCGATGCAGAAATTGCATGATCTGATTGACGCTTCCAAAGAAAGAGAATCGGGGGGATCGTTTTGAAAAAAATATATTTTACGCGCCACGGGCAGTCTTTGTGGAATGTAGAAAATAAAATCTGCGGGGCAACGGATATCGCGCTGACAGAGCAGGGACACGCGCAGGCAGCAGAGCTTGGAAGAAAAATCGCTGCGGTACTTTCGGGGGAAGTATTTCCCCTGCTGCCGCAGCATATGAAAATCGACGAAATTTTATATTCCCCGCTTTCGCGCGCCGCGGAAACGGCAAGGCATATCCACGAGGAGACGGGGATTGCCATGCGCGCCGAGGAGCGGCTGCGGGAACAGAATTTCGGGCGCTATGAGGGGACGGCGCGGGACGGCGCGGAATTTCTGGCGGCAAAAGGGCAGTTCGCAGATCACTATGGCGGAGGGGAATCCATGATGCGTCTGGCGCAGCGCATTTACAATCTGCTGGATGAACTAAAATGCGGTCCGGATGAAAAAAATTATCTACTAGTCGCACACAACGGAATCGCGAGGATTGTACATTCCTATTTTTATGATATGGGGAATGCAGAATTCGCAGCACATGGAATCAGGAACTGCGAGGTTGTGGAATATTGTTTCCGGGAGGATTCCTGCCGGTAAGGTTCCGGTGGGAAAACAAAGTTTTGGACGGCACTTGGGGTGTGGGGGCATAAAAAATGCAGAAAACAAAACAATAACCAGGATACAAAAGAATCGGGGAAAACGGAAGCTTTTTTGCACATTTTCCGGTTCGCAGGGGGGAAGCATGGAACGTATCTTAATTGTAGATGACGATGTACATATCGGCAATATGTTGGAGGAAGTATTGCGGAGGGAGGGATATGCTGTATCGCGGGCGTATTCGGGCACGGAAGCACTTTTGGTGCTTGAGGGCGCAAAACCGGATCTGGTTCTGCTTGATCTGATGCTGCCGGGACTTTCCGGCGAGGAGGTGCTTTTCCGGTTTTCGGAACTTGCGGTGATCGTCGTCAGCGCGAGGGCTGATGTGGACAGTAAGGTGGGGCTTTTGACTTCCGGCGCGGTGGACTATGTTACAAAACCATTTGATGTGCGGGAATTGCTTGCAAGGATCAAAATCGCGCTGCGGGAAAAGACGGTATCCCGGCTGTCGGTCGGCGATCTTCGGCTGGATACCGCGGCAAAAAGTGTTTTTTGCAATGATATAAAAATCCATCTCACGCGGACGGAGTATGCCATCCTGAAAATACTGATGCAAAATTGTACGGGAGTGGTCGCAAAGCATATCCTGTTAGACCGCATCGCGCAGGACACGCCGGACTGCACGGAGAGCTCGCTAAAAATGCATGTCAGCAACCTGAGAAAAAAGCTTCGGGAAGCGGGCGGGAAAGATTATGTCGAGGCAGTCTGGGGGATCGGTTTCCGCCTGAAAGGCAGTGGGGATTGTCAGACAAAATAGTTTTTCGCGGATTTCCCGATAGTCTTCCCATAATCTTTACATTTTCTTTACGGTTTCCTTTACCGGTCTCTTTACCCTTCTGCTGTACAATGCATGTTGTCCGGTGCGGGAAGTCTGCGCCAGAAAGGAGAGAGAAATGGAATACGTTCTTACGGCAGATGGATTGTGCAAACAGTATGGGAATTATAAGGTATTAAACGGGCTTAGCTTGCATGTCCCCAAGGGGGCGGTCTACGGTCTGGTCGGGAAAAACGGCGCGGGCAAGACGACATTCATCCGTATCATTTGCGGATTGCAGCAGCCGGGCGCGGGGGATTTTACCCTGTACGGCACATCGGGGAAAAGCAGGGAGATCATCCGGGTGCGCAGGCGGATCGGGGCGGTCGTGGAAACCCCGTCGCTTTATCTTGACATGTCGGCGGAGGATAATCTGAAGATGCAGTACCGCATTTTGGGGCTGCCGTCGTTTGAGGGGATCGGAGAACTGCTCGCGCTCGTCGGGCTTTCTGGGACGGGCAAGAAGAAAGCCGGGCATTTTTCGCTCGGGATGCGGCAGCGCCTCGGCATTGCCGTTGCGCTTGCCGGAGAACCGGATTTTCTGGTGCTTGACGAGCCTGCCAACGGGCTTGACCCGCAGGGGATCGTGGAAATCCGTGAGCTGATCCTGCGGCTGAACCGTGAGCGGCAGATCACCGTGCTGGTCTCAAGCCATATTCTGGATGAACTCGCGAAGCTCGCGACCCATTACGGCTTCATTGACGGCGGGCGGATGGTGCAGGAGGTGAGCGCCGATGAGCTTGAAATGGCATGCCGCAAATGCATCCGAGTCTCGGTGACGGATACGTCGGCACTCGCCTGTGTCCTTGACGGGTTTGGCGTGCAATACCGCATCTTCTCTGAAAAGGAAGCAGATATCTATGCCGGGATCAATGTCTCGCGGCTGGTTCTGGCACTTGAGGAGCAGGGCTGCGGCGTGGAGTCGATACAGGAGCGCGGTGAGAGCCTTGAGAGCTATTATATCAGTCTGGTTGGCGGGAGGACGCGCAAGACAGAACCGGAAAACAACATGTCCGTCGGCGGGATTGGGGACGCTGCCACAGAAAACGGAATGTCCGGGAAGGAGCATGATGAATAGACTATTTGGTGCAAACCTGACGAGGCTTTGGAAAAATAAATGTTTTTGGCTCTGCGTCGGTGGGATGTTCGTTTATATTGTCGTGTACATGGTGAGCCGCTGCCAGACCGCGTTGGTGGATATGACGGATGGGGAGAAGAATCTGGAAAAATATTATTTTCAGTCCGCGTCCGTGATCGGCCTGTTTTGTGCAGTATTCTCCACCATTTTTTTAAGCCGGGAATACAGTGACGGCACAGTCCGCAACAAGGTCGTTGCCGGGCATACGAGAAAAAATATTTATCTTTCACACCTTGCCGTGACTTTTTTGGCTTCGCTCTTGATGCTGCTTGTGGGAATGGCGGCTGCACTGGTGGGGATACCGGTTCTTGGGGTATGGAAGATGGGGACGGGATGGCTTTTTATGTATCTTCTTATCACGGTAATGGCCACCCTTGCATTTTGCGCCATTGATACCATGCTCAATATATTGATCCAAAACAGGGCGTTTTGTGCGGTACTTACCATTTTGGTGTTCTTTGCCCTGCTTTTTGCCGCCGGTAAATTGGAGGAGAGGCTTTCCGCGCCGGAAACCGTATTTCAAAATATCTTGGTCGTGGACGGTGAGGTTGTGTTTGGTGACCCAATACCGAATCCGCGGTATGTGGACGGGGGTAAGCGGGACATCATGGATTTTGCCGTAGACTTCCTGCCGGCCGGACAAGTGTGCCGCGTGGCAAATTTGAAGGTGGCGGCTCCTGTCCGGATGCTGGTATCGTCGCTGTTTTTGACAGTCTTTTTGACACGTTTTGGGATATATTTGTTTGAGAGAAAGGATTTAAGATAAGGATGAAACGACTATTTTACGCAAATTTTGCACGGCTTTTCAACAACTGGGTATTTTGGATAAACAGCGGCATTCTCCTGGTTTATGCCGCCGTTTATATGCTCAACGGGTGCAGGCAGGAGAGGAGCGGCTTGGTGGGAGTCCATGTTTTGGAGGACTATTATTTCCAATTTGCGATGTTTATCGGTCTGTTTTCGGGGGTATTCACGACCCTTTATTTAAGCGTGGAATACAGTGACGGGGTGCTGAAAAACAAGATCATTGCCGGGCATACGCGGGAGGAAATCTATTTATCCAATTTGTTTTTCACATTTTTTGTTTCCCTTTTTATGGCTTGTATGGGATGCCTGGGAGGGCTTGTGGGAATCCCGACCTTTGGGACTTTTGGGATGGGAGGCTTTCCTGCACTATGCAATTTACTTATCATGGTAATGTTCCTGTTTGCGTTTTCTGCGGTTTTCACGATGGTTGCCATGCTCTCACCGAATAAGGCGGTGGGTGCAGTTGTTACAATCCTGGCATTTTTTTTGATGCTTTTTGCCGCGAGTATTATGAGTAACCGTCTTGGCGAGCCGGAGATGGTCAGTGATACCCTTATTACGGAAAACGGAATCACGTTTTCCGACCCAAAACCAAACCCGCGGTTTGTGGACGGGATGGCAAGGGAGGTTTTGGATTTCGCAGTTGACCTTCTTCCGGCAGGGCAGGGAATGCGTCTGGCGATGGGGGAGGCAAAGAACCCGGTGCGGATGTTGCTTTTGTCCGTTTTTGTTTCCGGTTTTGTGACATGGGGCGGAATATTTTTGTTTCGGAGAAAAAATTTGAAGTAAGCGGTTTTATGGAACGGTAAAAGGAGCCTGCCATGATTGTTTTTCTGTCTTTTCTGTGTATCGCCTCATATGCCGCGGTGATTGTACTTGGCATAAAATTGTATCTGGTTAGGAAAAGTATGGAGGAAATCCGGGGGGAATTAGAGAGGTATCTTGGCGCGGATACGAATGTGCTTCTGACCGTCAGCACGCGTGATAAAAAGGTGCGGGCGCTTGCAGCGGAGCTAAACAGGCAGCTGCGTGCGCTCCGGGAGCAGAGATGGAAATATCAAAGCGGTGACCGTGAATTAAAGGAAGCTGTCACGAATATTTCCCATGACCTGCGCACGCCCCTGACCGCGGTCTGCGGGTATCTGCACCTGCTTGCGCAGGAGGAATGCACAGCGGGGGCGGCGCGCTATCTGGCACTGATCGAAAACCGCCTGCGGGCGATGACGGGGCTTACGGAGGAATTGTTCCGCTATTCGGTGATCCTGTCCGGAGAAACGCAGTTAAGCTTTGCGCTTCTTAATGTGGGGAATGTGCTGGAGGAAAGTCTGTCGGCGTTTTACGCGGCATTTACCGGGCGCGGGATCGTGCCGGAAATCACAATGCCAAAAGAACCGGTCATACGGAAGCTGGACCGGATGGCACTTTCAAGGGTTTTTGAGAATCTGTTAAATAATGCCCTAAAATACAGTGACGGGGATTTAAACGTAGTCTTGAGGGAAAACGGGGAGGTTTGTTTTTCTAACGCGGCAGCGGAACTTGACGAAGTGCTGGTCGGAAGGATTTTTGACCGCTTTTTTACCGTCTCGGCGGCAAGTAAGGGCGGTGGGCTGGGACTTTCCATCGCAAAGACTTTTGCCCGGCGCATGGGCGGGCAGATCTGGGCGGAGTACCGGGATGGGAGGCTTTTGGTGACGGTGAAGTTTGAAAGGGAGGATTAGCAGGGAAGGGGCAGAATGATAATGGCAAGTATTCCGGCTGTTTATATTGACTTGGCTGGCCTGATTTATTATAATGGTAGCAGGATGGTTCAAAACCGATATGGATGGTATCTGGCAGGCTTTGCGGAGGAGGTATTTGCATGAAACATAAAAGGATATGGATCACGGTTGTTTTGATTGTGGCTTTCTTTACTGCTTTTGGGTTTTACGCTTCCTATTCTTTTGATCATAGCGGTCTTGACCGGGCGTTGGTCGGGCTGGTTGCGGAGGACGGGTATCCGGACTGGGATCACTGGAACGGCAGTGAAAAGGTTTCTTTGCTGGATTGTGATATTGTGAGTAAAAGTGGGCTTTATATTTCGAAAATATATTGGATGGAACGCGCCAATCATTATCAGATCCGTTTTCGGATCGGCTATAGGATACCTTTTATGCATCCTGGACTGTTAAGTGATACCTGCTGGATTTTGGAGGATGTGGAAGGAAACAGCTATACCGGAAATATGGTAGTTTACACGGAGCAGGTCGCGGGTTTTCACTGTGTGAATGTCACCCTGGTGCTGGATGGAGGCTATATGGATTTGTCCGGAAAGGAATTTTATATCACAGCCGTTTGTTCAAAAGAAGGGCGTGCGGGGGAGGACATTGAAAACAGCTATGCTCATTGCAGCGCGAAACTTTTGTTTCCGTGAGAAGGGTGATTCCGTGCAGGAACAGAATCTTTGAACCGCCCGGTTTTTAGTACAAAAGAAAACGAGACTGTAAATTCAGCCATGATAGGGATTATTTTATGCAATGGGAACACTGTTTGGAAAAGGGAAAATGGAGAGGCTTAAGTATGTTGAGGTAAAATTATGGAAATGAACAACGAAAATATATTAAAAATCGCAATGCAGCAGTCCGCATTGGATGCAAACTGTGCTGCCGGGGATTTTATGCGGGAGGAAAATGTCATTGTTCCCTCGGTGGCAAATCCCGGTGCAAGAAAATACCTGACGCTTCCGTTTGACTGCAGCCTGATCTCCTATGGGAACAATATTGTTGCTTCCGCGGATGAAAAGTATCACGGTATCATTTCCGGCTATATCAGCCGTTTTCCGGCCTGGCATTGTTTTGAAACCCCGAACCTGCATGTGCTCGATGACGCGGTGAAAGAGGAAGGGCTTAGGGTTTGTTTTATGGCGGAGTATTATCTGCCGGATACAAAGAGCCTGAAAGAGCTTGCCTGCCCTTATGAGTTAAGGGTCTTGCACCCTTGTGATTTTGAGGAATTATACACCGATAAATGGGAGAACGCGCTGTGCAAAAAACGGAAGGAACTTGATGTTTTGGGGGTCGGGGCATATGACGGAACGAAACTGGTCGGTCTTTCCGGCTGCTCGGCGGATTGTGAAACGATGTGGCAGATCGGGATTGATGTCCTTCCGGAATACCGCAGGAGATATATCGCGGCTGCGCTTACAAGCCGTTTGGCGCTTGAAACATTGGAGAGGGGGAAGGTTCCGTTTTACTGCACGGCGTGGTCAAATATCCGCTCGGCGCGCAATGCGCTAAGGAGCGGGTTCCGTCCGGCCTGGGTGGAGCTGAATGTGCGAAGCAGTGTTTTTGTTGGTGAAATGAACGGAGGGGTGCGGTAGTTGATCGCATTCGGTTCGCACATTATAATTTGGATATCAATTTTTGCCGGAGGAAATACTTGTGAAAAAAAGAAAAAGATACCATTATCAAAAACACTAGAACGCAAAAATTCTATGAGGATTACCTTGAAATTATCCATTTAATGATCCAGCAAAAAGATCAAGTTTGATGAACCGGAGGCAAGCAACAGATACCGCTGGTCGTTTCCGGTTCATCAAGCTAAGAGGTGACAGTCCCCGAAAAAGAGACAGAACCGGGATGTGTGGCGATTGTAATATTTCATATCCGATTTTAAGTTCATACAAAAGTTGAAACACCTTTAGGAAACCGGTTGGTGCTCCCCTTCACGAAAGCGGTTTTTCATGCGCCGCAATAATGCTCCGGATAACTTCAAAAAGATGCGGCTTTAACTGTGTTAAGTCCACCGGATCCTCGTAGAGGATGGCACTGTAACAGGTCGAGCTGACAAGCTCGATGATCAAAAAGAGCATGATCTCCGGGTCGCGGATCGGGATTTTTGCCTCGGCAATCATCTGTTCGTAGACTTCCCGGAAATCAATGTCCTCGTCCGCGCCCGTGATCAGGGCGTTTTTGAATATCCCCCAGCTTAGGTTTTTGTTGATCAGGTTTAATAGTGCCTGGTTCTCGTTGAGCTGGTCAAGGATATGGTCGGCGATAAAAACGATTTTATCCTCCAGCCGGGTAAGACCTGCTGCCGCAAGTGCCCCGGCGGCTTTTTTAAATACCTGGCTTGACTCATGTGCAATCAGCTTGTTGCGGATATCGTACTTGTCCGTAAAATAAAGGTAAAAAGTCCCCTTGGCAATCCCGGAAGCTTCCGCAATTTCGGAGATGGAGGTCTTGTTGATGCCCTTGGTCGTAAATAAACGGAACGCAGTGTTTAACAGCGTTTCTTTTTTTTGTTGTTTGTTCTGGTCTGTCTTGGTTCCCATAGGATATGCCTCCTGCCTTTGCGGGATTTGTGATTTGTGGATGCGCGGAAAGAATGAGCGGGTCTTAGAACCTGCCGTTTTTTGCTTGCTTTCTAGTATACCATACTCTGTTCTAACTTTGCAAGGTATGTGAGCCCCTTCGGGGCAAAATTCCCATTCTTTTCAAAAGAAATTCTAACGAATCTAAACAGAATATTAAATAGTGACCAATGGTCAATTTTGGTATTGACGAACGGTCATTTTCATGATATGATACCGGACAGAAAGAAAATGACCGATGGTCATAAGGAAAGGATGAGGAACAATGGTGAGTTTTGGAAAGAAAGTAGTGAAGTACCGGATCCCGATTTTTGTGGTCAGTATCCTGCTGTTGATACCTTCCGTGCTTGGGTACATCAACACGAAGGTAAACTACGACATACTGTATTATCTGCCGGGCGATATCGACACGATGGTGGGGCAGGATATTCTGCTTGAGGATTTCGGAAAGGGTGCCTTCTCCATGTTTATGGTAGAAGGCATGGAGAGCAAGGATGTCTCGGAGCTAAAAAAAGAGATTGAGCAGGTGGATGGGGTGGATTCGGTTATCTGGTATGACAGCATTCTGGATATCCGTGTGCCGATGGAGCTGTTGCCCAAAAAGCTGCTTGATGTTTTCCACAACGGCGATACAACGCTGATGGCAATTTTCTTTGAGAATACGACTTCTGCATCAGAGACGATGGAGGCTATCGAGCAGATCCGAAGGATTGGCAATAAGCAGTGCTTCCTTGCCGGGATGTCCGCCGTCGTGACGGACACAAAGAATTTGTCGGATTCGGAAACACCCATCTATGTGATGATCGCGGTACTGCTTTCTGTACTCGTGCTCTCGGCCACGATGGATTCCTTCCTCGCGCCGTTCTTGTTTTTGCTCAGCATCGGCATGGCGATCGTGTATAACCTCGGAACAAATTATTTCTTTGGCGAAGTTTCCTATATCACGAAAGCGTTAAGTGCAGTGCTCCAGCTCGGTGTCACCATGGATTATTCCATTTTTTTGTGGCACAGCTACAAAGAGAACCAGCAGCGCTTCCCGGAAGATAAAAACCGGGCGATGGCGCATGCCATCTCCAATACCTTAACCTCTGTGGTGGGCAGTTCCATCACGACAGTCGCGGGCTTTATCGCCCTGTGTTTTATGAGTTTTACGCTCGGCAGGGATCTCGGGCTTGTGATGGCGAAGGGAGTTGTCTTCGGGGTGGTCGGATGTATCACCATCCTTCCGGCGATGATCCTGATTTTTGACAAGGAGCTCGCAAAAACGATGCACCGCCCGCTGATCCCGGATATCGGAAAATGTGCGGGGTTCATCACAAAACATTCGTGGGTGTTCGTGGCACTGTTTCTGGCGGTGCTGTTCCCGGCGCTGTACGGCTATACGCATACCGATGTGTATTACAACCTCGACCGCACGTTGCCGAAAGAACTGGCGAGCATCACGGCAAACGAGAAGCTTGAGCAGGATTTCCATATGAATTCCATCCATATGGTACTCGCGGATTCCTCTCTTGACGGAGGAACGGCGGCGGATATGCTGGCGGAACTTGGCCGGGTGGACGGCATTTCCTTTGCGCTTGGGTTTGATTCCCTTGCGGGCGGCGCGGTGCCGGGGGATTTCTTCCCGGAGGAATTAACCGCATTGCTGAAAGGGGAGCGTTATCAGCTTATGTTGGTTGCGTCGGAATATAAAGTCGCCTCCGATGAAGTCAACGCGCAGATAAAGCTGCTAAATGACATCGTAAAAAAATACGACGCGAAGGGGATGGTGATCGGGGAGGCACCTTGCACGAAGGATCTGATTGAGATCACGAATGTGGATTTCCAGACGGTCAGCGCGGTTTCCATTATCGCAGTGTTCGTGATCATCGCATTTGTATTCCGGTCAATCTTCCTGCCGGTTCTTCTGGTGGCGGTGATTGAGTTTGCGATATTTATCAACATGGGCATCCCGTGCTTTACAAAGACGGAGCTGCCGTTCATCGCTTCCATAGTGATCGGGACGATACAGCTTGGCGCGACCGTAGATTACGCGATTTTGATGACAACGCGCTACCGCAAGGAAAGAAGCCGTGGCAGCGAGAAGATGGAAGCAGTGACAACGGCGCTTTCAGCCTCGATGGGTTCCATTTTGATCAGTGCGTTCTGCTTCTTTGCGGCGACGTTCGGGGTCGGGCTTTACTCGGATATTGATATGATCAGTTCCCTCTGTTCGCTGATGGCGAGGGGCGCACTGATCAGTATGGTAGTCGTAAACTGTGTGCTTCCGTCGATGTTGCTGTTGTTTGACAAGGTGATTGTCAAGACAAGTTACAATTTTCTTGGGGAAAAATCCCCTGCAGGCCGGAAGGGGAAAGAAAGCAGGGAAAACCAATTGGCATAAGCCAAAAGGTGAAGGCAAGGCGAAGGGGATGCCAAAAAACTCCCATTTGTCCCACAAGCCTTAAAACTTAAAAGTCTGGGGCTGTTGTGGAGGTTGTTTTACCGGCACGGCCGCAGGGTGGTGCCAGGGTGTGAATTTTATATTTAGGCCGCGTGGGCGGCAGAAAAGAGGGAATTATGAGGAAGACATATCAGAAATTGGTAGCAGGCGGGTTGATTGTGGCACTTTCGGCGGGGGCAACGTTTCTGTATGCAGGAAACCGCGTGGATGCCGGGACAGACGGCGCGGTGACGGTCGGGGTGAGTTCCGAGCCAGAGTTTTCCGTCACAAAGACAAAGAGTGCGCTTGGGATGACAAAGAAGGAAGTAGTGTATGTATTTACGGGAACGGACGGGAAGGAAAATAAGATCGTGGTCACGGATACGCTGACCAACCCAGATGCCCTTACTAGCCTTCCCGACATCACAAGCTTAAAGGATATTGTCAATGTCAAGGGGAACGAAGGCTTCGCACAAAACGGGAACAGCCTGACTTGGCAGGCGGACGGCAGTGATATCACATACCGCGGTACAGCGCAGGAGGCGGCCCCGGTCGGTGTTAGGGTAACATATTTCCTTGACGGGAAGGAGATTTCCGCGCAGGAGCTTTGCGGGAAGTCCGGCAAGGTGACAATCCGTTTTGATTATTACAACAACCGCAAAGAAACTGCTACGGTGGACGGTAAGCAGGAGGAGATCGTTGTGCCGTTTGCGATGGCGACGGCGGTACTTCTTGATGAGGAGAAATTCACCAATATTGAAGTGACGCGCGGCAGGCTGCTGCATGAGGGCAATGTCTGTGCGGCAGTCTTAGTCGGGATGCCGGGGGTAGCACAAAGCCTTGGCCTGCCGGAAGATTACGCGGCAGATTATGCCGAGATTACGGCGGACATGGTGGATTTCTCCCTGACCAACACATTTACGGTGGCGACCAACAGCCTGTTTTCGGGGCTTGCACTTGACGGTGAGGGAAATCTGGATTCCCTTGGAAGCGCCTTTGCAAAGCTTGGCGATGCGACGGATGCGTTGGTGGACGGCACAGTGAAATTAAAGGACGGCGCATCGGAACTTTTTGAAGGTGCACAGGAACTGGAAGATGGTGCCGGAAAGTTAAAGGACGGTGCAAATACCCTTTCTGCGGGTGCGGCGACACTTTCCGGGAATCTGCTGGTGCTTGCGGCGGGCGCGAAGGACCTCAACGGCGGGGCGGGAAGTCTTTCGGCGGGGCTTGACAGCTTTGTGGCAGGGGTTAAGAGTGCGAAGAAGGGTTCCGCGGCGTTAGCGGCAGGCAGCAAAACATTGGAAGACGGTACAGCACAGTTTGAAGCGGGTTTTGAGGCGGCAGGGGAGGGTGTTTTTTCCCTTGCGGCGGGCAGCAGGGAACTGTCTGGCGGAGCCTGTCGGGTACAGGACGGTGTTGCCGGCTTAAACAGTGGGGTTGGGCAGCTTTTAGATGGAATTAAAAATCTGGATGCAGGGGTGGATAAGGCGTATGCTTCCCTCGACGCAACGATTTCATACAACAGGCAGGTGCTTGAGGGGCTGACCGGATTTGTAAAGGCCTACGGGGCGAACTTGGATGCGGAGACGGTGGCTTCCTTACAGACGATGATCGGGACATTGCAGCAGACGGTCACGGCACAACAGCAGATCGCGGACAGCATGGCCGGTGAGGGTGCGCTAAAGAGCGGCGTGAAAGCACTTTTGGACGGCACGGCAAGTTTACGTGCGGGCGGTACCGAACTTGCGGCAGGGACAAAAACACTTGCCGAGGGTGCGAAAGCACTGGATGAGGGGATCATTGCGTTTTCCGGGAAGCTCCCGCAGTTAGCCGAAGGGTTTACGGTGCTGTCGGATGGCATCCGTAAGCTTGCGGGCGGGGCGGAAGAGCTTGATGCGGGGCTTGCACAGCTGGAAGCGGCAGGAGGACAATTAACGGCGGGCGCGGGCAGCCTGTGTGATGGCGCAAAGGAGCTTGCAAGCGGCGCAGATGCCTTGGCAGAGGGCAGCATTGCCTTAAAGGACGGCGCACGGGAGCTGGCGGACGGCACAGGCGATCTCCTTGAAGGCGCAGGGAAATTAAAGGACGGCGCAAAGGAACTCGCGGACGGTACGGCAACACTTGCGGATGGTATGGCAGAATACAGCAGCGAAGGGATCGGAAAGCTCCTTGACGCGCTTGATGATGCGGAACTGACCAGCGTATATGCGAGGCTTGACGCGATGATCGACGCGGCAGGGCAGTATAAGAGCTTTACCGGGGTGAGCGATGAGATGGACGGAAGTGTGACCTTCCTGATCCGGACGGAGAGTGTGGGAAAATAAAGTTCGTTTTGGTTGGAAGCTGCGGCATGGAACCTTGGAAGAGGAAACCCGTGCCGCATTTTTTTGATGCATCCCCAAAAAATAAAGCAGGGGATTTCCTCCCTTGCTCTGATCCTATGATAGCATATTTTTCATGAAAGTTCAAGACTTGCATTTTTCCTCTCATATGATAAGGTATTAAAGACGGAAAATAGCGGGATATAGCAGCAAAAAAATTGATTTCCGGAAAAAAGGATATAATACGGAAAAAGGAGGAAAGTATGGAAGATCGGATGACGGAGGCAGAACGGATGGATGCGCTCTATGACCTTTCCACGGCGTGGCGGGCGGCGGGGGAGATTTTCCCGTATTTTGAGGAGAAGGAGATGGATTGGGACGCGGTGTACGGGGAGTATTTGCCGCGTGTGTTTTCTGTGGTGACGAAAAAAGAATTCCATCTTCTGATGGCGGAATTTTTAAACCGGCTGGGGGACGGACATACGGATTACCGATTTCCGAGAGAACTGGTGCAGGAAGCGGGTTATCTCCCGTTCCACCTGGTTTATTTGGACGGCGGCTGGCATATCAGGGAGATTCCTGCGGGAAAGGAAGAATTCCTTCTGGCAAAAGTTACCGCAGTAAACGGCGTAAAGATGCCGGACTTTCTTTCGGAGTGCTTCCGCTACATCTACCATATCGGGGATTATGCCAATCCGGGAAAGCTGGAAGAAATCATGCCGTTTTTGTTAAAAAAATCAGAAAATGTATTGACAACTTCCAATGGGATGTTCCGGTTTGATCTGTTGCGGGAGGCCGCAGAGCTGGTCGGGATAACGGAATGTGTGCAAAATTCCGGGGAAGGGGAAGAAGCAGGAGAGTTGAAAAATGACGGAAATCCGAACCGACGGGGAGGACGGAGCGGGGATGGTACATGGATGCCGAAATACCGGCGTATTTCCAAAGGAAATACGGAGATCCGCATTTATGAAGGGAACATCCTGTATGCTCGCATGGATGATTTTTTGCATCCGGGGGCGGCAGGGGAGATTGCGGAGGCGCTTTCCGGCATGGACTCCCCTGATGGGGTGATCCTTGATATCCGGGAAAATATCGGCGGGATGACGGCATATGCGGCGCGGGTAGCGGAATTATTTATCGCGGGGGAGTTTTCCGGCTGCCGGAAGAAGACGAGGCAGATGAAGGGGATTGACGTATCCTCCGCAAGCCAATATATTGGTATGTGTGCGGAACAGATCGAAAAATGCGTGGCGGACGGCCTCTGTACGAAAGAGGAGGTGGAGCGCTGCCTGCGCACAGGAAAGAATATGTATTATTACGAATATCAGGATTTCTTTGGCACGCAGGGGAAGGCGGCAATGTATGACGGACCGGTAGTCCTGCTTACCTCGCGTGGGACGATCTCGGCGGCGGAGGATTTTACCGCCATGTTTAAAAGTAACTGCCGGGCAACCCTGATCGGCGCACCGACTCTCGGCACGACCGGGACACCGTTTTTAAAACGCCTCCGTCTGGGCGGCGCTTTCCGGATCTGTTCGGTCGGATACCGGCTGTTGGACGGCACGGAGTTTATCGGAAAGGGAATCCTGCCGGATATTTATCTGGAGGGGGATGCAAAGGATACCGCGTACGGAAGGGATGTGGTTCTTGCGAAGGCGTTTGCATTATGCAGCAATCCCAAATAATCTATCGTGGACTTATGCGGGTGCATATGATAAAATATCCTGCGGAACATAAGGTTTTGCGGGGAAAGGGTTCCCGTCTTTTACGTGGGATACCATTTTTTGCGGACAAGTTTTGGGCAGGGGGGAGCAGTTATGGATTATAAGATCATGATCATAGAGGACGATGCCGGCATTGCCACAGCCATCGCTGACCGCGCCGCGGCATGGGGCTTTGTGGTGTGCTGTGCGCAGGATTTCCGCAACGTCACTGCGGAATTCGCAGAATTTTCGCCGCAGCTTGTGCTGCTTGACATTGTGCTGCCGTTTTACAACGGCTATCACTGGTGCGCCGAACTTCGGAAAATATCGGATGTACCGATCATTTTTCTCTCCTCCGCGTCCGACAATATGAACATTGTCATGGCGATGAATATGGGGGCGGATGATTTTATCGCCAAACCCTTTGATATGGACGTGCTTATTTTAAAAATCCAGGCGCTTCTGCGCCGCAGTTACGCTTTTGCGCCGCAGGCCCCTTTCCTGGAGCATAACGGGGCAATCTTAAATATGGCGGATCAGACGCTTTCCACGAAGGAACAGAAAATTGACCTGACGAAAAATGAGTACCGTATCCTGCTGACGCTGCTTCGGAGCAGGGGGCAGGTGGTGAGCCGCGAGCGGCTGATGGAAGAACTCTGGGAGTCGGAAAGTTTTGTCGATGAGAATACGCTGACCGTCAATGTGAACCGGCTGCGGAAAAAACTTTCTGCGGCAGGGCTTTCCGGGTTCATCACGACAAAATTCGGGGTGGGGTATCTGGTGCAGTAAAGGACGGAATGGAAAAAAAGACTGGTGGGTCAAAAGCAGCTGTTTTTGCAGAGGGAAGAAGCAGTGCAGGAAGGGTGTGAAGGATTGTTATGGGTTTGTACAAAATGTATTTGAGGCAGCACCGCAGGCTGATTGCTGTATTTTTCATTTTTTGCGCGATTTTTCTTGTTGTGTTCGCACTCTACCGTCTGCCGATTGGCGCGGTACTTTATCCAATGCTGCTCTGTGCGGTACTGGGCGGCGGTATCATGGTGTTTGATTACCAAAGGGCGGTCCGCAAGCATGGGCGGCTTAAGGAATTGGCGATGCGCAGCGCGGAACTGATGGAGGGTTTTTTTGAGAGTGAGAACTGGCTGGAGGCGGATTACCGGAAAATCATCGAGGCGCTCAGGGAACAGCTTCGCTCGGCAAAAGATACGATGAATGCAAATTACTCGGACATGGTGGATTATTATACGATCTGGGTGCATCAGGTCAAAACACCGATTGCGGCGCTGCGCCTGTACCTTGAGGGGGAGGATTCGGAAAATGCCAGAAAGATGCGCGAGGAGGTATTCCGGATTGAGCAGTATGTCGGGATGGTGCTGGCATTCCTGCGCCTTGACTCCGATTCAACGGATTATATTTTTGCGGAATATGACCTGGATGAAATTGTGCGCGCCGCGGTCAAAAAATTTGCAGGGCAGTTTATACGGAAAAAAATCTCCCTGATTTACGAACCGCTTGGGATCAAGGTGGTGACAGATGAGAAATGGCTCTCGCTCTGCATTGAGCAGATTCTCTCCAATGCGTTGAAATACACAAGGAGCGGAAGTGTTACAATCAGGCTTGACGGCGCGTGGGTTCTTACGGTGCGGGATACCGGTATCGGGATTGCACCGGAAGATCTGCCGCGCGTCTTTGAAAAGGGATACACCGGTTATCACGGCAGGGAGGACAAGAAAGCAAGCGGGATCGGGCTGTATCTGTGCCGGAGGATCTGTGAAAATCTGGGACATTCGATTTCTGTCACTTCATGTTTTGGGGAAGGGACAAATGTGCGGATTGATTTGGAGCAAAAAGGGGTGCGGGTGGAATGATTTCCAAATACCTTCTTACAACAATGTAAGATTTCGTGGGAAAATGTAAGCCGATTCGATGGCGTACATTTTCCTTTTTTGATAGAATCATTTGCGGAGTAAAAACAGCAGATGCTACCGGCAGTGACAGGGACTTTGCGGAACTTGGAAGCGGCAGGACCCAAAACATTGCCGGAAGGAATTTTTCAGGATATAGAAAGAGGAAAGGTGGTAAACGGTATATGAGTATTTTGGAGGCGCAGAACGTCAAAAAAATTTATACGGCCAGATTTGGCGGAAACAAAGTGGAGGCGTTGAAAAACGTATCTTTTACAGTGGAAGAGGGAGAGTATGTGGCGGTTATGGGCGAGTCCGGTTCGGGCAAAACAACGCTGCTCAATATCCTGGCGGCGCTTGATAAGCCGACGGCCGGCAGGGTGCTGCTTGACGGGCAGGATATCGGGGCGATAAAGGAGTCTGCGGTGGCGGCATTCCGCAGGAATAACCTTGGCTTTGTATTTCAGGATTTCAACCTGCTCGATACCTTTTCGCTCGAGGACAATATCTACCTCCCGCTCGTCCTGATGGGCAGGCGCTACGATGAAATGCACAACCGCCTGATGCCGATCGCCGACCGGCTTGGGATTTCAGATCTCCTCAAAAAATATCCTTACGAAGTTTCCGGCGGGCAGAAACAGCGCGCGGCGGTCGCAAGGACTTTGATTACAAGGCCGAAATTGGTGCTTGCCGACGAGCCGACCGGGGCGCTTGATTCAAAATCAACCGATGAGCTGCTTGATATTTTTGGGGATGTCAACCGTATGGGGCAGACCATCGTGATGGTAACACATTCCGTCAAGGCAGCAAGCCGTGCAGGGCGCGTTATGTTCATCCGCGACGGCGAAGTGTTCCACCAGATTTACCGGGGGAACAGCACGAACGAGGAACTTTACCAGAAAATTTCAGATACGCTGACGCTGCTTGCCAACCGCAAGACCAGTGCGGCGATCGGCTAGGGAAGGGGGCAATATAATGAAACATACAATATACCCGAGGCTGGCGTGGACCGGCATCCGCAAGAACGGGCGGTTGTACCTGCCCTATATCCTGACCTGCATCGGGATGGTGGTCATGTTCTATATCGTGTCATTCCTTTCCGCAAGCGATTATATCGGTAGCTGCAAGGGCGGGGATCAGATGCAGCTAGTTCTGCAGTTTGGCTGCGGTGTGATTGGATTTTTTTCGGCGCTGTTTTTGTTCTATACCAATTCCTTCTTGATGCGCCGCAGGAAAAAGGAATTTGGGCTTTACAATATCCTTGGCATGGGCAAGTGGAACATCGCGCGTGTGCTTTTGTGGGAGACTGCCATGATCGCTGGTATCTCGCTCTTGTCGGGGTTGGCGCTCGGTGTGCTGCTCTCAAAGGTCGCGGAGCTCTGCATGGTGAATATCCTGCAGGCGGATGCCATGTTTTTTATAAGTGTTGATGCGGCGGGCATCCTGCACACCGCTGTGCTCTTTTCCATCATCTTTCTGCTCATTCTTGCCAATGCCCTAAGGCAGCTTCATTTTGCGAACCCGATTGAGCTTTTGCACAGCGAGAATACCGGGGAGCGCCCGCCGAAGGCAAACTGGCTGTTTGCGGTGGTCGGCGTGGCACTGCTTGGCGGGGCTTACTATCTCGCGGTAACGCTGGAAAACCCGATCGAGGTCATGATGCTGTTCTTTGTTGCCGTGATTATGGTGATTGCCGCGACCTACCTGCTTTTTATGGCGGGTTCGGTCGCAATCTGCAAAGTGTTGCAGCGGAATAAAAAGTATTATTACCGCACGAACCATTTTGTTTCCGTTTCCTCGATGGTCTACCGCATGAAGCGCAACGGAGCGGGGCTTGCCTCCATCTGTATCCTGTGCACGATGGTGCTTGTTATGGTGTCCTCGACTGTCTGCCTGTATGTCGGCAAGGAGGAGGGCATGCGCACGCGCTACCCGAGGGATATTAATTTTTATGCGCGGGCGGATCAGTTTTCCGCTTTTTCCTCGGTTAAGGCAAAGGGGCTTCGGGAAATTTTTTCACAGGTGCTAAAGGAGCGCGGGCAGACCAAGAAAAATTTCATGGATTACCGCCGCGGGGAAACTTCCGCGGTTGAGAAGGACGGCATATTTTGGACGGAGGATCCGGGCGTGTATGGCTCGGACATCGGGAAATTATGGCAGGTCTATCTGGTGCCGCTTGAGGATTACAACAGTATTATGGGGGAGAATGAGGAACTTTCGGGGAGGGAAGTGCTGCTATATACAACAAAAAGGAATTATGAGAAGGAAGAGATATCCATTTCTAACCATGCGCCATTTACCGTAAAGAAGACCGTTGATTTTGTGGATGACGGGGAGTCAGCGATGATTGTAGTTCCATCCATATTCCTGTTTGTCGCGGATTTTGACGCGGTGGCGGAGGAATTTTCCGGGCTTGTCAATTATGCCGGGAACCGTGCGTTTTCGCTGAAATGGGTTTATGCTTTTGACCTGAGCCTTGAAGATGAGGGGCAGGTGGAGATTATGGATGAAATCTGGGCGCGGGTGAAGCAGTATAATGAAAGCGATGTGGAGGCGAGCGTTTTTAATTCCATGCAGATCGAGGGTGCCGCGAAGGAGAGGTCCGGCTTTTATGCGTTATATGGCGGGCTGTTCTTCCTCGGAATCCTGCTTGGCATTGTCTTTGTGTTTGCGGCGGTGCTGATTATGTACTACAAGCAGGTTTCGGAAGGGTACGAGGATCAGTCCCGGTTTGAGATTATGCAGAAGGTCGGCATGACAAAGCATGAAATTAAGAAAAGTGTGAATTCCCAGGTGATCACCGTATTTTTCCTCCCGCTTCTTGCCGCGGGGACGCATCTTGCATTCGCATTCCCGATGATAAAAAAGTGCTTGGTCTTGTTCGGGCTGCTGAATGGGAAACTGCTTGCAGTGGTGACACTTATTTGTTTTTGTATCTTTGCATTGCTGTATGTGGCTGCATACCGGATCACGTCGCATTCGTATTATGCGATCGTGAGCGGGATGGAAGGGAAAGCGCGCGGATAAGTGCGGCGGTATCCGGGCATCCGCAATATTTTTTCGCAGGGGGACATGAAATACTCTTGAAATCATCCGAAATGTAAGTTAAAATAAGATTCGGGAAAAAAGCGGCAGGGTTTTATAGCATCCCTGCCGCTTTTTTAACTTATCAAAGAAGTCCTCAGTTTTTAAGTTGTAAAGAGGAAAGCGGCGGGGAAGGGGGAGACTTCTTTGTTGGGTTGGGGGAGCCCTATCGGACAAGCTGCGATAGCGGCATAGGGATATTTATCAGGAAAGAGGGGATGACAATGCAGATTCGTCTTGCCAGACAATCCGATCTGGAGGATATCAATCAATTATTATATCAGGTACATAAAGTGCATTCCGATGGAAGACCGGATATTTTCCGGCCGGGGAATAAGAAATACACCGATGAGGAGTTAGCGGGGATCATTGACGATAAGAAACGGCCGATTTTTGTGGGAGTGATTGATCATCATGTGGCGGGGTATGCGTTCTGCATGTTTGTGGAACATGCCGGGGAGTCATCCCTTACGGATATCCGCACCCTTTATATCGACGATCTCTGCGTGGACGAGAAACTGCGCGGGCAGCATATCGGCAGGGAGCTTTACGAGTATGTGCTCGCGTTTGCAAAGGAGGAGGGTTGCCATAACCTGACGTTGAATGTGTGGGCGTGCAATCCTGCTGCCATGCGCTTTTATGAAAGCTGCGGCCTTAGCGTGCAGAAGATTGGGATGGAACAGATTTTGTAAGTCATCTGTCCAAAAAACTGTGATAATACATCCCCGGATAAGTTATGACATTTCCATGGGAAAGATGATATGTTAAACTTATGAAAGAAACGGGTATGGGACGAACGGACACAAAGGGCTGTTACGAAATTACATAAAGAAAGGCGGATTTTGCGATGAGTAGTTTTTATGCTTTGACCTCCCCGGAGGTCACGGAATTGGAAAAGAAGAACCAGGAGATTGTGCGCCGGCTTGCGGGCGAGTGCATGGTGCTGTTAAAGAATGACGGTGCGCTCCCTCTTAGCGGGACGGGCAAGATTGCGATGTACGGCGACGGGGTGCGCCATACGGTAAAGGGCGGCACCGGTTCGGGCGACGTGAACACGAGGGAAGTCATCACGGTCGATCAGGGGATGCTTGACGCGGGATTTACCATTACGTCAAAGGCATGGCTTGACGCTTATGACGCGCATTTTGAGAAGGCAAAGAACGATTATCTGGATGATATCTCGAAAAAGGCGAATGGAAACCATTCCCATATGATTGGGCTGATGTTTGAATTCCCGTTCTTCCCGCCGGATATGCCGGAAATCACGGAAGCGGATGTGGCGGAGGCGGACACGGATACTGCGGTGTTTGTGATCACGCGCAATTCCGGCGAAGGGAAGGATCGCAAAAACCGCAAGGGGGATTATGAACTTACGGACGGCGAGGAGCGCGCAATCCGCTTTTTGGCAGAACATTACAAAAAATGTATTGTCCTGTTAAATGTCGGCGGCGTGATGGACATGTCCGTGATTGACGGGATTCCTGGCGTAAATGCGGTGCTTTTAGTCGGCCAGACCGGGAATATCGGCGGTTTTGTTGTGGCGGATGTCCTGACGGGCAAAAGCATCCCTTCGGGGAAACTGACGGATACCTGGGCGAAGAAGTATTCCGATTATCCGTCCTCCGGGGAATTCGGGCATATTGGCGGGAATTTGGATGACGAATACTATAAAGAGGGGATTTATGTCGGCTACCGTTATTTTGACAGCTTTGGCGTGGAACCGGCATACTGCTTTGGCTACGGGCTTGGCTATACGGTATTTTCAATGCAGGCACAGTCGGTCACGGTAGAGGATGGCAAGGTGAAGGTGTGCGTGACAGTGAAAAATACCGGGAGCAAAAATGCGGGCAGGGAAGTTGTGCAGGTATATGTGACGATGCTTGGCGGGATGATTGAGAAGCCGTTCCAGGAGCTTGTTGGTTTTGCGAAAACAAAGCTGCTCTCCTGCGGCGAGGAAGAAACGGTTACGGTCACCTTCCCGCTTGCGGACATGGCATCCTACGATGTGGCGGATGCGGCATGGAAGCTTGAAGCGGGTCAGTATAAGATCAATGTCGGCAGCAGTTCGCGCAACACCAGTACCGCCGCTGTCCTAAAGCTTGGTGAGACGGTGGTGACCGCGAAGTTAAAAAATCTTTTTGCGCTGAATACGCCGATGGAGGAACTTTCTGCCGCTGCGGGCGGATGGGATTCTATGTATCATCTCCCGGTGCAGCAGGACTGTGTTCAGGTCGGGGTGCAGGAAACGCAGATAATTGAGCTGGATGCTTCGCAGATCGCAGGAAAGACTGTCGTCTATGACCAGGAGCGCCCGGTTTATACGGATACCCGCGCCACAGAGAAGCTCACGCTTTCCGATGTGAGGGAAGGAAAGGCAGAGCTTTGTGAGCTTGTCGCGCAGCTTAGCGTGCAGGAGATGGCAGAACTTTGTGTCGGCCGTTTCGGCGACATCCACACGCATTCCGGCATGATCGGCTCGGCTTCCGCGGCAGTGCCGGGCGCGGCGGCGGATACGGTATCGACGCTGATTAAGGAGCGCGGTATCCCGAATATGATCCTTGCGGACGGACCTGCCGGGCTGCGGCTCTATCCGCATTTTAAGGCGACCCCGGACGGAAAGCTTTTGCGCGGCGGCGAGGTGTTTGGCATGGATCAGGCACCGTTCCCGGAGGATACGCCGTCTGATGCGGTGGATTATTATCAGTACTGTACGGCGATCCCGATTGCAAATACCCTGGCACAGTCCTTTGATATGGAATTATTCCGGCAGATGGGGCGCGCCGTCGGGGAGGAAATGAAGCAGTTCCATGTGCATTTCTGGCTTGCGCCGGGCATGAATATCCACAGGAACCCACTTTGTGGGAGAAATTTTGAGTATTATTCCGAAGACCCGCTGCTCTCCGGGAAATGCGCGGCGGCAATGACGCAAGGTGTGCAGTCCTTTGCGGGTCAGGGCACGACGATCAAGCATTACGCGGGCAACAATCTGGAGGATAACCGCCAGTTTAACAATTCGCATATCAGCGAGCGGGCGCTGCGCGAGATTTACTTAAAGGGTTTTGAGATCGCGGTGAAGGAATCGCAGCCTTACTCGATTATGACATCCTATAACCTGTTAAACGGCGTGCACGCCGCGAACCATTATGAGTTGATCCAGAATGTGGCGCGCGACGAGTGGGGCTTTGAGGGTGTGGTGATGACGGACTGGTTTACCACGCAGGATACTTCGGGCGGACAGAAAAAGGCCTATCCGCATTCCAGCGCCGTTAAGTGCATCCGGGTCGGCAATGACCTGATTATGCCGGGCTGCGAGCAGAATGTGAAGGATATTGTTGCGGCGGTGGAAAAGGGCGGGGAGATTACGCTGGCGGATCTCCAGTTTTGTGTGATGAACATCTTAAAAATTGCCCTGCACATCGAAGGATAAAAAGACAGGGGAAGACGCAGTGCGGGAAACGATTGAAACACGTTTCCCGCACTGCATTTTATGGAGGTTTGACGATGGTGTTTGACAACCATGATGCCAGAATACGGTATTATAAGCTTTTGTTACAGAGGGATACGCTTTGCGATATCCCGGAATATAAGCTTCCGAAAGGTTACCGGTTCGTATATTATCAGGACGGTGACTTGGAGGACTGGATTGCCATCGAGCAGTCGGCAAAAGAGTTTGACAGCAGGGAGGAAGGGTATAGCGCGTGGGGGCGCTTTTACTTGGGGCGTGAAGAGGAGCTTTCTTCCCGGATGGTTTTTATCGAGGATATGGCGGGGAAGGCTGCTACGTGTTTACCCCGAGTGACTTGATGGGGTACATGGGGCATGAGGGCATACTGTATAAAGCAGAAGAGGTATATGCGGAACTTCTGAATAGGGTAAGCCTGAGTTATTGTGAGGATGAGGATAGAAGTGACTATTACTCAGTCCTTGAGCTTTATATGGACTTGGGCGATATATTGGAGGCTTAGTCTTGTTTTTGGGGGGAAGGCTTGTATGGCTGTCACACTGTTTATAGAGAGGCATTCTATAACACGGGGTGTGGCAGCCAGTGAGTGATCAAAGAAGGTAGAGTATGGATAGTGAATTTATTAATAATATGCAGGAAGGAGTGTATGATATGAGAGGATACAAGGAACTTATGGGGAGATTTAGGGTTGCAACATCAGCCACCACTTGGGATCCTGTGCAGCGACAGTCTGTGCCGATAGATCCTGATGCATATGATGTGATACTGAATAAGGTCTGTAATGGGTATGCTTGCGAGATATATGAGGTTAAGAAGAATGCGCCAGGACTTAGTGATTATGAACTTGCGCTTATATGTGATGAAGGGAATTTGTGTTTTGGGTAAGAGAACCGGGGCGGTAAGATTGTTGTCTATATAGACTGAGTAATGTAGCAGTGAATGAACTTGCGTTGCATAAGGAGTTATGGTAGGATATGGGTGGGAGAATTACGTGTTGGTCAGAGTTCTGTCAGGTTATTAAGTGGAATGGTAGTTATTACTTGGAGGTGTGTTGTGGCAATTAATGTGTATATTGGTAAAGAGAATCTTCCGAAAGAAAAAGTACTGGTATTTGATGTAGAGGCAGCAATTTTAGCAGTAAGGGTGATTGGGAGTGCATTCCAGAGAAAAGTATTGGCAGAGCTTGAACAAGGGGAATATAAGGATGGAAGGGTCTTTATTGATCGGTTTGGTAACCATTTATATTATACAGAGATGAGTGCTGGTTCAAAAGCCTTATTTGAATTGGAGGGATTACCTGACAAAGTGGTCAATGGTGCAGAAATGGGCTTTAATGCCCTGCGCTTTGTTGCAGAGATACCAGAATGCAGTATTTATTTTGCCCAGAGGGATGAGGCACTTCCTTTCCATGGCACAAAAACGGAGTTATATTTGAATGGGAAGCTTTATAAAGATTGCAGTCTGTTAAACCAGAAAATAGAAAGTGGGGGGCTTGAGTGAAGATCGTAGTTGGCAGTATGGTTATTAGCATAGAGTTGCCTTTTGGAATTCATGCAACAGAAGATGATTCTGCAATGGGAAAGACTTACTTGGCAAAGTTATTGCAGGCGGGCATGATGGCAGGGGATGCAAATTATTTGGTGATTACTTATTTTGAGGGCATTACAACTGATTTTGTAATAAAACGCTTGAGGGAGAGAACTTATTTATTTATTATGATGGATCGACTTGATTTGTATTTAAGTGATGGCATTGCAGATGCTTTGGTCGATATTCGCGAAAACACATGTATTTTTGTCGATTTGAAAAATTGGAATCTGACCAAAGTATTCTGTCCAAATTTGGTTGATTTTGAGTTTACGGAAAGGGGAATCCGGCTGTATGAGGGTGATGATATTTGAGGATGCAGAAAATGCACCTATTAGTCAGATGATTGCAAGCGCTTACAAGAATCAGTCAGAGGTTATGTTGTACTTTACAGGTGGAAATTCTGTTCTTCGGGACAAGTTATGTGAGATATATGATGCTGGGAACCAGTACATAGTTTATATTGATTTGGTTCCGGACAATTACACAACAATCAAGGAATATCGTATACTTAGAAAGATTATACGGAGAAGGAATTTTAAAAATGTTTATGTACTACCAATCATTTGTATAGAGTACTATGTAATGAAGACTTTTTTCCTAGAAACGCCAGCTATTGAGGTGGCAATAAAATGCGGAGATTATAGAGAATATGGGTCGCAGACTTCATTAGAGAGATACTGTAAGTTTGTGTTGAATACAGTGTATCCAGTATGTATGCATACAGATGATGATCCAAATGTTAGATTTGGATGGTTTTATGTACAGGATTGTTTGTGCGTTGCACCAATGAAAGAATGCAATGGATTTAGTTTATTAGCTAAAGCAAAAGAACTAGTTAAAAAGTTGCCTGCATTTTACAGACCAAGCAGTTGGGCAGATAGTGAAACAAGGAGTGTGGATTTAGGGATTATACACAATAAACTGGTTGAAGAGTTTAAGAGGATAACAGATAGATATAATGTTTTAGGGCTGATTGATGCGGCTATAAAAGATTATAGAATTGAGTGACATTGAGTTTAACAAGCAATGAATGAGTAATATAATGTAATTGATAGAGTAAGCGAACGAGAGTAATATTGTTTATTAAAGTCCTAGTATTTGTACAGGGACTTTTTTCTTATGTGATGTTTTTGGGAAGTGTAGGGTATAACGAAAAGAGAAAAGATTGCAGTTGATATAGATGATATTTTAAATATGCTTCCGTCGGAACTGTTAAGGTAGGGTATTTAAAAAGACTCCTGTTTTTTGATGGTGTCCGGGATTATCGTATGTAGTGAGGGGTGGTTAGCAAGTTCACGGGAAGATGTATGCAAGATATACAGGGTCGTGAAAAATGTGCCTGGACTGGATGAGAAGAGCCTTGCGCTCCTTTGCTATGAAAGTAATGGAGGGTTTTATCCATACACGCGGGTACGTTGCAATAATGCTGGGTGCTGCCGACTGGACAGTTATTGGGTATGCCGTGAGGTTGTGTGTTCAGACAAACTGCCAGGAAACCCTCCTACCATGGAGGAAGTCGAGGCATTACGTGCGGAGTACCCAGCGGGAACGCGAGTTGCATATGGTGCGGGTATGGTGCGTGCTGTTGAACCAACAGAAGGGAAAAGAAGACAGAGAGTGAAGAAAATAAAAATTCAGTATTTGGACGATTCTATCGAGCGCCTGCGCTATATTGACGGGAAATCGGACTGGATTGACCTGCGGGCAGAGGAGGAAGTTGCGATGAAGGCGGGAGAATTTGCGCTGATTCCGCTCGGTGTGGCGATGCAGCTCCCAGAGGGCTACGAGGCGCATATCGTTCCACGGAGCAGCACGTTCAAAAATTTTGGCATCATTCAGACGAACCATACCGGGATCGTGGACAATTCCTACTGCGGTCCGAACGATTGGTGGTACATGGCAGCATACGCGCTGCGCGGTACAGTAATCCACAAAAATGACCGTATCTGTCAGTTTAGGATCGTTGAAAATCAGCCTTTACTATCTTTTGAAGAGGTGGACAGGTTGGCTGGGGTGAACCGGGGTGGGATTGGAAGCACTGGAACACGGTAGTTAGTGTGGCAGTAAGTGCTTGGCAGGAGGCTACCCGATCTTTAGATAAAGCAGGTGATGCATTAGGGTTGGATACTTTGAGAAGGGAGGGTAGATATGCTGCCAGAGAAGTTTACATTATACTGGCTTGTGGCGGTGTTCCGTAAACGGAGGAATACGAGGAAGAGGAGAAAACGGGAAGAGGATAAGCAGCCTTGCGGTACAGCACGGAATATTGAGGCACATCCGGCGTACGTAAAGGCTTTAGCAGAGCGGGATGTATATGAGAAGTTGTACAAAGACTTGTTGAGGGAGGTTCGGGTTAATTTGTAAGCATGGTACACATGGTAAAGTCTTGGGTAAGCCGATGAGTTAGGTTTACTCAAGATTTTGCTTATAACGGTCTGGGTATGATAAAGAGAGAATTGGAGGTTCGAGATGAATAACATTAAGAAAATATTTTGGTATAGGGAATCACGAATATGGATAAAATCTTAGCAGTTACCAATTTTGGTGATACATGATGCCTATGTGGTATTTATAGTATTTTATTATAAAGTTATTGTGCGGTTTACGTTACACATGAACTATAATGCAAAAAGCATAGAGGTAAATTTTACGACACATTATGGGTAAATAAAATTTCCTGCATAGAATAAAAGGTATGTAGAAAAAAGTCTGGAGGAGGTGTTATAATGCAGTGGGAGGGGTTTGATATGAATAATCCGAATACGCTAGTCGCACTTGCATACATAAAGACGAATGATAATCCGTTACTGGTTTTTTGCAATTATATAATGAGTGTATTAGTCACTGCACCAGGCCGGTCCTTACGGAATGATGAGCTTTTGGATAAGCTAAAAGGAAAATTTGGGCTGGAAATGAAGCAGTCAATGATCAATAACTGTATCTCCATCCTGAAGAAGAATGGGGAAGTCAAGTATTTACCAAGGTATGCAGGCTATGTGGTGGGCGAAACAGAATTTAATGTGGAAGAGTTTGAAGCGAATATGCGGAGGCTGCATGTACAGGAGGATGCAGTTATCGGATGTTTGGTGCAGTTCGTAAGGGAGAAGTACAACTTGTCGTGGGATAATGATAAGGCAAAGAACGGCTTGTCTTTTTTCCTGAATGAACGTGGGAATGCCGCAAGGCTCTTTATGGATGAGGAAATTGATACAGAGGATAACAAGCTGAGCGAGTCATGGTATATTGGGAGATTTATTGATTATATCCAAGGGAGCGACCGGGTTGAAAAAGAGTATCTGGAAGATATCAATAATGGCTTGATGATATATCAGGGCATTTATCAGACGAACGATTACCAGCAGGATAAGAACCAAAAGTTTAGGGGGACGGTATTTTATTTTGATACTAAGATGATTCTGCGTCTTGTGGGTTATTCTGTTGAAATGCATGTGAGGGCAACGCAAGAACTTGCACAGCTGGTGAAAGATGAGTATGGTGGGAAGATTGGTATTTTTGACAAGACAGTGGAAGAGGTTGCACATGCCTTATATGTTGCAGGAAAATGTTATAAGGGGAAGAAACAGATTTTAAATCGGGAGCTTGCCATTTATGCAGAGAAAAATCCGACAGGAGCCTCTTTTTTCTGTGAGGTCTCCCAAAGTATTGATAGTTTGCTGAAAAAGCATGGGATTGTACGTGAACCGGATATATCTTGGGAAGCGCAGGCATACCATAAATATTGGCTGGAAACAGAGGCTGTCGAAAATTACATCAAGGACAAATTTCATTGGAGGGAAGGTGCGGTATCAAATGATGTCCAAGTGATTAACCAGATTAATATACTGAGGGCGGGGGATTATACCGTCCGATATGGTGGACGAAAGAAACTGCCGGTTTTTGTTACAACGAACACGCAGTTGGTATATAGCTTTAAGGAATATGTTGCAGAAGCCATGAGTGCCGACGATGAGTCTCGTTGGAATTTGCATGCCTTGCCTATAATTTCGGAAAATATGCTTGTTACCCGGTTATGGGTCCCATATGCGAAAAAGTATAGTGACCTGCCCGCGCTTACCTTGGCAAGGCAGGCTTATGCGGCGCAGAATCCGACAGCCGGCTTTTTTGAAAAGTTAAAAAGTGTAGCAGTTGAGTTTAAGAAGACGGAAAATATTGATATCCTTAACATTGATGAACTTAGAAAACAACAGCTTGAGGATATTCTGGTAGCGAAGACACGGGGTGATGTGGACGCGTTGACTATAGAGACGGTTGCATCGAGTGTTGAGGAACTTGTACAGATGCAGAACATTTCGTTGAAGGAGGAGGTTGCGGCAAGTCAGGAAACAATAAGATTAAAGGATGTCCGGTTGTCAGAAGCGGAGGAGGCTGTCATACGTCTGGCAGCTAAGCCATACGTAAATAGGTTGGGCTGGAGACGGATGCTGATATGGGCGGCAGAATATTGGTGGGTTCTAGCAACCTTGATTTTTCAGGTTGCGGCTTATTTTATTGGCAAGCCATTGGATAGCAAGTGGCCGCCACATTTGCTCGCTTTGCTTCCGGTGGTTGCGGAAGCTGCTTTGACAGTACTGGATAAGCATTTTGAAAAGAAGGAGTGGCATGAGTGTATTTTGCGCTGCGCTGTTAAGTATGTATGGCAATGGTACATGGCAAAAATAATGGAGGGCGTGCGGCAGGAGAAGGAGGTTTATCGTCCCCATGTCGTCCGTTATTGCCTTGAGGGTACACCGATATTTGCGGAACATAGGGAGTGGTGTGAATATTAAAACATGGATGTGAAACTAAAAACTGTGATGGTAGATAGTGAGGATGTAAGAGACACACTTGAGGAAAGCCTCCAGGCAGATGGTATTGAAGTAAGGGTTCGGCAGTGAAATATAATTGTGTGCACATACACATATTAAATATGTAATATGGTTATAATTTCTTGCCGAGTGGTGTAGTATGGCCAGAGTTTAAGTGAACCCGTACAATAAGCTGTAAAGGAAAGTTTTGACAGATATTTTAGGAAGGTGACAATAGAGTTTTGATAAATATATGGTTTAGAGGACATGGCTTATTGTTAGGCTATTGGAGATTCTGGCTAGATGACTGTGGGTTAGATGTCTGACAAGTTGATACTTAAAAGGGGAAAAGCTTCCATATCTGTAAGATATGGAGGCTTTTTGGTATGATAAAATTATTGTAGGAGGGCGAAGAACAGTGTATGGCAGATTTATTCCGAAGATGGACGGTAAATCTGGTTATGTAGGAGGCTAAAATTGTGGACATACTTGAAATATAAGTTGGAAGAACAGGGCAAAAAGCTTGTAAAAGTGGATAAATTTTTGCGAGCAGTCAGATTTGCAGTGCCTGCGGCTACAAAAACACAACGATTAAAAATCTTGCTGTTAGAGCGTGGGATTGTCCTGAATGTGGCACTCATCACGATAGAGATGTAAATGCCGCAATAAATATCAGAAATGAGGGTATGCGAATAGTTCTTGCATAACTCACAACATAACCCCGTGTCCCACGGGGTTAGCTCGCTTTATGCTCCCTGCAATAACAGGACTTGGTGTGTTACATGAAATCCGCAAAAAAAGCTCTGTTCCTGTTCTTATGCTCACAGCTATTAAAGACGAATATACGCAAGTTACAAGTTTTGATGAACAAGCGGATGACTATGTTACAAAACCGTTTTCTATGGTATTGCTTGGCAGACGCATCACGGCACTTTTACGCAGAAACGGAAGCACCGATGTTCTTAATACAATGACCTTTGGTGATGTGACAGTAGATTTTTCTGGCTATACGGCCAAAGACCCGAATGGTAAAATTGATATTACCCCAAAAGAAATTGATTTGTTGAGATTGTTAGTAGAGCATAAAGGGTTAGTGCTTACCCGCACCCAAATTCTTGATGATTTATGGGGGAGTGATGCCCCGATTATCGACAGAACAGTGGATGTCTACATAAGAAATTTGCGAAAAAAATTACGGCTTGACTGTATTGTTACTGTCAAAGGAATTGGATATAAATACGAGGTAGACGAATGAAACGGCTAAAACTATTTCCAAAAATCTTTATATATACGCTTTTTCTTATGTTGATGATAGCTTTATTCGCAAGTGGAATGTTTTATCTTCTTGCTCCTATTATTGCAAGTGATAATCCCTTAACCCCCGGTACGGCTGGAAATATTTTTCCGGCAGAAGTAACGCGTAATGCGGAAGTAACGCAAGCCATTCTTGGCTCATTACCATACACAATGGGTATGTGTGTGCTTATTTCTTTAATATCCGCTTTCTTTTTTTCAAAAGCAATTACAAAACCGATTAAGCATATTGTAGATACTACATTTTCCATGACTATTCTGAAAAAAGACGCTAAATGCAGGGTGCAATCAGCAGATGAAATAGGTCTATTATCGGAAAGTATTAACAGATTATATTCAAAGTTACTACAAACTATCGAAAATCTTGAACATGAAAAAGAACAGGTGGCCGAAGTAGAACGGCAAAAAATAGATTTTCTGAGAATGGCAACACATGAATTAAAAACGCCTGTTACTGCGCTTAATGCTATTCTTGATAATATGGTTATGGGGATTGGAAAATATAAAGACTACAATGCTTATTTACCCCTATGCAAAGAGCGGAGTGAACAAATTGCTAAAATGATTACAGAAATTTTGGATACATCAAAATTGGGGACAAGCATAGACACTGAACCGTCAACGACTTTTGATGCTACTGCGCTTTTACTGCCTTTATGTGAACAGTATCAACTGATAGCACAGGCAAATGGTATGATTTTCAAAATGACCCTATTAAATCAGTTCCCCGTATGCTTGCCTCCGAAGATCATCTCGAAAGCTATTTCGAATATTTTGGCAAATGCTGTTGCTTACACGATTCCCGGAGGAACAATATCTGTTTATTTTGATAACCGTAACTTGGTTATTGAAAATGAGTGTTTACCTATACCATCAGAGCACCTAAAGAAAATATTTGAGCCCTTTTATCGTCCAGATTATGCCCGAAATAAAAAGGACGGCGGAAATGGTCTTGGCTTATATATCGTAGCATCTATTTTGAATTATCTTGATTTGCCATATTCCTTTTACCCTATGAAAGAGCCAGGGGGTATGCGATTTACAATATCGCTATGACTATCGACAAAAATTTTCACTTTAACATACGTTTTATACAGGTTTCATATAGGGGTGCTATCATGTCGATACACTCAAAAGATGAGTGAAATCAAAAAACGGAGGTAATACTATGAAACACAAACCTATCCTTTTGGGGACGGCACTTGCCGTCATCATGCTTTTGTCCATTAGCGGGTTAGCTTTTGCGGCAAATGCAACCAACACTTCACCAAATTCTGCAAACGGTGATGTGGAAGTACGAACCGACTTGGCACCGGGAGGCAAGACGGCTAACCAGCCCGAATTTTGGCAAGCCGATGAATTTGAAAGCTGGATGGAGCAAGAACGCGCATACTATCAGCAACTCGCAGACGACGGAGACAAATCCTTTTGGTACAAAAACGCAGATGAGGAATATGTTTGCCGCGAATGGACACAAGCCGATGTTGATGTTCTGTATGCAACATGGAAAGAACAGCTTGCTTTGATGCGGCAAGGCTATCAATTCACAAAGGTTTTTGAGGCGGCAGACGGCGGCTCGCTTGTAGGAGGATTTCTGCCGGAAGAATAACACAACAAACGCTTTGGGGCAGTTCTCTTTTAGGGGGACTGCCCCAATTTCATATGAATGAGTTTTAATAGGAACACTGTAATATCAAGGCTTTTCAGAGCCTGCACCCACAAAAAAATTTAATCGGAGCTATCGAAAGAAGCCGAGAAAATCCGAAAGAGCGTTTACAGTATCTTGCGGCAGGAACAGCGGGAATACGCGCCTTACAGGACACAAGATATGGATCGATAACGGACGGGGCGGCGGGATAATGAAAGACTGCCCCGCCACCCATGTTTTATTGCCCTACAAACTGAAAGTTGTTGATTAGTCCCACACGATTTCCAAACAATTGTAGTTTTCTGGAATTGGTGGTACACACGAATAAGTATTTAATTCAGATGCCTCTATTGTAATCACTCCGTCAGAGCAAAGCCATTCGCAATTTACTAATTTTTCTAATTCTGTAGGTAAAATGGTGGTGCAAACCACGATTGTATCTCCTGCAAGAGCTAATTCTTCTGCCCCCATTGTTTTCTATGATTTCTGTATCATCGTGCAGAGTAACACGCACCCACGCTATGTCAGGCATTAACTCAATCTTTTGCAGCGTATCCCATATTTCAGAAAGCGTCGGTCGCCCAAATTCCCATTGGTTCGGAGCAATAGAATCTCATAGCCACAATTCTCCTCAAATTCCGATTAGTCTGTCTGTATTGGTAGAAATTATACCATAGCCAATTACGAAAAACAATCCCCGTTCTACGCCCGTTCTTTCTGCCCGTTTCCTGCCGAGCTGAAAAGTTTTGCGTCAGTAACTCAAAAAAGCACTTGACAAAACGCTTCATGGGGGACAGAAAAGGACATCAAGCCGTTCACCGACCCCAAGTTTGAAAGCTTCTAAGCCGTAAAGAGGAAAGTGGTGGGAAAGGGGGACTTCTTTGTGTCAGGTGGGGGATAAGCCCCGTCTGACATGCTGTGGTAGCAGCATAGGGATCGCGGAACGGATTCCGAATTTCCTCTGCCCCGGACAAAAGCCTGAATGGCAAGAAATGCTAACCGATTGATAGAAAATATCAAGCGGCTTATGATAGAATAAAAGGGGGAGGAAGATACCGGGTGGTGGTGGAATCTTCCCTTTTATGGTTTAAAGATCAAACGGGGTGTTTACCCCGGTATTTGGAAAGGGGAATCGTATGAAGTATATTAAAGTGTATACAAAGCAGGCAGCAGGAGCAGAATACCCGAATTCATTTGCAAACAGCGTTCATTTTGCGCTCTGTGACGAGGACGGGAAAGTCGAGGAACTGAATCAGGGCTGTGGTATCCTATATGCCTGCGCCAAAATCAGGGAGGACGATACACTTTTGGAGCGAGGTGTAAAAAATCCGGTGTTGTTTGAGAAGGATGGGCAGTACGGGATTCTGGCAGAATATGTCGATGCACAGGGAAATCCGCAGAAACCGGATACCCTGCTTTTGTGGAACACGGAGGATTTTGTTGATTTTTCAGAGCAGAGGGAGGTTTCCCGCGCGGAATATTCTGCTTATTTTGAGTCTGGAAATAGAATGCTTCCTGTTACGGACGAGCAAAGTGAAAAAATCCGTGCGCGTTTTATTCCGCTTTGCAGTGTGAGCGCCGAATATCCGAAAAAGATTTCGGTAAGGAATGTGGAGGAACTCTCTGCGGTAAGTGCCAGGGTGACCTACTCGGATGGCTCCATGGATGAAAAGAGAATTTACTGGGACGAGCAGGAAATCCATGCTTTAAATTCTGGAAGTACCAGTATCCTGCACGGGGAAATCCGGGCGGTATCACCAAAATTCCCGCAGGCGGTAGGCTATGCTGACCCGGTAATTTTTCATTGGGAGGGCGCTTGGTATTTCCTTGCAACAAATGACAATGTCAATGATATCGGGATATTTGTCCGCAGGGCGGATACCGTAGAGGGACTGTTTGCGCCGGATATGAAAGAATACTGCATTTTAGCTCAGGATAAGGAAAAGGGGCTGGTACAAACTTTCTGGGCACCGGAATTCCATGTGATCGGCGGCGCGCTCTACATTTTGTTTGCAGTTAGCGGGGAGGCGTGGGGACCACAGTGCCATTTTATGAAGCTGAGGGAAGGCGGAGAGATCATCCGTGCCATGGACTGGGAAGAGCCTGTGCGTGTGGTAAGACAGGACGGCAGCCCGCTTACACAGGATGGGATCACGCTCGATATGACATGGGTGCGCTCCGGCGGCCAGGGTTATCTTGTGTGGTCATACCGCCGGGGCATCGGTACGCCTTTGGACACGGGTTCCATGCTCTATATTGCGGCAGCACACGAGGAGAAGCCATGGGTGCTCACTTCCGAGCCGGTACTGCTTTCCAGACCGCTGTTTGGCTGGGAAAACACAAAGGGCACGATCAATAATGAGGGGCCGTATGCCCTGTATGCAAACGGCAGGATTTATCTTGCCTATTCCGGAGGGGATGCCTGCGGCTATTCCTATGCGGTGGGCTATCTGGTCGCGGAGGATGGGGCAGATCTTTTAAAGCCGGATTCCTTTAAAAAGCTTCCGTACCCGATGCTTCGCTCTACATTTGTAGAAGGAATCAACGGACCGGGGCACAATTCCTTCTTTCAGGATGAGGACGGGCGGTGGATGGTTGCCTACCATGCGCAGGAGCGGGGGAAATACAACTGCCGCTGTAGTACATACCACAGGGTACATTTTTCTGCGGACGGCATTCCGATGCTTCATGTTTCCGGGGAACGGGATGTATCAAAGGAGATTGCAAAAATTGCGGTCGAAGTGAAAGTTTGTGAAAAATAAAATATTTATTTCCGAGAGATGGAGCATTATGAAGGATAAGAAAAACGAAGGAGGTAAAAAATGGAACCGGATCTTTTGGCAGAAGCACTTTTCCGATATGGGATGCAGGGGGCAAAAACGAATCTGATACGCCACAATGAAAATATGACATACTGTGTCGATAACAGGTATTTGCTCCGCATCCACAAGCATGCGCAAGGGTTTCAGACGGGAGCGGTCTATGATGGTATGAACCGCGGGGAAATCTACCGGGAAGAACTTCGTTTTTTGGACTTTTTGAGCAGCCGCGGCATGGAGGTGCAAAAGCCCTGTCCGGACGGCGAAGGCAAACTTGTAACCACGCTTTCCGACGGTACTTTTGCCACGATGCTGACGTGGCTGCCCGGCAGGAATCCTGAAAAAGATGAGGTGGACTATGACCTGTGTTTCCGGATCGGGGAGATGGTCGGAAAGCTCCATAAACATGCGCGCATGTGTCAGAAAATCCCGGTGCTTTGCTATGACGCTGCCCTGTGCCGCCGCCTGAAACAAAAACTTTATGATGATTTGGGGAGCGGTGCTTTTGATTTGGAATGGGTGCAATGTATGGCGGATGCCTTTGACTTTATTACAAAGCAGATGGATGCGTTCGGACAGGATGTGATAATAACCCACGCGGATCTTTCTTTGTCCAATATACTGATTACCGAAAACGGGCTTGTTCCGATCGATTTTTCTCTGTTCGGCTACTGCCACCCGATGATGGATCTCGCGATGCTGTATTGCAGCATTAACGGATTGGAAAACCGGCGCGCGATAGCGGCGGGGTATAAAAAGGCGGGTGGGGCAGTCTGCCTTAAAATGCTCGATGCCTGTTTTGCGCTTAATATTTTGCTTTCCATCCTTCTGCATAGCGCCTGCTGGCCGGGGCAGGAGTGGTTTGCTGCCCGCTTTAAGCGCTGGTGTGAGGAAGTGTTTTTGCCGCTTACCAGAGGGGAGGCATTGTTCTCGGATGATTTTTACCTGATTCATGCAAATTGAGTTTGCTGCCGTATCCTATGATGTTTCGCTATAAATAAAACTTAATAAAAATATATTTTTATAATAGAAGAGTCGATAAAATAAATTTATTTAGAAGGCCTGCATACCCCCTGTGATTTGATCTTGCGTAATTTCCAAGAATATGCTATACTTTTACCGGATAAGATTTGTATAGGGGGTGCGCGGGCTTTTCCATGCCAACGCTGCTGCTTTTTGGCAGCACCGGCAGTCCGAAAGAGAGGAAAAGCCGCGCGCCGCTGTACTTGGAGGTATCGTATGGAATTTGATATTGTGGAATGGTTCAAAGCGGTTTTCCTTGGGATTGTGGAGGGAATTACCGAGTGGCTGCCGATCAGCAGCACCGGGCACATGATACTGGTGGACGAATTTATCAAGATGGATATTTCGAAAGAGTTTAAGGCGCTTTTTCTGGTAGTGATACAGCTCGGTGCAATCCTTGCGGTTGTTATGCTGTATTTTAAACGGCTCTGGCCGTTTTCGGCAAAGGAGCGGTATTTTATCTGCAAAGATAAGTTTTCGATGTGGTTTAAGATTTTTGTTGCCTGTATCCCGGCGGGGGTGATCGGGATATTGTTTGATGACCAGATTGATGAACTTTTGATGAAGCCGATCGTGGTTGTGGTTACATTGATCTTATATGGTTTCATATTTATTGTGCTGGAGAAAAAAAAGATCGGGGAACGGCCGCGGGTGGAGTCCATCGACGGCCTGACATACCGGGATGCCCTCATGATCGGCATATTTCAGCTTTTGGCGCTGGTTCCGGGAACTTCCCGTTCCGGTGCCACGATTATCGGCGGAATGCTGATCGGCTGCGCGAGGCCAGTCGCCGCAGAATTTACTTTTTTCCTTGCGGTTCCGGTCATGGCGGGTGCAAGCCTGATCAAAAGTGTGAAATTCGGGATGGAGAATGGATTTTCTTTAAGCGGCAATGAGACGATGATCCTGGTCACCGGCATGGTAGTCGCGTTTGCGGTCTCGGTTGTCGTAATCCGCTTTCTGATGAGTTATATCCGCAAACATGATTTTGTCGTTTTTGGCTGGTACCGGATCGTGCTTGGTTTGGTTTTACTTGGGTATTTCTGTTTGTAAATATATTTTAATGGCGGAAGTATTGTGACCGGGAACACGGGGTACATCGGCATAGAATGATTTGGAAAGGGGTTTGTTGCATGGCAGACCAGAAGATGGCAAAGGGCAAACATACTGCGGCGGGAAAGCAGGCTGGCGCGGGCACAAAAAAGCAGGCGGGAGCGGCAGGGAAAAAGAATACGGCTTCCGGGCGGCCTGCAAAAAAGGCAGGTTCCGGGGCAAGAGCCGACGGCAAGGGGCAGATCGGTTCTGCGTATGAGCCGGAGGAGAGGCTTTCGGATTCTATGAAGGAAGAAATCGTGCTGGCAGTGACACTTCTGGTGGCATTGTTGTTTTTCTTAAGTTATATCAATCTTTGCGGGACGGTCGGAACATGGCTGAATACCATTATTTTCGGTTTATTCGGGATTTTTGGCTATCTTTTTCCGTTTTTGTTGTTTTTTGGGGTCGCATTTGGGATTTCCAACCGCAAAAACCGCATCGCGAGGAGAAAGCTGTGGTGCGCGGCAGGGGCATTTGTGTGTCTTGCCGCATTGGTGGAGCTTCTAAGCGCATATGACCCGGAACTAAAATGGGCAAAATCCTTCACGGTGTCCGCGGAGACAAAAAGCGGCGGCGGAATTTTGGGTGGGACGTTGGTGAGGCTTTTATGTCCACTGTTTGATACGGTGGCAACGACGGTGATCCTCATCATCCTGCTATTAATCTGCCTGATGCTTGTGACGGGAAAGGAGATTTTTTCCTATATCAGAAATATGGCGGACGGTGCTGTCACGAACCGGCGCGGGGCTGCTTTGGAAGAAGAAGCATACCAAGAGGAGTTTGCAGAGGAAGGGTATGAGGAGATCACAAGGCAGGCACCGCGCGTGATTACGTTCCAGAAGAGCGGGAAGGAAGAACGTGCGGATGCTTTGGCGGCAGGTGGAAAACAGCCGAAGGAAGAGCCCGTGCGTTTTGTGGATGCACTAAAAGCAAGGGGGAAAAAGGGAAAAGGGCAAAAGGAGGCACCGTACGGCACGGCGGAGGAAGTTGCCTTGGTGCAGAACACGGAAGAAACTCCGAAGACGGCTCCTGTAGAAGAAGTTGTACCGCCGCAGTGCATGCAGGAGATTACGATCACCGGAGATTATCAAAAGGAAAATGTCCCGTTCTATGAGGAGGAACTAAAACGTAAATTTGGCGGCACGGAAGGAAATTCTGCGACTGTAGAACGGAAATTCTACGATGTTAGTGTGTCCAAAGATGGTTCTACCGTCAAGGAAAATGATGTCGTTTTGATCTATAAGGAACTTTACGGTGACGATGAGCCGATTATCCCGCCAAAACCGGAGGAAAAGGAAACCGAAACCGCGGACAGGAATAAGCCTGCGGATGCCGGGACAGAGGGGGACGATTTTGTTGTCAGTGCGGATATGATCTTTGCCAATGCAGGGATTGACCCGGCCGTGCGGGAATTTGCCAAAATGGAGGAGACGCAGAACCAGGCCATATCAGCGGGTGTGAGTGCCGCGGAAGAGGGCGGTACGGTTCTTGCGTTCCCTGTAAAAGAAAACCCACCACAAAGAACCCCGGACTTCTGGCCGGATATGTCCGTAGACCAAGGCGGGGCTTTACCGTCTACGGCATCGGAGGGCGGTATTGTAAAAGTTGTGCCGCAGGCAGAAATGGGTATCGTCGGGGATTCTTCCGGCGATGCGCCGGAGACGGCACTGGATCAGGAAAATTTCTTTGGCGGGTTCGGGACGGCGTATCCGGATGAAGATGTGCCGGATCTTACACCGTCGGAACTGCAGTACCCGGTAAAGGGCGGTGCGGAAGGTTTTCCAAACGCCGTGCGTCAGGCGGTTCCTGCGGCACCTGCATCCTGCGGTGCGCCGCGCGCGGATGCAGGTGCCGCAGGAACCCCACGGATATCCGGTGGCAGCGCGGCATTATCGCTCGTGCCGTTCCCGGTGCCGGAAAAGAAATACGAATTCCCGCCGATTGACCTTCTGGCAAAACCAGTGCAGGGAAAGGGGGCAAATGAGCGGGAACTAAAAGAGACTGCAGCAAAGCTCCAGAGCACCCTGCAAAGCTTTGGCGTGCGTGTCACCATCACCAATATCAGCTGCGGGCCGGCGGTCACTCAGTATGAGCTCCAGCCGGAACAGGGCGTGAAGGTCAACCAGATCACGAAGCTTTCCGATGATATTAAGCTGAACCTCGCAGCGACGGACATCCGCATCGAGGCACCGATCCCCGGCAAGGCGGCCATTGGTATTGAAGTTCCGAACAAGGAAAATACACCGGTTATTTTGCGGGAATTGTTGGAAAGCGAAGAGTTTAAAAAACACAAATCCCGTCTTGCTTTTGCGGTCGGGAAAAATATCAGCGGGCAGATCGTTGTCTCGGACATCGCCAAAATGCCGCATATGCTGATCGCGGGGGCAACGGGATCCGGTAAGTCCGTCTGTATCAACACCATCATTATGAGCATTCTCTACAAAGCCGACCCGAAGGATGTCAAGCTGATCATGGTCGATCCGAAGGTTGTGGAGTTAAGCGTGTACAACGGCATACCGCATCTGCTCATCCCGGTCGTGACGGATCCGAAAAAGGCAAGCGCGGCATTAAACTGGGCGGTGGCGGAGATGACCGACCGTTATCAGAAATTCGCGGCACTCTCTGTGCGCGACCTGACCGGATACAATGAAAAGGTAGGGGCATTTGACGAGCCAAACCCTGCGTTCCCTCGCCTGCCGCAGATCGTTATCATTGTGGACGAGCTTGCCGATTTGATGATGGTGGCATCGGCGAACGAGGTGGAGGATGCCATCTGCCGCCTGGCGCAGATGGCGCGCGCGGCAGGGCTTCACCTGATCATAGCGACACAGAGGCCTTCCGTAAACGTCATCACCGGCGTGATTAAGGCGAATGTGCCTTCGCGCGTGGCGTTTGCGGTGACTTCTGCCGTGGATTCCAGGACAATCTTGGACGGCGTGGGGGCAGAGCGCCTGCTCGGCAAGGGCGACATGCTCTTTTTCCCGTCCGGCTATCCGAAACCGGTGCGCATTCAAGGCGCATTTGTCTCCGATGCCGAGGTCAGCAAAGTTGTTGATTTCTTAAAGGAACAGACCGAGGGAGCGGGCGGTTACAACGAGGAAATCAACCAGAGGATCATGACCGCCACATCGGGCGGGGACGGCGCATCGGCATTGGGCGGGGACGGCAACGACGATTATTTTGCGGAAGCGGGAAAATTTATCATCGAGAAGCAGAAAGCATCCATCGGTATGCTGCAGAGGGTGTATAAGATCGGCTTTAACCGTGCCGCCCGCATTATGGACCAGCTGACTGCAGCGGGGGTTGTAGGTCCTGAGGAAGGCACGAAGCCAAGAAAAATCCTGATGACACAGTTGGAATTTGAAGAATATTTAAAGACGGCACATTAAGGGAAAATGCTGTAAAGACGGCAGAATGAGAGGGAAAATGAAGCATTTTAGATCGATGTGGGAGGCACAGCCTGTATTTAAAGCCCTGAGTGCGCCGATGCGCGTGCGGATCATGGAACTGCTCTATGAAGAGGGCGACTGGAAACTCGATGATATTGCGAGGGCGTTGAAGCTGACCAACAGTGCTGTCTCGATGCATGTGGAGCGTCTGGTGGAAGCGGGGCTGGTGACAGTGCAGACTGTTCCGGGAATCCGGGGGATCTGTAAGATCTGCAAGCCCTGCTACGGCGGTATGATGGTCGACATGTGCCCAAACCTGCCGGAACAGCAAAATTTCTATACCGACGATATCCCGGTCGGTGCTTACTACGAGTGCGCGGTAACCCCGACTTGCGGAATTGCAACACCAAAGCAGATCATCGGGGAATTTGACATGCCGAAATATTTCATGTTCCCGAACCATTATGATGCCGGGGTTTTCTGGATCGGAACGGGTTATGTCCTCTATTGTCTGCCCAACCGCTTAAAGCCGGGGGAGCGTCTTGTAAAGCTGACGCTCTCGATGGAGCTTTCCTCGGAATATCCGGGTTACAACGAAGATTTTCCGTCGGATATTTATTTTGAGGTGGCGGGGGTTAACGTCGGCAAATGGATCAGTCCCGGCGATTACGGGAGCCGCAGGGGACATTACACGCCGGCGTGGTGGCCGGAAAACTGCAACCAGTACGGTCTGTTAAAAACGCTTTCCATCACGCGCGAGGGCACGTTTATCGACGGCGGTTTCCGGATTGGCGACGTGACGGTTGATGAGCTTGGAATCGACTATACGACACAGATCACATTCCGGATCTCCGTGCCGAAGGATACGAAAAACTGCGGCGGCTTAACGGTCTTTGGACGCGGCTTCGGGGACTATGACCAAGGGATCGTCTGCACGGAATATTATGAATGATACGCGGGACTAAAATATGAAAGGGAAAACGATGTGGGGCGGATGAAGCGGCATGGATGGAAACGACAAAAGAATATCCGGACATTGTTTCTTTTTGAGCTGCTCTGCAAAGCGGCTTTCACGATGATTTTTTATCCGTTTTGCACCGCCGCATTCCGTCTGCTCTTGAGGATTACGGGCTACAGTTATCTGACCCTTGAAAACCTCGCGCGGTTTGTGAGGCAGCCGGCAACCATTCTGGTCATTTTCCTCCTGCTTTTGGCAGGGGCACTGTTTTATCTTGTCGAGGCGGTCTCCCTGATTGTGTTTTATCAGGGGTATATAAAAGAAAAAAGAGTAACTGTCGTACAGATCCTTTTTCCGGGTCTGAAGGAGGTACGGTATCTCCTGGGACAAAAACATTGGATGGCGCTGCTTTTGTTTTCCCTTCCCAATGCGCTCGTTACGCTCTCGCCGATGCTGATCGTTTTTGCGATCCAGTTAAAAGTGCCAGCATATATCGCAAGGACAGTGACAAGTAAGCCGTACGGCACTTTTTTTGTCGTGGTTTTTCTTTTGCTTTGTCTTTTTGTCAGTTTTTTCGGGATGTATTCGCTATATTATTGTGTGCTTGGCGAATACAGTTTCCTTGACGGTTTTCGCAGGAGTGTCCGTGTCGTCCGGCAGAAGCTGTTTACGTTGATTGGTTGCTGTGTCGGGATAAATTTGCTGTTATCCGCAATTTATGCCGTTATATACATTGGGGTACTGATCCTTGCTTGCTACCTGATCTATCTTACTAAAAGCGAGGAAGTGCTGATGGCGGCATTGCTCACGGCGTATGATGAGGTCATGATCTATATGGGTGTGATGATTACGGTCGTGACACAGATCGTAAATTATGCGGTGCTTGCCCGTCTCTTTACAAAATACGGCATGCCGTTCCTTCCAGGAAACCGGATCGAAAAATTCCAGGAGCAGATCGCCTATGAGGATGCGGCGAGACAGCTTGAGTACACGAACGGAGAGCGGGTGCTAAAAAGGATGGACAGCCATTATACGAGGCTTACGGCGCTTGTTGTGGCGGCGGTGGTCTTTGTGAATGCGTACGGGCTCATTGACGCGTTCCGGAACGGTTCGCTGACGGACCGGGAAACACTTTTTGGAACATATATCACGGCACACCGGGGATCCTCCGCGGCAGCCCCGGAAAATACACTTGCCGCCTTGGAGCGGGCGATTGATGATATGGCGGATTTTGCGGAAATTGATGTGCAGGAGACAAGGGACGGTGTCGTGATCCTGATGCACGATGCCAGCCTGCGGCGCACGACGGGGGCAAGGGCAAGGGTGAGCGACCTGACCTACGCGCAGATTGTGGAGCTTGACGCAGGAGTATGGTTTTCGGGGGATTACGCGGGAGTACATGTGCCGACGTTGGAGGAAGCGCTAAAGCTCTGCAAAGGGAAGATCAACCTCAACATCGAGTTAAAGGCAGGGAAATCCACTGCCCTGAATGATGATTTAACGGAGAAGGTGCTGCGCCTTATCGACCTGTATGACATGGAGGACCAGTGCATGATCAGCTGTACCGACCAGGCGATGTTAGCGAAGGTGAAAGACTACAACAGCAAGATCAAGACCGGATATATCCTTTCGTTTGCTTACGGAATGTTTTATAATGTGGATTACATTGATTTTTTCAGCATGAAGTCAAGCTTTGTGAATGAGAGCACGGTAAAAACCCTGCACAGCCTCGGTAAGGAAGTGCATGCCTGGACTGTAAATTCGCGCTCGGAAACCGAGCGCATGAAGCAGCTTGGCGTGGACAATATCATCACGGATCATCCGGTCATGGTGCGGGAGATCGTTTATGAGGAAAATGTCCGGATGGGATTTTTTAAACTGCTGGGTTTTATCAGGCCTTGAGGAAGGGGGAGGAACATGGTGCGGGATTATCTTCCGGTTTGCAGAGAGGATATGGAAAAACGGGGGTGGGAGCAGTGTGATTTTGTCTATGTGATCGGGGATGCCTATGTGGATCACCCGTCCTTTGGACCGGCGATCATCAGCCGCCTGTTAGAGAGCGAAGGCTACCGGGTTGGGATCATATCGCAGCCGGACTGGAAGCATGAGGACAGCATTTCGGTGCTCGGGCTTCCGAGGCTTGCCTTCCTTGTGTGCGGTGGAAACATGGATACCATGGTAAACCATTACACGGTGGCGAAAAAGCGCCGGCAGACGGATTATTATTCGCCGGGCGGCGAGATGGGGAGGCGGCCGGACCGGGCGACAATCGTCTACTGCAATCTGATCCGCAAAAAATATAAGTCCGTACCGATCGTCATTGGCGGCATTGAGGCATCGTTGCGCAGGCTGGCACATTATGACTACTGGAGCGATAAAGTAAGGCGCTCCATCCTGTTGGATTCGCAGGCAGATATTTTATCATACGGTATGGGGGAACATTCCGTTGTCGAGGTGGCGGATGCGTTAAACGCGGGCATTGCGGTGAAGGATATCACGTTTGTGCCCGGGACGGTGTACCGTGCGGTGGAGCTTAGTTCCGTCTATGATGCACTCATGCTGCCGTCCTTTGCGGAAATCACGGAGGACAAGGCCGCCTTTGCGAAAAGCTTTTATATCCAGTACTGCAACACCGACCCGTTTTCCGGGAAGCGTTTGGTGGAACAATACAAGGATGCGGAATATATTGTACAGAACCCTCCGGCAAAGCCGCTGACACAGGGGGAAATGGACCGTGTGTACGCATTGCCGTACATGAGGAATTACCATCCGTCCTACGAGGCGGCGGGAGGTATCCCTGCCATCAGCGAACTGCGGTTTTCCATCACGAGCAACCGCGGCTGCTATGGCGGCTGCAGTTTTTGCGCGCTGACGTTCCATCAGGGGCGCATCATCCAGACGCGCAGCCACGAATCTATTTTGCAGGAGGCGGCGGCATTTACTTATGAGCCGGATTTCAAGGGCTATATCAATGATGTCGGGGGGCCGACGGCGAATTTCCGTGTGCCCGCATGTGAAAAACAGCTTACAAAGGGGGCTTGCGTAAACAGGCAGTGCCTTTTCCCGTCCCCGTGCAAAAACTTAAAAATCGACCACAGCGATTACCTTTCCCTGCTGCGAAAGCTCCGGGAAATCCCGCGCGTGAAAAAAGTATTTATCCGTTCCGGCATCCGCTTTGACTATTTGGTGCACGATGCGGATGACACCTTTTTTTACGAGCTCTGTAAGTACCATGTCAGCGGGCAGTTAAAGGTAGCGCCGGAGCATGTGTGCGACGCGGTATTAAGGCGGATGGGAAAGCCGGAGAACGCGGTTTACGGGCGTTTTTTGGAAAAATATAAAAGAATCAATGAAAAGCTTGGGCTAAAGCAATTTGTTGTCCCGTACCTGATGTCCTCCCATCCCGGATCGACGTTAACGGAAGCGGTGGCGCTCGCGGAATATCTGCGCGATCTTGGATACATGCCAGAGCAGGTGCAGGATTTTTACCCGACCCCTTCTACCATCTCGACCTGCATGTATTACACCGGGCTTGACCCAAGGGATATGAAACCGGTCTATGTGCCGAAGACACCACATGAAAAAGCGATGCAGCGGGCGCTTATCCAGTACCGCAACCCGAAGAATTATGAGCTTGTATATGAGGCGCTTGTTGCGGCAGGCAGGGAGGATCTGATCGGGTTTGATAAGAAATGCCTGATCCGCCCGCGCCAGAGGAAACCAGAGGGCGCATATCATACGGACCGCGGCAGGAAGGGCATAGGAGAAAGAAACGGCGGCAAGGCGCGGGAGAAGCAACGGATGCCGGAAATGAAAAAACAAAAGGGTGCAGGGGAGGATTTCAAAGGAAAATGCGGACACGGAGAAACCGGGAAACGGCAGGCACAGAGTCCAAAAGGGAAGGAAAAATCCGTAAGAAACCGGACAGGGGAGAAGAAGGAGGCAGCCGGCAAGACAAAAAGACCGGATAATTTTAAACTGCGGGGACAAAAAGCCGCGGAAAAGAAGAGAAAGTCATGATTGTGAATAAGGGGGAATGGGATGGGAAAACCAGTAATCGGTGTTATGCCGCAGTACAGTGCGGAGAGCGGCCGCATTATGGTCACGGCAAATTATTTCCACGCGGTACGGCAGGCGGGGGGAATTCCGGTACTTTTGCCGCTTTTTTCGGAGTGTTTTGATATTGAGGGAATTTTGGACCGGTTTGACGGCTTTCTTTTTCCGGGCGGTCCGGATATCAACCCGCTGTTGTTCGGGGAGGAAACGCTTCCGGAATGCGGTAACATTGTGCCTGAGCGCGACACGCTCGAACTCGGCCTGATGTCAGGGATCCTGCGTTCCGGCAAGCCGGTTTTCGGCATCTGCCGCGGGATCCAGGTGATGAATGTAGCATTGGGCGGCACGCTTTTTCAGGATATCTCCAGCCAGACCGGGGAACAAAAAGTCGGGCACTACCAAAAGGCGGGGAATGCCGTGCTGACCCACTCCGTCCGCGTTGAGAAGAATACCCTGCTATACGATATTGTAAAAAAAGAGCGGATCACCGTCAACAGCTTTCACCATCAGTCGTGCAAGATACTTGGGGAAGGGCTGGTTTTAAACGCGTCCGCAGCGGACGGGATCATCGAGGCCGCTGCACTAAAAAACCACCGCTTTTTCCTCGGGGTACAATGGCATCCGGAACACCTTTACGGCTTGGATGATGCCATGACAAAGGTGTGGGATACTTTTGTCGGACTGTGCTGATGGGAGATATGCGAGACTTAAAACAGCAAATCTTTGAACCGTGCCCGGAACGGATATCCGGGAGTGGAGCGGACGGAAAGCCGTTTGGCGCTGTCCGGCACGGGGAGGAGATATGCGGGACTTAAAACAGCAAATCTCTGAACCGTGCCCGGAACGGATATCCGGGAGTGGAGCGGACGGAAAGCCGTTTGGCGCTATCTGGCACGGGGAAGAGATATGCGGGACTTAAAATAGGAGGATAGTTGATATGGCCATACATACAGTCGAGAACGAAGAACTTAAGGTGCAGGTATCCGATCACGGCGGGGAACTGGTCTCCATCGTCAGGAAAGCGGACGGACAGGAATATCTCTGGAACGCGGATCCTGCTTTTTGGAACCGTCACGCACCCGTCCTTTTCCCTTTTGTCGGAGGGTTAAGGGATAAGACTTACCGATATCAGGGGAAATCGTATTCACTCGGACAGCACGGGTTCGCGCGGGACATGGAATTTGAGCTTGTCTCAAACAGCGGGACGGAAATTTGGCATCGCCTTGTTCCGACAAAGGAAACTCGTGCCAATTACCCGTTTGAATTTGAGCTTGAGACCGGACTGCGTCTGTTCCGCAATCAGGTTGTTGTCCTCTGGCGCGTCCAAAACAAGTCAAAGACGGAGGACATGTATTTTTCCATCGGTGGGCATCCGGCATTTTTGTGTCCGGTTGGGGGCAGGGGAAAACGCTGCGACTATGAAATCCTTTTTGAGGGGGTTTCCATCGTAAATACAAGGATGCTTGCGGGCGGACTCGCCATGACAGGGCTTGAGCAGCTTGAACTTGAGAAAAAGGAGATCGGCGGGAAAACTTACGGCGCGGTAAAAGTAGACGAACATCTGTTTGACCGCGATGCTTATGTGATTGAGGGGCATCAGACGAGGGAGGTCGCACTTGCAGATCCAAACGGTAAGATTTATCTCGCCGTGAAATTTGACGCGCCTCTTTTCGGTGTCTGGGCACCGAGGGGAAACGCACCGTTCGTCTGCATCGAACCGTGGTACGGCCGCTGTGACAGTGTGGATTTTGCCGGGACGCTTGAGGAGAAAGCCTATATCAACACCTTGGAGCCGGGGCAGGTATTTAGCAAAAATTATCATATCTGCATATATTGATCATGATATCCCGTGAAAAAAGTATTTAGCGTAATTGCATAACAAAAAGATGTTCGGGAAAAAGGAATGCTTTCGGTCATTCGGAAGACTCCCCCAACAGGCAGGTGTGTAAAAAGAGAAGAAAATTGGCGGGATCAGAAAATGTGTTAAACAGTGCCGCAAGGGGCAGGAACTCTTGGACATGATAGATCGGGGGATATATGGATATTGATGTAGAGCGGGAGATCGGCAGCCTTGTCGATGAGATTTTGTGTGATTACCGGAGTGAGCGGACGATTGACCGGGGAAATACCGTCAATCAGCTTGACAAAGAAGCAATCATCGAGATTGTATATAAATTGCAGCAGATTATATTTCCGGGGTATTTTAAAAACAAAAAATACAAATTCTATACGCAGAAAAATAATCTGACCATGCTGCTTGAGGATGTTTTGTGCCATCTTAACCGCCAGGTAGTGAATGTGTTTGAGCATATGGAAGAATATGCGGACAGTACGCATGAGGAGCTTTTATGTCTGGCAGGGGAAAAGTGCATGGCGTTTTTGCGGTGCATCCCGAACATACGGGCGCTGATTGAGACGGATGTGCAGGCAGCGTACGACGGTGACCCGGCCGCCTACAATACGGATGAGATTATTTTTTCGTATCCGGGGCTTTATGCCATTATGGTCAACCGCATCGCGCATGAGCTCCACAGACTTTGTATCCCGCTGATCCCGCGCATCATGACGGAGCACGCGCACAGCCTGACGGGGATTGACATCCATCCGGGAGCGACGATCGGGAAATATTTTTTTATTGACCACGGGACCGGGATTGTCATCGGTGAGACTACGGTAATCGGAGACAATGTAAAGATTTACCAGGGTGTTACGCTCGGCGCGCTCTCGACCAAGGGCGGGCAGAAATTAAAGAGCAAAAAGCGCCATCCGACGATCGAGGATAATGTGACTATTTACTCCGGTGCCTCCATCCTCGGCGGGGAGACGGTGATCGGTGCGGGTGCGGTGATCGGCGGCAATGCCTTTATCACGGCATCCATCCCGGCGGGCACGCGCGTCAGCATAAAAAACCAGGAGCTTACAATGGATTACGGTAAAGCCAGCATCAAGGGGATGGATATCGGACAGGATGACAGTTGGTTTTATGTGATCTGACCGGGTCAAGGCCGCGGATGAAAAGCGGATAAACCCCAAAATTAGAGGAAGTTTTTTGGCGGCGGTAAGTTTTGTTGCCATGCAGCAGGAAATCAGCTGGACTTTGAAAGATCGGGAGGCGTTCCGGACATAGGGAGATGACTGCGGGGCAGGGGAAATGATGCCCCGCAGTCCGGCGAAAAACGTTTTAGGAAAGGATAGGACAAATGTTGGATGTACTGATTATTGGCAGCGGTCCTGCGGGGCTGTCCGCTGCAATTTACGCAAAAAGAGCGGAACTTTCGGTGACGGTTTTGGAAAAGCTCTATTTGGGGCTTGGGCAGATCACGGAGAGCGGTAAGGTAGACAATTATCTTGGGATGCCGGGTATGAGCGGTTACGATATGGGAGAGGCATTCCGAAACCATGCGGTGTCGTTTGGTGTCGATTTTAAAGAGGGGGAGGCAGCGGCGGTCGAAAAGACAGAGGACGGTTTTGCCGTCACATTGGCGGACGGGGAAATTTTAACGGCAAAATCAGTGATCTACGCGGCGGGAGCTGCCCACCGCCATCTGGGAATCCCGGGTGAGGAGGAATTTTCCGGGCGCGGGGTTTCTTACTGTGCAGTCTGTGACGGGGCATTTTACCGGGGAAAGGATGTGGCGGTGGCAGGCGGCGGGAATACCGCGCTGGACGACGCGCTCTATCTGTCCGAGCTGTGTGGGAAGGTGTATTTGATCCACCGCCGGGAAGAATTCCGTGGGGCGGCGGCAACCCTTGCAAAATTGAAGGGAAAAGAGAATGTCGAAATTCTCGCGCCGGCGGTTATCAAAGCCGTGACAGGGGAGAAAAAGGTATCGGGTATTGTGCTTTTGGACGGGCGGGAGCTTTCCGTCTCCGGCCTGTTTGTCGCGGTCGGTATGATGCCGCAGGCGGCGCTGCTTAGCGGGCTTGTGGAACTTGATGCGTCGGGTTATGTGGTGGCGGACGAGACCGGGAAGACATCGCTGCCCGGATTTTTTGTGGCGGGGGATGTGCGTACAAAGAAGCTGCGCCAGGTAGTGACGGCGGCGGCAGACGGGGCGAATGCCGCCGTGGCAGCCGCGGAATATCTGCGGGAGGGCTGAGCTTTCCCACAGGCTTTTCCGGGTTATAAATGGTTTTTGGTTTAAAGAGCATGCAAGGAGGGGGAATATGGAGAGGATCTTGCTGGTGGAGGACGACCGGATGATCACCGAAAGCCTGAGTGCATTTTTGAAGCAGGAAGGGTTTTTGGCGGAATGTGCACCCGGACAGCGCGAGGCAGAGGCGCTTTTGGATGCGGGCGGCTTTGATCTGGTGTTGCTCGACGTTTCCCTGCAAAACGGGAACGGATTTTCGCTGTGCGGGAAGCTGAGGGAGGAATACCGGATCCCGGTGATTTTTTTGACAGCATCCGGAGATGAGTACAGTGTTGTAACAGGGCTTGATATGGGGGCGGAGGATTATATCCGCAAACCATTCCGCCCAAGAGAACTGATTTCCCGCATCCGCGCAGTGCTGCGCCGCACCGGGGGAAGCCGGTCCGTTTTCGATTTTTACGGTGTGCGCGTGGATACGGACAAGGCTCTTGTGAGCAGGGACGGAAAGGAAATCGTGCTTTCAGCGTTGGAGTACCGCCTGCTTCTGATTTTTTGCCAAAACAAGGGGAATGTGATCGCAAGAGAACGGCTGCTTGCGGATCTTTGGGATGTGGCGGGTGATTTTGTGAATGACAATACACTGACCGTGTACATCAAAAGGCTTCGGGAAAAGATTGAGGATGACCCGGCGAAACCGGAGCGCATCAAGACGGTGCGCGGTATCGGATACCGCGCTTAGAGGGAGGGACGGATGAACAAAAAAAGCAATGCGCTGCTCTGGGGATTCTTTTTTGCAACGGCACTTTTCGGCTTTTTGGCGGGACTTTTCATTAACTTGCGGGCGGCGCTCCTTGCGGCCGCCTGCGTTTTTTTCTGCGCGCTTGCCACGGCCGCTTCTTACCGCAAAAACCGCAAAGTTTTAAGTGAACTTGCCTTTGATATGGACCGGCTTCTGCACGGCGATTACCGTGTACGCTTCCAGAAATACGAGGAGGGCGAGACGGCGGTCGTGGCAAACGAACTCGCAAAAATTACGGATACACTGCAGAGCCAGGCAGAGAAGTTAAAAAAAGAGAAAATATATCTGGCAGATTCGATCGCGGATATCTCCCATCAGATCCGCACACCGCTCACTGCGCTAAATCTGACACTTGAGACATTCCCGGTGATGGCTGACGCGGCAAATACCAACCCGGCCATAGCGAGGGAACAGGCAGAAAAGCAAAAGCAGCTGAAAGGGCTGACACGCCGGATGGAATGGCTGATTGAGGCACTGTTAAAGCTTTCCAAGCTGGATGCCGGGACGGTTCATTTTGTGAAAGAACCTGTTTGTGCGGCGGAACTTGTAAAGCATGCCGTGCAGCCGTTCGGGATTTTGATGGAGGTGCGCGGCCAGACGCTTGATCTGTCAGGGCTTTCGGGGGAAGCGCACTTTCTCGGCGACATGGCATGGAGTGCGGAAGCGGTCGGGAATGTGCTGAAAAACTGCATCGAACATACAGGAGAAGGCGGAACGATCTGGGTATCAGCATCGGAAAACGCGATTTATACCGAGATTATTATAGAGGATGACGGCGAGGGACTGGATGAAAACGATCTGCTCCATTTATTTGAGCGTTTTTATAAGGGAAAGAATTCTTCCGGGAACAGTGTCGGCATCGGCCTGGCGCTCACTCGGGCAATCCTTTCGGCGCAGAATGGGACGATCTGTGCCGAAAACCGAAGAACGGGCGGCGCGCGCTTTCTTCTCCGGATTTATAAGGGGATTGTATGAAAACCGAACGGGCGGGCAATTTCGGAACCGTACCGTTTTGTGAGGAAGCAGGAGAAATTTGTTGAAAAAATAAATTTCATCGAAGTGACGAAATTGTCACTTAAAATTCACCGTACCGTAAGTTTCGCAGGATATAATAGGGGAAAACAAAAAAGGAGCCGGGGCGGATAAAGAAATTGTTGCTGCCCTAGGAACAAGGGAGGTTTTATGGAAATATTGCGCGTGGAACATCTGACAAAAGTATATGGGGAGAAGGAAAATAAGGTTGTAGCGCTGAACGACGTTAGTTTTTCGGTTGAATGGGGGCAGTTTGTCGCGATCATCGGGCCATCCGGTTCCGGAAAATCGACACTTCTGCATATTCTGGGCGGTGTGGACCGCCCGACATCGGGAAAAGTATATCTCAGCGATACCGATGTGTACGGGCAGAAAGATGAGCAGCTTGCTATCTTCCGCCGCCGGGAGGTAGGTCTGATCTATCAGTTCTATAACCTGATCCCGGTCTTAAACGTGACGGAGAACATGACACTTCCGGTATTGCTTGACGGGCGCAAAGTCAACGGCGAACGTTTGGATGAATTGTTGGAAGTCCTAAAACTAAAAGGGAGGGAGGATCATCTGCCAAACGAACTTTCCGGCGGCCAGCAGCAGAGAGTTTCCATTGGAAGGGCGCTGATGAACGCGCCTGCCGTGATGCTTGCAGACGAGCCGACCGGGAACCTTGACTCGAAAAACAGCCATGAGATCATTGAACTCTTAAAACTGTCGAACAAAAAATTTAACCAGACGCTGATTGTCATCACACACGACGAGTCGATCGCGCTGCAGGCCGACCGCATTATTGCCATTGAGGATGGGCAGATCACGAGAGATGAGGTGATCCGCAAATGAAAATTTTAAATAAAGTGACGCTTGCAGGCTTAAAGAAGAACAAAGTGCGCACGGCAGTGACAATCATAGGGATTATTTTATCGACCGCAATGTTTACGGCGGTCACGGTCAGTATTTCCAGCCTGAAACATTATATGCTGGAAACAACAATCGCGGAGGAGGGCGAGTGGGAGGGCTCTTTGTACGGGATCGGACAGGACGTTGCAGCACAAGTGATGGGAGATGCAGAAATCGATCGCGCGTTCGGAATATATGAAATTGGATACATGGATCTGGCAGATTCGATAAAAAACGGCAGGGAAGCGCTGGAATGGACGGACGATTATCAGCCATATCTGCAGTTTTGCAGTCTGTTCGGGGATATTTCCAACGCGGAGGAACTTGCAAAGTTTGAATTGATTGAGGGCAGGATGCCGGAGAATGAAAATGAAATCCTGCTTTCGGAGGAATTTATCAACTACGGGAAACGCAAGTTTAAGATTGGCGATACGGTCACGGGAAGTATCGGTTACCGGGAATTTGAGGGCGAGATTTTAAACGGGCATAATGATCTTATCGTCAAGATGATAAAAGTGGATGAAGAGGGTTCGGTGGAAGATGGGGAGGAAGACGCAGCAAAAACCGGGGAAAAAATGGTGAGGACAGTTGCCGAACGCCTGGTGACGGACGGGCAGAAAAGAACCTTCACGGTTGTCGGTGTGTGCCGCTATACCACACAGCACTATGCTACGCCGGGCTATACTGTATTTTGCGGGGCGGATCGTTCCACAGGAGAGCGCTTATCATCGGGCAGGGGATTTACCAGTGTATTTTTCACGATGAAAAAGCAAAGCGGGCTTTTTAGTTTTCTTGACCGCTATCAGGCATCCGCGCGGGACTATGACTATCATAGCCATCTGCTGTACACGAACGGTATTTCCAGGGCAGATTCTTTCTCCAACGTGTATTTCGGTCTTGGAACCATTCTTTGCATCATCATTGTATTCGGTTCGGTCGCGCTGATCTACAATGCGTTTTCGATTTCCGTCAACGAGAGAATCAAGCAGTTCGGCCTTTTGGCTTCGATCGGCGCGACCAAGCGCCAGCTTCGTCATAGTGTTCTTTTTGAGGCCTGTACGGTGAGCCTGTTCGGCATACCGCTCGGTATCGGGGCGGGAATCCTTGGGATGAGCATTACCTTCTACGTGCTTCGTTACCGTTTTGTCGGGCTGGTCGGCTCCGCGTCCATCCCGTTTTCCCTGCATGCAGAGCTCTGGGCGCTGATTGCGGCGGCGGTGCTGGCATTTTTTACGGTTCTGGTCTCTGCGGTGATCCCGGCAAAAAAAGCAATGAGGATCTCTGCGATCGAGGCCATCCGCCAGAACAGCGAAATCCGCGTAAACCGCAGGGCAGTGCGCACAAAGGGGTTTCTTCACCGGCTTTTTGGCATGGAAGGGACACTGGCGGACAAAAATTTCCGCCGCAACCGCAAAAAATACCGCGCGACGGTAATCTCGCTCTTTGTCAGTATTGTGCTCTTTATCTCGGCAAGTAGTTTTGTCGAATATTTAAAGGACAGTGCCGCCTCGGTCTCGGTCGCGGACAATTATGATTTCCGCTATTATGTGTATCCGGATCGCGGCTATACCGCCAAGGAGGTCTGCGATGTGATCAAACCGGTCTCCGGTGTTGCGAAAGCATTTGCGGTAGCGTCCCTGTATAATCCGACGCTGGTGGAATGGTCCATGCTTTCCAATGAGTATGTTGAATGGGCGGAGGAATCGGGGGACTATGGCTATGACCGTGAACTTGCAAAGGAGGAGACCGGGCGTGATCGGGCGGTCATTACGGCATATTTTTACTTCATGCAGGATGAGGAGTACATCGCCTACACGAAAGAATGCGGGCTTGCGGAACAGGGGTGGTTTTCGCAGCGCAAGGAGGCGCTCGTGTTTGACAGCGTCCGTCTGGAGCTTACCGGGAAGCGCTATTCCAAGGTGGATATGCTGCGGGAAAAGAGCGGTGTGTTCACCGGCAATTCATATGAAATCCTCTACGACAACGACGGGGAAGTGGGGGAGGACCATGACCGGTTGACCGAGGGGAAGGAGTATGTGCTCCCGTACACGGTGGTTGATGCGGAGATTCCGATCGGTGTGAACGGGAAGTACCTTTCCCTTGTGTACCCACTCTCGGCGCTTGATGCGCTGGAGGAGATCGCGGCACAGGGAATGTATATGTCGGATATGGTCTATGTTGTGGGGGACGGTGACCTGACCAAGATTTATGACGATATCTGCAAAGAACTGACGGCACAGGGCATCCCCAACCATTCGTTTTACAACATTTCACAGAATGACGCGTTTGAGCGCAATATGATCGTGATCATCAATGTCTTCTCCTACGGTTTTATTGTGCTGATCTCCCTGATCGCTGCCGCCAATGTCTTTAACACGGTCTCGACCAATATTTCCCTGCGCCGCAGGGAAATCGCGATGCTTGAGTCCGTGGGCATGACGAAGAAGGGGCTGCACAAGATGCTGAACTATGAATGCCTGCTCTACGGGATTAAGAGTCTTTGCTACGGGTTGCCGGCGGCCGGCCTTATCACTTTCGCGATCTACCGCGTGGTCAACGAGGGGTATGTGCAAAGTTTTTACATCCCGGTAGGAAGTATTGTGGTTGCAGTTCTAAGTGTTTTTTTGGTGGTGTTTTCAACGATGTTTTACTCGGTTGTCAAGCTGGAGAAGAACAGTCTGGTGGAAACATTGAAAAACGAGAATGTGTAACAGGATGCATATCTTTTCTTAACAAGAGCATACAAAAACAAAAGATTTAATGGACTGTAAACCTTACGCAAAACACCGCTTCCGCCAAAAACGGAGCGGTGTTTTTGTAATGGATTCTGCACACCATGACCAGAATGCCCCCAATTTTCCCCGCTTCATTCACGGAGGCTCTGCCGGATGTATCCCCCCGCCGCGCCTTGGGAGGTAGCACAGCCGGGGAATATATCCTCCAGAGCCGCCCCTTTCCCTGGTATCATTGTCCGAGCCCGATTTATCAAAATACTGTCAACATCTGAATTTACGGGAGGTATCTATGAACAGTCAAAATTCAATGCCTTGCAGCCCTGAAAACCAGTCAACGCTGGTTGCCGGGAAAAGCGTATTCGGAGTCCGTCCGTCTGTGTCTGGCTGTCCCAAGACGAGCAGACAAAAATCAAAGTCCTGCAAAAAGATTATGCCGGTTTATGGGAGCCGCTCTCTGAATTGCCGGAAAGACTTTCGGAGGTGGTGGCGCTGTAAACGCATAAGATCCCAGGAGCGTCAGCGACGGGATCGCAGAAAAGAGGATTTCCGGTCACTGTGACCAGAAGCAGAGGAGCCCCCACGCGAGCCTGGCGGAGCGGGTCGCGTGGGGAGAGGAGGAGCAAGGGAGCGAACTTTGTTTTCACTGTAAGGTGGAAACGGAGTTGAGCGGACTTTGCGACGACGGGGATTTGGGGGCACCCCAACAAGCATTATCGCAAGGCGAAAATGCTTGTGTATAACACTCGCCCTGCTTGCTGTTAGTGCGCTCCCTAAAATTGGGGAATAGTAGAGACTGCGTATTCCTAATTTCTTCTGAAAATATAGACTTGACAGAAGGACGACAGCGTGTTATATTTTGATTGTCAACATTATGTTATACAATAAGGAGGGCTAAAGCATGTTACAGCAATTATCGGACTCCGAACTTGAAATTATGAAAATCGTATGGGCAAACCCGGAGGAGGTGACGCTGTTTCCCTATATCATGGACGGGCTGGCAGCAAGAGGCAAGCCGTGTCAAAAGAATACTTTGATTGTACTCCTGTCGCGGCTGATGAACAAAGGCTTTCTGAGTGCTAAGAAAATCGGACGACGCAACGAATATACCACTCTCATTTCAGAAGCAGAATACCAGACAGTGCAGACGAAAAATTTCCTGGACAAGATTTATGAGGGCAGCGCAAAAGGTCTGGTTTCCAATCTGATTATGGGCGACTTGCTGGCAGATGAAGAATATGAGGAATTGAAAAAACTGCTGGAGAAAGGAAACGGGCAACCATGAACGCAGTTTTGAAAATATTCCTGTCGATGTCCTTTTCCGGCGGGCTACTGATCCTGGCTCTGCTTTTTGGAAAGCGATTTTTGAAAGACAAAGTCAGCCGTCAATGGCAATATTACATTTGGTTGGTCGTCGTTTTGCGGCTGCTTCTTCCATTTGGGCCGGAAGTAAGTCTGCTGGGGAAAACCTATCAAGCTGTCGATCGGGCAATCACCAAGGCTCCTTTGCCGTTACAGCGCCCTGCAATAAACACTCCGGGAGATATTTCTGTTCCTGCTGTCGATTTGGAGCAAAACAATGAAAATGTAAATCGTCCGTCAGAGGATTTGACAGCCGTCCGCCCGCTGCAGGATATTGGGACGTTGTTTATCAATCACGTCTGGCTGGCCTGGCTGGTGGTTGCGCTGGGGCTGCTGATACGAAAAATAACTACCTATCAGGGCTTTATGCGGTATATTAAGGCAGGATTGACCCCGGTTTCTAGCTTTGAAATTTTAGACCAGCTCTCCATCGCCGCAGGAGGGGCAGGGATCCAAAAGCCGGCAGAGTTATGTGTCAATCCGTTGGTTTCTTCTCCGCTGCTGATTGGCTTTTTTCATCCGTGTATTGTGCTGCCAAGCGCGGACATTTCCGAAAAAGACTTTCAGTATATCGTCCTGCATGAGCTGACGCATTACAAACGCCGGGATATGTTCTATAAGTGGCTGGTGCAGATTACGGTCTGCCTGCATTGGTTTAACCCGCTTGTATATCTTATGAGCCGGGAAGTTACAAAGGCTTGCGAATTTTCCTGTGACGAGGCGGTTCTCGCAAAAATGGGATGCGGTCATGCGCAGGATTACGGGAAAACCTTGCTTGACGCGATGGCCGCAGTTGGAAAATACAAAGAAAATCTCGGCGCTGTTACTTTAAGCGAAAATAAACAACTGTTAAAAGAAAGGCTAGGTGCGATTATGAGTTTTAAGAAAAAATCAAAAGCAATTCAGCTTTTGACTGGTATGCTGACGTTGTGCATTATTTTCAGTGCAGCTTTCGTCGGGATTTATTCTACTGCCGCCGCCGCAGATGTGCCAAATTTGATAAATACAAAGAATTCATTTCCGCCACTGTTTGATAATTCGCAAACAGCAGGCAATTTGTTAGAAATGGAAACATTGGATATTAAGGGAACATCATACTATTTAGTTTATAATGAAGCCCAACTCAGGGCTATTGGAACAGGTGAGTATGGCATGGATCAGAATTATATGCAGCAGGCGGATATTCGATTATCCACGGAAGAATGGGTACCCATTGGAACATGGGATAATCCATTTACAGGCACTTTTACTGGCAATGGTTTTGAAATTGCAGGCCTTACCATGACCGACCCAGATGCAGAGGTTATAGGGCTGTTTGGTGTTGCCAAAAATGCTCATATCTATAATGTTATTTTGCGGGATTATGACATCACGGGTGCGGGTAGAAATATTACAGGAAAATCGGTTGGTGCAATCCTTGCGATTGGGCAGGGAAGCCGTTCTTACGATAATTTTGTCTATCCCAAAAAAGCAGCCGTGAGCATCAAAGATAATTCTTCCGAGATAGATCGGTATTATAAAGCCGGCAGTCTGCCTCTGTTTGAGATTACTTTTCCCCGGCTGGATGAAAATACTCAAAAGATGTGGCTTGAAAAGCTCTATGCGGATGG
>CAMRSM010000002.1 GCA_947053345.1 uncultured Lachnospiraceae bacterium
GACAGAAATGCATTCCACGGTTTAGGGGATTGGGAGGGCATATGCGGAACAAACAATAGAAAGGAACCAGACAATCATGAGTTTTACATTTATCAGGGAAGTCATGTCCCCGGAAGAATTAAAAAAACGTCTCCCGCTCTCCGACTACGCCGTAAAGGTTAAAAAAGAGCGCGATGAACAGATCCGCCGGATTTTTACCGGCGAATCCGACAAATTTTTAGTAATCATCGGCCCGTGCTCCGCGGATAACGAGGAGGCGGTACTTGATTATATGAACCGGCTGGCAAAACTCGCCGGGCAGGTTTCCGATAAGCTTCTCATCATCCCGCGCATATACACAAACAAACCGCGCACCACAGGTGAGGGCTACAAGGGTATCCTCTCCCAGCCGGATCCGGAGAAGAAACCGGATTTCCAGGAAGGGCTTTTGGCGATGCGCCGCATGCACCTGCGCGCGATTGACGAGACGGGGCTGACGGCAGCCGACGAAATGCTTTACCCGGAAAACTGGCCGTATGTTGATGACATCCTCTCCTACGTAGCCGTGGGGGCGCGCTCCGTCGAGGATCAGCAGCACAGGCTCACCATCAGCGGGATGGACATTCCGGCAGGAATGAAAAACCCGACAAGCGGAGCCTTGTCCGTGATGATGAACTCCGTTGTTGCCGCCCAGAAAAACCACACGTTCCTCTACCGAAAATACGAAGTTGAGACAACCGGGAACCCGCTTGCGCACACGATCCTGCGGGGTGCGACCAACAAACATAACCAGAACATTGCCAATTACCACTACGAAGATCTGATGCGGGTGCTTGAAATGTATGAGGAACGCCCACAGCTGAAAAATCCTGCCTGTATCGTTGACTCGAACCATTCCAACTCAAACAAGCAGTATGCCGAACAGCCGCGCATTGTCAAGGAAGTCCTGCACAGCCGCCGCATGAATCCTGCCCTGCACGCGCTCGTCAAAGGTGTCATGGTCGAAAGCTACATCGAGCCGGGCTGCCAGAAGGTCGGGGAGCATGTCTACGGAAAATCCATCACAGATCCTTGTCTTGGCTGGGATATGACCGAACGGCTGCTGCTTGACATGGCAGAAATCCTGTAAAAACACGGCCTTAAAACAGCACCCCGGCAGCTTTCTGCAAAAACCATGTGCCGATCCAGACTTCCAGCGCACTTTCCGCGAAGCAGGCTGCCATCAATGCAACAACCCGCTTCCCGGACAAGTGCAGCAGTTTCAGCTTGTGCAGGCCGAGAATATTGTCGGCATCGTACTCCAACGTATTTCTCTCCCTCCATGCGTGCCATGCCAGAAAAAAGCAAAAACTCCAGATCGGCATCGCGACCAATGCCTGCGGAAAGTAGTAGGAAAACACAAGCCAGGCTCCTTTTATATTGTAGTGCGGAAGTACGCTCGTGAGGAGATAACCAAGCAAAAACCCCTGTCTTAGCACAAGGAATGCCGTATACGGAAGATTCAGCCAAGTCAGCGCAAACAAAAAATATAAAAAGAGATGTTTCAGTTTTTCCCATACAGTGTACAAGTAAAGATCAAAACTAGGGGTTGCCAACGCGATTTGCTTTATGTATGTCTCATCCACCCAACTCTTCTCATCCCCTGCTACCGCAGCTGCCAATTTCAAACATAAAAATCCCAGAAACATCCCAAAAAGAAAAAGAACCGCAACATAAGTTGCCAGTTCCTTTTCTTTTAGTTGAATCCCCCGTTTTGCCATGCGTACTCCCCCGTTTCCGATGCCATGCCAAGGCATCATTGTTTTATGGCGGGAAACTGTGCAAAGCGATATTTACAGTCGCGTTCTTCTGTGCAAAAGGGGACATCCCCAAATCCTCTTCATAAATCCTGCGGTTCTCTCACATTTCCCTGTCCCAAAAACATTGTATGTGGGGGTGAAATGATCTATGCCTGCTTTTCACGCATCTTTTTTGTATTGTAAGCGAGAAGCGCCGCAATCGTTTTCGCGTCTTGGATTTTCCCCGCAAGGATCATATCGATCAATTCGTCAAGCGGGTGTACCTCCACATTCAGGAATTCATCCGGATCAAGGTGCTGCTTTGCCGGGGTCAGTTCTTCCGTGTAATAAATGCCGATCAGCTCATTGCAGAAAGCTACTGTCGTATAAAGGTCAAACAGATGCCCGACCCTGCCTGCCCGGTATCCGGTCTCTTCCTCAAGCTCCCGCACCGCCGCCGTCTGCCTGTCCTCACCCGCGTTCAATGCCCCCGCCGGGATCTCCAGAGTATAACGCTCCGGCGCATTGCGGTACTGACGCACCATAATGACATCCCCGTTCTCCTTCACCGGAACAATGGCCGCCGCGCCCTTGTGCTCAATAAAATCCCAGACTTCCGTATTGCCGTCCGGAAGCTGCATCGTATCGCTGTAAAATTTTACGATTTTCCCCTCAAATTCAAGTTTCCGGTCAATTCTTTTATGATCTGCCATACTGTATGCTCCTCCTGATTTTATGTTCTGCGTATGCCCGTACCGTCCAAATCCCCGCAGAAAGACTTTTTGATCCGTTCCTTTCCGGAAAATCTTTTTCTCCGCTTTACAGGTACGCGCTGTTTTTTACATCCCGCATCCTCACATTTTCTTTGCGTTCATGCTCTCTGCTTTTTCATAACATGCGTCCGCCGCTTTCAGTACGGCATTGCGGAATCCGTGCTCCTCAAGGGCAGCCACACCCGCGATCGTTGTGCCTCCCGGCGAGCAGACCGCATCCTTTAATTTCCCCGGGTGTTCCCCGGTCTCAAGCAGCATTTTAGCGGACCCGAGCACGGTCTGGGCGACAAGGCGGTATGCCATTTCGCGGGGAATCCCGTACTTCACCACCCCGTCCGCAAGTGCTTCCATAAACATATAGACAAACGCCGGGGAACTTCCGTTCGCGCAGATGGCAGCATTCATAAGGTTCTCTGTGATCTCCTCAATCTTGCCGAGGCTTAAAAACAGCTTGCGCACCACCTCTTTTTCCACTTCCGTGACTTCCCCCGAATAACTGATGCAGGTCATGCCCTCACCAAGCATTGCCGGGGTGTTCGGCATGGCGCGCACAATCTTTGCTGCCCCTGTCCGGCGCTTTAACTCCTCCACCGTAACCCCCGCCATCACGGAGACAATAATCTTCTCCTTCGACATGGCGAGTTTGACATCCGGGTATACCTCCGGCGCGTACTGCGGTTTTACCGCGAGCACGATAATGTCCGACTGCATCACCATCTCAAGCAGGCGCGGCGCGTATGGCACGCCAAGCTCTGCACTAAGCGCCTCCTCATGCTCTCTGCGCTTTGTCTGGAATGTGACATTTTCCGCCCCGAACGCCGCGACCGCGCCCTTTAACAGCGGGTAGCCCATATTTCCCGCTCCGATCAACGATATTTTCACGCGTTCCTCCTTATCCCCGGTAAACTCCGGACAAAATATAGATACCATTTTCAAATGGCTTTATTTTCCCAATTTGTTCCTCATTTATTGTAATACAGCTTTCTCCGAATTTCAAGCCATCTTCCGAACTTTCTTCAAAACAATAATATGTTCTTGTCATCCCTTCCGGATCCATGATATAATACCGGCAGACATTATGTCTGTGCCAATTTGCTGTCCGATAGGGAATCCGCACTGCAGGTACGGATTCCTCCGCAAACGGTGATTGCTCATTTAGAACAATTCATCTCCGAAAGGGAAACCCTGTTAAAACATTTTTCCTGTCCGGAGCACATGATACCTGCGTCGGTTCGCTGTCCGGTTCAAGGGAGGATATCTTTCTTTGGGAACTGCCGCTGCCCTCTTGGAGCGATTCATCCGCCAAAGGCAGCATGTTGGATAACATAATAAAATACTTTGCAGGCATTCAAGAAAAAACAGGAGGGATTCCATGTGCCAATTTAACTATACCATTGTAAAAAGCAAAAAATCCGTTTCCTACTTAAGAAACCACGGCTATTCCTGCCTGGACATTTTTCCGGGCGGCTACAAAGCATTTGGCGGAAATAAACCCGGATATTGCGACTGCGGATCGATGGTCGGTTCCCAGTCTTTTGATCAGAAAAACAAAGACATATATCCGTCAAAGCTCCCCGCGGATAACAGCCATGCCGCACCGGGGAATCCGGTTTTTCCGCAAAATGAAACAACCGTGGAGATTTTATCCGGCCTGAAACCACAGGCAGGGATACCCGCCGGAATACCCCGCCCAAAAAGCGAAGGGATTTCCTGGCCCTACATAAGAAGCATCCGGGAATTCCTTTATTACCACAGGATCTTCAAACGGCTTCTGGAATTTGAACCCTATATCTGCTTTACCCATATTTTTGACAAGCCCGGGGAGCTTACAACAGTAAAAACACTGCGGCTTTCCGAATTGGAATGTAGGGATCTGGCACTGCTTGGGCAGGATCAGGTGCTGAAAATACGAAGATAGCAAAGAAGGGAGAATAAGACATCATGTCTACTCTGATCATACTCCGCGGAAATTCCGGAAGCGGAAAGTCCAGTGCCGCAAGGGCACTACAGCAAAAAATCGGCAGAAACACCCTTTTGATCCCTCAGGATACCATCCGGCGCGATCTGCTGTGGACAAAGGACGGAAAGGATAACGCTGCCCTTCCGCTGCTGACTGACCTGTTACACTATGGACATGCCCACTGTGAACATGTCATTCTGGAAGGTATCTTAAATGCCGATTGGTACTTATCTCTTTTTGAGACGGCAAATAAACTTTTCAGCGGCAGGATTCATGCGTATTATTATGACATCCCGTTCGAAGAAACGCTGAAACGGCACGCGACCAAGGATAAACGCTTTGAATTTGGGGAAGCTGAAATGCGCCGCTGGTGGAAGGAAAAAGATTTTATCGGCATCATCCCCGAAAAAACATTTACGGAAACCGTTTCTCTTGAGGATGCCGTCGATTGTATCCTGCATGACATTTCATCAGAAATTTAAAATAGAGGGAGGGATTTTTCCATCCCTCTATTTCCGTTTTACTGCAATCCCCGATATCCCAGCCGCCAAACAGTTTTCCTTGCGAAAGACGGATGAAAATTATCCCAGACTCAATAAAACTTTTTCATTTCCGAAACCGTCAGTTTTTCAACATATGCGTTTTCGGATGAAATCGTCAGCCGGTTTAATGCATTGTCCTGAATATAAGTCATTCCCATAAATACACTTCCGCCATCCGCAAATATTTCCGTATATACCGTGTCAAAGATCACACGGAGCGTCAGAAATCCGCCCTCTCCCTGGACGAGAGCTTCTTTCTCCAAACACTTTAAAATATTCTCGGCAGCGCGGTATTCGATGTCCAGACCGAAAAGTGAAAGCTGAAACGAACTTCCGCATTCTATTCTCAGCATGATATCGCAGCATTTACTTTTCATCTTTTGTTTAAAGTTTTCTCCGGAAATAATATAAAAATTCTCAAAGTGGTTGGTATCTACATAAAGCTTTTCGATTTCCGGCACGGGATTTGCACACAGGCGCAGTGCACCGTTTACTGTCCTGAGTGTCATTTCCTGCGGAATATCCATGCAGCTGCCAAACGGCATACCGGGAATTACCACCGTCACAAAGGCAGTGCGTATTCTTCTGCCGTCTGAAACATCGGACCACGACTGCGCGGCATAGGAACTATTTCCGTAATTCAGGCGAAGCTGCTCCGTTTCCGGTACAAATTTCCCACCGTCAAAGCTGCCGATATAATACCGGTCCGAAGCAGCGGAGAAAATCCATTTTTCGTTATCTTTATCCCCATCCAAAGCCAGAGGATAAAAGTCAGGGCACTCCGCATCCCCCGGTAATTCAATCCGCTGGATCTCCTCCCAGTCAAGCAGGTTTTTTGACCGAAACAGGGCAAATTCATGCCCATCCAAAAACAGAGCCATAATATAACTGTCGTCCGGTTCATAATATATGACCTTTGGATCGCGGTTCCCTTCCACGATCTGGCCGATCAGGGGATTTTTCCCATATCGGACCAGCGTTTTCCCACCGTCCGTACTGTAAGCAAGATTTTGTGTAAACGGCTTCCCTTTCGAGGCTTTTGATGTGTTTCCCGCGCAAGTATAAAAGAACAGAACCGTATCTTCATCCCCTTGCTTTAAACCGGTCACGTTTTTCCTGTCAACAATCGCACTGCCGGAAAAAACCGTTCCCATTTCATCGGGAAACAGGGCATCGTCCCTCTCTTGCCAATGGATCAGGTCGTTACTTTCCGCCGCGCCCCAGTGCATATTCTCCCACGTCGTGGCGGCGGGATTATGTTGGTAAAACATAAGATACTTCCCGTTATAAAATACAAGCCCGTTCGGGTCATTCAGCCATCCACGCGCCGCCGTATAATGGGCAAGCGGACGGTATTTCCCGTCACGCTCAAAGGGGGCGGTTTCGGATTTTTCGATCACGATATCAATATCACAGCCGCACGCAACCCGGATCGTTTTACCCCGAAACCGCTCCATATTGATTGGAAAACGATAGTCCGGTTCGTCATAATCAAGAGAAATGACAAGGTCGTACACCAGCGTACCGTCAATGTAAAAAAGCAGCCGTTTTTTCTGCGCATGATCGCTTGCAGGCAGAATAATATACTTGCTGTCACATACAAATTCCATAAGTCCTGTTCCTTTCGCGGATTGTTTTTTCAATTTTCCACCTATCCAATTTTCCACCCAAAATCAACCCTGTCATTTTCCTGCCAAACCTACCGTACCAGTTTCGGGCAGCGGTCAAAAACCCCTTTCCCCATCTCTACCCCTCTTTCCGGCATTTCAACCAACACAAGTTCCGGATTGTTTGAAAATGCACCGGACTCAAGCGATTTTAAACCTGCCGGCAATTTCACCTTCCTCAACCTCCGGCACGAATTAAACGCGTACTCGCCAATTTCGGCCACCCCGTCCGGAATTTCCACTTCCTCAAGGGAAGCGCAGCCGGAAAAAGTTTCCGGCTGGATGACCGTGATTCCTTTCGGCAGACGGATTTCTGCTAAACCTGCGCACTCGGAAAAAGCCTCCGCTCCGATTTGTGTCACACACTCCGGAACCACAACCGAATTTAAAAATTCCGCACCCAAAAATGCACCGCATCCGATTTCTGTCACGGGCTTTCCCCCGTAAACTTCCGGAATCCTGACCTGTTTCACACTCTCATTCTCTTTTCCAAGAAAATCCACGACGGCATAACCGCTCTCATTTTCCTCAAACTCAAACATCCCATCCATTTCCCCCTGCATCCCGTTCTCCTCCTTTATTTTTTATGAACCGCCCGGCATCCGTGATGTCGAAAATCATTTTATGATCCATCCGGAATCAACCGAAAACCTACAGCCACTTTTTAATGCAAAGTCCTATACCCGGTCATGTTACCGCAAGTATACCATACAAATTTGAACAAATTATGAACAGCGCCAGCCCTTTCCTTCAATGACTGCCGCTGTTCCCCTATTTCAAAATTCCTGTGTTACATGCGTCACGCCCCGCAATCATTCCCGCAGTTTTTCCAATGCGCTGTTGGCATATGGCCGATAACCTGCCCCGGTTACTTTCGTCGGCGATTCCACCATTTCCCGCAGGACAAGTCGCTGCGTTTCCATCATTATTTTTCCGTGTTCTGTTATGTTTTCTGCCATATAAAGTGCCCCATCAAAAATTAGTCCATGCAAAAATTAAAACATAAAGTTTATTTAAAGTCAAGAAACCTGTTACATCCTGACAATCCAAAACTCATTTTCATATCCCCCACTTTCTTTTAAACATGACATAATGTTGTCATGTTCACTGTGTTAAACTTATCATAGATCGTTCCCATTCCATTGACCAATCTTTCACGAACTGTTACCGTTTTTCGGTAATGCTCTTTTCTGTGCGAAATGGAGGAAAAAATCCGGCGTTGCACTTCAACTATGAAAAGAAAGTCCGGCAGTGGAAAAACACGTTTCTATCTTTACAAAAACACAGGAGGAATTTCCACATGGCATTTGATTTCAAAAAAGAATACAAAGAATTTTACATGCCGCCAAAAAAACCTGGCATACTCACCGTACCTGCCATGAATTATCTTGCCGTCCGCGGCACGGGCGACCCAAACGATGAGAACGGTGAGTACAAAGCATCCATCGGCCTGCTCTACGGCATTGCCTTCACCCTGAAAATGAGTTATAAAGGCGACCACAAGATCAAAGGGTATTTTGAATATGTTGTGCCGCCGCTTGAGGGTTTTTGGTGGCAGGATGGGATCGAAGGCATCGACTACGCACGCAAGCAGGATTTCCATTTTATCTCCCTGATGCGGCTGCCGGATTTTGTGACCGCGGAGGAATTTGACTGGGCAGTTTCGGAGGCTGCCCGCAAAAAGAAGACGGATTTTTCAAAGGTTGAATTTCTTACATACGACGAGGGCGAATGCGTGCAGTGCATGCACATCGGCTCCTACGACGACGAGCCGGCAACCATCGCCGCCATGCACGAATACGCGGAGCAGCAGGGGTATGAAACGGATTTTTGCACTGGCCGCTATCACCACGAAATCTACCTTTCCGACCCAAGAAAATGTGATATCAGCCGCTTAAAAACTGTAGTCCGTCACCCGGTCAAAAAAATAGCCGGGGCGACAAAAGAAAACCGGATCTTAATTGATTCGAGATGTGGGCTGCACTGTACCGGATGCGAGTACAAGGAAAGCTGCGGCTGTGGCGGCTGTATTGAAACGATGGGACACCCGTTCCACGGAAAATGTCCGGTTGCCGCCTGCTGCCAGGACAAGGGCATCACACACTGCGGGCAGTGCCCGGATATCCCGTGTACACTATTAACACAGTATTCCTGCGACCCGGAGCATGGTGATACCCCAAAGGGCGCAAGGATCGAACAGTGCAGAAAATGGAAGGAACTTGGTTAAAAACACGACAATCTTACCAAAAAAGGGAAGCTGCCATAGCAGCTTCCCTTTTCTATTTGCTTCCGCTATGGAGAAGCGCGGCATCCGCACCGAGCGCGGCGGCCTTAACCGCGAAATCGAAATGACTAACCAGAAGTTACGACAGTTAAAGGTGCGTATCTCCAAACTGCAAAACTGGTTTCAGCGGTATCTTACATTGAAAGAGGAAGTGAAAAAAGCGGAGAAAATCAGAAAGAGCCTTTACATATCTTGCGGCAGGAACAACGGGAACAGCAGCCCCGCAGGGCGCAGGATATGAAGCGATAACAGATAGAGAGGCGGGGATAGTCCCAAAGTTTTACTTTTCGCATAAATTATAAAAATTGTAGTTATCCCGAAATAATACAGTAGTATCTCCTATTAGTTGCATTCGTATGCTTTCTGATAAATAAGAGTAATTCAACTGTTCTTGAATATCTGCTACCCAATGTTCCACAATCGGATGCAAAGGGATAATATCAAAGTATGGAGTAGTTACTTTTTCACCACGCTTTTTACAATCTTTTCTATATTCGGAATATGATTTGTTAACGCGCACCAGATACGCTTTTATTGCTTGAATATCTTCTTCACTCAAGGTCAAGAATTGCGTCTGCATATATGAATTTGTGATTACTTTTCGCTTGTCTGCATGGATTTTTTTATGGCATTTCTCAAAAAAATCAATAACATAAGTATCAATATCTCCCCGAATATCAGTCAAAATTTTTTGCAGCTCATCCGGGTCATTTTTACATCTATGCCATCCAGTATTTGCGTCATAGTATTGTTTCCCAGTAATTAGGACACCAATACCCGTACCATGGCCAACAGTAAACCATGGAATCCCTTTCCATGATTTATTGTAGCATGAGGCAACTTCTGTAATAACAAGGGAAAGCACCCCCTCGAAAAATTCTCGATATATAATGATATGGTCATAAATTCCATCCGAGTTTTCTCTCCGAAAAGCATAAACCCGGCTGTCGCCGCCTTGAAATATAAAATGCGGGAACCACTCACACATATAATCAACAAGTCGCTTTTTAACGGGTATACATTTCGCACTTTGCATATTTTCACTCTCAATTCCTATTTTTTGATTAGTTTATGAGTTCAAGTATAGCGCACCTTTCTGCCGAAAACAATTCTTATTCTATGTCCGTTTCGACTATCCAGACCGTCAAGGGACGAGTAGTATTTTTTCGCAAAAAAGCGAAAAAATCCCCACTCTTTCCCCTTGACCGTCTGCACTAACAACCCGCAAACCCGCATGAATAAAGGCTTTCTGTTACGCTGTAAACTCCGTTTTGGGGCGTGGCAAGGGATTTTATACTACCTACCCCAAAAAACAGCTTCTGTCCGTCCACAGGCGCGTTTTACGCCCCTTTTCCTGCCCCGTTTCCCGCCGCACTAACAAGGGCTTGCGTCAATAACTCAAAAAAGCACTTGACAAAACGCTTCATGGGGTATCAGTCGGTAAATTTCATACTTCACCGACCTTCTTCTGATACACCCTCACATAATCCACCGCCATCTCATACGGCAGGTCTTCCTCGTGGATCTCGCCGCCCAAGCCCCCGCCTACCGCGATGTTTAAGATCAGATAAAACGGCTGGTCAAACGGCCACGCACGCTCCGTCCGGTCTTCCTCATCGTCCGTCCTCCGGTAAACACATGCGCTTTCTCCGTCCACAAAAAATTCGATTGCCCCGTCCGTCCACTCCATCCCGTAGGTATGGAATTCGGAACAGACATTTTCATATTCGCGGATGGTCGTGTACTGCTTTGTATCCTTCCTCGTGTGGTTGTGGCGCTCGGAGTGCAGGGAAAACCAGATGCTGTTCTCCCTGCGTCCGATATGCTCCATAATATCGATCTCACCGCAGTGCGGCCACGGATTCCCGCGCTTTGAAGAATCCGGCATCATCCAGATGGCAGGCCAGGAACCGTGCCCCTTGGGAAGTTTTGCCCGGATTTCAAAATAACCATACTGCCATGAATGTTTCCCCGCCGTCGTGATGCGCCCGGAAGTGTAATTCCTTATGCCGCAGATTTCCCTGCGCGCGGTAATATAAAGTTTCCCGTCCCGCACGCAGACATTGTTAAGCGAATCCGTGTATGCCTGCTGCTCGTTGTTTGCCCAGCGCTCGCCTACCTCCAAACTCCAGTCCTTCCCGCACAAACTCCCGTCACAGTCAAAGTTTTCTTCCCAGACAAGCGTATAGCCATCCAACCTATTTTCCCCCATGCCAAAATTCCTCCTGTCACTCTCCTTTTTTTCGTTATACTTTGACCACTTCCATGTCATATCATTTTATCGTACAGCGATACCCTGCCAAGCCGTCCATAACCATCACTGTTATTTTTCATGCAGCACGGTCATAATACTGTGCGCTTTCACCACAAAGGAAATCCCTTCCTCGCCTTCGCGAAGCGACAGCCAGATGTCCTCCCCCGTGCGGTTCATCAGCACGGTTACCCTGCTCCCATCCGGGTTTTCAAACGCTACCGCCTCGATCTTGTCCGTAAACCTCGTGGTTGCAAGCCGCACTGCACCGCGGCGGATATAGCGCGAAAAATGCCCGATATAGTAATACGAGAGCCGCTTTTCTACCGTCCCTTTTGTCGTATCGCACATCATCGGAGCCGCACAGTAATTTTTCACATGGTTCGGCCCGCCGAGCTCATCAAGCAGCAAGTTCCAGTCCAGATAACCGTTTGTCCCGGCAAGCAGGTTGCCGAGGATATCGTGCGCGTACATCTCCGCTTTCGCCACCTCGCTGCTGTCCGCAAAGCGGCTGTATTCCACACAGCCCTCGGTAAATATCAGCTCTTTGTCCGGGTACTTTTCCCTCACAAGGGAAACTGCCTCAAAATGGTCGCCGCTGTACCAGTGGAATGCCACACCCGCCGTATACTTTGCGGCTTTTTCGTCGGAGAGCACACCGTTTGCGCGCTCAAACAGGATTTCTTTGTTGTGGTCCCACACAAAAATCCGGACATCCGAGAGCCCCTCCCGCTCAAGGGTCGGCCCCAAATAATCGCGGACAAAAACCATTTCTTCCTCTGTTTCGTAGATACAGGAATCCCAGGTCTGCACCGCCATCGGCTCATTCTGTACGGTAATCATGGAAACCGGAACACCAGCCTTTTTGTATTCCTTTAAAAAGCGTGCTATATACTCCGCCCAGCGCGCGCGATATTCTTCCTTTAATTTCCCACCGTGGTTCATCTCGCCGTTTGTCTTCATATAAGCCGGCGGGCTCCACGGGGAAGCGAGAAGCTCAATCTCCTCCCCGGCTGCGTCCTTCGCGCGGACAATCATCGGCAGGATGTATTTCTTATCGCGCCCGATATCAAATTTCTCAAAGGCGGCATCCGCCTCATCCTCATCGTAAGCATAATTCCCAAGCGCAAAATCACAACTGTTGATATGTGTGCGGCCAAGGTTATAGCGAAGCCCTTCCTGCCCGAAATATGCCTTTATCACTTCCTCCTGTGCCGCTTCCGGCAATCTCGTCAGATTGTAGCCCGACGATTCGGTAAACGCCCCGCCGAAACCGCGGATTTTCTGGTAGCGGCATTCCGGATAAACATTGATGACACGCATCATTTCCACGCGGTTTTCATAATCCGCCTTCTCCTGCCAGAAATTCTTGTTTTCATAATCCGTTTCAACTATTTTCCAAGCCATAATCCTTTTCCACCTCCGATTTATTCTTGTCCGTTTTCATATAATCACAAAAAATCCTTCCGGGCGGGAGCACCCCAAGTTCGCCTTCTCCCGCCCGATTCAAAGGAATATCCCTATGCTGCTCCCGCATATCCGTGGGGCTCATCCCACACCTGACAAACTCCCCTTACGCACCGCTTTCATCTTTACGACTTAGAAACGGGGACTTCTTTGATCGGTTAAATCCCTTCCACAAAAATCTCATGCTGTTTTTGTGCGTCCCAGCGCTCAAGTTCCGCCCTCGGGATACAGTTTTTGCGAAAGGTCTTTCCTTCGGCGCAGACGCGCATTTCGCCGGAAACATCCTTCCCCTTCACATAGATCACCTTGAGTTTCTTTCCGGCAAACACAAATTCCACGCTTGCCCGTCCGTCCGCATCAAACTGCTCTCCCATAAGCTTAGGCTCAAAGACCAGGTCGCCAAAATATCCGCGGATACCGAACATTTCCGTTAATACCGTCATCAGATACCAGCTCGCTGCGCCCGTCAGGTAATGGTACATGCCCCTGCCCCGGTCATTAAAGTATTCCGGGATGCCCGGATAAATTTTACTTTTCTCAAAATCTGCTGCCTGGCGGTACAAAGAAATCAGCGCCTTATAGCCCGCCTTTGCAAACCCTCGCCGGTAGAGCGCATTTCCGTACATAACCGCCATATGGGAGAATACCGCCCCGTTTTCCTTATGCCCGTAGGCAAAGCCGAACATACGCCCGAGATCATCCTTCACTTCATTAAAATCCGTATTCAGGCAGTAACCGCCCGCGTTTTCCCGGTAGAGGAGCGCGTCCGCCGCGCGGATGATCTGCGCTGTCTGTTCCGGTGCCGCAACGCCGGATTCCACGGCAAAAACCTGGCTGGTCAGCATCATGCGGATTCCCGCATTTTCCTCCCCTCCGCCCAAGTCCGTCTTCGGTCTTCCGTCCGTAACCTGCCACTCCGTATTCTGTGCCGCATCCGTTGTAATGCAACCCGCGTCCATTGTTCCGTCCGAACCCGCATTACCGCCGTTGCTGCCTGCACAGCTTCCGGTTCTCTCCACCCTTCTTCCGTGGTCATCGTAATATCCGTTAAAGAAACTATACTCCCCGGAAAGCCATTCTTCCTCCCGCAAGGTTTCCACCCACCAGTCTTGCATACCGCCGAGGATATCGCAAAGTTCCTTCACATCAAATTTCATTTTCCTGCCCGAACACTCGTGCGCAACCGCGCGCCCGTACTCGAAAAGGAGCTCCTGCTTTGCCTGCACATTTGCATAAAGTTTTTTATCACAGCACAATAGCATTAAAAGTTCTTCCGCCAGTTCTACCTGTGTGGTTCCCCCCTGCAAAAGTGCGGTAAGAAGCCCGCGTAGACGCGAAAGGTTGCCCGCGTAGGCAAACGTAAATGCCGCGCTCTCCCCGCGCCTTCCCGCCATATCGAGCGCATCGTTCCAGTCCGCGCCGCGCAGGCGGATGCGGTTATGTTCCCCGACATCGTAAAATGCGGTCAGATTCTGCACAAGGATATGTTCTAATACCGTACCGCTGGTAAGAAACCCGTCCGCATCTTTTTGCTGTGTACCGTAGGAATCATCCCATTTCCCGTCTTTTTCCCCGCCGCGCATAATCTGCGCGTCCTTAAAATATCCCACCTCTTTTAACAGAATATTAAGATCCCCTGTCTGGTGGATATAAAATGCCGTCGTGTGCAGCGGCCAGAAACCGTGATCCATCCACACGCGCGCAATATTATTGCGGTCGGCAATAAACTGCACTACCCCCGCCTCTTTCCCGCTTCCGATAATCGTCGCATTGGTGCCGTCCATGCGCACGCCGCCGAAATTTGCGGTAAGCATTTCCCTGACCCCGCCCGGATTCATCAAAAGCAGCGCCAGACAATCCTGCCAGAGGTCGCGCCATCCCCTGCCGCCCCTTCCGTAATCATGATGCGGCAGGAAAGAACAGCCGTATATCCTGCGCAGGATAGGCTGGAAGGCAACCCAGCGCATATATTGGTCAAAATCTTTATCTCCCGAACAAAAATGGATATTTACCTGTTCCTGCCAGTTTTTTTTCGTCCGCTCAAAAACCGCGCGCCAGTCCAAAACCTTTTTTTCGGAAAGTGCATCCTGTGCCTGTTTTGTTGCCGCATCCGCACAGATCCCGGCGCAGAGCACAAAACTTTTTTCTTCCCCCGGCAAAAGAGTGCATTCCGCAAACACCAGCATCCCGCAGGTTTCATAGCCCGAAAGTGTGTCCCCGGCAAAGGAAAGTTCAGGAAGTTTTCCGAATACCGCACCCGGATGGAGGAAGCTTCCGCCCTCCCCGACCACATCCTCCGTGCGCGGCACACAGCCGGCTGGAGGGTTCCCGCTTCCATCCACGCCGTATACATAGTAGGTCATCCCGTTCTTTTTGTGCCCGCGCTCGTCAAAGGTAAGCGTCGGTGTCACCTTCACACCGTACCGCGTCACAAAACTGCGGTGCAAAAGAGAAGTTACATGACGGTGGTCGCGGATATTGTCCGCGGAGCGCGCGTATATTGGCACGACTGCCATCGGCGTAAACGTCAGGGGGGTACTGCCCGTATTTCGGATGCCCACAATGGTAACTTCCGCCTCCGGCAATTCATCCGGCACAAAGGTCGTTATCTCGGAAGCCAGAGGAAAATCCTTTGCCGTCCGCTTTAATGTGTGCCACATAAAGCCCGCCAAAAGTTCGGACTCCCCGGCATCCCCCGTCAAGCGCACTGCTTCGTCCCCGGCGGAAGCCCCCGTTAAGGAACAGGCGCTCCCCTCCCCGAACCGGCACCAGAAATTTCTGGTGCTGCGGTTGTTATGTAAGTTCTCCGCGCTGACCGGCTCATACAAAAAAGTATTCTGGTCTTTTTTTGCGTCCCCGCCAAGCAGCGGTGTAAGGCAGGAACGGATACCGTCCTCCCCCGCAACCGGAAAATACAGGTAGCTGTAGTCCTGTGGATTTTTCAGGCAAAAACTGCCGCTCTCATCAACAAACTCAATCTTTCCCATCCATTCCTCCCTTCTTTGCTGCACGGGCGGGATGAACATCCCGCCCTATTATACCAAACATAATTATGTTACTTTCGTGGCTGTGCGTTCCGATTTACCATGCACAACGTGATTATATTACTTTCACGGGAATAGGCATCCCGCTTTGTCATACCCATCATGATTATATCATCCTCGCGGGGATGAGCATCCCGCCTTGTCATACCCATCATAATTATATTATTTTCGCGGGATGCTGGAGTCCCGGATGACCATGGAGGTGGCGAGTTTCAGGCTTTTTCCTTCGGGTTCGCCCTCCCCCCGCATCAGGCGGAAAAGCTCAAGCGCGCCTTTTGTCCCCTGTTCCTCGACCGGGCTTTGCACGGTGGTCAGCGCAGGGACAAAATACTGCGCCAGATTGATATTGTCAAACCCCGCCACACTGACCTGTTCCGGCACACGGACCCCGGATTCCGCAAGCGCCCGCATACAGCCTCCTGCCATCTCGTCGTTAGCGCAAAAGAAGGCATCCGGGATGTCCCTTTCCCGCATCAGGAATTTGCGCACTTCCTCATAGGCTTTTATTTCCTCAAAATCCGCGTACAGCAAAAACTTTGCATCTATCGGTAAGCCATTCCGTTCAAGTGTCTTAGTGTAAGCGCGGAAACGCTCACAATCGTCCCTGCACTCCACACCATGGATATAGCCGATACTCCGGTGTCCCTGCCTTATTAAATACTCCATGACAAGTTCTGTTCCCATATAATTGTCAATTGTCACGCTCGAAATTTTTTCTCCCCGGCATTCCCGTTCCAAAAATACCATCGGAAGACCGGTGCGCGCAATCCTTTTAATATGGTCACTCTCGAGGCATTCGTTCATAATGATAGCCCCCTCCACACCGGAGGACACAATCATACCGTAAATTTCCTCACTTGTATTCTCATTGCTGACATAAATATTTAGCATGAATCCCGCCATTTTACATTGCAGATGGATTGCCTGCGTCAGCACGCGGTAATAATCCCCCTGGATGCTTGAGAGAAACAGGCCGACGGTGTTCTTCTTGTTTGCTTTTAATGAGCGCGCATTAAAATTTGGCACATAATTCATGTTCTCCACCACAGCCAAAACTTTTTTCTTCGTTTCCTCACTCACATTGCCCACATTGTTGATCACATTGGAAACCGTGGAAATCGCTACACCGGCTTCCTTCGCCACATCCTTAATCGTTACCATAACCTGCTCCTTTTTTACTACCTGATTTTCTCCGAATGCCTGTTTTTTGTCTGGCTTTTGCAAAATGTTGTGCGGTTTAGCTAAGCGCACGCTCCTTAATAACATGCTTTCCCACGCGGTCCACACCAAAGATCCCCCAGTGCTTTTCCGGCTCCTGCGGCGACGGTCCACCCTTCCACGGCTCGTCAAATGCCTCAAACAAAAATACCGGGATGTCCATCGATTTTGTCCAAAGCAGCAGCTCATTTAGATATTTTTTCTGCTGTTCCTCCCCCACCTGCGACGCGTCCATCGACGAGTTGCAAGCGGTTGTCCAGCCGCATTCCGTAAAAATAACCTGTTTGTCGGGATAAAGTGATACCACCTCACGGTAATCGCTTTCATTCATCCGCACCGCCTCTTTCAGGGTTTTCCCGTTCCAGAGCGGATAACTGTGGATGGAGATAAAGTCCAGAACCTCCACCAGTTTTCCCAGATTTTTCCATCCCTCCGCCCCCTCACAGTACGTTACCGGAAGTCCTGTCTTCTCCCTAAGCGTTGCCGCAAATCCGACCAGCCGTTCCTCCGTGACCAGATCAGCTCCCCAAGAAGGGCGATTCTCATTCCCGATGGAAACCGCAAGAAAATATTCCTTATACTCGTTTGCCAGTTCGGCAAGCATCTGAATCTGGGCATCATTATACACCATATTTTCTTCCAATTCCAGAGTTGTTTTTTCTGTTTTTAACCATGGACAGCCCTTGTTATTGTACTCCGCCCTCGGGTCAATGCCCACCATAACCGAAAACGGCAGGGAATGTTCCTTAATCAATTCCAATACCCGCCTCGCATGCGCGTTCGGGTCGTACATCCTAAGGTAGGAAAACCCCTCCTCTTTTAACAACATAAGATCCTCAAGGATTTCCTCCTTTGTCGGGATAATCCCGGTTACCGGGCTTTGCCCCTCCCGGTAACCGGAATAACAGATTGCTTTTTTCCATGCGATTTTCATCGTAACACCTCCTGACCGTTTTCCTTTCTTATTCGCCCAGACACATCCGGGAAATCTTTATGCCTGCCTCTGCAACGAAATACTGTGTCAAAGGAAAGTTGATAGGTTAAAGCCACACCCTGCCACCTGTTTTAGGAAAGACATACCGTAATACAGCCAATCTTTCCGCGGCGCAGCGCGGCAGCCTGCTCATTTCCCAAAGTATCGCCCGATATTTTTTCCTCCCTGCCATCCGTATAATGCAGGGTAATTTCCTCTACTCTTGCCGCATCTTCCCCGTAAGTTGCCTTTCTTCCCGCGCAGTGGTAGGTCACAGTACAGCTTGAGAAAAGCGTAAAGGCGGCATCGCCGTTATCGTCAAACATCCAGCTTGAAAGTTTCGGTGAAAACCGGAAACCAAGTTTGCTGTCTTCCATGAAAAATCCGCCCTCCCCAAGGAACATACGAATCCAGATGGAAAGCATTTCGGTGGTCGAGCCGCTTAACCTGGCTACAAACCCTCTGCCGTGTACCTTCAGATCCGGATTTGCGCTCGAAGCGAGGAAGGAAGAATTTTCCAGTGTGCTCCTCCCATAACGTTCCGGAGGTAAAAACGGAATCAGCGCGTCATGCATCGCGGCATAAAATTCCTCCACAAGCCCCGCGCGCAAAAGCCCAAGGAGATATTTATATTCCATATGTAAAAATACGCTTTCCCGCTCCAGCCAACCCGGTGTGAACGCACGCACGCGCCCGTGTTCCATGGAAAGTTTCTCGATTGAACCGGAAGTTTTGTACATTTTTAGCTTTTCATCATACATATCACTATTTTTTATCGACTCACACATGCGCCGTTTTTCTTCTTCATATCCGTCAAGACAGGAAAGCATCCGGGCAGGTCCTTCCAAAAACGGAACAACGGTATGGCAGACAAATTGTTTCGCATGCACGCCCGGCAGCCCGTAAGGGGTAAGCAAAGGATTGCCATTCTCGTCTTTCCTTTCCTCGTACTCCGTCACTTCATAAGTGAAGTAGGTCGGCATCACGCCGTTTCCAAGCCGAAGTGCTTTTTCCACGCCCTTAAGTACTGCCTTGCGGCAATCCATGACCACGCCCCAGATGCGCTCTGCGGTCACAGTGACGATCTCCCCCGACATTCCGGCATAAACCACCGCCCGGTAAGATTCCCGAAGACTTGCCGCGGCCTCCCAATTCTCCAGCTCCGAACGGCTGCCCTGCTCCCTGAAAAGTCTTTCCATGCTCTCAAGAAGGGAAGCAATCTGGAACGGAAGCTCAATCTTCCCGGCAATGCTGCCATCCTTATAGCTTTCCTCAAGAAAAGCGAGCAGGCGGTTTAATTCCAGTGTTTCCGCCATACTGCTGCCCAAAAGCCCCGGAAGCCCGTTCATCGCATCGTTCCAGCCAGGCTTTCCGCCCTCCATCTCGATGCCCATGCCCTCCTGGTCAAGGAGCAGGAACTTATTCAGTGCCAACGTCAACATTTTCCCAAGCAATGTCGTAGTGATAAAAGCACCGTTTTCGTCCTTTATCCAATTGGTTCCGCCCGCCACAAAACCTTCCTTCTTTTCTTTTTCCGTGTTGTGGAAAAGCGAGCCGTACTGCCTTACCTTACCCTTGCTTAACACATAGGTTTCCCGCCTCGGCCGCACCTGTCCCGCGCTGTCATAAAAACGGTAGTCCGCCCGCCCATTCAAAAGTTCCTTCTTCCGATCCGGGAAAACAAGGAGATAATTTTCCACCAGATCCATCAGGTAATCCCAGTGGTCGCTCCAATAGCCCTCGCCAAAGCCCGCCTCAAGCTGTTCTGTGGAAAGCTCTAAAAGTTTCGCAACCAGCGTTTCCTGCGAAAACGTTTTCCCGGAATCTTTCTTCATCTCCATGCCATGTTCTGCCATCACGGTACAGATCTGCCCCGGTGTGAATTTCCCGCAAAGAAGTTTTAGCAAAGGCTCTTTTTCCCCGCAAACCTGCTCTTCTACAATTTCTTTCGCGCGCACCGCATTCCTCTCCTCTATCAGGAAGGTGCACGGACGGATTTCAAGCGGGTTATAACCGTCAGCCTGTATAAAGTTAAAAAAGCTATAAACATTGAAATCATCGATCTCTGGGTGGAAAAATACGTCGCTTCGGCGGTTCTGGCAGACATCGCGGAAATTGCCGTTGCCCTGCGAATAATACTCGCCGGAAATCGAGAAGAAATTGTAATCGCGTTCCGGGTCACCATGTTTGCGGCTGAACAGATGCACGATGTTTTTCTTTCCCTCCCCCGCAAACAGGTACGGATAACCGCCGCGCAGGAAATTGTCGAGATAGCATTGTTCCATATACTGGTCAAACACCGGATTTGCTGTTTTCGTCGCAACATCTTTTACAAGCGCGTCAATTATGCCGGCTGCCTCCGCTTCCTTCTTTTCGGCGTAATCTTCTGCCAGAAAGCGCTTTATGTTTTCATTGAGCTGCTCCACCGTTCCCGCATAGCCGATATAGGAAGTAAAGGTGAACGCCTCCTTATCCCCCAGTTCCTTTTCAAACGTCGTAAAACCGCAAGGCACCTTATTTGCAAAGCACTGCTCTCTGTTTCGCACACCGCAAAGCCCCTCCTCCATAAATACGACCGGAGCGGCGAGCGAACTCTCATAATCAAAAATCACTTCGGCATCGTAGAGCACCGGAAGAAGTTCCCCGTTTGCCGCCGTACAATAAAAATAACCTCCGCGGATTTCCGATACTTCCGCGGAATCGTCGCTGGAAGCGCGCATTGCGTAATATGGCGCGCGGTGTTCTATGTTTTTGATATCCGTCCAACTTTTAAAAAGATTTGACATTTCCTTAAACTGCCCGTTCTGTATTCCGTAAGGGATGATTTTCGGCAGACCGTCAATGCCTTCGAGCTTGCAGGCTTTCCCGGAGATATTTTCAATCTTTACGCGCCGTACCAAAGCCCCGATTTCCTCGGTCGGGAGCACAAAGTAGGAAACGGTGACCCGCAGCCCCCGCTCTTGCTCGGTGACAGAAAAACTATTCTTCTGCACGCACATTGTGCGTTTTGCCGTTTTGGAATACCCGCAGAAGGGTTCAAAATATTCCCCGTCCTTTTGCAAAAAGGTGCGGAAGCCCTTGGTCGGCGTATTTTCATAGGCGGTGTTTGCGGGGTTAAACTCCATAATGGCATTTCCCTTATGATGGATGCCGAAGCTGTTGACCCCCTGTCCGCGGTTTGTATAAAATACCCACAGCGGAATCCCGCTTATCCCAGCTACCCCCGGCAGGAAGCTTGAAAATGCCGGAAGTTTATCGTAGTCCTTAAAATAAAAGCGGTCTCCTTCTAACTGATATTGACCCATAGACATAATCGCCCCTTTCTTATTATAAGTTCCGTATATGCCCTCCTAAGTACCCTTTACCCGCAGAGGAAAATCCATCCGCCCTGCTCCCGGATTTTTCTCTGGGTACTTTCCGGGCATATACTGTTTTAACTTTATTTGTTGGTGGTAAGTTCCGTTATTTCCGGGCTCTGGTACACCCGGACATAATCAATGACAAACTGCTGCGGGAAAATGGTTTCATCCACTCCGCGTGCACCGCCCCAATCCCCGCCGACTGCCAGGTTGATTAAAAGGTGCATCCGCTTGTCAAATGGCCACTCGTTTAATGTCGGCTGGCTCTTATATTTGGTCGGCTCAAATGTATAATACTGCTCGCCGTCCATCGACATAATAATCTTATCCGGCAGCCATTCAAGCGTATAGACATGGAATTCCTCGCTCACGCCCGCGACACGCTTTGTCGCAGATTTCTGTGTGCCGATGGAATGGTTGTAGGATTTCGTATGCACGGTGGCATGGATTAGATCCTGGTCGTAGCCGACATGTTCCATAATATCAATCTCCCCGGAAGCCGGCCAGTCCCCGTAAGCCCAGTCCGTCGGCAGCATCCAGATAGCAGGCCATGTCCCCCTGCCCGTCGGCAGCTTCGCACAGATTTCAAACTTTCCGTACAGCCAGTCACCCTTGCCGCGCGAAACAAGCCTTGTCGAAGTGTAATCCATCCCCCCAAGCTCTTCCTTCCTTGCCTCGATGGTCATAACCCCGTCCGCAACCACTACATTGTCACCCTCCGTATAGTTTTGCAGCTCGTGATTGCCCCACCCGGAACCACCGACATCGTAACCCCATTTTTCCTCATCCGGCGCACCTTCATAATCAAACTCATCCGACCAGACCAGCTCATAGGTCAGGGCATTGTAATCATATTCAAATCCCTTCGCCTTAATACTTGCCGGATCAATGGTCGGCACGGCATCCGGGTCAACATAGGCATCCGAAACCTTATTTCCCGTGCGCCACCCTCCCGACTCCGTCGGTGCAACCGTCGGGGTTGGAACCGGTGTCTGGCTGACCTCCTGTGAAGGCGAAACCTGTGTGGGGGACGGCTTCGGTGTTTCCTCCCCCCCCTCCTTCCCGCAGCCCGCAAGACATATCGCAACCGCCGCAGGAACAAGCAATCTTTTTAACCGCAACTCCATTCTCCTTCTCTCTTAACTTTCTCATATATTTTGCACAAAAAACCTATATTTTCAGCGATTCATGCAATAGTTTATAAAGTTACAACAATAACTCCGCCTTTCATAATAGGCAAAAACAGTATCATCTTTCGTACAATACACCTCGTTTACCCCTCCGAAAACCACACGATCGAAACGTCCTCATCTTCATGACAGCAAATCTATATCCCCTTCTTCCCTACGGCTGCTAACCTCCCATATCCAACAGGATCATCCAAGATTCCGCCATCATAAACATCACAACGCCCAGCTCCCGCGCAGAGCAAGCAGCCATCACAACCCCCCAGCCCTCCGCGCGGAGAACCCACCCATTGCAACCGCCCAGATTTTTCGAAAATGAACCCCCACACGGGTTCATTTTCGAAACTTCGATGTGAAAGGGGTCACGCCCAAAACCCCTTTCGCAAAACCACCGCCCCTTTCACATTATTCACCAGTAATACCAGTATTTTCAATCCCCTGGATAAACCTCTTCTGTACAAACGCATACAGCACGAGAAGCGGTGCAATCGAGATAAACGTTGCTGCCATCTTGTACGCTTCATTGATCTTGAACGCGCTTCCGGACGCGGATGCCATACTGTCAAACTCCGAGTTAAACAGACTGAGCTTTGACGGCAGCAGCTCGATGGAATTTCGAAGCAGCGTCCCCGTGATATAAGTTTCGTTCCAGTTCCACACAAAGGAAAACAGGAACACAACCAGTATCGTGGAGAGCGACATCTTGATTACCACATGGTAGAATACCTTGAGCGGTCCCGCCCCGTCAATCATCGCCGCCTCGTCAAGCACATGCGGGATCATGTTGAAGAAATTGTTAAAAATCAGGATCAATACCGTCGAGTACACACCCTGTCCAAGTAACGCCATCAAAACCTGCGGGATCGGTGTCCCGATCAGGGTGAATTTAATCGCTTCCTGGAAGGAAACAAACATCATCAGCCTCGGCACCATCAGAACCGGCACCGGAATGATAAACGCGAGCAGTATCATCACAAACCAGAAGTGCTTAAAACGGAAATTAAAACGCGAGAGTGCATAGCCGGTAAGCGCTGAAACCACCGTTTGGCAGATTGCCAAAAGCCCGGAAAACATTATGGAATTCAACAGGGTTTTGTTTATCTTTAACACGCCCGCTGCCACTTTCAGATTCCCGATGGAAAACTTTTTCGGCAGCCACTCCACCGCCGGGTCAATCACATCCGCCGAGCTCATAAAAGTTTTAGAAATAATACCGAAAATCGGTTTCAGGAATACGAAGCTGATGCAGATCAAAACAAAGTAGATCAGAAGCTTTTGGATTTTCGGGAACACATTTACTGCCCTGTTCTTCTTTTTCATGCCCTTCATGCTCATACTCCTCTCTTCTTTTCTTTCCTGTCCTTAAAGATCAGGAAGGCAGCGCCGATAATCAACAGCACAATCAGGCTGTAAATCCAGGCGTAGGTCGCCGCGTAGCCAAGACCGCCGCTCATATTGCCGGTTGCCGTCTTAATCAGGCCGTAGACCGGGTTCGTATCGTAGGTTCCGAGCTGCGCGATCGTAAAAATCGTACATACCAAAGCGATCGGCTTAATCATTGGGATGATAATCTTCCACAAAATCTGCCAGCTATTCGCCGAATCGATCTTCGCCGCTTCAAACAGGCTCGGATTGATTTTCTGAAGACCATTGATAAATAGCACGATCGGGATTCCGGTAAACCACAGGATCACCGAAAGCTCGTCGAGCACGCCGCCAAGAGTATGTGCAAACTGCGGCGAGTAACTCTCGATCATATTCATGATAAAGAGCCCGTCATAGCGGCTGACCTCCTCCATATGCTCGGACACATTCGCATCCAGGATCTGTGACATAACCGGTCCTGACATAATGATGACCGGCAGGAAATAAATCGTGCGGAACATCCCGCGGAATTTCGTCAGCTTGCTCATCAGGTAGGCGATGATAAAAGAAACGATAATCACCACAAAGGTGTACGGGATAATCATCGCAAGAAACTCAAGCAGCGCCGGGACAAATTCTGTGTTCTTAAAAAATGCAGTCACATAATTTGCCATCCCAACGAAATCAATCTCCCATCCGCGCACGCTCGTGCGGACATCCGTGAAACTCAGATAGATTGTCGCGACAAACGGAAACAGGGTGAAGATCACAAAGCCGATAATCCACGGCAGCATGAACAGGTAACCTAAGCGGTTCTGCCTGCGCTTGTAGGCATTAACCTTCTTTTTGTTGATCTTAACCGGAGCAGCCTCCTGTTCCTTCCCGCCCTGCATTTTCGTTTCTGCAAAAGCATTCTTCCCCGCGGCTTTCGATTTGTCCTTTTCCTGCTTTTTTTCTGCCTTACCGTCCACTTCAGCCTTTGCCATCTCTTTTGCCAATGTATTTTCTTTCCCGTCTTTCTTCATCATCTCACCCCTTCCCCGGAAATTACTTCTGCGCTCAAACCGCCGATTTCATTTCCCTGCCAGGATACCGTATGATCCGTGTAATTGATCACCACATACTTCATATCCTGACCGTTCTGGTAAGTATTTAAAATCACGCCGTCCTCAAGCACCGTGCGGTCCGTCCACGCATAGCCGGAAACCTTTGATAACACCTTATTGACGCTGTTGTAGATACTTCCGATCAAAGTTTCGTACTGCGCGAATTCCGTCGAGTACAGGTCGGAGGAAACCGTGTCCGCAAGATAGTACGACGGCTCTTTCGATAAAATGAAGGACGGCGACATATTGTAGTCGATCATCTTCAAAATATCGGACTGTGCGTAGAACGAGAAATTGGAGTACGGCGCATACATTTCCATCGTCCCGTGGAGCACAAGCTGCAAGAACGGTACGGTATCCGTTTCAAACACGTACTGCGAGGTTCCCGCCGGCATCTGCAAAAAGCGGTCGGTATATTTCCACAGGTACATATTCGGGTTAACCAGATTGACCTTCAAATCATTCTTTACCCCCGCAAGCGTATCCTGATAAAGTGCGATTGCCTCCGTAATGGAGAAGTCCACGCCGTCGCGGTCATAGGTTCCCGTCAGGATATTGGATATTCCGTCAAGCGTAATGGAAGTGCTGGTCTTCTCTAATTTTTCCGCGAGTGTTTTTGTCCATGCCGCAACCTTTTTCGGCGTTGCGCGGCTAAAATTTGCCACCGGCACATTCTGCGGCAGGATCATACTCTCGTCCACCTCGACATACCAGGTATTGACATGCTTTGCAGCGGTATTGTAATAACCCGTCATCTCCCGGTTGATGGTCGCCATCTCGCGCGAATAGGAAATATCAATCCCCTGTTTTTCATATTTGGACAACAGATCTTTGAAATCCCCGGAACTTCCGATTTTCCCGGAATATTTCACCTTATCCGGGCGGGTTAGGGTTTCTCCGTTTTTCTGCCAGCCAATCAGCCCGGCGTTCATGTTTTTGATACCGTCCTGCACAAGAGTATTTAAAATATCATCCACATCCTGCGCCGTCGTCACGACCACCTGCTCATTGCCGAGCAGCCCGCTCTTTGCATCCGCCATAATAAAATCAAGCCGAAGAGGGATATCCCCCGACCTGTCAACAGGGGTCAGAACACCCTGCTCCATCAGGTGCGCGCGGTAAGCTGCCGCCATCCCGGTATAGTCCGCCGCAAAGCTTTTCCCGTCGCTGCCGTCACCCTCAAGGAAGGTGTAAGTCATGGAAACATCGACATGCTGCGGTTCTGCCATCATGGAGAAATACCCCGCCCCCTGCTTGTTATAGACCTGGAAATACGAGAGGTTGTACTCAAAGCGCGGGTAGCCCCAGGTATATTTTACCTTTTTGTTCTCATCCGGGCGCACGATGATCTCCATATACTCCGCCCCGGATTCCGCGTATGCGACAAACGCCGCCTGCGAATCCCCGTGCGCGATCCCGAACACCGGCATCACTGGGTTCTTTAGCGGTACGGCATCGTTTCTGCTCGTGGTGTAATAAGGCTCGGTGCTAAGATCCGGCCCGTACACATCCCCGATGTATTCCGTGAAGGACACCGCATTGTCGGCAAAGCGGATCAGCCCGCCGCAGCCGTCCGGCACAAGGACATAGCCCGGCACCATGTATTTCTTTTGGTTTTCCCCATACTCCCCGGTTTCCGGGTCCCAGAAAGCCGCCTCGCCGCCCGATGCGCCGAGGAACGGGGTAAGCAGCACGGATGCCATCCGGCTCTTTCCTGCACCGGAAATCTCCTCGTAAGGAATCTCGTAGCGTATGGAATCTTCAAGGAATGTAATATACACTTTCATTTGCAGGTCGATCGCCGAAAAATCCACGTCAAGCCGCCTTGTTGCCGGGTTGTCGTTCAACATGACAAGTTTGGAACTTGCGCCGTCTTTGGAAGCGGAGCTAATGTTTTTTACGGTGTCGGACTCGTAGTATTCCACGGTGACTAAGGAATTGGCAATCCCGACATAGGTTGCGTTCATGCTCGCCTCCTTAGGCTCCGCCACCGCCGCCTTCTCCTCTGTAGTTTGTGCCGCTTTTACGGCGGCAGTAAGATCGGCGGAAAACGCGACATCCGCGCCTGTCTTCCACACATAGCCGCTCCTCTTATCCTCCACCGCGATAATATCGCGGTCCTCGCGGTAATAATAGCGCATGGTATCCGTTTCGTAAAGCAGTTGGTACGCGTCAAGCTTTACAATATCATACGTTACTTTATCCGGCGGCAGCTTTGTATCCCTTCCCGTCGGAAGGTAGGTTTTTGCGTAAGCCACCGTGGTGATCCCCAGAAGAAGACCCGCCGAAACAAGCGCCGCTATGATTCTTTTCTTTTTACCGATTCCAGACATTGCGCAGCACCTCCTGTCCTACTGTGTAGAGGAATTCATACAGATCCTCGCACATAATCATTACGATTAGCACCATGACCGCCGCAATCATCATAAAGATAACGGTCAGGATAATACTTTTTACGGTTTCCTTCCCCGAATAGTCGTGCACAGTCAAAAATCCAAGGAAAATCAGGATGATGGACCACGCCGCGCCCACTAAGAGCATCAGTGTAAGCAGGAAGGATTCGTTGTATGTCATTCCGTAGGAGCACACTGTAATCAGGAAAAGTGCCACCAAAAGCGGCAGCGACCCGTATGCCGGTATCATGTACACCTGAGCCAAAGTCCCGTCCCCGTCCGTGATGGAAGTCACCAGCCAGTTGCAGAAGATAAACAGCAGGAGCAGGACGAAAAATCCCACGACAATACCGCCGATATCCATATCCTCCACCGCCACATACTGATAGATAAAGCCCTTCTTTGTCTGGTAGAGCATGTAGATGACAAAGAAGATAACATAGATTGCCGTAGCGCCGAAAACACTGCCCGCCCGGTGCCTGCGGATTTCATAATACATATTGGAAGGCGATTTGCAAATCTTTTTGGCAAACTGCAAATCCCGCAGCACGGGAAGTTTTGCAATCTGCGCCGAGAGTGCTCCTTTTGCATTCTTAATCCTGCGCTTTTTGCGGTCCAGGAAAGAAACCACCTTCATCAGGATAAACAACACGACCACAAGGATAAATGCCACCGGCAGAACCTTCTGGATTTTTGCATTGCGCACTTCCCAGAATGCCTCGGAATAGTAGGAACGGTTTCCCGCAACCTTGAAATGTTCCATCGCTTCCTCGTAGCGCCCCGCGTGGAAATATGCCTTGCCGACACCGTCGTGCGCGAGCACCGACATCTGGTTTAAGCGCAGCACCTCGTTCCATTTGTCCATCGATTCCTCATACAGACCCTGCTCGTAGAGTGCCATCGCCTCATAGACCATCAGCGCGTAATCGGTCGGCCGAAACGAGATCAGATAACCCTTATCGCCGTCCGCCGTCCACACATTGCCTTCCATATCCACCGCCACGGTCGGCAGGGAAGAATAAAGACCTGCCACATCCATATTGCTCTGGTTTGAACCGAAGGAGAAAATCAGCTCGCCGCTCGGCGAATGGACATCCACCAGACCGGTCGTGGAACAGGAATAGATAATCCCCTGTCCGTCCACATAGATATCCGCGATATTCTCGCTGATGCTAAACACCGTTTCCTTAAACATATTGCCGCCGGAAGTGTTATGCTTTTTCACGGCGTTGCGGAAATCTCCCATCGTCGTGGTGTAGACAATACCCTGATGATCAAGGAAGACATTGGAGAATGTTGTCGGTACGACATCGAGCATGTTCTCAAGCTGTTCCCTTGAAAAAATCAAGCGCTGCAGGGCTTCCGAAAAATTGACTTTCGACTTGTTCACGGTAAAATACCCAAGGAAATCGCCCGTGTGCGAGAGCTGGATCACACCGCTGTAGACACCCTCGCCGATAATATACATATTGCCGCTCTTATCGACCGCAATCTTGTTCGGCTCAAAGTTCGTGTCGGAAAACAGCGGGGTATCCGGCTTTTCAAACGCTTCTTTCAACTCGAACTCCTTCGAGAAGCGGAAAACGGTCTTTGCCCCGGCATCCGCCACGTAAAGGTCGCCTGCTTCCGTGACAAAGATACCCCTAGGGGTTGTGAAACCCGCGTGGGCAAGTTCCATCTCCACCCTGCCCTCGTGGATATTGTACTTTATAATCCTGCGGTTGCCGGAATCCGCAATATATAACATGTTTTCCTTGTCGATAAAAAGATCCTGCGGGTTTTTAAGCCCAAGGTCCGTGATCGTGCGCTCCGGCAGATAAGCGTCCTGTGTGCGCACAAAATCATCGTTGTCATCGAGCGTGTAGGTGTAGCTGGTCGCCTGCGAGGCAAGCGCCGTGCCGGTTTCGCAAAAGATCAGGAACAGAGAGGCAAGCAGCAAAACCAGTCCCGTTTTGGTTCTTCGTTTTTTCATATTCGCCCTCCCCCTTATTTGATACCCGAATGGCTCATGGTGTTCATAACCTGCGACTGCATGCAGATAAAGATGATGAGCGTCGGCAAAAACAGGATGACCGAAGCTGCTGCCACCATACCCTGCGCGGCAACGGTGTTGTTGGTCGCGATGGAATTTAAGTAAAACGCGAGCGTGCGCATGGAGTCGTCGGTAATAAAATTGTTTGATGCTTCGACTGCGCCCCAGACCTGCTGGAAAGTCAGCACCACCGAGGTTGCAAGCGCCGGTCTGGTTAACGGGATGATTACCTTAAAAATAATGGTAACATCATTTGCCCCGTCCATAACCGCCGCCTCAATCAAAGCGTCCGGAATCTGGTCCACAAACTGCTTAACTAGGAACAGACCGACCGGCATCGCAATCAGCGGCAGGATATGCGCCCACCAGGTGTCGATCATGTCCATTTTTACGATTACGATATAGCGCGGCACCGCAACCGCCGTCGGCACAAACATCAGGGCTAACTGGTTTAAACCAAACAGCGCCTTATTCCCCTTAAACTTCTTTTTGGAGAAGACATATGCCGCCGTCACCGTAATCACAAGGTTTAGCACCACGGTAAGGAGCGTTACGATCAGTGAGTTTAACAAATATCTTGACATCGGCACACCCGTCGTCCCGGAGAGTTCGAAGAGATCCTTGAAATTCTTTAAGGTCGGATTCTTCGCGATGATGGTCGGCGGGAAGGCAAACAGTTCGCCGAGCGGTTTGAACGCCTGGTTAATAATATAAATCACCGGGATAATCATGAAGATGGACAGCGGCAGCAGGATGCAGTAAAATTTCACCTGCCCCGACGAAAACCCCCTCGGATTGATCCTTGAGCCTGCAAAGCGGCTCTTCCTTTTTCTTTTTCCCTGCTTCATATTGGCCTCCACTAATCTTCGCTAAAGAGCTTTTGCGCTACCTTGTTGAACAGATAGACAACGAGCAGCAGCACAACGGATACCGCGGCAGCATAGCCCATCTCGTAGCGGATAAAGCCGTAATCGTCAATGTGGTTTGTGATGAGCTGCCCGGAGTATTCGGGTGTTGGGTTTGCACCGGAGAGCGTCACGCCGATCCACCCCATATTGAACGCATTTACAATCGCCATAACCGCACCGAAAAGCATCTGCGGCTTCATCGACGGGATGGTGATGTAAAAAATCTCCTGGAAGCGGTTTTTCATACCGTCCACATAGGCCGCCTCATAAAGCTCGTCGTTGATATTTAAAATACCGGAGATCATCGCCAGGAAGCCGATGCCCATCGCCGACCAGAGCGAAACGAAGATCATGATCTCCATAAAGTAATCCTTTGTCAAAAGGAACTGGATTGGCTGGTCGATCACATCCAGCTTCATCAGCAGGTTGTTGATAATACCCCTCTGGTCGCCGGAGAAGATCGTCTTCCAGATAACCCCGATAAAAACCTGGCCGAGCATGGACGGCGTGTAGATGGCAAGCGCGATAATCGTGCGCGGGACTGCCTGAATCTGCGCGAGCATCCACGCGAGCAGGAAAGATAAGGCGTAGCCGCCCGGACCTACCACAAGCGCGTAGAGGAGCGTGTTTGGCAGGACGTATTTTAAGAATACCTCATCCTGCGTAAAGAGTGTAATATAGTTTAACAGCCCGGTAAAGCCCGGTTTGTTAATCACGTCATAGTACGTGAAGGACAGACCGATGGCGATGACGACCGGAATAAGGATGAACATGGAAAATACAATGCCGTACGGCAGGAGCAGGGCACCGCCCTTAAAGCCTTCGGTGTGGAACAGGCTCTTTTTTCTTTTTTTCACTACCGGCTGAACCAATTCCGTATTCGCTGTAGTTTTCATTTCGCCCCCTCCTTTCCTCTTTTCATCATTTCCTGAATCCAGTCAATATCGCGCAGCACATAAGGTGTTAAGAGATTGCCGTCCTCATCGTAATAATTTAATTCCGTCATTTTCTTTTTGATCTCGCGGTTGATCGCGATAACCTTCTCATCAACTGCCACCTGCGCCGAAGTCCCATCAAGTACCATCGTGTTCCAGATATCCGAGATGGAGCGCTCAAGCAGGTACTGCCCCGGTGTTCTCGGCACATCGCGCAGCCATTTTACCTGCTCCATAATCACTTCCTTGTCCGCCTGGTCAATCGGCGCGTCCGAGAGCGCAGAAAGATTGGACGGCAGCCAGAAAAATTCTTTGCCGTAGGTGGAACTCAATGTGTAGGTATAAGTTACCTGGGTATCATGGTCCGTCCACCATTTTAAGAATTCCCACGCGGATTCTGCCTTGTCGGTCGCCTCAAAAATGATACCGCCCGTACCGTTCGCCACATAGTAGCGGTTAATGCTCCCGTCCTCCTGCACCGTGCCAGGGTAATTGGAAAGTGCCCACTGCCCCTCAAGCTCCGGCGCGCCATTCTTAAAGAGAATGTAATCCGCGGAGGTAATGATACCGACCGGAAGGATCGAATAGCGGAACGAGTTGAAAAACGAGTTTACCTGTGTATCCAGCGAATAGGCAATAAACAAGTTGCCAAGCGCCTGCAATCCCTTAACCGAATTTGGCTCGTCAAGCGCCGTGCGCAAGCCATCCTCCGTATAAAGCCTGCCGCCGTTCTGGAAAATAAGCGGTGTTGTCTGGTAAAACCATTTGTAGCCCACACCGGAGGAAATATTGTGGTAAAAATTCATCCCGTAACGCTGCAGCTCCGGCAGGATGCCAATCACATCCTCCCAGGTATCCGGCACCGAAAGCCCGAGGGACTCAAAAATATCCGTCCGGTAGATCAGCGCGTTAAAATCCAGTGTTTCCGGAACCGCGTAAACGCCCTCATTGTACACATAAGGCACGAACGCCCCGGCGACAAAACGGTTTGCCACCTCCCAGAAATCATCAAACTGTGTCATATCGTAAAGCGCCCCGCGGCTCGCAAGATCAAACGGCATAAACGAGCTTAATCCAAGTGCGACATCCGGGGTCTGGTCCGCTGCCACCGAAAGCGTCAGCTTATTTGCATCCGGCATGATGGAAACTTTTACTTTGATTCCGGTTTTTGGCGTAAAGTCCGTATCGACCAATTTCTGAAGCAGATCCACATGGGTTACCGCGCGGTTTACCCAGACCGTCAGAACGTCATCCTCGACTTCCTTCGCCGCGTACTTATTCGTCGTGAAGGAAGACAAAAGCGTCCCGAACCAGTTGCCGACACTCTTAAAAATCCCAGGCTTTGCCGCCGGAAGCTTCTCATTCCCGTAAACATAAATCGCATCGAGTGTAAAATCCTGCTTTAAGATCTCGGATGTGAAATTGCTCAGCGCCACAAGCACCGAGTTATCATTTCCCGTCAGGTCGTTGGTGTAGAGCGCAATCTCGTCCGGGTACTCCGCCATATTCTCAATAAACTGCATCGCCTTGTCAAAATCGGACAAAAGCGCGCCGTTAATCCCGGTCGGCGCATAGTCCTGGATGCTGTAGCGGATCTCGTGAATCAATATCTTATATGCTTTTAAATAGTCCGCGATCTCCGGAATGTAGCGCGTCATGCGCCAGGTGCGGTTCTTATCCATCTCCGAGCCCGTCACTTTCGTAATCTCAAGCGCGAACTGTGAAACATGCTCGGAAATCAACCTTGCATAGCGCCACGCGCGGTTAACCGGCTCATTCTCTGCGCGTAGCGAAAGCGTGTGCTTTCCCTCGGTCAGATAGAACAGGTAAGGTTTTTCATCCGCCCCTTTTATTACCTCGTTCGTCCACGAGGAGCCGGTCGGCGCGAAACGGTAATTGATACATTCCGCAAACGGGATTTCCCCGTCAATGCGCAGGGTTTCAAACGCATCAAACTCATTCTTTTTATTTTTATAATGGAAGGCAAGCTGGTAATACCCCGTCTGTGGCACGGTAAACTCATATTCCACCTGCGTGCCCGCCTCCGTCCAGTTCAGGGTGTTCAATACTTTGTATTTATTGCTGTGCGGCGTTAATACCGGATTGTTCTCGTACTGCAAAATTGCCTGTGTCGAGTTTTTGCCCGTGTACTGCGTCGCATTGATCTCACACATACCGGAAACAAGTTCCCCGGAATGCTCCCCGCGGTACTCCTCGTAGGAAGGGATGCCAAGATCCGGTGCCATAACGGTAAGCGCGCCAAGCCCCAAGCCGTCCGAAGAAACATTCGTCACCTGTATTTTGTTCTCCCCGGCTTTTAACGGGAATTTCAGCGGCAACGCCGATGAGTATGTATTGTTATATAAATATGTCGTCTGCCATCCGTCCACCCTCTTTTGCTGTGGGGCGGACTCATCCCCGTAACCGTCCTTCGGGAAGTCCTTCGTTTCATCCTGCCAGGAAAGCGGCAGCGCGATTGTTTTCATTTCATAGTAGGCCTGTTCCCCGTTGATCTTAATATCCGCGGAGAAATCCGAGAGATTGTTCCCGGCTGCCATATAATCCAGTTTTATGTAGTACCATCCTGCCGCCTCAACATTCACGGTGTATTCCGCACTCTGCCGGTAGGCAAGTACCTGCGTCTGTCCCTCCCCCGCCGTGAAGCTTCCGGTTCCGTCCTCCTCCTTCGCATACGCAAGATAATCGCAGTACATGATATCGGAAGATGACAGGGCACCCGAAAGAAGCTCATATGCCCATCGCACCTCGTCCTTTTGTGTGGCATCCACATATTCCGCATTGTCCCGATGAAACAACAAAATAACGGCTCCTGCCACGATTACCAGGACGAGCAGTAATATGAAAGCCTTCTTTTTTTTGCTCATACCAAAACTCCTTCCGCGCCATAAAGCGCCCAACGCTATCCCGCCTTCTGGCAGCACGCCTGTGCGGATGTCAAAATGCGGATCTATCATAAAATCGTTTTTATCCATATTCCCCAGACGGGGGAGCGGGGGAAATCCCCCTGCCTCCCCCGTCCGGAAAGAAATTTTTTTATACCCAAACGGGGAATTACTTGAAATCCTCGTCGGTCAAACCGTAGTATTCTTTTAAGCCCTTTTTAAGCTCGGTTTCCGCGGTGACAAAACGTGCGTTGATCGCCGTGTTCCAGTCGGAAAGCCTTGCCTTAACATTGTCAAGCCAGCTTGCATTCGCTGTGCCGACACCTGCCACTGCCTCCTGTGTCGCATTCAGCCACTCATACAGGCACTGCTTCTGAGTGCCGTCCTCCATAATGTAGTACGGGTAAGTCTTGTCGGAGATATCCCAGAACTGTCCGTCGCCCCAGAGCTCTACAATGTACTGGAAGCCCGGCATCAGATCTGCATCCCCAAATCTCTTGTGCGTGTCGGTCGAGTACCAGATCTTCATCTGTTCATCAAACGCATCGCCCGTCACAAGCGGGAAGGAATCGTTTAATGAAGTCCTTAATGTACCGTTATCGCTGTACTGCTGGTTCGCCCTTACCTGCATGGACTCGGTCGAGCCGCACCAGAAGGAACCAAATGCGTAAGCAAGTTCAAGCTTTGCTTTCTCCGCATCGCTCCACTCCGGGTTGCCGTCATCCATTGCGTAATTGTGGATGGACATCGGGTCAACACAGATTCCGACCGTATTGCCCTTGTAGTTGGTGGCAGGTCTCGGGTAGATATCCCAGTCGTTTGACTCTACCGCGTTCGCCGGATAAGTGCCGTCCTCGTTCTTTGCAACCGCCGCCGCACCCATCATCCACGGGTCGCCGTCGTTGGTCAGGCAGTAATTGCGGCAGAAGAAGCGGTGGCTCCACCACCAGCCGTCATCCATGATTTCGGTAGGAATGTTGCCAAGGCCGTTCTGTACCCAGATCGCCGAGTTCGCCCACTTCGGTATGTAAGAAAGCAGATCCGCCACCTCATCGGATGCGATGTTGACGCGGTCACCCGTGCCGGAGTAATTTGCCATCTGCGCGCTGATGGTGTTCGTGCCGGTGCCGATAAAGCTGAGCGGCGTATCCATCGAGCCCCAGAAGCTTGTTCCGTCCGCGGAATTTACAAATTCCGTGTACTCATCAATCGTCCACTGCGGGCTAGGAACTTCTATATTGTTTGTCTCTGCCAGTTCCTTGTTCACGAAAACACCCCAAGGCTGGATAAACTGCGGGAGCGCCGCCTGGAAACCATAGTAGGACATCGTCGCCATAACGGCCTTGTTGAACGACTGGTAAAGCACGTCATCCGCGAATACGGAAAGGTCTGCCACAAGCCCCTTGCTCGTATCGCCAATCAGGTCGTTCGACGCGTAGATATCCGGATACTTGCCGTGCTCCGCGCGGAAATTCTCCATCTCCTGCGCCCAGGTCGTATCATTGCCGTTCGGGTCGTCAGTCTTTGCCCAGAGGTTGATCTTTACGTTCGGATACATCTTATTAAACTCTTTTGCCATCGCGTAGATTGCCGCCACGTTCTGTGTCGTGATCTCGGATGCCTCCCAGGTTTTCTTCCCGATATCCTCATAGTAAACGCTGTCGCCGGACCATACCATAATATCAATGGTGCCGGATGTGTTCGGGTCTAAAGATTTGTAGAGCGGCTCTTTTGCCGGCTCGCTGCCCCCTGGCTCCTGCCCCTCGTCATTGCCGTCGTTTTCGCCGTTCGGTGCCGGGGTCTGGGTCACCTTCGTGTCGCCGCCCCCCTGATTCCCTGCCGTAGTCGGGGTTGGATTCTCATCATCATTCCCGCCGCCGCAGCCTGCGAACATGGATGCGGTCATCGCTGCGGTGAGCATCAGTCCCAATGCTTTTCTTGACTTTCTCATAAATACCTCCATTCCTGTGTGACAATTTGCACAACTAATATAGCCGCTTAGCGCGGTCATCTCCGTTTTTCCTTTCAAACCGCCGTGCCATCCTCCAAAACAGCGGCGGTCTTTGTGCATTTTTTCTTAGAAAAACGTTTTTACATGTTTAATATATCATCAATATGACGATATTGCAAGGTATAAAAACGTTTTTATAAAAATTCAACAATGTTTGTTTGGGATTTTTGTATATTTCTTATAAAATCAAAGACGGGAATTTGTCTGAATTGACGGTATAGGAAACTCATTTCATTAATATTAAAAGAGACGGGGCAATTTATCAAAAGCGTTATTAAATACAGGGAAAGCAACATGGAATGATAAGAGAGTCGGTTGCGGCAGCCATCCCTTATGCAGGCTTGCTCCCCAAAAATCTATTCAGTGAATCCTCTCTCCTAAACACAATCAAAAAAGAAACAAGGAACACTTCCTCATCTTGGGAAGTATTCCTTGCTTTCTTACTTCTTATTTCGCGTAATCGGTCACTCTGGACTCACGGATTACATTGACCTTGATCTGACCCGGATACTGTAACTCATCCTCGATCTTTTTCGATAAATTCCTCGCGATCAGTACCATATCGTCATCGCTGACCTGCTCCGGTACGACCATCACGCGGATCTCGCGGCCCGCCGAGATCGCAAAGGACTTATCGACACCCTTAAAGCCATTCGCAATATCTTCTAACTGGTTCAATCGGTTCGTGTATGTTTCTAATGTCTCTCGTCTTGCACCCGGCCTTGCCGCCGAGATCGTATCGGCTGCCTGGACGATACATGCAATCAGGGACTGAGGCTCAACATCACCATGATGAGCTTCCACAGCGTTGATGACAACCGGGGACTCCTTGTACTTCCTGCACAGGTCAACACCAATCTGCACATGCGTACCTTCCATCTCCTGGTCGATGGACTTGCCGATATCGTGCAAAAGTCCCGCACGCTTCGCCGTCCTCACATCGATGCCGATCTCCCCGGCGATCAACCCGGAAAGCATCGCTACCTCAACCGAATGCTTCAATGCATTCTGCCCATAGCTTGTCCTGAATTTCATCTTGCCGAGAAGTCTGACAAGTTCCGGATGGATGCCGTGAACGCCCACCTCAAGGGTGGCCGCCTCGCCTTCCTCGCGGATCATCAGTTCCACTTCCCTCTGCGCCTTCTCCACCATCTCCTCGATGCGTGCCGGATGGATGCGCCCGTCCACGATCAGCTTCTCAAGGGCAATCCTTGCCACTTCCCTGCGGATCGGGTCAAAGCTTGAGAGAAGTACGGCCTCCGGGGTATCGTCGATCACAAGGTCAACGCCGGTCAGCGTCTCGATCGTGCGGATATTTCTCCCCTCACGTCCGATGATCCTTCCCTTCATCTCATCATTTGGCAGCTGGACGACGGAGATCGTCGACTCGGCAACGTGGTCGGCAGCACATTTCTGGATTGCAGTCACGACGATGTCCCTCGCCTTTTTGTCGGCTTCTTCCTTCGCCCTGCCTTCCATCTCCTTGATCATGACTGCCGTTTCATGTTTCACTTCATCTTCAACCGTTTTAATAAGATATTCCTTAGCTTGTTCGGAGGTCAATCCGGATATCTTTTCCAGTTCCGCCAACTGCTTCGCATGAGATTGTTCCACTTCCGTGCGGATCCTCTCAAGCTCCTGCTCCCGCGCAACCAGCTTCGATTCCTTCTTTTCCAGTGACTCCATCTTACGGTCCGCGGCATCTTCTTTTGCCTGGACGCGTTTTTCGTAACGCTGTACTTCTGCCCTGCGGTCTTTCGCCTCTTTCTCCAGCTCATTCTTCGTCTTGATCGACTCTTCCTTTGCTTCGAGAAGCGCTTCCTTCTTCTTTGTCTCCGCGGTCTTTAACGCCTCGTCAATGATCTCCCTCGCTTTCTCATCGGCATTGCCGATCTTGGCTTCCACCAGTTTGGTCTGGTAGGAGATCGCAGCTTTCGCGGCGATGAAGGCAACCACAACGGCAGTAATGACGACCGCAATCGCAATCTTCACTACATCGTTCACAGGAAGTCCTCCTTATAAGTTGCTTTGTTGCAATTCACAGTTTTTTCCATTTCCATCTTCAAACTGCGGATATACAACATATAAATTTTATACTATTTTACTGCGCCTGTCAATAGAAACGTGAAATATTTATGCAATTTGTCGAATTGTTGGAATTTATATGAATATAAGTGAAGGTTCGGACATCCCTCACCCCTTTTGCGAGCCGATATAGTAAAATCCCATACATTCTGTAAGGCTCACATCCACATAGCGCCCGAGCAGGCTCTCATCTCCAGGAAAATGGACAAGCAGGTTGTTTGCAAGCCTTCCCGTCACATAACCATGCCGTTTTGCGTTAACTTCCTCGACCAGAACTTCCGCCGTTTTCCCGGTGTCCGCCTGCGCCATCTCCCCGGAAATCTCCCGGATTCTCCCGACCAGGCGGTCATAGCGCTCCTTTGCGGTCTCCTCCGGCACCTGGTCTTTTATCGCAGCGGCAGGTGTCCCGGTTCTTTTGCTGTACAAAAACGTAAAGGCACTGACATAGCGGACGCGCGACACCAAATCCATCGTTTCCATAAAGTCCTCCTCCGTCTCCCCCGGGTAGCCCACGATGATATCCGTCGTCAGCGCCACATCCGGCATGGCAGCGCGGATGCGCGCCACGAGCGCGAGGTAATCCTCCTTCGTGTAATGGCGGTTCATAAGCTTTAGAATGCGCGAACTGCCGGACTGCACCGGGAGATGGACATGGCGGCAGATTTTTTTGGACTCTGCCATCACGCCGATCAGCTCGTCCGAAAGATCCTTCGGGTGCGGGGTCATAAACCGGATGCGCCGGATGCCCTCCACCTCTTCCGCCAGCTTTAAAAGTTCGGCAAAACTGACCGGTGTCTTTAGGGTTTTCCCGTAAGAATTGACATTCTGCCCGAGCAGCATCACTTCCGTCACGCCGCTTTTTGCCATTTCCTCCATCTCCCGGAGGATGTCCTCTGGACGGCGGCTCCGCTCCCGCCCCCGCACATACGGCACGATACAGTAACTGCAAAAATTATTGCAGCCGTACATGATATTCACGCCCGCCTTAAAACTGAATTTGCGCTCGCTCGGAAGCTCCTCCACAACGGCATCGGCCTCCTCGCGGATCTCCACGACCATATGCCCGTAATAAATCTGCCGGAACAAAAGCTCCGCCAGCTGGTAGATGTTGTGCGTACCAAAGATCAGGTCCACAAAGGGATAGCTTTTTTGGAGCTTTGCAACGACATGCGCCTCCTGCATCATACAGCCGCAGAGCGCGATCTTCATATGCGGGCTGCGGCTGCGTTTTAGCCTGCCAAGATAGCCGATGCGCCCGTACACCCGCGTGTTGGCGTTCTCGCGCACGGTGCAGGTGTTGTAGAGCACGAAATCTGCCTCCTCCGTGGCTGCCTCCTCATAGCCAATCTCCCGCAGGATTCCCGAAAGCTTCTCGGAATCCTTGGCGTTCATCTGACAGCCGAACGTCTGGATATTGTAGGTGAGCGTCCTGCCCTGTGCCGCACACGCCTTTAAAAACCAAGGCTTTAATTTTTCCATAAAATAATACTGGCGCGCCGGTTCCTCCGACGGGGCAGCGCGCATGATCTCCTCCCCCGTCTCCATATATCCTTTCATCCTCATCCCTCTCTCCTAAAAATCCATAACCCGGATGCCTTTTTTGGGTTCCGCCAAGCTCTGTAAAAAAAGCCGGAATACGGTTCACACTCGATGCTCCCTGTGCTTCCGGGATACAATTTTCCCTTTCTAGCGCACCTGCCCGTTCCCAAAGATCATATACTTGGTTGAGGTAAGCTCCTTTAGCCCCATCGGTCCCCTCGCGTGCAGCTTCTGGGTGCTGATGCCGATCTCCGCGCCAAAGCCGAACTCCTCCCCGTCCGTGAAACGCGTGGAAGCGTTGACGTAGACCGCCGCCGCATCCACCTCATTCAAAAAGCGCATCGCATTCGCGTAATCCTTCGTCACGATCGCCTCCGAATGCCCGGTATTATAGCGGTTGATGTGGGCGATCGCCTCCCCGATGTCCGAGACGACCTTGACCGAGACCAGACGGTCTAAATACTCCCGCCCAAAATCCTCCTCATCCGCCGGCTTCATCCCCGCGCAGACCATGCGTGCCCGCTCGTCCGCGCGCATCGTGATCTCTTTTTTGCTCAGGCGGTCATACAGAAGCGGCAGGAAGCTATCTGCGATCCTCCCGTGTACGACAAGCGATTCGCAGGCATTGCAGACACTCAAACGGCTCGTCTTCGCGTTGTCAATGATGTCTAGTGCCATGTCAAAATCCGCAGATTCATCCACATAGACATGGCAGTTCCCGGTTCCCGTCTCGATCACAGGAACCGTGCTGTTTTCCTTTACACTCTTGATCAGCCCTGCACCGCCGCGCGGGATCAAAAGGTCAATGTACTCGTTTAAGCGCATCATCTGCGCTGCCGTCTCACGGCTCTTATCTTCCACGATCTGCAGCGCGTCCTCTGCCACGCCGCATTGCCGCAGCGCTTCCCGGAGGACTTTTGCAATGGCGACATTCGAGCAGAGCGCATCGCTGCCGCCCTTTAGGATCACAGCATTGCCCGCCTTAAAGCAGAGACCGAACGCATCCGCCGTCACATTTGGGCGCGACTCATAAATCATGCCGATCACGCCGACCGGCACCCTCCGGCAGGCGATCTCAAGCCCGTTCGGACGGCGCTCCATGCCAACAAGCTCCCCGACCGGATCCTTTAATCCCGCCACTTTTTTCAGCCCGCCCGCCATCGCGCGGACGCGGTCCTCGCTCAGACAAAGGCGGTCAACCATGATCTCGTTTACGCCGCGCTCCCTTGCCGCCGCAACATCATCCTTATTTTTTGCGAGGATGGCTTCCATGTTTTGTACCAAAAGCTCCGCCGCTTTTAGAAGCACCTCGTTCTTTTTTGTCTCGTTTAACAGCGCCAAGGCGCGGGATGCCGCTTTTGCGCGCACACCCATTTCTGTAATATCCATCCTCTCTTCCTCCAAACCATACGTCTTACTGCCAGATACATCCGATTCCCGGCACGAACCAAACGTTATCTCTTTAATTCCTTTATCATCAGATATTCGTTCAACAGCGTTCCGTCCTTTCGCCGGATCGCATTCGGGTGCACCCCGGCAATCCGGAATCCCATTTTTTCATACAGATGCTGTGCACGTGTGTTCCCTTCCACAAATTCAAGCTCGATCTGGATGACATCCTCAAAGCCTTCCGCGATGCGGATCATTTCCTGAAACATCCGCGTCCCGATCCCCTGGTTCCAGTATTCGCGCATCAGGGCGATCGCAACGCTGGCGCGGTGTCTTTGCTTCTGATTGGTATAAACCGAAACCGCACAGTTCCCTGCTACCTTCCCGTCCACCAAACATACCAGCATGGCCTCGTTCGGGGATTCATTCTTTTGGGCAAAAAGCTTTTTCTCACCCTCCACCGTATATTTGCTGCATTCTTCCGGATAACGCAGGATGAAATCGGTTTCCCCCGCCGAAACATACAGATAATGTAATATACCCTCGGCATCCTCATCCCTCGGGCTCCGCAGGACTGCCCTCCGGCCGTCCTTGCATTCGAAATTGATCTCTTCGATGACCATTTTATCGTCCCCCTATAATATTATTTATTTGATCCGGTTATTTCCGAAATTTATTTCATTTCAAATTATCTCACGTAAAATTGTAAGCCGCCGGCCGTCCAAAACCACATTTCTTCGATTATATGGACATCCCGGCACAAAGTCTTCCGCTCCCTGTCCGTCCAAAACCGCATTTTTTTGCGGCAAGATCACTTGATATAAACAACCTCCCCCGGAAGTACGAGCGCATCCGCCCGGATATCGTGCGCCTCCCCGGGCAGGGCTTTTACGACCGAAAACGGGTAGGCCGGTGCCGCCAGAAACGCCTGTGGGTGCGCGGCAAGATAGCGGTCATAGTAGCCGCCGCCATAACCGAGCCGCCCGCCTGCCCTCGTAAAGGCAAGCCCCGGCAAAAGTAACAGGCTTTTTCCCTCCTCCGGCAAAAGCTCGCTGCTGCCGCGCGGCTCTAAAATACCGAACGCACCCGGCTCACAGTCCGAGAGCGAGCCGATGCGGTAAAATACCATCGCACCCTCCGCCACGACCTTCGGCGCGGCAACAATCTTTCCTGCTTTTAATGCCCGCTCCGTCAGGGTATGTGTCAGGAGCTCCTTCCCGTAGGAAAGATACGTAAAAAACACCGTACACTCTTTAAACTCCCGCATCGAAAAGAGCTGCTTTTGCACCGCCACGCTGTAGTGTTCCTGCTCCTGCGCCGTCATGGTGCGACGCAGCCGCTTCATGCGCTCCCGGACAGCAGCCTTATCCTGTTCTTTTTCCATCCGACATCCCCTTTGCTTTTCCTTCCCGGATACTGCCCTAATTTTCCTTGGACAGCGAGGTGATGCTGCCGTCCGGCTCTACAATGGAAATATTGTTCAGGGTCGAGCGCAGATCCGCCCGGATCGCCGCAAGATATTCCTGCCGCAGAAGCTTCTGCTCCTCCTTCTCCTCCTGCGTCAACCCGCCGTTCTGCGATTTGTGGTAGAGCGCATTGATGCGCTTAATTTTCTCCTCGTTCATATCAAACCTCATTTCAAGCATAGTCATTCAATCTTTGCCGGTACGCCGATGCGCACCCGGAACAAACCGGGATATATTGCACCCCTGCACGCCGCGTGATACATGCCAACGCGCAGCAGGGGCGCACGTTTTACCGCCCGCGTGTCCCCGATGATCACTGTCCCGGATACTGTGCTGTATACAGATAATCCTCCAGCCGGAACCCTTCGTCCCTGTGCGCGAGAAACAGCGTCCCAATCGGTTCCCCCTCCATGATCCGCCGTATTACCCCGACATCCGCCCCGTTCGCGATCACCATATCGGCACCGCACCCGGCAGCGATGCGGGCCGCCGTGATTTTCGTGGACATCCCGCCCGTGCCAACACTGCTTCCTGCCCCTCCCCCCATCGCAAGGATTTCCTCTGTCACCGCCGGGACAAGGGAGATCAGCCCCGCATTTTCGTTGTGCCGCGGATCCTCCGTATAAAGCCCGTCGATATCCGAGAGCAGGATCAGCATATCCGCCGAGACAAGCGCCGCCACAAGCGCGGACAGCGTGTCATTGTCCCCGAACTCAATCTCGTCGGTGGACACGGTGTCATTTTCGTTCACGATCGGGATCACTCCCATTTTCGCCAGCTCACGGAACGTATTTTTCGCATTCTCCCGGCTGATATCGTTGATCATGGTGTATTTTGTCAGCAATATCTGCGCGGTCAGCTGGTTATACTCCGCAAAAAATTTCTGGTACAGCATCATCAGCCTTGCCTGACCAACTGCGGCGCACGCCTGCTTTACGGATTTCTCTGCGGGACGATCCTCGATCTGCAGACTCTTTCTTCCCGCCGCGACCGCGCCGGAGGATACAAGGATCACCTCCCTTCCCCGGTTTGCCAGATCCGTCAGCACCCGGACAAGACGCTCCATTTTTTCCAAATTGATCTTTCCGGTCTCCATATGCGTCAGGGACGAGGAGCCGATTTTTACCACAATCCGCTTTTTGTATTTTAATGCCTCCCGGAATTCTTTCTCCGTCATTGATCAAACCTCATTTCCATCCGGCGGGGTTCCCGCCATATATTTTATACCCGGATTCTTTCGGGGAGCGGTTTCGGCCACGCTTCCAGATCCCGCCATCGCCTCCCGGACGGGACAGCCGATAAATCCATTTCTTCCCGGCGCACCCAAAGCAGAAAAACGCATCCAGGCGCACACTAGGAAAATTCCGGGAAAAAACGTGCCGCGATCGCCTCGAACACCTTGATGCCGTCCACTGCGGCACTCATGATACCGCCCGCATAGCCGGCTCCCTCCCCGCAAGGGTAAACCCCCTCTATGCTGCTCTCATACTGCCCGTCACGCAAAATACGCACCGGGGAGGAGGTGCGCATCTCCACACCGGAAAATACGGCTTCCTCGTCCGCAAAGCCGGGGAGTGTCCGGTCAAACGCTTTCATTCCCTCAAGCAAGGTTGCGGTCACAAATTCCGGCAGACAGCCCCGCAGATCGGCAGGAGCCGCCGCCCCCTTATGGCATGGTATGATCCTGCCATACCCGCTGCCGGCACGCCCGCAAAGCAGGTCACCGTAAAGCTGGTACGGAATCTTCCCCTGCGCGGCCTGATAGGCAAGCGCCTCAAAATGCCGCTGGAATGCGATCCCGGAAAGCGGATCTTGCATACGGGCTCCCCCGCCCCAAAAAACAGCCGGCGCAAAATCTTTCATGCCGGTATCTGCGCTGCCACGAACCGAACCCGCCAAATCCCGTTGATAATCCGCCACACCGCCAACGCAGGCCGACGCAAAATCCTCCGGCGTGACCGTCACAACCAAGGCACTGTTTGCGTTGCTTCCCGCGCGGTCATGGTAGCTCATGCCGTTTACGACAAGATGCCCCTGCTCGGAGGACGCATTGACAACAAAACCTCCCGGGCACATACAGAACGAATAAATCCCCCTGCCGTTTCCCGCCGTGTAAGTCAGCTTATAGTCCGCTGCGCCTAGTTTGTCCGCCGCCGCCTTATACTGTACACGGTTGATAAAATCCTGCCCATGTTCCACACGGACACCGACGGCAAACGGCTTTGGCTCCATTAAGAGCCCCCTCGCCAAAAGCATGGAAAAGGTATCCCGTGCGCTGTGCCCGACGGCGAGCACCAGCTGCTGCGTGGCAAGCTCCCACTCCCGTTCCCCCGTGCGGCAGACAAGCCCAAAAAGCTTTCCCTGTTTTGGACCCGTTCCGTCCGGGGTAAGCGCAGCAAGCTTCCCTGTACCAAAACCGGCGGAAGCATCCCCTAAAGATGCCCACCGGATATCCACAAGCTTTGTCCCAAAGCAAAACTCCCCGCCCCATGCCTTGATCTGTTCACGCATCGCGGCGACCACTGTGCGCAGGCGGTCGGTTCCGATATGGGGCTTATTTTGGTATAGGATTTCCTCCGGTGCCCCTGCCTGTACAAAAACCTCCAGAACTTTGCGGATGCGCCCATAAGTATCTTTTACCATTGTGTTAAGCTTCCCGTCCGAAAACGTCCCCGCTCCCCCCTCGCCAAACTGCACGTTGGACTCGGTATTAAGCGCCCCGCCCGCAAAAAAGCGCTCCACCGTCCGGCTGCGTTCTTCCACCGCTTCCCCCCGCTCAAGTATGATCGGGCAATATCCTGCCTGCGCCAAAAAATAAGCGCAGAACATCCCCGCAGGACCGCTCCCGCAAACCACCGGGCGCATACGCAGCGGTTTTCCCTCCGGTTTCGGCGGTTTGTACACCACTGTTGTAGAGCGGGCAATATTTTTATCCCGGTTTTTTTTCAGATAATCCGTCTCATCAGCGATACAAACATCAATCGTGTATGTATAATGGATATCTTCCGGCTTTCTTGCGTCAAGGGAACGCTTCAAAATCTCAAAGCGCAGCAGGCGCGCACCGGAAATCCGCATCATTTTTTTCAGCCCGCGCAACAGATCTTCCTCTGTATGCACAAGCGGCATTTTTAATTGGCTGACCCTGATCACTTGTTCTTCCCCCCACAGATTGCTTCCGCCGCCGCAAGTCCTGACATCCATGCCCATTGCAGGTTGTATCCCCCACAGGTTCCGTCAATGTCGGCAAGCTCCCCGGTGACGTAAAGCCCCTTTATCCGTTTTGATTCCATCGTCCGCGCGTCAAGTTCGTTAAGGGAAACCCCACCGGCAGCCGCCTGCGCGCTCTCAAAGCCGTTTGTCCCGCAGACCGTGGAAGTAAAACACTTCATACAATGGGCGAGCGCCTCCGCACATCTTTTTACACCGTGCATCCCGCCGCCTTTTTGCCTGAGCACATCCATATCCGGCAGCACCCCCGATAAAGTCAGGAGCACCATGTTCAGCTTTGCCGGCAGCAGCCCGGTCAGGGTGTTTGCCGCCGCACGTCCCGGAAATGCCAAAAAGCGGGCAAGGAGCATCCGCTGCAGATCATTTTCCGATGTATCCGGGAAAAAGTCAAGCAAAACTTCGATTTTTCCGCACCTGTCGCCTTTCGCAAGCTCACATGCCGCAAAGCGGCTTAACTGCATGGCAGGGATACCCGAAAGCCCATAGTCCGTAAAAAGGATTTCTCCCCTCTCACGAACTTCCTGCCCCCCCTCCTCCCGCGTGATCCGAAGCATAAGGGCGGCGTTTAGCCGCACCCCGGCAAGCACTTTCCATGCTTTTTCCGCGAGCCTTAACTGTACAAGCGCCGGGACGGGCGGGACGATCTGATGCCCAAACGCACTTGCCAGGGCATAGCCCGAACCGTCCGCACCGCTTATGTTCCCCGCGCAGCCGCCCGTAGCAAGCACCACACTGCCCGCCTCAAAAATAAGTCTGCGGCTCTCAGAAAAAACAGGCTTTGCCTGCTTTTTTCCCGTTTTTGCACCCGCGCTTTCCATCCGCTCCCTGTGCGATGCCGCAAGCAAAAAACACTTTCCTTTCCTCACTTCATCCACATGGGTATTTACATAAACCGGAACCCCAAGCTCAGAAAGCCTTAAAACAAATGCCTCCCGCACGGAAGCCGCCTGTTCGGAATTCGGATACCAATAGCCGTCCCGCTGTTTCGGCAGGATGCCAAGCCGCTCGAAAAAGCGGAGCACATAGGCGACATCATAGCGATCCAAAAGTTCCATTGCCGTCTCCGGCCGGCCGCCGCGGTAGCACTCCACGCTCTGGTAGGAATTGGTGAAATTGCATTTGCCGTTTCCGGTTGCCAGCAACTTCTTGCCCGGCACATCGTTCGCCTCCAAAAGCGCGACATCCACCCCGTGCTGCGCCAATACAAGCGCCGCTGTCATACCCGATGCACCCGCGCCGACAACAATCACCTCATGCTTTTTTCCTGTATCCACCGAATCCCCCTTTCCTCTCGCTTTTCTCCGCGCATTTTTGTTTCCCGCGCACTTCCCTTTTGCCCGGCACGTTAGCTGGAATAACTCTCCAGAAGGGAAAACAATTCTTCCGCTGTCCTTACCCGGATTCCCTCCATCAGGGCAAGGCGCTCCTCCTCTTTTAGCCCGATCGCCGATATCCCCGTATATTCGAATACCGTTTCCCGGTCATTGTGGTACACGACAACCTCCCCGTTTTTGACGGCGATATAATATAAAAAGTCCGCCTGCCCGGAATCGTACGTTTTCCGCAGGATCACCTTATCCTTCGAGAAGGTGATGAGCTCGTTCGACAAAAGCCCCTTCTCCTGTTCGGATAACGGCATATTTTCAAATTCCTCGGCAAGGTATCCTACCAGTTCGTCGCGCGTCATGCCGATCATCGCCGAATCCGGTATGGTTTCCTGCATCGTAAAAACGCCCGTCACCGTATCATAGGTTTCTGCGACGATCTTTGTTCCCGAAAAAATGCGTTCCGGTTCAATCCGGTTTACCGTGACCGCCGGTTCCCCGTCATCCTCCCCAACATCCCCATCGCCCTCAACCGGCTGCGTCAGTACCGGCACATCTTGGGATCCGTCCACTGCCGTGCTGCCGGTCAGATTCAAAAACATGCGCTCGGCAAGCATCATCTGCTCGTCAAAAAGTGCGTCCATACTTTGCTTATTCTCCATACGGCGAAGCTTTTTGAGCGCATTCCGGTAGCTTAAATAATAACATGTAGAAAACATCATCCCAAGCACCAACACGAAAGAAATATATCGAATCACACGCTTCATCCTGTCCTCCTTTCACGCCTTGGCGTTTCCTTAAAAGTATGGACAGGAAGCTGTCACTTTATTCCATCCCTAAGAAAGCAGACGGATCTTTTTCAAAATTCTTACAAGTGAACGGCCTTTTGGGAAACCCAAAAGCTCCTGCTCGGAGACCGTCCTTGTGACAATCAGCAGGCTTCCGTAACAGAACAGGGCAACTGCCATCGACAAGAGCAGCGCCGCCGTGTTTTTTGGTATGACGATGTACGCCCCGTGGTAAGTGATGTACGCGACCGCTCCCATGACTGCGGCACAGAGTGCGGGCATCAGGAAGGTTGTCCGCACTTCCTGGCGGTATGCCGCGTGTTTTCCGATTCCGATCCAGTTGAGCACACAGACACCGAGCGCGTAGGTGACATTGCCGATCACAAGCCCATACACCCCAAGCCGGAACCCCCACAGCAGCACGACGAGCACCAACACATGAAGGACAAGGGAAATTGCCGCGTGGATAACAGGAAGGCGCATCCGGTCGATTCCCTGCAGCACCCCGTTTGTCAGTGTCGAGTAGGCAAAAAACACGATCGCGGCCGAACCGGACTGGAGCAATTTCGCACTCAATTCGATCTCCGTGCTCGGAAACAGCAGACGTATGATCGGCTCTGCAAGAACCCCCATCCCCACCGCTGCCGGGATTGCGATCAGCATATTAAATTTTACGGAGGAGGCGATTTTTTCCCGCACACCGTCGTCGTCACCGACAGCGTAGGTATTAGCGAGCGCCGGGACGATGGAAGCACCGAGCGCCGTTGCGATCGCCACCGGAAGATTTGTCAGCATCCGGTATTTATTGGAGTATATCCCCCACAAAAAAGTTGTGTCCACGTTTTCCTGCGCGTCCATGACCTGCCCGAACACCGTATTGTCCACCGTCCCGCTCAGCTGGTAGATCGTTTGGCTTAAGATGATCGGAATGACGGTAAGGAAGAGCATGCGCAAGATCCCTGACGTGCTCCTCTCCGGGTTTGCGCGGTCCCTGCGCACTTTCCTCCGGATATAACCGCGGTTGATCGCGTACACCAACAGCAGGCAGGAAAGCCCGAAGAGCGCCCCGACCAAAGAGCCGAGCGTCCCCCCGGCAGCGCCGTAAGCCTCCATATCCACGGAAGCATTATGGATCTGCATCAGCCGGTATGCGGCAAACACGCTGACCACGGCATTGACCACCTGCTCGATCAGCTGGGAGAAAGCCGTAGGGATCATTGTATGCTTTCCCTGAAAATATCCCCGGAATACACCCATGACCGCAAAAACAAAGATCGTCGGCGAAAGTACGCGCAAAGGAACCGCTACCGGCGCGCTTTTGACAAGGGAAGCCCACACACCGGCAAACGCATAGACAAAGACACTCATCAAAAGCCCGACCGCTGCCGATGCTTTCAGCGCGCACAGAAACACCTTATGTGCATTTCGGTACTGCTTTTTTGACTCCATGCTGCTTACCAGCTTGGAGACGGCGGTCGGGATGCTGTAGGAGGAAAGGATTAACGCAAGGTTGTACAGCTCGTATGCGGAACTGTAATAACCCATGCCCGTATCCCCGACAATATTCGTCAGCGGAATCCGGTAGAGCATCCCGATAAAGCGGGAGACGATCGAGGCAGCGGCCAGGATGCTCCCCTGTACCAGATAGTTATTTTTTTTAGAGTTTCCCATTAGTACTGCTGCCCTTCCTGTTCGATCGCGATATGCTTCTGGCGGTTCTGCGGAAATACGGCAATGTAGGTTTTCCCCGGATTGATCGTAAGTTCCCCGCCGCTGTTATCATAGTAGCGCATAAACCGCTTACTCTCATTTTTCTTCCATGTGACCGGCACACAAACACCGTTTGTGATGTAATAACCATTTCCCTGCGCGTCCTCAATATCCATTGTCTGGTAGCCGTTTTTGTCAATGTTCCACTCGTCCACTAACTGGATGATCAGGTTTTTAAAGGTGAGCTGTTCCTTGGTGTTGTAGTCGGTATGCTCGCCGTCAAACTGGAAGCGCGCATACACGCCTGCTTCCGGGTCATAGACAAAATAAGGTTCCATGTACGCAGAAAACCCCAGGGTCAGCTTGTATGCTTCCTGTGCACCCTGCACACCGTCAAGACCGGTATCTTCCGCATAAAAGTGAAAATGCGGTTCATACCCTTCCTCGTATTCCGTGCGGAAGCCCGCACGCTCCACACCGGTGCGGATACCCTTTAACGAAGCGAACGCATTGTGCGGTGCCTTTATGGAATTATCGCGGTAAAAGCTTGCCACACCCGCGCCGTACATGCCGGTAATATGGTCAATCCCAAGATTTTTCATCTTCTTTGCCGCGTAGGTCGTCTCGCCGAAATGCACAAAAATCGCGTCGTACTCGTCCGCAAAGCTCACGAAATAGTGTCTTGCACTGCGCACCGACCCAAGCCTTTCGGCTGCCGGTGTACCCTCGCCGATTTCGGAATAGATCGCCAAAAACCGCGTGATGCCCGCCTCGGTCAGCGCCTCATACACGATATCCGCCTGGCCGATACCGCTCTGCGGGCTCGCGGTCTTGATGTTGTTTAACATCACCGCAAACGGCCGGTACTCCTTTTCTTCCTCCGGGATCCATTCCCCGGTCAGCATGCTCTGCTTTTTCCCCTCGTATGGATCCGGTGTCGGTGTCGGGGAGGGTGTGGGGGTAGGGAGCAGCGTCGGGGTTGGCGACGGCATGGGAATTATGATCGGCAAAACCGGGATTTTCTCAATGACCGCCCCGTCCCCCTTTTTCCCACAGCCGCCCGCACACAGAAAAAACGCCATACACAGAAAGACAAATAGCCGCCTAAACACGGGGACGGCCTGTGCGCGCCCACCCATATGATCTCTTTTTCCTTGGCTGTGCCCTCTTCTCATCTCTCTCATCTTCTCAACCCGATTCCTTCCAAAATCATCCTTTGCTTTTGCTCCATGATTTCCCGCTCGCCGTCTTCCATATGGTCGTATCCAAACAGATGCAGCATGCTGTGCGCGACCAGAAAACCCAGCTCCCTCTCCCTTGTATGGCCGTATTCTTCCGCCTGTGAGATCACGCGCTCCAGCGAGATGACGATATCCCCAAGCAGCAGTTCCCCCGTCTCCGGGTGAAAACAGTCCGCCCGTTCCAAAAGCCCCTCAAAATCCGCCGGAACTTGGTATTCCACTGCCGGGAAGGAAAGCACATCCGTCGGCGCGTCGATCCCGCGCTGTTCCCGGTTGATCTCACGGATTGCCGCATTATCCGTAAGAAGCACGTCTACTTCCGCCTCGTAAGGACATTGCTCAAAATCCATCACGGCGTTCACCACCCGCTCAATGACCTCTTCACACACAATGCCAAGCGTGATTTCCGCTTCGTTCTCGATATTGACCGTCATAAACTCCCCCTCCTTTTCCCGTCATGGTTTTATGGCTGAAATGTAAACTCCTTCAACATGCATTTTTTCAGACTGCCGTAATCTTTTACAGTAAGACCCGATTCGTCCAGCGCGCCTTTATTGAGCATCACCGTAAAAACTTTATCAACCACTTTGTCCTGCGTGAGCCCTATCTCATGTGTCTTCGGAAAGTTCCATGTTTTCATGACAGTGCTCGCAAGCAGGACGACCGCCGTCTCCTTCGTGGCAGGCTTTGCATCTTTCTGGCTGATGACCGTGATATCACCGATGATCTCCTCCGGCATGCCGGCTTCCCGCATCAGCTCAATCCCCCCCTGCAGGCACCTGTGCCCGTCCGCCAGCCGGCACACATCCAGATACTGGGCGATCACTTTGCACCGTGCCGCGTCTGCCGCCACTTGGGACGCGGCCGCCCCCACAATCGAAGCCAGCCGCATCGATGCGAGATAAAGCGGTTCCGCCTCATGTTTCATCCTCACCATCAGCCAAGCATCCGGCGCGAGAAGAGCCTTGTAGGCATCCGTAAGATCCTGGACGTGCCCCGTTTCCCCGCTCACATCCATTCCTTGTGGTTCGGCAGCGGCAAGCCCGTTATCTCCATGCTGTGCCAAAACGATATGGCTGACCGCATCCTCCTTTGGCACCAGCCGCATATACAGCCGGATCAGCGCCCCCGCACACGCGAGAACCGCTGCTGTGGAAAACAGCTCCAGCCCGAGTTCCCTGTAAGAAACCTTGCTGCCGTGCAAGCTTGTCCGCAAAAGATACAAGATTGCCGTCACCATCCCGGACAAAAGAAAGGTCTCCGCTAAATTTTTATTCCTCTTTAAAAAAACAGCCAGAAGGCACAAAACAATCCCAAGGGCCAGAAGTGAAGCCGCCTCTTCCACCCCGCACGGATCTTTCAGGACGGCCGCCCCACAGAGATAGAAAACAGACATGATCCCCATCCCCTGGTCAACCAAGGCCGAAACCAGCAACATACCAATATAAAATGCCGCGAGGGGCTTTGTGTGGGTATAGAAAAGGGCACACGGCAACGCCGGAACCATGCTGGCAAAAAAGACCAGTAAATGAAAGTTTTGCTGCCGGAAATGCTTTTCCGTCAACATCCAGTAAGCCAGTACAATCCCACCGAACAGCGTAATCCACAAGACACAACGGATCATATCCGTAATGCTTTCGCCCAGAAGGAAGCGGCACAGCGCTGTTCCGCCCGCCTGCAGGAAAAGAAACAATACCCCCCATAGCATTTTATCTTTTTGTTCCGTTTTTTCCATTCTTTGTATAATTCCTCTCCGTCACTTTCCGAAGCCGTCCCCCCTGAAGCGCAGGACTCTTTTTTGCCTGTTTTTTCTCGTACGCGTCGTATGCCATGACAATTTTTTGCACGAGCGGATGCCTTACCACATCATTGCTTGTCAGATACGAAAATCCGATTTCGTCGATCCCGGAAAGCACCCGCATCGCCACATCAAGCCCCGACGGCTGCCCTGCCGGAATATCCTTCTGTGTCATATCCCCCGTAATGGCAACTTTCGAGCCGAAACCAATTCTGGTCAAAAACATTTTCATCTGTGCTGGTGTCGTATTCTGCGCCTCGTCCAATATAATAAAGGCATTGTCCAGGGTGCGCCCCCGCATATAGGCAAGCGGAGCCACTTCGATCAGCCCCTTCTCCGCATTGCGCAGGTAACTCTCCGCCCCCATGATCTGGTAGAGCGCATCGTATAAAGGGCGCAGGTACGGGTCTACTTTGCTCTGTAGATCACCCGGAAGAAAGCCCAATTTCTCCCCAACTTCGATCGCCGGCCTTGTGAGGATGATCTTCCCCACCTCATCGTTTTTAAACGCCGTAATCCCCATCGCCATCGCAAGGAAGGTTTTACCGGTTCCGGCAGGACCTATGCCGAACACGATCATCTTTTGGCGTATCTGGTCCACGTAAGATTTCTGTCCGATCGTCTTTGGCTTGATCGGCTTCCCGGAAACCGTATGGCAGATCAGATCCCTGTCGATCTCAAGCAGCGCGTCTGTCTTTTCCTCCTTGTTCAGGGAAATCGCGTAATTAACGCTCTGCTCCGTGATCTCGCCTCCTCCCTTCGCGAGGGCGGCAAGTTTTTCAAGCACCGCCGCCGCCTTTTCCACCGGGCCTGGCTCACCGATCACCTTCACCCCTCCCTCGCGCGAAAGCAGGGTGACATGGTATGTCTTCTCCACGATCTTCGCGAAAGCATCATATTCCCCAAATATCTTTTTTTCATATTCCATTGGCAGGTCAATTGTTATCTGTGTTATGCTCATCCCCGTTATCTGTCCTCCACTCATCCGACTTAATCCTGCGGTATTCCCACGCGCTCTCATTGAAAACCAGCAAACCCTCCAGAACGCATTGCGTTTTTGTAAAGCGGGGCGCAAGGCGCTTCTCTAAAATCACCGCGCCCCCCTGTTTCCTCTCCTGCAGATACCGCAACAGCAATTCATTGGCAGCAAGCTCCGCCTCTTTCTTTGTGCGAACGGCGGTGTTCAGCGTATATTCCCTCACGGTCGTCCTCGCACAGACAAGCGGGAGATAAAAATTCTCGCCGATGCAATACTGTCCCATTTCCGTTATTATATCACTATTCTGATAAGAATTACTAGGATTAAATGAAAATATTTTTTTCCCTAATATTTCCAGCTCAATTCCTTTGCGGCTACGGCCGGTATAAACCTTCTCTTCGTATGTCATCGGAACCGCCTGTTTGTAAGTTTCTACGCATTTTAAACGAACATCGCCGTCCGCGAGCACCGGGTGGCGCGCGATAACACTCCCGTCATCCCCGGTGATCTCTAGCACGCCGTCAATCAAGATATCGCCCGCCTTTACGACATCGCCTGCCCGAACCTTTGCCATCCCGCTTTTCACCGTGATCTCGGTCACCACGCCGTCCCTTGCCGCGACGATATGACCCGTGTCCTCCTCCCACTCGTTCCCATATCCGTCCACGACCCGGTCCGCGTTCATGGACGGCATGCGCGTCTCCTTGATATGTATTTTCATGACCGTGCCCGCAAGTTCCACCGAAACCCAGCCAATATCCGTATAGCGGCTGCGGATGCTCTCCTCGATCGCGGAACAGTCCGCCTGGTTCTTGCGGATTCCTTCCATGATGCCTTCCTGCCGCAGAAACTCGCGCAACTGTTCCACCGTATGGTAATAGCAGCCGTCGAATTCGATCCGCCACAGAAAGCCGGACAGGTAATAGATCATCCCTGCAAACATCAGCGCACAGAAATACAGGATCTTGCGTTTCCGGTTCCTCTTTAAACAGAACGGCAGGCCGGAGCGCTTCGTGATCCGCGGGCATATGCCGGTCTTTTTGATAACCGGGCGCAGCCGGAAATAATCTCCTGCGGGAAGGCAGGCGCGGTAACGGCTCCCCTCCCTTCGGATATCATGGAGCGGGATTTCCTGATACTGGCACAGATTTAAAAAGCGCTCCGCATTGCTGCCGGAGATGCAGATATCTACCGTACCATTAAAAAAGCGGGTAAGCCGCCTGGTCATCCTGCTTTTCATACTGCCTCCTCACCGTACGAGACCCGCCGGATCAACCCGCTGATTTTTAATTCCTCCTTCGTAAAATAGTCAATCTTCAGCCGTTTCCCCTCGATTGCCAGTTTACAGCTTCCCGTCTGTATCAAAATATGCTCCTCACTGTATTCCGTGATTTTTTTATGGTTTTCGATATAAATCGCGTTCCTGCCGTGCATTGTGACGATCGGCGCGCCCGCGAGAACATCCGGCGGCAGGGCGATGCTCTCGGATAGGATTTCAAGGAAGCGCATGCGCTCCTCCTTCTCCCTCTTCTCCTGCTCCCTTAACTGCCGGTAAAGCCCCTCGTTGTCCCTGCGCCTGTTTTTGTAATGCTCCGGTTTCGTATTGTTCTGCCAAGCCATCATTTCCACATCATCCCAGAACTTCGGTTCATTTCAAGCATATTCGAAAAACGGCAAAAAAAGACCTCAATCTGAACGATCGAGGTCTTTCCTGCACATGATTATTTGAACTTTCTCTTGCGAGCAGCCTCAGACTTCTTCTTACGCTTTACACTTGGCTTCTCGTAATGCTCTCTCTTGCGGATTTCCTGCTGGATACCTGCTTTCGCGCAGTTTCTTTTGAATCTGCGGAGAGCGCTGTCTAAAGTCTCGTTCTCTTTGACAATAACGTTTGACATATTCTCTCACCTGACCTCCCTCCAGTTGTGTATTGTGCTTACACCAACTGTTTGGGTATTTATAAAAGCACTAGCTTGATTATAGCATATTTTTCTATTTCGTCAACTACTTTTTGAAAAAAAATAAAAAAAGATGGCGGATTTTTCTCCGCCATCTTCCATTTGATGATAATTTTATAAACAAATATTTTTATTTACTTAAAATTTCATATACCTTTGCGATCGCTGCGTCGATGCCCTCCGGGTTCTTGCCGCCCGCCTGCGCCATATTCGGCCGTCCGCCGCCGCCGCCGCCGACAAGCACCGCCGCTTCTTTGATCAGGTTGCCCGCGTGCGCGCCAAGCTTCATCGCGCCGTCGGTCGCCATCGCCAGAAGGCTGACCTTGCCGCCCTGCGCGGACGCGAGGAAGACAACACCCTCACCAAGCTTTTCTTTCAGCTGGTCGCCGAGGTTCCGAAGCCCGTTCATATCCACATCCGGCAGCTTTGCCGCAAGCACCTTGATGCCGCCAAGCTCCCTGACCTGGTCCATCACGTCGCCGAGGGAATTGTTCGCAAGCTTCGCCCTGAGTTTCTCGTTCTCGGAATGAAGTTCCTTCATTTCCTCAAGGAGCGATTCTACCTTTTTGGATAACGCAAACGGCTCCGCTTTCACGGCCTTTGCCGCGGCCTCAAGCTCCTCCTCGACCCTGTGGTAATGTCCAAACACGCCGTCCGCCGTGATCGCCTCAATACGGCGCACACCCGCCGCCACACCGGACTCGGAGAGAATTTTAAATGCCGTGATTACGCCGGTATTGTCCACATGCGTGCCGCCGCAAAATTCCTTGGAGAAATCCCCCATCCCCACAACACGCACGGTATCACCGTATTTCTCGCCAAAAAGTGCCTTCGCCCCCGTCTTTTTTGCCTCCTCGATCGCAAGCACCTGCGTTACGACCGGGATGCACTCCGCAATCTTCGCGTTGACAATGGCTTCGGTCTTTCGGATTTCTTCCTTTGTCATCGCCGAAAAATGCGTGAAGTCAAAGCGCAGGTGGGATGGGTTGACCAGCGAACCCGCCTGCTCAACATGAGTACCAAGCACCTGGCGCAGTGCCTCCTGCAAAAGATGGGTCGCACTGTGGTTCTTGCAGGTCGCAGTACGTTTTTCCTTATCCACACAGAGCTGCACGGTCTGCCCCGTCCGGAACATACCGGTCTCCACAGTACCCTGATGCGCGATCTTTCCGCCCTTTAATTTCACCGTATCGGCGACCACAAACCTTGCGTCACCGCACATGATCACGCCGGTATCACCCTCCTGGCCGCCCATCGTCGCATAGAACGGGGTTTTTTCCACAACAATCGTGCCGTCCTCACCCGCGACAAGCTCCGTCACGACCGCAGTGTCACTTGTCATCACGGAAATCACAGAATCGGCGGTCAGGCTGCCATAACCGACAAACTCTGAGGTAATGTTGACATCGATCTCATCGTACACCGTTGTGTCTGCCCCCATGTAATTGGTCACGGCACGCGCGGATCTGGCGGTAGTCTTCTGCACTTCCATCGCTTTCTTAAAACCGTCCATATCAACGGCAAATCCCTTCTCCTCAAGGATTTCCTCCGTCAGGTCGATCGGGAAGCCGTACGTGTCATACAGGCGGAACGCATCCTCACCGGAGAGTGTCTTTCTGCCGGTATCCACCATTTTTTCTTCCATTTCCGAAAGAATGGAAAGCCCCTGGTCAATCGTTTTGTTGAATTTTTCTTCCTCGTTTGTCAATACCTTTAAAATGTATTCCTTCTTCTCCGCAAGCTCCGGGTAGCCGTCCTTCGATTCTTCGATCACTGTCTGCGCAAGCTTCGCAAGGAACAGACCGTCAATGCCAAGCAGCCTGCCGTGTCTCGCCGCACGGCGCAGAAGACGGCGCAGGACATAGCCGCGCCCCTCGTTTGACGGCAGGATTCCGTCCGAGGTCATAAACGTGACGGAGCGGATATGGTCGGTAATCAGGCGGATGGAAACATCCTTCTTCCCATCCGTTTCATAGGTCACTCGCGCCATTTCACAAACCTTGTCGCGGATGGACTTCATCGTGTCGATATCAAAGACAGAATCCACGTCCTGCATCACGACCGCAAGACGCTCCAAGCCCATGCCGGTATCAATGTTCTTTTGTTCCAGTGGGGTGTAATGGTGATCCCCGTCGCTCTCAAACTGGGTGAACACATTGTTCCAGACTTCCATAAAGCGGTCGCAGTCACAGCCGACTTTGCAGTCCGGCTTCCCACAGCCGTATTTCACACCGCGGTCATAGTAGATCTCCGAACAAGGTCCGCACGGACCCGCACCGTGCTCCCAGAAATTATCACAATCGCCGTTCTCATCGCGGTAAAAGCGCGTGATGCGCTCTGCCGGGATGCCGATCTCCTTGGTCCAAATCTGAAAGGCCTCCTCATCCTCACCGTAGACGGACGGGTAGAGCCTGTCCGGATCCATGCCGAGCATTTTTGTAAGAAATTCCCAAGACCATGCGATTGCTTCGTGCTTGAAATAATCGCCGAAGGAGAAATTGCCGAGCATCTCAAAGAAAGTGAGATGTCTTGCAGTTTTTCCGACATTCTCGACATCGCTCGTACGCATACATTTCTGGCAGGTGGTCACCCTCTTTCTTGGCGGAATCTCCTGCCCGGTAAAATAAGGCTTTAGCGGTGCCATACCCGCGCCGATCAACAGCAGGCTCTTGTCATTTTGCGGAACAAGGGAAAAGCTGTTCATTTTCAGATGCCCTTTGCTCTCGAAGAATTCCAGGTACATTCTCCGGAGTTCATTCACTCCGTATGCTTTCATGTAAAAAACCTCCCTGATTTAAAATCTGGCATGCGCCCCTTTCGGATGCCGCCGTACGGCAAAAGGTTGTATGCCCCCACCTGTCAGTTTCTTTGGGTGTGTGCTTTGCGTATGCCGGTTCTTAAGATATCGTAATACCGGAATATTACCACTATTTACAGATTATATATAGTCCGCGGGTTTTTGTCAATGAAATTTGTAAGGCAGGAAAAGCCGCCTCTCTAGGCGGCTTTTCCTGCCTTACAAATTCTATTCTCTTATTAGGTAAGGATGCCGGATCATCAAGGGGTCGGGGTCGCGCAGATTTCTGCAGCTGCCTTGCCGTCCGGGACAAATTCGATTTCCATGAATTCGTAAAAACCGCCCTTATCTGCCTTTATGATGCCATAATTCGGAAGCCCTTGCATAGCAGCGGTAACGTTTGTGGTAAGTTCATATATCTTGACGTAATAATCGATTGCATCACACGCATCCGCCCCCGGCAGTCCCTGCGGCATCGGTGTCGGAGAAACACACTCTGTGTCCATCGTATTACCTGCCTCACCCTCCGATGGCGCTGTTCCCTCTGCCGGGACATACGCAATGCTAGCACTTTCATAGCCCGCGCCTTCCGTGCTTACTTTGATGTAATAGTCGTGCTCCTCACCCGCATCCATGCCCGGCAATTCCTGCGGCACGCCAGTCGGAGCCGCGCACTCTGTATTCATCGGAGTTTCCGCTTCCCCCTCCAATGTCGGGACAAATAACAGCCCACCTGCCATCAACAGCAAAAAATATGGAAACTTCTTCATTGTCGCATCCCTTTCTATATCGTATTATAACTTCCAAACAAGATCATTTTAACATTATGTATCAAATCATGCAAGAGAAAACAAAAAAATACAGACATCCGGAATCCAAATGTCTGTATGTATGAGCAGCCAGTAGGGGAATCGAACCCCTGTTTTCGCCGTGAGAGGGCGACGTCTTAGCCGCTTGACCAACTGGCCTCACTGCTCTGCTATTATATCACAGGGCAAAATAAAATGCAAGCATTTTTTTCGATTTTTTTCACCGGCCCGGAAGAATCCGTTCCTGATCCGCCCTTTTGCTGCATCCGGCAATGTTCCTCTTTTCATTGTTTCCTCCGTTTTTGTACGCCGTCATCCAAATAACTGGACGAATAAACAATGCATCCATGGCTTTTTCCTTATGGCCATGCAAAAAATCCTTTTGCACTTCCCTGGCTTCCTCCTCATTCAAAGCCACGTCCCCCCCCAATACACATAGTCCTCCCGCCGGTTTCGGCTGACTTTTAGTAGTTCATTTGGTAGATCCTTATGGAAAAAGAGTTTGAGGTCAACCGGAAACCCTGTCAAAGACAATATCCGTTAATTTAAAAGAGTCTAAACATGATCCTATCCCCATAAAACTTATGCTTTATGGGGATAGGATAAAAAAATCATCGCTCTCTTCCCTGCCAACTATCATTTTTCTGATCTTCTGCTTTCCTCTCCGTTTTCTTCCCCGGCATCCGAAACATAAATAAGTTTCCATGTTGGCTCTCCCGGAACATAATCCTCAAAAATATTTGCCCGGGAAGAATAGATATCCCGAAGCAGGAAGGAATAGTCTTTATCCTGAAAATTTTTCCCCGTCAAAAACCATTCCTGTTGATGATAATCCCCCTCATAGCATTTTAAAGCATCATATTCCTCCGTCACCATCTCCCCTTCTTCTTCAAAGGACAAAGTATATTTTTCATCCTTGTAAGAAAGGTCAAGAATCCGATGCCCTGGTTCTTCCTGTTCCGAATCGGCACGGCCGGCATAATAAATCCTTACCTTTGCATCTTCCCCCTGTTCTTTCAGGTCCAAAAACTTTTCCCATAGTTCTTCCCCTGCTACAAGGCGGCTGCTTTGTGAAAATTGCTTTTCATACCCAAACAGCAGAAAACCGCTTTCCATTATGATACATCCATCTTCCTGCGCCATTTCCCGCGTATAATCCCCCGGAATTTCATCATATGAAATATAGTCCGGTAAGTCCTTATCCTCCACGGATGATTTTTTATTACCGCACGCCGCCAGGGCGCTGAAAACGGCAACTATAGTGAACAATAAAAACAATGCTTTTTTTCTCATTCATAGCCTCCATTCTGCGGCTGTTATGGAGTTGTGTGTCTAAAAATTATAAAACCCGGTTATGATTATAGTTTCTCGTTTCGGCAACTCCATAAACCCGACTTTATAATTCCCGGAAACTTCTGCTTTTCCGCAGCCGTCCCCCATCCTGCTTTGTCTCAACTGCATTATACCACGTTTCCTTCCCCTATACCACGGCAAAAAGGTACCAAATGTAAAATTCTTTCATCGGCCGGAAACCTTCCGGAAAAAATCCACCCCCAGGACAATCCCCGCTCTCCGAAAGCTCCCTGCCGGACAGCCAAAGTTACGTACTGTCCAGCACGCACCGAATCTCCGATTTCCAAATATCCTCTTGCGATGCAATATAAAAGTTTATCATAATATTCTGCCACTATCCTCTGTCCTACCGGGTTAAAGTTCCTGTGTAGCTGCCTTTTCAACAATGGAAGCAATCGTTGTATTTCCCCGCCTTCACAATCCCAGGCAAGGGATATCAGTGCCTGCCTCTCGTACTTTGTTAACCAGCATGAAAAGAATTGTTCTTCTCCTTCCTCCGGCATTGTCCAGCCAAGCATCTCCCACAGGTTTTGATCCCGCTCCCCCCGTCCGAGCCTGCCGGACTGAAAACGAAGTTCTGTCCCCCAATATTTTTCGAACTGCCGGTTCACAAGTTTATCCATATCCAATTTATCTGCCAGTTTCCGATACAAATACCACGCTCTTTCTTGCCCGCCATTATCAAAAGCCTGTAGCATTTGCTCATATATCAAGGAATCCCCATAGTCTCCTGACTCAATCCCCCTATCATATTTTAAATAGGATAGTCCCAATTCTTCAAACAATCCCTTCCGTATCCGTTTATGCAGCTTTGAACCAGTCTTCTCCTGACGTTCCAATGTCCTTGGATCACATACATTCCCCACCAGCCCTTCCCTTGTCCTCTTCTGTAACCTCCTTCTTTCCAGCATCATCGCATTTACGGAATAACAATGTGATTCCTGATAGACCGGATCATAATTTTCCTTCCGGATTTCCCCATTTTCCCAAAGAAATTTTTTCAGTTGCAAAAAAACGTCCTTTTCCTCTTTCGCTACCGGCTCTCCCAGCTTTTCCCGGAACTTGATCTCCATCTCCTTTAGCATCGCATACAAACCATCAAAAAGCTTCGGACAACAAAGCAGCTCCAAGGCCTTTTTAATGCACGGCAATGCTTCCTGAAACTTCCCGATCTTCCCGTAATACTCTGCCATACGGTAGGCAATCAAAGGATAAAGCTTGTGTTGGTTCACACTCTCCTGTCCTTCACGTCCAAACCGCCTAGCGAACGCTTCGTACCAACAGACAGCCTCCGTCCCACGCCCCGCTTCTTCCAGTAAGACCGCATACTGTTGGAGTAAAAACAATTCCAGAAGATGAAAAACCCGCTTTTCTAATACTCCGGGCGATAACGTTTTCATATCAAACGTCTCCGACATCCCGGAACAGACCACTTCCATCCTGCTTCGGAGTGATGCCCCCTGTCTCCTAAGCAGCTTCTCATTTACAAATGCCAGAAATTGGCGTTGCAGCTTATCGTCCGTCCCCGGCATGACCCGGTAATCCTGTATAGCACGCTCCGCCGCGTGCAGCTTTCCTCTGCTTAGACAAAACTGTATCCATGTCCGCTGTCTTACAAGCTCGTACTCCTTGCCATCCAGCAGAATATCATAAGAATTCATTGTTTTTCCCGCGCGCTGAACCAACGCGTCTGCAAACAGCTTTTCCGGCTCTCCCCGCCCTTCCTCATACGTCCGGATCACTCCCCTGTCACAGAGTCCTTCTCCCAGTCTACTCTGACCGATGCCGGCCGTTTCCCGAATTTCTTTCAACGGTATCCCAAGCATATCCCTCTCCTGTTTTTTATCTTTCTAACACTTTTTATCTTTTGTATTTATCATAATCTCATTGTTTATTTTCGTCTATATCATTTCAGGAATAAAATCAGGATTGACCGCCATATAAGACGAGAAGGGAGACACTTTCCATTGCTTCCTCCGTTCTCCTAGCCCGTCATCCAAACGAACCGGCTAATAAAATAACGCATCCAGGACATCTTCTTTCGGCCATGCAAAAAAACGTTCCAACGCCTCCTTTGCTTCCTCCTCATCCCCAGCCCCGTTGACGAGCCAATACACATAATCCCCTCTCCTCTCCCAACTCACTTTCAGGATTTCATATGGCATTTCCTTATGAAAGAACAGCCTCAGATCAACCGGAAACCCTGCCAATGGCTGCCCCTTAGACCCTAAAATATGCTGGTAGACCACAATCCTTTCCATCCCATTATTTTTGTCCACCGCAACATCCATTGCTTCAAAGGAATTTATTATTTTTTGCTCACGAAAATAGGCGATGTCGATCATCCCCTGAAATTTCTTCTCCGCAAAAAGCGGGCTTTTGATTTCGCCATTAATCATGACCTGTGTTGTCCCAATATATTCCAAATCATGCAGCGAACTATAATCTTTACCGAAATCCCGGAACACGATGGCTTCCTTCGTTCCGTTTCTCTGAAACGGGTTCGGATGAAACGATTGGCATAACAAAAAAACCATGCCAATCATAAATAAAACCAATAATGCAATGCCCCATACGAATGCTCTCTTTTTTGTCAATATGACCCCCGATCCCAGAAACAAAACCCTGAATAATTCTATATATTTCCGACCATGCACGCTTCTTTGTAAAAGCACCATCACCCGATCAGCACTCGCATCCCCGATCACTTTCATTTACATTTCTGCAAATTTACATCTCTGCCGATTATCATTTTCCTGCCGCTCTGCTTTCCTCCCCGTTTCCTTCCCCGGTATCCGAAACATAAATAAGTTTCCATGTCGGCTGTCCCGGAACATGATCCTTAAAGATAACGGCCTTGGAGGAATAAATGTCCCGAAGCAGGAAGGAATAATCTTGATCCCGGAAATCTTCCCCCATCAAAAACCATTCCTGCTTATGATAATCCCCCTCGAAGCATTTTAAAGCATCATATTCCTCCGTCACCATCTCCCCTTCTTTTTCAAAAGACAAAATGTATTTATCATCCTTGTAAGAAAGGTCAAGAATCTGATGCCCCGGCACCTCCTGTTTTGCATCCGTACGGTCAATATAATAAATCCTTACTTTTGCATTTTCCCCCTGCTCTTGTAAATCCAGAAATTTCCTCCATAACTCCGCCTCTGCCAAAAGGCGGCTGCTTTGGGAAAACTGTTTTTCCTACCCAAACAACAAAAAACCGCTCTCCATTACAATACACCCGTCTTCCTGCGCCATCTCCTGTGAATAGTCCGCAGGAATTTTGTCATATGAAATATAATCCGGCAAACCCTTATCCTCCCCGGATGTTTTTTTATTCCCGCATGCTGCCAAAGCACTGAAAATGCCAACAACGGTGAATAATAACAACAATGCTTTTTTTCTCATTCATAGCCTCCCTTCTGCGGCTGTTGTGGAGTTGTAGTTTCTCCATCTGAAAAATAAATTAAATGGTAAAAATTTGGATTAATCGCTATATAAGATGAGAAGGGAGATACTTTTAATAATTCTTTGTATTCCGCATCCAAAAAGCTTTCTTTCAGCAATACCCATTCCTTTTCAAAATAATCTCCCTCAAAGCATTTTAACATAGCGTATTTCTCTGTGATCTCCTTCCCGTCCTTCTCATAATGTAAAAAATACGCTCCATCGTCATAAGAAAGATCAAAAACCCTTGATTTTTCTTCTTCCCACAACGCCTCCCCCTCCAAAACCGGCGGAACGAAATAATAAACAATCCGGATTTTTACCGTTTCTCCGTTTTCTACGGATTCTAAAAAATTATTCCAAAGCCCATCCCCGGAAATTGGGGTACTCTTTTTCAAAATTTCTTCTACATATTGGAAGCTCTGGCCAAACACACTTTCACTCTCAATCACAACACATCCGTCCAACTGTGCCGCCTCTTCGGAATAGTCCTCCGGAAGCTCATCATACGGGATATAGATCGGTAATATACCGTTATCCTCATTGTTTTTCCCGCTGACACAGGCGGCCAGATTCGCGAAAAGGACAACAGAAAATAGCAACAATATGGGCAATGTTCCTTTCTTCATTGCTTCCTCCAATCTGTATGGCTGTTGCGAATCATTTTTAATCCACGGTAGCCCTTCCATAAAATTATTTTTTATTGTACGAAATATAGTACCTTCCATCATAAAGGTTATACATATCATATAATGTGGTTTGATAAACACCATATGAACCCAATTTTGATATGACAGTCGTTGTTGTCATATAGGAAACCATACTTGTTCCATCCGAACCCGTTTTAGAACGCACGGAATGTGCTGGTCTTTCTTCATCATAAATAATGATATATGAATCATGCCCTGCAATTGACGTATTTGCACCTCGATTAGTAAACGCAGATGACGAAGCATATACTTGCGGATCCGGTAACCAGTAAATATTATCATATGAATTATCAATCCAGCAATACGAATGACAATTGTATTTGTTAGTTGCCGTTGACAACCGAATCCACTTAGGATGCGTTGATTCAATCTGTGCGTTACAAGCATCCTGCTCTTGTTTTGATAAATCACCACTGATATACTCATAACATTCTGCTGCATCATCCTTGTCAAGACCATACAACAAATATTTTCCGACGTAACATAATGTACCTGTTCCGCTATAATTACCCGGGAAAATAGATGTTTTTACAAACCCAGCACTTACTGTTGCGTTTATAACATCCCCTTGCAAACTTTCCGGAATTAGTTTGCCATCGATATAACCTACCCGCTCCGATAATGCCTCATAAAATGTCATTGCAGTCTTAAAGTTATCACACTTTCCTTTCTTTTCTTCATACTTATCTCCAAGTACTTCCATTAATTTTTCTGTTTGTGCCTCATCCAGAGCACTAAAAATCACTTCCGAAGAAAGCAAACTTTGCAGCATGATTTCCTTATCATAATCACTTTCTGCAAAAGGATTCCTCGTCAAACCACCAGTTGCCAACATGTCATAATCAACGTCTAAATTTAAATAGGCACTCAACAATGTTTCTGCCACATCTTCCCTTTCCAGCAGTTCACGATAAACATTGGAAGTCATCGCCAGATGTTCCACCCCCCGCTCATATGAATCAAAAAGCATACAGTCAAGCATTAACGGATAGTCCAATGCCACCTGTACCAATTCATCCGTTGAAAGAGAATTTACCAATTCTTGCGGCATATCACATGCCCGTACCTGCTCGACATAATCCATTTCCGCCCATTCAGGATTTTCTGGTGTTACCGGATATGCATATACACCGTCTTGTGTCAACCATTGCCCTGTATAAGATACCTTAACGCATGCCCTGTCATGATCTTGTGCCATAGTCGGAATGTTTCCCTGCATCGCAATAGCAGTTGTCAGGGTGAATACAACAACCTTCTTTGTTTTTGTATATAACCATTTACTTAGTATAAATATCCTCCTTTTTCTTTCCTAAGATTATAATGTGAAACCACTCCCCCTTCCCGAAACAGTGCGTACTGTCCCGGTTTGGAGAAAAACCGATCCCATTGCAACACTTGTATGGATATCCATCTCCCAAAGCAAAGCATTCCGGAAAACTTCCTCCTTCTTTCCAAAGGTTGCCCTCCAATTTTACTTTGCTTCAACTGAATTATATCACTTTTCCCCCACCTGCACCACGGCAAAAAGGTACCAAATGTAAAATTTTTCATCCATATGAAACTTTCCAAAACAAATCCGCCCCCAAGACGAACTCTGAGATCGGAAAGCCACCCCCCCCTGCCGAACCAACAATGTTATGTACCGTCTGGCACGCCTCAAATTTCCGGTTTCCAAATACCCTCTTGCAATGCAATATAAGAGTCTCTCATAATATTCTGCTGCTATTCTCTGTCCTACCGGGTTAAAATTCCTGTGCAACTGCCTTTTCAACAATAGGAGCAACCGCTTCATTTCCTCTCCCCCACAGTCCCAGGCAAGAGATATCAGTGCTTCCCTCTCATACTTTGTCAGCCAGCATGAAAACAATCGTTCTTTCTGTTCTCCCGGCATTGTCCAGCCAAGCATCTCCCACAGGCTTCGATCCCGCTCCCCACGTCCGATCCTGCCAAACCAAAAAGAAAGCTCTGCCCCCCAATATTTTTCGAACTGTCGGTTCACAAGTTTACTCATATCCAATTGGTCGACCAGTCTCCGATACAAATACCACGCTCGTTCCTGCCCGCCTCTATCAAAAGCCTGTAGCATTTGCTCATATATCAAGAAAATCAAGAAAATCATTTCACAAAAATGAATCGAGTCGGGGAGATTTTCCTTACTCGCCGCGCGAACCGCGCGCCGCCTTCGCGGCTTATTTCTACTGCACGGGTCTGCGCATAAAAAATACGGGCATCCGAGTTGACAAAGAACTCGGATGCCCGCACCTAAGAGCAGCCAGTAGGGGAATCGAACCCCTGTTTTCGCCGTGAGAGGGCGACGTCTTAGCCGCTTGACCAACTGGCCTCATTGCTTGTTTATCATACCACAGGTCAAAACAAAATGCAAGTGTTTTTTTAATTTTTTTAAATTTTCTTGATAATTCACACTCTTTTCTCACAAACCATCAATTTTCTGCCCTCGCCGCAGCCTTCTCTCTTTTGCCTCCTCATAGGTCAGTCCGTCGTATATCCTATATCGCTCCCATAATCGACATACGCTCCCTTTTTTGGGGCACTGCTCGGCAAACCACACGGGGATATGCCGCCCCGTCATCCTCCAGGGATGCACCCAGAATGCCATCTTCCGAATCCGGACACAAACTCAATGCGTAAACAAAAACGTCCCCACCCCGACCGCGATCGTCAGATTCAGAGAATCCACATCCGGCGACTGCGGGATCAGGATGCTGGTTCCGACATCCAGATACGAAGCGTCAAGCCCCGTCGCCTCATTTCCGAACACGAGCGAAAACAGCTTTGGCTTTGGACATTCCGAAACGGTAAGCTGCTTTCGTCCATTCAGCATGAAGGTGAAGACCTCCTGGTTCGGATTCCCGGCGCGGTACGCTGCAAAATCTTCAAAATACTGATGCCGCAGGCGAAAGATCGCCCCCATCGAGGAGCGGACGACCTTCGGGTGGAACACATCAGCAGCAGGGCTGATCAGGGCAATGTCATAGATGCCAAAACCGACTGCAGTACGCAGGATCGTCCCGAGATTTCCCATATTGGATGGGCCTACAAGGACGATCTGGGATTTTCCCGCGTCAAGCTTTTGCTCGTATTTTTCGAATACCCCGACAACGAATACGTTTTCCTTGTCACTCAGGCGCGCAATCTGTTTATCCGATATGCGCATAGGAATGCTATTTTCCCGGCAAAGCTGTCCTAATCTTTCCGTGTCCGTGAAGGTCGAATGCACAAAAACCTCCCGCACGGCCGCCGTTTTGCTCCTGATCAGTTCAATGGTCGGGAACGCGCCCAGCGTGTACGAATAATCCGCAGATTTTTTGTAAGGTTTTACCGGCTCCCTGCCCTGTATTTCCATGATCCTTGCCTCCGTTTTATATACTTGCAGAAAGATATTCCCTTCCATGCTTGAAATGAAGGAATATCCTTACGATAATTTTCATATCTCATACATTTTATCATATCTTATTGGTATCTTCCATGTAGAATGAACCGCCCTCATAAGATCGGTCATCCCTGCTCCTTATACCTGCGCGTACGGTAAACCGATTTCCATCTTTGCGCAACTTTCTTCCGGTATCCCATCCGATGTATGCTTCCACTGCCAGACATGCATCCTGACGGATTTCCTCACAGTATCCTCCTGCCGCCATACCAAGGGGCGCAGATGCTCCTGCACATGACTTAGTCAGGAGATTGCTGCCCGTTTTCCGTCTGTTTTCTACCGGTTCTTACTGCTTTCTTTTTTCCATAAAAGCCAATCCCCTGTCCGGTGCTCCTCCTCACAGCCTTTGCAGCCGCCCTTTATATAAGTCGGGCAGCAGCCGCAATAAAAACCGCATTTACCAAGTATTTTACCGTCCATCCGATCGCACCATCCGCCAAAAAAAGGGGGTGTCACCTGCTATTCTCCTAAACACAGGACGCTAGCATCCGGGACACCCACCCTCATCATTTTTATATATGCCCTTTAAAATATCAATGGCCAAAAATCAATCTTTGATCCATTTTGCCCGTACACATAAAATTTGTTTTATCCGTTTTCCGGCATCAAAAAGCCTTATACCGGATATGCCTTATTCTCCGTATCCGCAGCGGTCACATCCACTTTCTCCTGCTGTGCCTGACGGTATTTGAAAAATTCCGTCGCCACCTGCGGGAACAACGCATAGGAAAGAACGTCCTCATCCTGCTGCTTCCACTGGGCGATCTCCTTCTCGTACTCCGATAGCTGAGGTTTGATCAGATCTGCCGGGCGGCAGGTGATCGGCTTCGTGTCACCAATGCACTTCTTCTGTACCTCCGGGTTAAACGGTTTTACCGTCTCGCCAAATTCGCCGGAGAGAACCTTTTTTGACTCCTTTGTTACCATCTTATAGCGCTCACCCTGCAGAACATTGAGCACTGCCTGCGTGCCAACAATCTGGGACGACGGGGTAACAAGCGGCGGTTCACCGAAATCCTTGCGCACCCTCGGGATCTCTTCAAGCACCTGATAATATTTGTCTTCCGCATGCGCTTCCTTTAACTGCGATACGAGGTTGGAGAGCATACCGCCCGGAACCTGATACAGCAATGTCTTGATATTGACACCCATCACCTTCGGGTTCAGCAATCCGGTCTTCAATGCATCCTCCTGCATCGGACGGAAATAATCCGCAATCTCCGCAAGCAGGTTCTGGTCAAGCCCGGTATCATACTCCGTTCCACGGAAAGTCTCCACCATGACTTCGGTCGCCGGCTGGCTCGTTCCCATCGCAAACGGTGACATAGCGGTGTCGATGATATCTGCACCCGCCTCAACCGATTTCAGATAAGTCATCGCAGCAACACCGGAAGTGTAGTGGGTATGCATCTCGATCGGAAGCTTTGTGCCCTCCTTCAACGCCTTCACGAGCTTCGTCGCCTCATACGGAACCAAAAGCCCCGCCATATCCTTGATACAGATGGAATCCGCACCCATCTCCTCAATCTTCTTTGCCATGTCGGTCCAGTATTCGAGCGTGTAAGCATCACCCAAAGTATAAGAGAGCGCGATCTGCGCGTGCCCCTTCTCTTTGTTTGCCGCTTTCACCGCTGTCTGCAGGTTCCGCAGGTCATTAAAGCAGTCGAAAATACGGATGATGTCAATGCCGTTCGCAATCGACTTCTGCACGAAATATTCCACTACATCGTCCGCGTAATGGTTGTAACCCAAAATATTCTGGCCACGGAAAAGCATCTGCAGCTTCGTGTTTTTAAAACCGGCACGCAGCTTGCGGAGCCTCTCCCACGGGTCTTCTTTCAAAAAGCGCAGGGAAGCGTCAAACGTCGCCCCACCCCAGCACTCCACCGCATGGTATCCCACTTTGTCCATCTTGTCTACAATCGGCAGCATCTGCTCGGTGGACATTCTTGTCGCAATCAGGGACTGATGGGCATCGCGCAAAACAGTCTCTGTAATCTTTAAAGGTTTTTTCACCTGTTCAGCCATTTTATTGCCTCCTATTTAAAGTTCCGCATGCCCCCTCCCAGCACCATCTTCCGGGAAACGGATTTCCGTCCGCCCTGCTCCCGGAAATTCGTTCCGGCGCTGTACGGGGACATGCTGTTTAAAGTTCCGCATGCCCCCTCCCAGCACCATCTTCCGGGAAACGGATTTTTTGTCCGCCCTGCTCCCGGAAATTCGTTCCGGCGCTGTACGGGGACATGCTGTTTAAAGTTCCGCATGCCCCCTCCCAGCACCATCTTCCGGGAAACGGATTTTTTGTCCGCCCTGCTCCCGGAAATTCGTTCCGGCGCTGTACGGGGACATGCCAATATTTTTTATACCCCGAATATCGCCATAAATACACCGGCAGCGACCGCCGTTCCGATTACGCCGGCAACGTTTGGTCCCATCGCATGCATGAGAAGGAAATTCGTCGGGTCGGCTTCCGAACCGACCTTTTGCGACACACGCGCCGCCATCGGCACGGCCGACACACCTGCAGAGCCGATCAACGGATTTACCTTTCCGTGCGTTGCCTTACACATGATTTTACCAAACAGCACACCGCTCGCCGTTCCAAGCGCAAACGCGATCAGGCCAAGGCCTACGATCTTTAAGGTATCCCACTTCAGGAATGCTTCCGCACTCGTCGTCGCGCCCACGGAAGTACCGAGCAGGATAACAACAATGTACATCAGGGCATTCGAAGCTGTCTCTGTAAGCTGTTTTACCACGCCGCTCTCGCGGAAAAGGTTGCCGAGCATCAGCATACCGACAAGCGGCGCTGTGGACGGAAGGATCAGGACAACCACAACCGTGACGATGATCGGGAACAGGATTCTCTCAAGTTTTGAGACCGGACGCAGCTGTTCCATCTTGATCTTGCGCTCTTCTTCCGTTGTCAAAAGCTTCATGATCGGCGGCTGGATGATCGGCACAAGCGACATGTAAGAGTATGCCGCCACTGCGATCGGCCCCATATAATCGGTCTGACCGAGCTTACCTGCAAGGAAGATGGAAGTCGGACCATCCGCACCGCCGATGATCGAGATCGCCGCGGCCGCCTTGTCGCCAAAGCCCATCAAAATCGCCATCAGGTAAGCACCGAAAATACCGATCTGCGCCGCCGCACCGAGCAAAAAGCTCATCGGGTTCGCGATCAGCGGACCGAAATCCGTCATCGCTCCGACACCCATGAAGATCAGGGACGGCAGGATACTCCACTCATCCAACAAATAGAAATAATGGAGCAATCCGCCCGCATGCTCGCCCGCCGCATCCACATAGGGCTCCGCCATGATCGCCGGATACATATTTACCAAAAGCATACCAAACGAGATCGGAACCAGCAAAAGAGGCTCATATCCCTTTTTGATCGCCAAATACAGGAAAAACAGCGCCACAAAAATCATCAGTACATTTCCCCATGAAAGTGAGGCAAAGGCTGTTTGTTTAGCGAGGTTTTCCAACGTTTCGATTACATAATCCATTTCGTTACCTCCACGAAAATATCATCTTAGTTCAGGGTCGCCAAAACCTCGCCCGCTTCCACACTTGCGCCCACGGAAGTATTGATGCTTGCAACCGTACCGTCCTGCGGGGCAACGATCTCATTTTCCATCTTCATCGCTTCCAGAATGATGATGGCCTCACCCCTCTTTACGGCTTTGCCCGCGTCCGCTTTGATCGCAAGAATCTTGCCCGGCATCGGAGCCGTAACCTTCACGCTGCCCTGCGCGCCTGCCGCCGCTTTCGGAGCTGCCTTTGGTGCCGCCGCCTTCGGGGCTGCCTTTGGAGCCGCAACGGCTGCCGGTGCCGCACCCTCTGTCGCTTCCTCAACGGTTACATCATATACATTGCCATTTACTGTGATCGTATAATTCTTCATTTTAGTCCTCCATTCTTCCGCAAAAATGCGGTATCTCAAAATTCACATCAAATCTTAATCTGATAACAAACCTTTCTGCCAACAAAAAATTCGTTCCATGCACTGATCCTTCGCACGAAAATTACAGAATCGGGACAGGGCATATTATGCGTTCTGCCATTTTGTGCGTCCAACCTTTCGGATGCTCCTGACAACAAGCTCACCGGCCGGGACATCATTCCCCGAAGCTTCCTCATACGCATGAACCGCCGCCGTAATCACCGCTACCAGCTCAAGATCATCGGAAAGTTCCTCCTCCGGCACAGTCTCTTCCAAAACCGGCACCACTGAGGCCACCGGCGCTGCTGTCTTTGCCGCACGGTTCGCCTCGAACTTATTGATATACTTAAACAGCGAAATGATCCATGCGATCAGCACCAATGCGCAGAATACAATACAAATACCCATCACGGTATTTAAGAGTGCTGTCATCATGGTCTCCCCGAGGCTCTTCTTTTCCCCCGCCTCCGTTGCCGCCACCGCCGTGAGCGGGCTTGCCAAAATCACGCCCAAAATACCGCTTGCAGCGCCCGCCATCTTTTTGATATTTTTCATAAATGCATCACCTCGTTAAACCGTACCGTGCTTCTTGCCCGGCTGGTTCCCTCTTTTTGTGAACAACATTTCAAAACCATAGAGCAGATACTGGCGCAGTGTGGCAGGTGCCAGAATGGCATCAACATACCCTCTCTTCGCGGCAGCATGCGCACTCTGTGTCTGCGCATCGTACTCCTTTGCTTTTGCCGCTTTCAAATCTGCCGCGCCGGCACCCTTGAGCTCGTCGGCGTACATGATCTGTACTGCAAGTTCCGCGTCCATCGTTCCGATCTTTGCATCCTCAAGGGCATACACCAAATCCGCGCCAATGTGCTTTGAATTCATTGTGATGTACGCACTGCCATAGGCCTTTCCGGTCACAACATTGATCTTCGGAACGGTCGCGTTCGCAAAAGCGTACGTCAGCTTCGCCGCCGCGATACCGATGCCGGATGCCTCCGCAACCGTCGCCGCATAACCGGACACATTAGTTAAAGTAAGTACCGGAATGCCGAACGCATCACAGAATTTCACAAAGCTCTCCGCCTTGTAGCAGCCTGCCGTCGTCAGCCTGTCCTCAAATTTCGACGATGCTTTCCCATTCTCATCAAGAATCGCCGTGCGGTTTGCCACCGCGCCGATCGTCATACCGTTTAAGCGGATGAAGCCCGTCACCATCTCTTTCGCATACGCTTTCTTTACCTCGACAAACAGACCGTTATCCGAAATGTCCGCGAGTGCAAGCGCCGCATCCTCAAGTTCAGCGGAGAGATTGTCAAGCGTACGGTTCAGGTCGTCCGTGTCCGTCTCCCCAGCCGCTTCCTCTGTATTATTGTACGGCAGGACGCTCATCAGCTCACGGATGTTCTCAAGCAGCGCCGCTTCCCCTTCGCATACAAAATCCGCAACACCCTTTTCCGCCATATAACCTGCCGCCGCCGTATCACATTTCCCTGTGGAGTTCCCGTCCAATGTGTTCGGCGCATTGACAAAGAGCTTCCCGCCCTTCTCTTCTACAAACACGAAATCGCTCATCGAAGCAAGCACGGCGCTTCCCCCGCCGCAATTCCCGAACACTGCCGTAATCTGCGGAACCACACCGGATGCCTGTGCCTGTTTTAAGTAAATATCACCAAATGCCGCAAGTGCGTCGGTCGCCTCCTGCAGACGCAGACCCGCGCAATCGACAAGACCGATCACCGGTGCGCCTACCTTTAACGCAAGCTCGTACAGCGCGGTAATCTTTCTTGCATGCATCTCGCCCATCGTCCCGTTCATCACGGAAACATCCTGCGCGTAAACATACGCGAGGCTGCCATGAATCACACCATATCCGGTAATGACACCATCCGAAGGAGCTTCCTTCTCCTGTAAGTTAAAATCGGTATTTCTCTTTGTCACCAAAGCGCCGATCTCAACAAAACTGTTTGCGTCAAGCAGGGCAATAATTCTGTCCCTTGCCGACATTTGTGCTGTTGTACTCATTTTCAGCCCTCCATTATTATATTCAATATTGGTTTTTCGACAATCAAGCCGAAAAGCCAAATTTGTTCCAATTATATTATATTTCATTCCCGTCAATATTTCAAGTAAAAAGCGTAAGAAAATTTTAATTTTCTTACGCTTTTTATTATAATTCCATATCCATCTCCGGGATATCCGTAGAAACCAGGTCTTTGAGCACATCCCGGATGTCCGCACCCCGGAATCCCTTCGCGCACAGCGACGCAGTCAGTTTTTGTATCTCCTTCTGTGAGAGTGCCGCAGGAGCCTTGGTTTTACGTGCAATCTGTCTGCGCAGTGCGGTAAGTTCCGCCTCTTCAAACGCTTCCCCCATCTGCGCGATACGCTCCTCCCGGAAAACCTCGAACGCCTCGTCGATCACTTCCCTCCCAATCCCCTTTTCCTTCAGTTTCGCAACAAGCTGGAAACGGCTCTTCTCCTCCGCATGGGAACAAAGGTATGTGAGCGCAAAACGTAAATCATCAACATAATGATAGCTTTCCGCATACTCCACCGCGGCATCCGCCACTTCCTGCGGATATCCGTCCCCTGCAAGCTTTTCAAACAGTTCCTTCCGGCTGCGGTCTTTTGCGACCAGAAGGTTTAAGACCCTTTTCTTTGCCTGTGGCAGCAAAGTCTCCGCGCAGATCCGTCCGTACAGCTCCTCTGTCAGAACCATGCCTTCCTCAAGATTATGGGAGCGAAGCTGCGCGGGATAAAGCGAAAAACACCATTCGTCATTGACATAGACTTTCCGCTTCCGTCCCCCTCTCACGCTCTCAACAGCCGTGATTACCCGCTCCACTATGCTTCACTTTCCGAACCGGTTTCCGTATCTTCCTCCGCCTTTACGGAAGCCTCTGCCGTCTTTGCCGCCCTGCCGCGCCCGCGGGACGGCTTCTCCTCCGCCGTGGTTGCCGCCTCGGCTGCTACGGGCGAGGTAGCAGCATCGCCGCCGGACAGCGCTTCACCAATCCCAAAATGTGCACGCACTTTCTGCTCAATCTCCTCCATGATATTCGGGTTATCGCGCAGATACTGTTTCGCATTTTCGCGTCCCTGCCCAATCTTGACATCATTGTACGCAAACCAAGCGCCGCTCTTCATCACAATGTTCTCGGCGACCGCAAGGTCGAGAATATCCCCCTCGCGCGAAATACCCTGCCCGAACATGATATCAAATTCCGCCTCCTTAAACGGCGGCGCGATCTTATTTTTTACGACCTTTACGCGCACGCGGTTTCCAATGTTCTCACCGCTGTTCTTGATATAATCGATGCGCCGCACATCAAGCCGCACCGACGCGTAAAACTTTAGGGCACGTCCGCCGGTTGTCGTCTCCGGATTCCCGAACATGACCCCGACCTTCTCGCGCAGCTGGTTGATAAAAATAACGGTACAGTTTGACTTGCTGATGATACCGGTCAGCTTGCGGAGTGCCTGCGACATCAGGCGCGCCTGCAGGCCGACATGCGAATCACCCATGTCCCCTTCGATCTCCGCCTTCGGAACAAGCGCCGCCACGGAATCCACAATAATAATGTCAACCGCCCCGGAACGCACCATCGTCTCCGTGATCTCAAGTGCCTGCTCGCCGTTATCCGGCTGGGAGATATAAAGCTCGTCGATATTCACGCCGATGTTCTTCGCATAGACCGGGTCAAGCGCATGCTCTGCATCAATAAAACCGGCGATCCCTCCCTGTTTCTGAACCTCTGCCACCATATGTAGCGCAACCGTCGTCTTACCGCTTGACTCCGGCCCATAAATCTCCACAACACGTCCCTTCGGGACACCGCCAAGCCCAAGCGCGATATCAAGACTGATCGAGCCGGTCGGAACGGTCTCGATATTCATATGGTTGCTGTTATCCCCGAGTCTCATAACGGAGCCCTTCCCATACTGCTTCTCAATCTGGGCAAGCGCGTTCTCAAGAGCTTTCATTTTATCTTCTTTTGCCATCGTTTTGTCTCCTTTTCCAAAATACTGATGATTCTGCCGCAGCCACACTGCAGCCCCTTCTTTGTAAAACCCCTTTTTCTGGCCGCCTTTGGCTTTCTGGCCAGCCTGCAAACCGTCCGGGGCTCATCGTTCCTGATCCGAATGCTTCTTATGATACGGCAGTCTCCCGGCCGCCCCACCCGACCCCAAATACCCGAACATTCGTTCTGCTATCATATTACTTTATTTTGCTGTAAATGTCAACCACTTTTCCGGATATTTTTTCATTGGAAATATTCTGCATTATTTTCTCTTATCGGATTAAGACGGCATCGCACTGCATGTGCCAGAAGATCACAGACCAGAAGAACTCCACACCGGAAAGGACGCTTCTATTATAGCAGTGTTTTTCTTTGCTGTAAAGCGGGGCAGGCTTCTTTCTGCGTAAAATATTTCTCTCATTTTTTGTGCAGAATTACTTTTATTATAAAAGATTTCCGCGAACCAGCATGATTAAAATCCCTGTGCACGGTTATCCTTATATAAGGAACCGGCCGCTTTTCCACACGGAAAATAGACCGAAAAACCAAAACAGCATATGCCCATACGGTGCCGGTGGGAAGTTTTCGGCGGCGGCGCGGACAAAAACTTCCCACCCCGTAACAGGGCAGCGGGAGGGCATATGCGGAACTAATAATAGGAGGCAACCATGAACGAAGACGACATCATCTGTCCTTGTACCGGGGTAACTGCCCGCGATGTTATGGATGCGGTAAAAAACGGCGCAAACACTGTAGAAGACATCGAGGCGGCCACCAGCGCAGGTACGGTATGCGGTGCATGCATCCAGGACCTTGAGGCATTGCTTGCCAAATTAAAAACCAAATAAGGAGACGGCACAGGAAAGCGGCCGCTGCAGAATACCAAATTTCTGCTGCGGCCGCTTTCCTGTGCTGGCCAATCATTTTTTATATTTGTGTATCGTAAGTCTTCCCTGCCTCTTCCAAGCGCTTTAGTTGGTCCCTGCGGTGCGAGATCCGTCTCTCTTCCACAAAAAATGGCGGATCCTGCTGCGAACGCTTCGCTGTCCGCACGGATTTGCTGTTGTTGTCCCACATCCGCAGCGGCTCCTGTCCGTGTTTTCCCTTTTTCCCCGCAGAATACTCCTGCGTGCCCTGTCCTTTCTGCGAAGTCTTCACCGCCAAATCCATGCCCTCCGCAAATTCTTCCCGGAAACCAGTGCTTTCCGCCCCCCCGCTTCCTGCGAACGCTTTCTCTGTGTATTCCCCCGATAATTCTTCTGCGTACTCTTCTTGCAGCAGCTTCCGGCTTTTTCCTGCAGATTCTGTCCGGCTCTGAGCCCGCACAATCTTGCGCACACGCCGCTGCGGCTCTTCCTGAACCCGGTCGCTGTTTTGCGGCGTAAACGTATCGTACTCCGCCCGCGTCGTCGTTTCCTGGCGCGCTGCGACCGCATTGATATCCCCTCCACTCTCCGCGTACAGCTTCTGCTGCACCGCCCCCTCCATCCGCGCCCGTTTCTTTAACAGCCTGCGGCTGCTTGATACCTGCTTTTGGTGGCGGAGCATGACATACAGCGCAAAAAACACGACAAATGCCACAATCAGTACAATAAACACCGTCAGCTCAATTTTTCCCAAATCACGAATGCTCATAATCTCCTCTTTCCGCGCCGCCCGTTTTATATTGGAATCCGGCTGATGCCGGGACAAAATCTCCATCCGCATGGCAGATAAACATATCCTGCCCTTCCCTGATACGCGGTATGATATCGTTCTTCCCTTCCGCAGCGCATGGTCGGGAAATGCTGTGTATACTATTTCCAATATTGACAATAATTATGATTTCATTCGGGATTTTTCATGAATACCTGTTGACAGCCCCCTGTTTTTTCATTATAATCTGTGTTTGTCCGACAGAGAAGCCATTTGTTCCGGAGCGTTCCAAATGGCGGGATAATGTGGGATAGCATACACATGGAAAACGCCCCAGAAACGGAGATTGTGATGAGATTCAAAAAATTTTTTATTCTTGGCACCGCGGTAAGCATAATAGCCGCAGGTACATTGACCGGCTGTTCAAATTCCGGTGACGGCGGGAAAGGTTCCGAAAATGTAGAATCCGATAAAAACGATTCCCCAAAAACGGATTCTGATGAAAAAAAGGATACCGCCGGAAAAGAAGACAACGAGTTGTCCGATACCATCCGCTGGTTCAATGCCTCCTACGCTATTCTGACAGAATTGAACGGTTGGGACTATAACGTTTTCGGAGGCTTGAAACCAAGCGCGCAGGTTGCCGAACTTGAACAGCAGCTTCTTGAGGATTCGTGGAGTGTGACCGACCGCGCAAGTGCCGACGAAACATTGGACTGGATTCTGACGGAGGGACACCGCTTTGGTTTTGTGGACAATATGTCCTACCTGGAGGAATGCGGGTTAAGTGAGGTTGCCGATAACCAGCGCAGGGATTTTATTCTTGAAAATTTTGATGTCACACAGGAAGAAGCCGATTTTTACGTGAGTTCCTACAATATGTACGAAGAATACGGTGCGGAGGCGATTGATGCCTGGGACTACTGCCGCGCATTGAATCTGATGGGCTTTTTCTATCTTGCCGGTTATTATGAGGAAACCGAAGCCCTTGACAGCTCCCTGGAAATCGCAAAGACATTACAGGCGAAATTCAGCAGTTGGGATGGCCTGATCGACAGCTATCTCCGCGGCTATGAATACTGGGCGGAAGAAAGCAGCGACGCACGGCGGGAAGTCTATGAAGATCTGAAGAAACGGGAAGATAACCCATACCGCGTTGATTTTAATACCGAACTTAAAAAAACATGGTAAGCCGGAGAATTCATGTAAGACCGGAATGCCGCTTTTTTCCGGCCGCGCACGGCGGTCCGCAAGGATGTGCGCGGCCGGAATTCTTTTTCCTTGGGGCTGTTGCAACATACTAAATTCTACAGCGGTAACATCGGCCAGGAAGCAAGCCGTAATTTGCAAAAATACTATTTTGCAGCTCCCCATTCTATTTTCTTATTTTCTCAATTCCCAAAACAAGTACAGCGGGATCTTTTGCAGCCATGCCAGCTGCACGGACATTTTTGCCTGTTTGTCGGTCGCGCGCGGCTCATCCAGGTCAACAATCGTAAGCCCTGCCCCCACAAAAGTTTTGACATAGTCCTCCATCGTCCGATGCCGCCAAACCACCGGGGTTTTTCCGCGCCAAAGCGGTGCTTCCCAGGTTTTTGGCTCAAAATAATTCATTACCACAACCTGCCGGTCAATACCGTTCCCCTGCCGTCCGATCCCGGTGTCATGGTTGCCGTCAAAACAAGGATGCAGAACGCTCGCATACAGCCTGCCGCGCGGTTTTAGGACGCGCGCCGCCTCCCTTACCGTACCCTCAAAATCTTCACAATCCATCAGCATCATGGAACAAAGTACAATGTCAAAGGAACCGTCCTCTATCCCGAAAAGATCATTGCTGTTCCTGATATAATGCTGTATGGAAAGCCCCTGCTTTTCTGCCTGCCCTGCCGCGTACAAAATCGCAGGCTCCGAACAGTCAACCGCCGTCACGTCGGCATCTTTTTCGGCCAGTGCCCTTGAATAACCACCCTCGCCGCAGCCCAAATCGAGAATTTTTGCCCCTGCCACATTCCCAAGTTTCGCAAGCATGTACGGCATGATAAAATGAATCCGGCTCTCGCCTGTCTGCGCCAGTTCAAACCATTCTTCACCAAGTTCGTTCCATGCCCTTGTTGAATTGTCGTGCTTCATTTCGCCCATCGCATTCCTCCTGTTTTGAATTCCGTCTATAACCCCAAACTACCCTTTTAGTCCTCTCGACTGCCTTTCCATGTCTTCTATGACGATGTCATATATTTCACCGAGGGATGCACAATATTCCAACACTTTCCACGGCTCATTCGTGTGGAAATGAATCTTGATCATCTCCTCATCACCGACCGCCAAGAGGCAGTCGCCCTTCAAATTTTGCGTAAAATAGTTACTGACCGCATCCTCATCGAGGTCTTGCCCTTCAATCAAAAGCTGTGTATCATATTTAAACTCTAACATAATTCCCTCCTTATCTCATACAATAACTTTTTAATTATTTTCCGGAAATTGGTCTTTTCCGTCAGAAAAACGGCCGGACGGAAAGTCAAGCCGTTTTTCTTTCTTTATTATTTATCCTGCCGCACAAATATTTTACTGCATAAACAACGCACGGCTAACGACAAAACAGACACCATCCATTTGTCATCACCGGGACTTTTGTAAGAAACGTCATAAGAACCTGCTTTTATAAGTCCAGACCTTTTCTTTGCTGCAAAAAAGCTTTCGGAAACTCCCGCCAGCGCTTCACGCTCAAATCTTCTCCGGGCAGTCCTTGATCGAGAAGCTGACACGCCCCATCTTGTCCTTGCCAAGGCATACGACCCTCACCACATCGCCGAGCGTCAGCACGTCCTCCACATGGTTGATGCGCTCCTTTGCAATCTTCGAGATGTGAACCATTCCCTCCTTGCCCGGCGCGAACTCAAGAAACGCACCGAACTCCTTGATGCTGACCACTTTTCCGGTGAAGATCTGACCTTCCTCAAAATCAGAAACAATGATTTCAATCAACTTCACTGCTTTCTGCATCGCGTCCGCGTCCGTCCCGCAGATCGAAACCGCCCCGTCGTCCGTGATGTCAATCTTCACGCCGGTCTGCTCAATGATCGCATTGATCGTCTTGCCCCTCTGGCCGACCACATCGCCGATTTTCTGCGGATCGATCTGGATCTGGATGATCTTCGGCGCGTACTTGCCAACCTCCTTGCGGGGCTCGGCGATACATGGCGTAAGAATATCGTTGATGATATGCTCGCGCGCCGCCTTTGTCTTGCGGAATGCCTCCTCCACGATCGGTCTGGTCAGCCCGTGGATTTTGATATCCATCTGGATTGCCGTGATACCGTCATGCGTCCCGGCAACCTTGAAATCCATGTCGCCGAAGAAATCCTCAAGCCCCTGGATATCCGTCAGGACAATATAATCATCGTCGGTATCCCCGGTCACAAGCCCACAGGAAATACCCGCCACCTGCTTTTTGATCGGCACACCCGCCGCCATCAGCGACAGCGTTGACGCGCAGACGGATGCCTGTGAGGTGGAACCATTGGACTCAAAGGTCTCGGAAACCGTACGGATGGCATACGGAAACTCCTCTTGGCTTGGAAGCACCGGCATCAGGGCTTTTTCCGCAAGCGCGCCGTGACCGATCTCACGCCGTCCCGGTCCTCTGGAAACTTTCGTCTCACCAACCGAGTAGGACGGGAAATTATAATGATGCATGTAGCGCTTGCTTACCTCATTCTCATCGAGGCCGTCGATGCGCTGTGCCTCGGCAAGCGGCGCAAGCGTACAGACATTGCAGATCTGGGTCTGCCCGCGCGTGAACATACCGGAACCATGCACCCTCGGAATAATATCAATCTCCGCGGCAAGCGGGCGGATCTGGTCGATCGCGCGGCCGTCCGGGCGCTTGTGATCCTTTAAGATCATCTTGCGCACAGTCTTCTTCTGGTATTGGTATACTGCCTCGTCGAGGATGGCAAGCCACTCTTCGTTGTCCGCAAATGCCTCTTTTAACTTCTCTGTCACCTGACGGATGTTCTCCTCGCGCGTCTGCTTATCGTCGGAGAATACTGCAACCTCCATCTCCTCCGGCGTAACGATCTTTTTCATCTCCTCGAACAGCTCAGCCGGAACCGCGCAGCTCTGGTAAGAATGCTTCGGCTTGCCGCACTCCGCCGCCATCTTCTCAATAAAGGCAATGATCGTCTGGTTGATGTCGTGCGCCATGTAGATCGCCTCAAGCATCTTGTCCTCCGGCACTTCATTTGCACCCGCCTCGATCATAATAACCTTCTGCTTCGTTGAAGCCACCGTCAGCTGCAGGTCGCCGTTCTTCCACTGCTCCTGGCTTGGGTTCACAACAAACGCGCCGTTTACCAGCCCGATCTGCGTCGTTGCACACGGTCCGTCAAACGGGATATCCGAGAGTGTCGCAGCGATCGCGGAACCGAGCATCGCCGTAAGTTCCGGACGGCAATCCGGATCTACGGACATTACCATATTATTTAACGTCACATCGTTGCGGTAATCTTTCGGGAATAAAGGGCGCATCGGCCGGTCGATCACACGCGACGTTAAAACGGCGTTCTCGCTCGCTTTGCCCTCCCTCTTGTTAAAACCACCCGGGATCTTCCCGACCGCATACAGCTTCTCTTCATACTCCACGCTCAACGGGAAGAAATCAATCCCCTCCCTCGGCTCTTTCGAAGCAGTAGCGGTAGAAAGCACAGTCGTATCACCGTAATGCATGAACGCCGCCGCATTCGCCTGCGCACCCACCCTGCCGATATCAACCGTCAAGGTTCTTCCGGCAAGCTCCATAGAATAACTTTTGTACATAAATAGTATGTCTCCTTTTAAATTTATTTGGTGGAGCGTCCGAAACCACTGAAAAAACAGCCCGGGATGGCTCGTCCATCGGGCAGACTTTTCAGAAGTCTCGGCAAAAACCCCACTATTTTTATAGTATAACACCAAGCGGCAGAAAAATCCAGTATTATTTTGAACAGCGGAATTCGGATGTGTAGGATTACAATACATGTGTTACAACTGAGTATTGAAAAAGCAGAGATACTGCCTTTGTGTTATAATTTAGCCACTACAACAAAACAAACAAAAAGGAGTTCTCTGCCATGGCTAGTATAACACAGGATATGAGGTTTCGTCTATCACTTATTAATGACGCTGATATTGTCAATATTGGTTGACAATATCAGCGTAACAGGAAAATCGTTGCTCGGAAACGGATCACTCCCGCCTACGCGGGGAAAACCTATGCCGGGGCGAATTATCGTGCACGGAGTTAGGATCACCCCCGCCTACGCGGGGAAAACACAAGCGGGGCAGTGAGTACCTTGTGCACGAGAGGATCACCCCCGCCTACGCGGGGAAAACAGGAAGAGGAAAAGTTTGTCCAGGAAACCTTTAGGATCACCCCCGCCTACGCGGGGAAAACATGATATGCTTGGCCGTGCTGAGAAGGTGCTCAGGATCACCCCCGCCTACGCGGGGAAAACAATTCTGTGATTGTCAATCATAAAATCACAGAAGGATCACCCCCGCCTACGCGGGGAAAACTTTGCTCAATATCACCAAATCCATCTTGTACGAGGATCACCCCCGCCTACGCGGGGAAAACGCTTCATTATTTATTTCTGTCATGTGCAACATGGGATCACCCCCGCCTACGCGGGGAAAACCTGGTGTGTTGTTGTTTCTCAAGTTAGGCTCGAGGATCACCCCCGCCTACGCGGGGAAAACGTCCGTTGACACCGGGCAGGTCGCCGGACTTAGGGATCACCCCCGCCTACGCGGGGAAAACCTTGACTATCTGTGCCAGGACAAGATTGCAACAGGATCACCCCCGCCTACGCGGGGAAAACTGCAATTTTCGTAAGTTCCAGCAGGCAAATTGAGGATCACCCCCGCCTACGCGGGGAAAACGATGCAAGGCTGTCAAAACGCATCTTGCCTAAAGGATCACCCCCGCCTACGCGGGGAAAACCACGCCGTGGCGGTTGACCGGGAGTGGTTCCAGGGATCACCCCCGCCTACGCGGGGAAAACTGAAATTAGCGGTTTGGAAGAACTGGAAAGAGAGGATCACCCCCGCCTACGCGGGGAAAACTTTAACTTTCTTTCCCTTGACCTCAACCGACAAGGATCACCCCCGCCTACGCGGGGAAAACCTGAACTTGTGGGAGCAGGTAAAGAAACCGGCGGGATCACCCCCGCCTACGCGGGGAAAACCTCTGCTTTTAACGCCGTTACCTGCGCCAAATAGGATCACCCCCGCCTACGCGGGGAAAACCTTAAAAGAACACGTTGCAGACGAGGAGGCATAGGATCACCCCCGCCTACGCGGGGAAAACTGTCTACTGCTAACAGCTTTTCAACCAAATTCAGGATCACCCCCGCCTACGCGGGGAAAACATGTGCAGGACTTTTTGGATCAGCTTGACGGCGGGATCACCCCCGCCTACGCGGGGAAAACTTCGGATCGGGCGGTTTTGCCGTTGATCTAAAAGGATCACCCCCGCCTACGCGGGGAAAACGTTAATCGAATTAAAGATCATGTCAAATTTGGAGGATCACCCCCGCCTACGCGGGGAAAACTTTCCGGTTCAGTAAATTCTATTACCCCACCAAGGATCACCCCCGCCTACGCGGGGAAAACGCAAGGATTGATATTGACGAGGACGATCAGTTAGGATCACCCCCGCCTACGCGGGGAAAACACACGCTCAAGCCTGCCGCGTCCGGTGTCCTCAGGATCACCCCCGCCTACGCGGGGAAAACAGGGCATTAACCGCCGCCTGCACTTCGGCGTAAGGATCACCCCCGCCTACGCGGGGAAAACTCTTTGATATAGTCGTTTTGGTATGCAATTTGGGGATCACCCCCGCCTACGCGGGGAAAACCTTTATTATCTTTCATATACCGGCACCCCTCTAGGATCACCCCCGCCTACGCGGGGAAAACTAGAAACAGCAGGAAACGGCACCACAACGCCGGGGATCACCCCCGCCTACGCGGGGAAAACATGCTGACCGGTTGTGGCAGCTTGACCGGATAAGGATCACCCCCGCCTACGCGGGGAAAACTTATGTACTCCCAAAATTTTCCCTCAATCCAGAGGATCACCCCCGCCTACGCGGGGAAAACATGCTGACCGGTTGTGGCAGCTTGACCGGATAAGGATCACCCCCGCCTACGCGGGGAAAACCAATAGAATCCCAGATATTTTTACCATACAGTAGGATCACCCCCGCCTACGCGGGGAAAACGGTATAATTTGTACTTCTGGAAGTTAAAGGAAAGGATCACCCCCGCCTACGCGGGGAAAACTTAACGTCAAAGGAATATGGCAGCCTTTACAGGGGATCACCCCCGCCTACGCGGGGAAAACTAACATCACCGCGAAATGCATACTGCTCGTACGGGATCACCCCCGCCTACGCGGGGAAAACCAGCCTGGATGGCTCTTGTCGCTCGCGGAGTAAGGATCACCCCCGCCTACGCGGGGAAAACAGACGCTCTCCGTGAGGAGGTTCGCGCCCTCAAGGATCACCCCCGCCTACGCGGGGAAAACGAGGAAATCGGAGGAAATTAAATGTATGAACAGGGATCACCCCCGCCTACGCGGGGAAAACCTTACAGTACCTCAAACCCGCATAAAATAAGGGGGATCACCCCCGCCTACGCGGGGAAAACTATATCCAAAATGTTTATTTAGCAGTATAGCTAGGATCACCCCCGCCTACGCGGGGAAAACCCAAAGCCGGGGCGCATGTCGTAATTGCCGTAGGGATCACCCCCGCCTACGCGGGGAAAACGCGATGATGTACCATCAGTAAAAACTGACATTAGGATCACCCCCGCCTACGCGGGGAAAACTTGTCAAAGCAACTAAAGGCAAGATTACTACAAGGATCACCCCCGCCTACGCGGGGAAAACGTAAGTGCGTGTGTTATGGTCCAGGCTTATATGGGATCACCCCCGCCTACGCGGGGAAAACAAATGCGGAACAGCCAGTAACAACGGAAATTGAGGATCACCCCCGCCTACGCGGGGAAAACCCTAAAAGGCTAACCATAAAGCATCTGTCACGAGGATCACCCCCGCCTACGCGGGGAAAACCACGTTTTGGCAGCCGGGGAGCGCTGTCGGAGAGGATCACCCCCGCCTACGCGGGGAAAACTTACATCTTAATTGAGGATGGGGCATTGGGCGAAGGATCACCCCCGCCTACGCGGGGAAAACTACTTTCACTCGCATTGTTCGAACTGTTCCGGCGGATCACCCCCGCCTACGCGGGGAAAACTATCAAGGAATGCCATATGAAGATTCCACACTGGGATCACCCCCGCCTACGCGGGGAAAACCGAGACGAGGTCATGGGGGACATGGTAAGCGCGGGATCACCCCCGCCTACGCGGGGAAAACAGTAAGCAGCATTATCAGCCTTGGCAGTCTGGAGGATCACCCCCGCCTACGCGGGGAAAACTTCCGGGGGTGGCGGGACATATTCTGTCAATTAGGATCACCCCCGCCTACGCGGGGAAAACGTGTCCGTTGTTTCCCCATGCTCGCCGGACGTGGGATCACCCCCGCCTACGCGGGGAAAACTGAAGGAAAACCTGATAAGGAAAGACCTTCCAGGGATCACCCCCGCCTACGCGGGGAAAACCGAAGCGAATATTTTTCCACTCCGGTTTTCTCAGGATCACCCCCGCCTACGCGGGGAAAACCCGTCAATTTGACGATTCTTAAGGCGTTGTTAAGGATCACCCCCGCCTACGCGGGGAAAACAAACAGTGTCAAAGATCTGGAGCGGACTGCCGGGGATCACCCCCGCCTACGCGGGGAAAACCTAACTTCTCTATCCGTAACGTCCCGCGTCTCAGGATCACCCCCGCCTACGCGGGGAAAACTGAGAAACAACAACGCACCAACATTGTACATAAGGATCACCCCCGCCTACGCGGGGAAAACAACTGTCAAAATCTCGCAAGGATGGAATGTAAAGGATCACCCCCGCCTACGCGGGGAAAACAAACAGTGTCAAAGATCTGGAGCGGACTGCCGGGGATCACCCCCGCCTACGCGGGGAAAACCCCGTCCGGACAATGGAACAGTGGCGGTTTTGAGGATCACCCCCGCCTACGCGGGGAAAACGCTGCACAGCCAGGTTGCACGCAGCATCGATGGGGATCACCCCCGCCTACGCGGGGAAAACCCCGTCCGGACAATGGAACAGTGGCGGTTTTGAGGATCACCCCCGCCTACGCGGGGAAAACACTTTACCGCCATCCTTTTCGGCACTCTCCAGGGGATCACCCCCGCCTACGCGGGGAAAACTCTTTAGACAACGCATCTATACAGCCCAAAACGGGATCACCCCCGCCTACGCGGGGAAAACTACTGTTCGTATGTGATATCACCTACAGCAACAGGATCACCCCCGCCTACGCGGGGAAAACGTGACACTTCTTTCTGTGGCGCTATTTACAAAAGGATCACCCCCGCCTACGCGGGGAAAACCACCAACATCAAAGTAAAGGAGGACTAATATGGGGATCACCCCCGCCTACGCGGGGAAAACGTGACAAAAGAGGCGCTTGGGCTTTTTGGTACAGGATCACCCCCGCCTACGCGGGGAAAACCAAACCCCGGTATTTTTTTCAGAAAAACTCGCGGGATCACCCCCGCCTACGCGGGGAAAACTAGTATGGATGATTTTATTAGGGTTTTTACAAAGGATCACCCCCGCCTACGCGGGGAAAACGGGAGTATCGGAGAAACTTGACAACATGTTGGAGGATCACCCCCGCCTACGCGGGGAAAACCACGGTGGAGGAAATACAGCACCAGATCACGGAGGATCACCCCCGCCTACGCGGGGAAAACTTGACAATACATGAATTATCATGTATAATATAAGGATCACCCCCGCCTACGCGGGGAAAACCCACAAGAAGCCTACGCAATATTGGTTTATAAAGGATCACCCCCGCCTACGCGGGGAAAACTGAAAGTGGATATAAGGATAAGAAACGGACAGAGGATCACCCCCGCCTACGCGGGGAAAACTCTTGGCTATTAGTCCTGTATCTCTTGGACTAAGGATCACCCCCGCCTACGCGGGGAAAACTCACGGGGTTGACCGTGGCGCTGGTAGAAGTAAGGATCACCCCCGCCTACGCGGGGAAAACATGAAATGTTTCCTTTTGAAGTAGGGGATATGGGGATCACCCCCGCCTACGCGGGGAAAACCCTACAGGGTTTTGCTTGCCAGTCACAAGTTTAGGATCACCCCCGCCTACGCGGGGAAAACTACTTGGAGCGAGTTTGAGCAGGAGTCGGACGGGGATCACCCCCGCCTACGCGGGGAAAACTCGTTTATCGTATCTGTACTTATCCCAGTCAGAGGATCACCCCCGCCTACGCGGGGAAAACTTGACATAAAGATTGTATTGACTCTCAACATCGGGATCACCCCCGCCTACGCGGGGAAAACCGCGAGGATATGGGGATCGCGGGGCAAAAAGAGGGATCACCCCCGCCTACGCGGGGAAAACGCCGTCCGGCTGCAGCCTGCAAGCCGCTCTGGAGGATCACCCCCGCCTACGCGGGGAAAACGCCGTCCGGCTGCAGCCTGCAAGCCGCTCTGGAGGATCACCCCCGCCTACGCGGGGAAAACACAACGCCCCTTTCCTAACACGTCTATCTCCCGGGATCACCCCCGCCTACGCGGGGAAAACACTTAAAAGATCCATAAAAAAAGGGGCTTCTTCAAAACTAGACTCTCAAATTTCATTTAGTTTTAAATACACCTGATATAGAATTTTGCAGTCCTCCATTGCACGATGTTGTTTATTATACTCTAATCCAAAATACTGCGCAAGTGTTTCTAATTTAAAATTGGAAACTCCACTCACTCGCTTTCTTGCTAAAGGTAACAAATCAATAACTCGATTCACACAAAAATCAATCTTACAAAATTCACATGCTTTTTCTAAAAACATCATATCAAATGCTGCATTATAACATATTAAAGTCTTATTCCGAATAATTTCATTAAACTCTTTTAAAGCTTCTTGAAGTTCCATTCCATCTTGTAGCATTTCATATGTAATCCCTGTAAGTTCTGTAATACCTTTCGGAAGTTTTTTTATACCTTTAATAAAGGTTTTCCATTGCGTCTTTATCTCGGTTAATGAAGCAGATAAAACACCTATTTCAATAATCTCATCTCTTTCACCGTCCAATCCAGTAGTTTCAATATCAAAGAATATATAATCTTCCACAGGCTTTCTACTTCGAGCAGATATTCGTCGCTTCGAAGCATTACTAAACCCTTTTGGCAACCCTTCTTCAATATCATTATCAGTAAGTAATTTAGGTCTTTGCATCAACTTTATTCCATCAAAATCTTTTACTTTCCATGTACTATTATGGGTACAAAATTCTAGATGCTGTTCATTCAAAACACTATACACCATTGTCGCTTGTCCGTTACTTATATTTTCACATATCTTGATCCAAAGAGCGTCCCGAACCCTCGCACTTATTTGCCCGACATATACACCTGTATTAATTTCACACAACCATTTTGATAGATCTCCCCGCAATTTTTGAGGGCAGTTTGTCATTGTAATTACAACCATCCTTCTGCTCCCTCTTTTCAGTTCATACCTAATTATAAACTTTCTAAATTATTCATGATATTGTTTACCATTAGCAACCAGTTCTTTTAAATTATCCCACAAATAAACTGGCTCCTTTCTATCATCTTCTTTATTAATATCATCTGCAAAAAGATACTTTATATCTTTTACCATTTGTTCAAGCAAATGTAACCGAACAATCTCATCGCGTAATCTGCGCCGTACCATACTAGCAAAATCAGATGGTATTTTATTCTCAAAATTATCACGAACTGTAGCAGCCATTTCAAAAGCAATAGGGATCGATGTTTCAGCCTTATATAAATCCGCCACATCATAGGCAAACGAACATTCATGACCTACATGTACAAACCCAAGCCCTGCTGAACATCCCAAAGCACAGATTACTGCATGTGCCAAACCATAAAGGCAAACATTTCCAGCAGATAACGCCTGATTTACAGGATCTCCTGAATTAAAATCATCATGGTCATAATCGCGTCCTTTCCAAGATATGTTCCACTGTTTCGAAAATTTGCGATAAACACCTTTCACGCGGCTTCCCTCACGCCCTCTTAACTGTTGTAAGGTAAGTTCACTTATATCCTCGCCCGGAAAACGCATCTGATACATTTTGCGAACTATCTCTAAATGTCTACGAGTATTACTAACAAGTGCTGCTTGCCTTAGCAAAAGATGTGTATGTGAATTTAAAGCTCTGCCATGTGCATAATAACGTACTCCATGTTCTCCAACCCAAATAACGCCAATCCCACTGTCCCCAATCAGTTCCATAGCACGATGAGTTACACTTGTGCCCGGTCCTAAAAGCAACACTGTAATTGCCGCAGCCGGAATATAAACGGTTCCATCCATGTCTGTAACTTTAACAGCACTGTCCTCTTGATTAATTGTACAATGCTCTAAATAAATAAAAGTCATACGGTCATGAATCTGTGGCAATTCTACCAATTCAGGTTTTTGCATTCCCACCCTTGGAGTCATAACACAATCACCTCCGTTTTACTACTGTAAGAAGTCCCATTCCGTATGCTTTCTCCCTTCCAATCCCATTACAAAGTGTTTCTTTAAATTTATCCACATCAGTAATGGTAAGCATCCCTTCAAATGTTACTGAAAGCAATTTAACTACCGTTGACTTATCAAAATCTCTTTTGTAAAATTGATACCATTTTGATTGTACAACAGCAAAAGAATCTTCTTTCACAGAAAAACCATTATTATCTGAACGTTCTATCAACCATGACTTTTGATGCTCAACAGTAATATGTGCCAATACTTTTCCACGGGAATTTTCGCACATTTTAGAAATAGTCGGATTCGCCGTTAATCGAAATCCCCAGTGATCTCCCAATCTGATTTTATCTAGTAAAGGCAAATAATCTTTGGTTTCATAATTTCCAACATATCCATATTGGCTGGCAAAATTATTTAAATCAGGAATATCCTCACTTAATATAAGTATATATTGCTGCCCGGAAAGTGTATCAAGCCTCCACAATCTGCGCTTTTTCACACCAGGAAATGAAGACTCAACTGCACCATGAAATTTACTTGGCGACGCGAGGGCTTTCATAGTTTCTCTTAGATTAACATTCAATTGTACACGAGATAAATACATAAAAATCACCTCAATTCCGACATAGCATCATGCTCTGTATCCACTTCAGTCACCAAATTAACATAAAACTCCTTTACTTTACGGTAACCATAACAACGCTTTTGTGGATTGAAAGATATAGCAACATCTGGGCAAGTAGCTGCCACCTCGGAATCTTTTGTTTCAAGCTGTACTCTGAATGAATTTGTTGCATTCAGCCTTTCTATCAAAGCAGGTTCTTTTGTAAGAGCCTGCTCAAGTCCACTTTCCCTGATTCCAATTACAATTGGAAGGGTAGGAGGGCAGGAACGCCTTCCCAAAAATAGTGGAAATATAGGATTTTTAAGAGCATTTTCCATTTCATATAAAAAACCTATATCTTCACTTTCAAGCCCTGCCAAAAAAACTGCATCCGAAAGATAGTGTCGATAAGTAATATATGGTTTTTCTCCATGCACCGTCTGATAATCCACAATATTTTGTCCCTGCCGATCAATCCTAACACCAAATTTCAAAGTATTAAGCCGAATTAAACCCTCATCATTATCACGTTTCCAACCTAACGCAGCCGCCAGCAACCCAATCACTCCACTTTTAGTAGGTGCTCTCTGAGTTTTACGTATCTCAAATTTACAGTCACCTCCCCATGATTGCAAAGGTGCTGCAAGCCTTAACAGTAAAGTCGGCATATTATTTTGCCTCTCTTTCCGAAAGTTTTTCTTTCACTGCTGAATACACACCTTCAAGAATCTGCGGGAAATTCATTTTATCTGTAAGTCCATCGCCAAATCCCCATACACTCTGAGGTTTCGAAGCATAATTTTCATATAATTTTTTAGTATAATCCTTGAATGCTTCTTTGGATGCTTCAAAATATCCACCTTCCCTACTAACTACTGGTTTCTCAAAAGCTCCACAAAGATTTACTGGCTGATCTGTTCTCAAAGCAACATAAACAAAATCAGGACATGTGCGATTCGCAAAAGTATTTTGTTTTCCTGTGGGCATAGCTTGTACAAAAGATTCCAAAAAGCCCCTTACTGCATCCGGAGTTAATTGACCGAGATTTTTCGCAAGTTCCCTCACATTTACCGTAGCATATCGATATAGCGTTGAAGAGTTATATTCAACTGTTCCAAGATGCCCCGCTCCTGAATTATCCTCTTCCGAAATATCATCCACCGCAGTAAAATAATCATATTCATTCTGAACCTTATGTGTAGAAATTGCATGTGCAACCTGTGCAGAAGCATCAAAATTCAAAGATGGATCGCTGGCTACCATACGCCCAAATAACGCAATATCCACTGCTGGATTTTCTCTGAGCGCTGCCTGGTATTCTTTTTTATCTTCATTTCCACTTATCACCAATTCAGCTACAGCCCGTACCTGTGCATCACTTAAAAACATCAAAACTTCTATTTTGTTATCATTTTTCTTACTCAGATTAATTCCTATAATCTTCAAAGCTTTTTCTGCTTTCTTTTCACATATTTCCTCGCTCAAAGAGCTATCTAGTTCCTTTATTTTCTCGGCAATTTTTTGTAAAACTTTCTTTGTCCTAAATCCTACATTTTCTTCTCCAAAAATTTCCTTAAACATTTTACGCATTTCATGTTTCCAGGCTTGTGAAGAAACTCTTGCACGCACGACACCACCATACACTGCTGTTTTCGGACTTCCCAAATCATCACGGTTTATACAACTTGGTGGAACTGTCTGCAACACATGGATATCAAGATACAAATTTTTTTCGCTCATCATTAATCTTCCTCCTTATCTCCCTCAACATTAACATGATTTACTTGACGATAAAAATCCTGTCCCCATTTCAAGCGGATATTATCAGCACTATTATCAAACTGAAATAAAAAAAGTTCCTTTGCAAGTTCTGCATAATCCAACAAAATATCTTGATCACTTAATAAACGGATAATGCAACGAAGATGATAAGATAATTCAACCATATCTGCCGACAAAGCCATAACACTAAAACGCCTTTGAACCCGATCTAAATCATCATTATTCCTTATAAGTTTTCCGACAGCCTGTCCCAGATAATATTCATATCCCTGCCTGTTAACTGGCTCTGAATGTCCCTGCTGATGCCGCGCAAACATAGTAAGTGTTATATAGATTGCCCATTCTGCCTTTGAAGGCTCTGCCGTATTGCTCATAAGCTGCTCCGGCAAATCTACTAAGAAACTCCCCCAAATTTCCGGATTTTCACCTGGTTTCTTCCCTATTCCTCTCCGTAATTGAGCAAGTTTCGCCTTCGAAATCCCAGCTTCAAGATGATTTGATAAGGAAGAAATCTGTTTTATTACATAGTTTTGAATTGCATTTATCATATCTTTCCTTTCCTGCCAGTATAAATCATTATTGCGCTTCTTTTTTCAATTTTAACATAAACTTGTTAATAGCTCCAGCCGCTGAAACACCATTCCGTCCAAAAATCGCCTGGGATGTCACTTCCGATATCATTTCTCTTCCCAGGTTTTCTGCGATTTTAATACATTGACGATTCCATTCTTTAGCCTTTAAAACAGCATCATCCACTTTGGGGTTATATTCACAAAGCCATTTTCGAAATGGTTCATCAATACATAGGTAAAACCTTTCTTTCAAACGATTTTCAGTAACTTTAGAAGTATCACCACTTCCCCCCGATGCACGATTAACATCATATGCTAATTCCTTAACATATCTTGCCAACTTATCACAAAACTCAATTTGGTCTATAACTGTTTTCTGCCACTCCTGCTTTAAGTTTACTAAAGCACTGTGTATTGAAATAGAATCAGAAAACACATGGGTAACAAAAAAATCCTTATCTCCATACTGTACAGACGCAATCCTTACTTTCAATAAATAATTTATATCAATTATCCCCTCTTCCTCCAAGATACCGAGCCAGGAAATAATTCCTGGTCGTTTATCTTTTCCATCCAATCCTGGAATAACTGACCCAAATTCCCTCCAAAACTGCTTTGATGGATCATGCCTGCGCGGAGAGTATACTTCTTCTGTTTTACTCTTTTGTTTTGCCCATACAGTCATCGGCTCGATAAATGCGTTATTCTTTTCAAAAAAATCGCCGCCAAGCAAATAATAACCGATTACTTTTTCACCAGAAACTTTCAATAATAATCTTCTGGATTGCAAAGTATATAATTCTGCAAGATTATCTGGCAGTGGTATTTCCTTTCTCTCATCACTTGGAACAATTTCCTGCTCCCAAATAGGACGTTCTGAACCATAAAGTGACTTATTCGAATTCTGCATTACCATATTAAGCAACAAAGTTTCAAACAGATTATTTCCGCCTATCGTAAGTAATCCTAATTTTCCAAGCCAGCCCACTCCCGGGGATGGAAGTTTTTCAGAGAGTTTCTTAGCTTCACTTGATGGTTTCGCGGACGTATCATCATATGCATTCACATAAATCAACCATCTTGCCGCTTCAGAAAGAGACATGAAGTTTTTAGATTTTCCACTTACTGTTGAAAACAATCGTATCTTATTACTGCTTTCCGATAAATTTCCGTTTAATTTAGCGGCAGTATATTCTGTTCCTATCTTAGCATAATTACACTGATAAAACGGTCTATCCGGATGGATAAGCCAAAATCTCTCGATTTGAGATTCAAGATAAACACGGAGCGGTTCCATAGGAAACCTCCCATTTTTCCAAATGTTTTCCCAGCGGTCAAGAGCATCATCTGCATCTTTTAGTTTTGATTCTTTTCCATTTAAATCATATCTTGAAAAAACTGTATGTAATATCGCTAATAGCAAACGCAAAATTGCTATATCCTGTGTGGCAAGTTCTCCACGTAAATCCACATATTCATGGGCATGTTCAAATAACTCCAATACAGATAATTCACTGATCTCACATTCTTTATTCATTACGCAAATCCACGGTTCTTTTAACAAATTAAACATCTTTTCTTCCATACTTATCACCTTCTTTCCATTATGTATATTTTAGCTCCATCACACACAGTTTTACCCTACATAAAAAATTAACTTCATTTTTTGCGTTTATCACTTCACTGTTAATCTCTCCACTTTGACCAACCATAAAGTTTTTACATTTATTAGCTATTGTTTCGAACTCAGGTATTATTCTCTCTGATACAGGATAATCCCCGTTCCTTAGTATATTTAATTTCAAATCCCATGAGTTTTGCGGATAAATTCTCATCCAAAACTAAACATAGCTCTCCTTTAAGCCAACTAGATTTTTGGAAACCTGTCAAATGCTTATTGCTTTCTTCCAGCTCCCGAATTGTCCTATCCACATTCCAATGCTGGCATAACATAGCTGGAAGCTTTATTTTTTGCCTGGCTATCTTCTTACATTCTTCTTCCTGCGGACAAACAGATTTAGCATACCGCTCTCCCTTGGAATGCCACGGCAATAATCCCATACTTCCATCCGAATGTTGAATTAAAACAATAACCTCCACCGCAGAAATTCCGTCACGGACGGTCGCCATCGCAATGTTTTCCTGATCTTGGACATTTCCATCAAGCCATCCATGCAAATTATTTTTGCGCCTACTGTCAGCAGGAAGTCCCATCAAGAATCCAGAAGCCTTTCTTTTCTTTACTTCAATCATCTCCATATATTCTTTCTGCTTAACTCTTTCCTCTACACTTTCTGGCAGAAAATCTTTATACGTTTCCTGTACTAAAGGAGCGATATCATTCGGTAATTTAATTTCTTTCGGAAGCAAAGATTTCGTCCTGCTAAGAAGCCATTTACTGTAAATATTTTCTGATGCTTTATCTATTTCCTCAGTCTGCAAAACAATGCATTTTGCATTCTTTAGTGATTGTGGTCGATCCAAACGTTTATGGCGGTGAAGCCGCCCAATCCTTTGTAACAATAAATCCATTGGACATAGATCTGTAATTAATAAATCAAAATCGATATCTAAAGACTGTTCAAGCACTTGCGTACCAATTACCACCATACCCTTTCTTGTAGAAATATCAGAATTTTTTCCAACGGTCTTTTTCAGCAATTCTTCCTTTTCTGCCCGATCAGGTAAAATGTACTGCGCATGATATAAAATCACACTTGTACCATTTATTGTTTCCACAATATCTGCAAAGTGCTGTGCCCTTGATACTGTGTTACAAATAATCCCTACACAGCCACCGGATACAACTGCGTTTTCCACCTCAGAAAGCATGACTTTTTCAGACATACAATTAATCTGTATTGTTGATGCTTCCTCCACCATTGGCAACCTCAACTGATTTATGTCTTTACCATCCGAATATGTAAATTGCGGATAGAAATTTTCCAAACCATCTGATAAGGTATCTTCTTCACGCAAATATGCACTAACCAACTCATCTCTCCTTTTTTTCGGAAGAGTTGCCGATAACAAAACAACGGGCACACGATATTCGCTTAACCACGCTAATGCTGTATCCAGATACTGGTTCATATAAGCATCATAGGCATGACATTCATCTATAATAACAACCTTTTGTGATAATCCCAAATGTAATAGCATCGCGTGCTTTTTTTTGAGCGCACACATCAATAACTGATCCACTGTACCAACAACAAAATCTGCCAGACATGATTGCTTTCTTCCGTTAAAAAATGAATGAACCACCAGCCCACTATCAGAATCCTCATCCACCTGCGGAATATTTCGTTGAATATTAGCAAAAACCGGTTGAAAATATGCATTTGAATGTGCCAACCGAATACTGTGATAAAATTCTTTTGAAAGGTGCTCTGCCCAATTTACGGTACGTTCAAAAATTCCATTCGCTGTTGCCTGAGTCGGAAGACCAATAAAAACTCCTGTTTTCCCAGTCTTTTTTGCAAGAATTTCTGCCGCAGCGAATGCTGCTTCGGTTTTTCCTTTTCCCATAGGTGCCTCAAGAATAAAAATACCCGCATCTTTACATCCCGAAACTGCTTTTATAACATTCCTTTGAATTTCATTCTCTGAAAATGAAAAATAGTCACGAAATATTTCTTCTGTTATAGTAAAATGTTCCGGTTCCCAGACATCAGGAAGAGATAGTTGTTCCATTGCATTAGGTAAACGGTTTGCTGAATAATCACTTATATCAGGAATATCATCAATTCCGATCAAACCAAATTTCGTCTGGTCACTTGCTATCCAATCAGACATAATTAAAAGACCGGATAATAAAACCTGTGCTCTTTTGGGTAGCTTTGGAATATCTTCACAAGAATCAAATCCTGCCTTGTTTTGCGAAAAACTGATCCATTCCGCCCATATCGGTTTCCAAAACTGAGGATTTTTTTTCAATCCAAAATAATGTGTAGGATAGCTTTGCATGTGTTTTCGCGCATTAGTATCTTGTGGAATCCCATGATGTGCACCAATAATAGAACAAAAATCATCTGGATAACCTGCATCTAATAGGATCGATTCTCCACAGAGAGCATGCATTGATTTATCCTTATTCAAAAACTCTTCTATCCCTGAAAATTTCAAACCATAATGTTCCAAAACAGATTTCCGTTCAGAAATAGACTGCAAAATCTTTGCCTGAAAAAGTTCCGTGAGTTTGCCAATATCATGCAAATATCCTAATAATACAATTACTCTTTTTAACTGTTCAAATGGAATTCCACACATTTTAGATAAACCGGCAAAACGTGAACAATACAAATATTCTGATACTTTAGCTACATCTGCAGAATGTACCCAAAAAGGAAGCCAAAGATTTCTGTCTACTCTGTCTGATTTTGCAGCCATCAATCTCAAATTTTTTGATATTACCATATAAACCAACTATTTCCTTTAAATAAAAAAAATTACATATCCACTTCAAAATACCATTATTGATTAACTATTTTCATACTTAGTTTTCTATATTTTCCCACAATAATATTATAAACTCCTTCAAAACTTCTGTCAAGGAATAAGCACAAATTTTATCTGAATTCCTCTTACATTAGCAAACTAAAAGGCTACCTTAAACTTCTGCTATTTATGATAGCCTTCCATTCCCTACCGCAGCCTCACCCGCAACACCACCGGCTTCTCCGACGCTACCGTCCTCGTCCTCACTGCCAGCCCTTCTTCCGTCCGCTCCCACTCCGGTACTTCGTCAAACCCAAGCACGCTCACCGCATCAATGATCCCATGAAACTTCGGCAGATGCGACGCATCCTGCTCGCCGAGTGCCTTGACCAGGATCTTCCCGTCCGCCGGATAATTCAGGCAGGTCACATACAAATTTCCACCCTTTACCGTAAACCGGAAATCTTCCCTCGTAAATACCTTATCCTTCCCGTCGGTAAACTGCCCTTCCTCAACAACGGTCGGTCCTTCCGCCGCAACCCGCCAGGTGCGCGTTCCGTAGATCGCCTCGCCGTTTATGGCAAGCCATTCCCCGATCTGTGTAAGCACCGCCGTATCCTCCGGAGAGATCGTTCCATCCGCCTTTGGTCCCACATTTAACAACAGACATCCATTTTTGCTGACAATATCCACGAGGTCGCAGAGAATATCCTTCGCCTTTTTAAAATTATTATGTTCCGTATAGCACCACGAATTTTTCGCGATTGCCGTGTCCGTCTGCCACGCAAACGGCTTCACATCCGAAAACTGCCCGCGCTCGATGTCCACAACCGCTGTCCCAAACATAAAAGCGTCATGCTTGTAAGCAATCATGACCTCCTCGCCCCATTCCAATGCCCGGTTGTAATAATAGGCGGCAATCTTTTTTAAATACGGCTTGGCAGAAGCATGCTGGATCCACCAGTCAAAATACAGTTCTTTCACGCGGTAGCGGTCGATCAGCTCGCAGGTGCGGATCATCCAATCCTCCAAAAATTCTTTCGTCGGCGCAGGCTCACTGAACAGATCATGGTGCTCACGCTCCGGCATCGCCGGCCAGTAAAAATCCCCCGGTTCCTCAGCATCCGTGATATCGCTCTCAAACTCCTTCCCATGCCCCATAAAAAACCAGTGCTCGATGCGGTGCGTGGACGCGCCGTTCATAAGCCCCTCTTTCTTTGCCTGCTCGCTAAGCTCGCCGAGCACATCGCGGCACGGTCCCATCTTCGCCGCGTTCCACTTGGACAGCGCACTGTCGTACATCTGGAAACCGTCATGGTGCTCCGCCACCGGCACAACATATTTTGCCCCCGCACGCTTAAAGAGCGAAATCCATTGTTCCGCATCAAATTTCTCCGCCTTAAACATCGGGATAAAATCCTTATAGCCGAAATCCTTCTGCGCGCCGTAGGTCTTTACATGGTGCTCAAACTCCGTGCTCCCCTGTATGTACATATTACGCGAATACCACTCATTCCCGAAGGCCGGGACACTATAAATCCCCCAGTGGATAAAAATCCCGAACTTCGCGTCCTGAAACCACTGCGGTGTCTTATGCCGCGACAGGGAATCCCAGTTATCTTTATACTCCCCATCCCTGATACACGCCTCGATTTTTTCCAGTTCTTTTTCTTTGTCGTAAAGAAACATATTTATTTCCCCCTGTTTTGATTTTGTTCCCAAACCAATTCCACGGTCTTCTTTTTGGATTCTGTTCTTTCCGCTTCATTTTTCTGCCGCCGAATACCAGAGGCCAACTTTTTTGAAGCCGCCCACAATACAAGTATAAATAAAAAAAGGCTTGCAGTCCATGCATATTCTTAATATAAGAATGGAGATTCTGATCGTCTGCCTTACTTACCTGTTCTTGGTATCAGCAAATGCGGCTGTCCATCTTGATAGGAAACCTGAGAAAAAAAGAAAATCGCCGAAAATAGAAACCAACTCGACATAGAGATTAACAAAAGCGGATTTGGATTTGGGTACGCAGGCCATGCCAACCGGCAGCCCATTTTTCCTGCTGCCTGCGGCAGCGCCTTTTGCTTAAAGCCTGCCATTTGCCCCAGCCTACCGGCAGAACCCCCAAAAAACTCCTTTCAACCCAGCGACAGAAAGCACCAGCCATCGCAACCTACCGGAAGTTCCGAAAATGTACCTCCAAACGGTTCATTTTCGGAACTTCCATGTGATGTGAAAGGGGGCAACACACCCCCTTCACCAACCTTACACGCCTTTCACATTGCTTTCCTCACACACCTTCGCCTGCACATCCGACGGTGCCGGCTCATATCTCGCGAACTCATACGAATATGTACCGATCCCGACGGTCATCGACCTTAGGTCTGTCGAGTACCCGCACAGTGCCGACATCGGCACTTCCGCCATAATCTCCTGCTGACGGTTGTGCAGCGGGTTCATGCCGAGAACCCTGCCACGCCGTTTATTCAGATCGCCCATGATGTCGCCCGTAAAACGCTCCGGTGCAATCACCTTGACCGTCGCGATCGGCTCGAGCAGGATCGGGGTCGCGTCCATCACGCCCTGCTTAAACGCCTGCACCGTCGCGGTCTTAAACGCCATTTCCGATGAATCCACATCGTGGTAGGAACCGCCGGTCAGGGTCGCCTTGATGCCGACGACCGGATAACCCGCCAAAGGTCCGGCCTCCACACTGTCCGCGATACCCTTTTCGACTGCCGGGAAGAAATTCCTCGGCACCGCGCCGCCAAATACATTCTCCGCAAACTCATAAGACTTCTCCATATCACCGAGAGGCTCGAAATCAATGATGACATGCCCGTACTGGCCGTGTCCGCCGGACTGCTTTTTGTATTTGAACTCCGCCGTCGATTTCTTGCGGATTGTCTCGCGGTAAGCCACGCGCGGCTTTGCCAGCTCAATCTCCACCTTAAAACGCTGCGCCAATTTGCTCGCCGCGATCTCAAGATGCTGCTCACCGATGCCGTAAAGCAGGGACTGGTGGTTTTCCTTGTCGCTCTTGATGCGCAGGGTCAGATCCTCCTCCATCAGTCTTGAAAGTGCCTGGGAAACCTTATCCTCATCGCCCTTGTTCTTTGCACGGTAACTCTTGTACTCATACGGAACAGACATCTTCGGACGGTCAAACTGAACCGGATTTGCCTTTGTCGCAAGGCTGTCGCCCGTCGTCGTGTTCGAGAGCTTTCCGATGACACCGATATCGCCCGCGTAAAGCTCCCGGACCTCGATCTGCTCCTTGCCGCGCATAATGTAAAGCCTTGACAGCTTTTCCTCTGTCTGTGTATCCACATTATAGATCATATCATCCGATTTCAAAACACCGGAGCATACTTTGATAAACGAAAATTTCCCGATAAACGGATCCGCGATTGTCTTAAATACCTTTGCCGTCATCGGTTTGTTTGCGTCGTAATCCGCCGCAAAAGTCTCACCGGTCTTGGCGTTGATCCCGGTGATCACGCATTTGTTCGGGGATGGGAAATACTTCTCCACCGCCTGCAGCAGCATGTTCGTGCCCTGTGTGTTCAGTCCTGAACCCATCAGAACCGGGACAACACTGCAGTCAATGACACTGCTTCTGAGTGCGGTCGAAATCTCCTGTGCCGTAAATTCCTCTCCCTCAAAGTATTTCTCCATCATCTCCTCGCTCGTCTCGGCAACCGCATCCATCAATGCCTCGCGGTATTTCGTGACATATTCCATCGAGTAGTCCGGGATTGGGCATTCCTCGTAATCGGAGAGCTTTGTGAATTTCCGCCCCGCCATCTTTACGACGTTGACGAATCCGACAAATTTTTCATTCTCGCGGATTGGGGAGTGGAACGGCGCAATGCGCTTCCCGTAAAGCTCCGTCAGGCGCTCAATCACACGGCGGAAACTCGCGTTGTCATCGTCCATGTCCGTCACAAAGAAGATGCGCGGAATCTTATATTTTTCACACAAATCCCATGCCTTGCGCGTGCCGACCTCGACCCCCTTCTTGCCGGAGACTACAATCACGGCAGCGTCGCAGGCAGAAACCGCTTCCTCCACTTCACCGACGAAATCAAAATACCCCGGCGTGTCAAGGAAGTTGATCTTCATATCCTCCCACAGGATCGGCACAACGGACATGCCTATCGAAAACTGGCGCTTTGTCTCTTCCTTATCATAATCGCTGATCGTGCTGCCGTCCTCTACCCTTCCCTGCCTCGTCGTAATGCCCGTCGTATATGCCATCGCCTCGACAAGCGTCGTCTTTCCTGCCCCGCCGTGCCCAAGCACTGCTACATTCCTGATCTTTTCATACTTGTAAGTTTCCATATGCGCCTCTCCTTTTTGTTTTCTCTCGGAATAACAATCCCTTGTTTTCTATTTTACCAAATTATTATTATATTTACAACAATTTTCTTTAATTTTCTGAAATGTTTTTGCAAATCCATTTCTTTTCTGTCTTGTCTGTTTCCAACATTGATATTTTCGGTTTCCGGCAGGCAGAACTGTCCTGCACTCTTTCTTTTACATTTTAAACTGTTGCGCTTTAAAGTCATAGAGTATTGACATTTGGGGAAGATTCTATTACAATATCCTACGATATCATAAATCAGATGAAACATGTGTCTGGCAAAACAATGCGATATCTGCTTTGGAATGGAGGAAATTATGATCATTATTATGAAGCTGGGGGCTTCCAAACAAAATATTGACAATGTACTTGGCATCATCCGCACCAACGGGCTCGAACCCCATCTCTCGGACGGCAAAGAAGTGACGATCATCGGTGTCATCGGTGACAAGACAAGACTGATGAACCAGAACCTTGAGATCGTGGACGGCGTGGAGCGCATTGTCTCCGTCACGGAAAGCTACAAGCTGGCAAATAAAAAATTCCACCCGGAAAAAACGGTGGTCAAAGTCGGGAATACTTCTATCGGCGGAGATGAATTTACCATTATGTCCGGTCCCTGCGCCGTGGAGAGTGAAAAGCAGGTACTTGAGACCGCGCAGGCCATCAAAAAATGCGGCGCGCAAATCCTGCGCGGCGGTGCCTACAAACCGCGCACTTCCCCGTATTCCTTCCAGGGGCTTGAGGAGGACGGGCTGCGCCTGATGAAGGCGGCGCGGGAGGCAACCGGGCTCGCTATCGTCTGTGAAGTGACAAGCCTCGCCGCGATCGGGACTGCCGTAAAATATGTGGACATGCTCCAGATCGGTGCACGCAATATGCAGAATTTCTATCTTTTAAAGGAAGCAGGAAAAACAGGGCTTCCGGTTTTGTTAAAACGCGGTCTTTCCGCCACGATTGACGAGTGGCTGAATGCCGCGGAATATATCATGTCCGAAGGCAACCAAAATGTTGTGCTCTGCGAGCGCGGCATCCGCACATTCGAGACGGCAACCCGCAACACGCTCGACATCAGCGCCATCCCGGTGATCCGCACAAAGAGCCACCTTCCGGTCATCGTAGATCCGAGCCACGCCACCGGCGTGCGCGACTACGTTGCCCCTCTCGCGAAATGCGCGGTTGCGGCAGGCGCAGACGGCCTGATGATCGAAACGCACCCTTGCCCGGAAAAAGCACTCTCGGACGGTCCGCAGTCTTTGACCTTTGCGCAATTTGACACGCTCTGCAACGAGCTCCGCCCGTATATCGCACTTTCCGGCAAAAAATTTTAAGGCAGCGGCGGGCAGGCAAACAACATCAGGGGGTATTTTATGAAAGAGATCAAATCCATCGGTTTTATCGGCTTTGGCCTGATCGGCGGCTCGATTGCCAGACTATTGCGCGCGCGGGATGCCTCGCTCGACCTTTTCGCCTACGACTACCACAGGGATACACCGGCACCGGGGCTCCTCCTCGCCCTCTCCGAGGGTGTGCTTGACCGTATCACGAACGAGCTTTCCTCTTTCGCCGGGGCAGATCTCATTTTTCTTTGTGCCCCGGTTTCCAAAAATATTGAATATCTCGCCGCATTAAAGGAGGTCATCCCCGGTGACTGTATCCTCACGGATGTCGGCAGCGTCAAGGGAAATATAGAAGAGGCAGCGTTACGACTTGGACTTTCGCGCCAGTTTATCGGCGGTCATCCAATGGCAGGCTCGGAACAGACCGGCTACGCCAATTCCAGCACACTGCTTCTGGAAAACGCCTACTACATCCTGACTCCGACCGCAGACACACCTGCGTGGGTCAGGGATTATATGGTACAGCTCGTGGAAAGCTTCCACGCCATCCCGGTGGTTCTCGGTGCCAAACGGCATGATACCCTGACTGCCGCAGTCAGCCATCTCCCGCATATCATTGCCGCGCAGCTCGTCAACCTTGTGCGCAATTCGGACGATGAACTAGAGCAGATGCGCATGCTTGCAGCGGGCGGATTTAAAGATATCACGCGCATTGCTTCCTCCTCACCCGCCATGTGGCAGGCTGTCTGCCTGTCAAATGCGGACAGCATCGGGGAAATCCTCACGCGCTATATCGACTCGCTGAAAGAAGTCCGAAATGCCGTCACCGCGCGGGACGCGGACTATTTTTACCGCATTTTTGAAGATGCCGGCACGTACCGCGCCAGCATCCCGAACGGCAAAGGGCTGCTGAACCGGTTCTACGAAATATTTATCGATATCAGCGACGAGGCGGGGGCAATCGCCACCATCGCGACCCTGCTCGGCGCAAACGGCATCAGCATCAAAAACATCGGCATCATCCATAACCGCGAATTTGAACAGGGCGTTCTGCGCATCGAATTTTATGAGGAAGAAGCACTTAAAAAGGGAAAGCGCCTCTTGGCAGGACATAATTACACGCTGTATGAGCGCAGTTAAGGCTGGGAATCCGGTTTTCATATGCAGATCATATGATAAACAAGTTATAAAACAAGGAAGGTTTCATTTTTAGCACAAATCATGCAAATGGCAGATATCTCTTGTGCCGGAACGGTTGTTTCCCTTGTCTTAATAAATTTTTATTATTACAGAAGAACGGGAGGCTCCACACAGGGAACCTCCCGTTCTTCTGCAATCACAAACCGTTTTCCATAACCGGCAAACAAGCCACCCCCTTACTTCAGCTCCGCTTTCAGTTCCGCAAGCGCTGCTTCCCCATCCTGTACGGAATCTTCCTCCAGATGTTCCTCCAAAAAACTGATAATGTATTCAAGGCGGTTCACCGGAATCTTCTCAGCAACCAGAGCCGCCACGGTTTTCTGGATTCGCGCAAGGCTCACGCGTTCCGGAACTACCCCTTGCGTAACTGCCGGATAACGCTTACTTACCTGTTCCACCATCTGCGAAATAATCTGACGGTTTAAAATTTTCCCGTAATTCTCCAAAATTATTTTTTCCAAATGTGCTGTCACAATCTCCATGCAGGTAACCGGCTTTTTCCCTCCGGCATTTTCACCCCCGCTTTCTTCTTCCGCTTTTTTCCGCCATACACCCCCGGCCTGGTAAACCGGCTCCGCGCCCGGGATGTCTTCCTTGGTTTTTGCCTCTTCCCCGGGATAAAAGCACATTGGGTATTCCAACTTCCCACTGCCCACCACGCTCCGGCCATAAAGAAGAATCTGATACTCCCGGTCCGCAAGCTCAAGCTGATCCATCATCCGGATAACCGGCACCAAAATGCCGTATTCTTTCGCAAGTTTTACGCGCAGCTTATGGATGCTTTCGTGCTGATTCTTCCCTTCCTCGATCAGCATTTCAACAAGGGCGGCTCCGACACACAACGTCAGGCTCTCCTTCTGCAGCGCCATACGGATCTGGTCGGCGCGCTCCCTCTCCCGCATATCCACGCGGTCTTCCTCTGCCAGTTCATAGCCGAGCAGATAATCCGTCGTGCAGCCCAGGATCGCTGCAAGCGATTTTAATGTCTGCACATCCGGCAGGCTCTGCCCGGTCTCGTATTTTGACACAGCCTGTGCTGTCACACCTAGCTTCTCCGCCAGACGCTGCTGGGTCATGCCGCGCCCCTGACGCATCATCGCGAGACGTTCCGAAAATTCATTATCCATATTGCCCCTCCTTATCCGCCACCTTTTTGTGGCTGTCCGGTTTTCTGATTCGTTGGCTGCGCAGCCGGGAAAGGATCACAGGATTTTGCATTCCTTTCCCTTTCATCATAATACAGGAACGGCAAAAAAACAACCAACTGTTGACACCATATCATATCAACTGTTGGTTGTTTCATGATTCTTTGCTGTTTTTGCCATACATCCAAAACATCAAACACGCAACTGGACTATCGTCGCACCCTTCAAGATTTACGGGCATACAGACGGTTGTTGCAAGGCTCTCCCGTTGGACAAAGTATAAAAGAAGTATATCCCTTTACCGATCCACATATATGCGAAAGACTTTCCCCTGCATTTTCCTAGAAAAATCCGTCGTAGATGCCGCCGGTCGCAAATGAACTGTAGTTCCCGGTACGGCTGTAAGTGTTCGTCCTCGAAGAATTTGTGTTCTTCGCCAGCTGCTCTGTCATGGATGCCATATCCGATGCCTTGCGCTCAATGTTTGACGCATAAGAACCGCTGCCGGAAAAGAGTGTCTTTAAAGTCGAGACATTCGCCGTCTTTAACTTCTCTTCGTCAACTTCCAGCTTATTGTCCTTGCCGACCGTGATGCCGACACGCGCCAGCATGTTTTTATTGGATGCTGTCGCACTGATCATGGAAGCAGCCTTTTTCTGGACAATGGAACTCTCCTGCCCATACGCGGACTTGATCGTGCTGTTGTACGCTTTCACAAAGGACTTTACCGCGCTGTTAATCGCGTCGCGGTCATAATCCATCACCTTGGTCTCCTCACCGTTTTCATCCGTCGTCGTCTTCTCCACCTGCTCAAAAAGCTTTGAATTTGAGCGCAGCGCACTTGCCGCCGACTTCAGGGATGACGCATCCGTCTGCGCCGTCTTGTACTGCTTGATTTCTTCCGAATCCGCCACGGCTGCCTTTCTCGCGTTCTCCCTGCGGGTCGCCCCTGCGGTCTTCTTTGTGCCGTCGTCCTGCTTCGCGTAATATGCCTTTAAAAGCTTTCCATAGCTGCCGTTGCGGATCGCCATGTAATCGCCCAACATACTTGACATCCCGGATGAATTCGATGAAAAACCAGAAAACAATGAACTGTTATAGTTAAATAAGTTCAATGACATATGTATCCCTCCTCGTCATAAACAAAATTATTTCCCGCGGCCAGCCCTTTCGGTTCCAGCCATACTGCACAATTTACCGATCTATCTATAATATCGGCTATAATTAAATATAGTATAACCCCCGCCCGGTATTTTTTCAAGCATTTTTTCATATTTTCTGGTATTTTTATAACTGTATTATATTCACCATCTGCTTTTGCGACCTTGACATTTCACGCCGCATTTTTTATACTGATAGGGATACATATTTTGCACCGAGACCATGGATTCTACAAACATTTTGGAGGTTTTTGTATGCCAGACAACCATCTTTCCGATTACCGCTTCACCCCCCCTTCTTCCGGTTCCTTTTTGTACACCGGGAGAATTGATTTCACCAACCCGGACGCGCCCTGCTTTATAAATCCGGGAAGCTCCGTCGCGTTCCGTTTTCACGGGAACAATGCCATGATGAAACTGAAAAATTACCACAGCTGCTACCACAACTATATCGGCGTGGTGATTGACGGGCAGGTACAGGAAAAAATCGAGATCACCGATCACGGCACGGAACTCATTCTCCCGGTATGTGCAGGGCTTACCTGCGCGGATCACGAGGTCGTGCTCTACAAATGCCAGGATGCTTCGCATTATTATGATTTTCTTGGGCTGTACCTCGACCAGGAAGCCAGGATGCTCCCGCCGCCGCCGCGCCCGTCCCGCCGCATGGAATGTTACGGTGACTCGGTCAGCGCCGGGGAAGTATGCGAGGCACTGGGCCACATTGGCAAAGCCGACCCGGAAAACCATGACGGTGTTTACTCCAATGCATGGTATTCCTACGCATTCCTCACCGCCCGTAAATTGAATGCCGAACTCCACGACATTGCGCAGGGCGGCATTGCACTCCTTAACGGGACAGGGTATTTCCACGGCCCGGATTATGTCGGCATGGAAAGCACTTGGGACAAGCTGCGCTACTGCGACTATTTCGGCGCGCCAACCCCTTGGGATTTCTCCCGCTACACCCCGCATGTCGTCATCATCGCCATCGGGCAGAACGACTCCAACCCGGAAAACTATATGGGAAAGAACGCGGAAAAAAGCGCGCACTGGAAACGGCACTACGCGGCGTTTGTGAAAAAACTGCGCAGAAAATACCCGGATGCGCTCTTTATTTTGGCAACGACCATCCTCTGCCACGACAGGGCATGGGACGACGCAATCGAAGAAGTCAAGGCGGAACTGGCTGACCCAAAAATCGTACATTTCCTCTATTCCAACAACGGAACCGGCACGCCGGGGCATATCCGCATCCCGGAAGCGGAAAAAATGGCGGACGAGCTGGCGGCGTTCCTTGAGGGGTTTGGGGAAGAAATCTGGCAGTAGTATATTTTCGGCCAATCCCATCTTCCTAAATCTATAATACGGCAATCAATATCAGCGGACAAAACCGCAGTAACGCGGCAAGCCGGCACGGGGTATGATATGGGCAGCCAAATGGTTTGCCCCGATATCCCGTGCCGGCTTGGTCTTTTCCCTATACTACAACCGCTTTCCCGTCTTTTCTCATCATATTTAGTCGGACAATACTTTATATCCAAGACATAAATATATACCAGAACGACAATTTAAGAAATTCCAACGCACATATTATTTTCCGGTTTTAAAGAAAACTTCTCCTCCCTGCTACTTCACACACCCAATCAACTCGTTCACATCCCCGACCTGATTGTCCCGCATATAAGCTTCAATCCCCTCAATCACATCCAATGTCGCGCGCGGGTTAAAGAAATTCGCCGTGCCGACCGCAACCATGCTCGCACCCGCCATGATAAATTCCAGTGCGTCCTCTGCCGTCGCGATGCCGCCCATGCCGATGACCGGGAGCCCTACGGCATTTGCGACCTGATAGACCATGCGCAGGGCAACCGGCTTTACGGCAGGTCCGGAGAGCCCCCCGGTTTTATTTGCAAGTAAGAACGCCCGCTTTTTTATGTCAATCTTCATTCCCGTAAGGGTATTGATCAGTGAGAGCGCATCCGCCCCGCCCGCCTGTGCCGCCTTAGCCATCTTTGTGATATCCGTCACATTCGGGCTCAGCTTCATGACGACCGGCTGCTTTGCATGACGCTTGATTTCTGCCGTAATCTCCTCCACCATCTTCGGATCTTGTCCGAACGCGATCCCGCCCTCCTTTACGTTCGGGCAGGAAATATTGATCTCCAGCAGATCCACCGGAGCATCAAAGAGGCGCTCCACGACCTCCACATAGTCCTTTGTGCTCCGCCCGCAGACATTGACAATGATCTTCGTGTCATACTGTTTTAAAAACGGGATATCACGCGAAAGCAGCACGTCAATCCCCGGGTTTTGCAGTCCGATCGCGTTGAGCATCCCGCCGTAGGTCTCCGCCACGCGCGGGGTCGGATTGCCCTCCCACGGCACGTTTGCCACCCCTTTGGTCGTCACCGCCCCAAGACGGTTCAAGTCTACAAGCTCACTGTATTCCATGCCGGAGCCAAAGGTTCCGGATGCGGTTGTTACCGGGTTTTTAAATTCCACGCCCGCGATCGTTACGTTCGTTTTCATAATCCCTCTCATTCTGCCGTGTTAACGGCTGACAAATCATCCCTGCAGCTCGATTTCCTCCGCGAAAAAGACCGGTCCGTCCTTGCAGACGCGTTTATTATGTACATGGCTGTGCGCATCGGGACGCGCCGATGCGCACACGCAGGCAAGGCACGCCCCGATGCCGCATGCCATGCGCTCTTCCAGCGAAAGCTGCGCCGGGATGCCCTGTTCTTTTGCATACGCTTTCACACCGCGCTGCATTGGTGTCGGCCCGCACGAAAATATCATGTCCCCCTGCACCCCCTGTGCCCGGATGGCATCTATGACATTTCCGTGATATCCCACGCTGCCGTCATCGGTCGCGATCACAACCTGACAGCCCGCCGCCTCAAATTCTTCTTTCAGGAAAGTATTATTGTCACGGTAGCCGAGCACCGCCGTCTTACCGCCGGGAAGTTCCTTTGCAAGCGCTAACAGCGGCGGGATGCCGATGCCGCCCCCGATCAGGATGGCATGCCCTTTCCCGCCTGCTCCCGTCACGGAGCACTTTCCGGTATCCGCCCGCCCATCTGGCGCTGTGCCCGGACAAAGCACAGCCTGTCCGCCGCGCTCCTCTTCTCCCTCCACATGGTCCACACCCTTGTTGATCATGTAGCCGTTGCCGAGCGGCCCCATGACCTCAACCGCTTCCCCGGTCTTTCGTCTCGATAATTCCTCGGTTCCTGCGCCCGCGATGCGGTAGACAATGCGCAGCCGCCCGCCCGCCGCATCAATCTCGCAGATGCTGATCGGGCGCGGCAACAGCTTACTTTTGTCCTCACAGTACACGGAAATAAACTGACCGGGCACTGCGTCCTGCGCAAAGCCCGTCCCCTCAATCCACATGCTGCATATCCCCGGCGCAAGCACCGACACTTCCCCGACCCGCGCAGTCACTTTCCTGGTTTCTGCCATATTTCATTTCCCTCCCATTCTGCCGCCTTCGCGGCGACGTGTTTATCATAAAATTCATAACATTCCATTGTTATCTCCCGGCCATCGCCATATCGCTCCTCTTTCGTTTTGATTGTAGCATTTGTTTGCGAATCCCCATCCGCACCCGGGCACTTCATTTCCGTTCCAACCCAAAATTCACCCTTATCACTTCACATGCTTGCAAACGCATGATAGGGGCGGGGCGATGTCCGCATGCCTGTCCCCATAAACTCCCCACACCCGCAACCCCTGTCCGCCTTCGCCGCGCTATTTACTCATCCGCCCCAAATATCCCGTCCGCTCCGTCTTTCCCTTCCCCGGAATCCACACCGTCCGCACACTGCACATCCAGCCAGGCAACCGCCGAAAGCCGCCCTTTTGGTGTAAATGGGAAATATTCCGTGATCTTCTCCGCCGTCGTGGTATCGAAATTTTCCATGCCCTCCCAGACCGTCACCTCAAACTGCGCGTCATCGTTTTTATGTGGGTCACTGTCAAAAAATACATTTTTCAGTGGATTCCTCGCGATCCGATAATTCTTTCCGCGAAAACTCCCGAAAAACGGAGTCCCGTATTGGAAAAAATTATAGGACAATATTTCCTCCTCACAAATCGCCATGCAACCACGCCTTTCATTTTAAGTTCCGCATGTTTCCTTCCCGTCCCCTGTTTCGCGGAGGGGATTTCCGCCGGCTTCCCTCACGCAAATCCCCTCCCGGCACGCTCCGGAAACATGCTGGTTTAAGTTCCGCATGTTTCCTTCTCTCTATTATAACATTGCATGGTCGTAAAAAACAAGGGGTTCTCCATTTTCACGAAACAGAATTTTTCCGATTCGGAAAAGCACCATTTGTTCCCGCCCCGCATAAAGTAATATAAACCCGAAGCGCCGAGGTGTCCCTTGCAGGCTTTTTTGAAACCACTGAGCGCCAAGGAGGAAACCGAGCAGCTGGAGCGGATGCGTGCCGGGTATCCGGATGCGCGCGAAACATTGATCGAACACAATCTGCGGCTTGTCGCGCACATTGTGAAAAAATATAATCTCCCGGAACGGGATGCGGACGATTTCATCTCAATTGGAACCATCGGTCTGATCAAGGCGATTGATACGTTCAATCCGGGGAAAAATATAAGGCTCGCGACCTACGCTTCAAGATGTATTGACAATGAACTCCTGATGACACTCCGCAGCAACAAAAAACAGGCGAAGGAAGTCTCGCTCTCCGAACCGATCGGTTCCGACCGCGAAGGCAACGAAATCACATTGTTGGACGTAATTGAGATGGAAGAAGATGCCGTGGAGGACCGGCTGCACGAGGAAGATAACCGCAGCAGGCTAAAAGGCTTCCTCTTTGGGAAATTAAACGGACGCGAGCGCGAAATCCTGCTCTACCGCTACGGGCTTTACGGCTATCCGGAGATTACCCAGCGCGAGATTGCCGACCGCTTCCAGATTTCCCGCAGTTATGTCTCCCGCATCGAAAAAAAAGCACTCGCGAAACTGCGCGAATGCTATGATATGAGCGAAATATGAGAACAAAACAGGCCAAAGCTTGTAACGGGATTTCGGGTGTGAACCCGTTTTGTCCGCAGATTTGGAAATGAACTGTTTAAAAATTCATTTCCGGAGGGCTTTGGCTTGTTTTCTCCAACTGTGGCCGCTATTGAGAGCCCATGGATTTCTTCCGGTTTGGTCTCGCCAAAATATGTTTCATCCCAGTGCTCTTTCACCGATTCCCAAAATATCACCGTCCGCAATTTTGTTGACTCTCTGGCCAATAATCTATTTTGTTAATTCATCCTTCCCCCTCACCTTCCGCACGCTGTCTTATCAGATCAAATTCCGCAGGTTCCTGATCAAACTGTACAAAAATATCCTGTCTTGGGTGCGGGCAGCTCTCCATCGAATTTCCCTGCGCATCGCGGATGGCAATCACCGTGACCGCCACATTTTCCCCGGACGGTTTCATGACCTCCGCCGTGTCCCCGACGCAGAATTTGTTGCGCTGCTGCATCCTGCACCAGCCATCCTCCACGCCGTAAACAATGCCGAGATACGTATAGTCCTTCACATATACAGAATTGTCATAAATCTGCGCATCCTCCCCCGGCTTCCCGAAGAAAAAACCTGTCGTATACTGTCGGTAAGTGCATTTCCCAATCTCCTCACGGTAATACGTGAGATTTTCGCGGTAACAATCCTCCGAGACAAAATAATCGTCGATTGCCCTGCGGTACGTGCGTGTCACCGCTGCCACATATAGCGCGGTCTTCATGCGCCCCTCCACCTTAAAGCTGTTGATTCCCGCGCGCACAAGCTCCGGGATATGGCCGATCATGCAAAGATCTTTGGAGTTGAAAATGTATGTCCCGCGGTCGTTCTCAAACACCGGAAGATACTGCCCCGGCCTTGTCTCCTCCATCAGATAATATTTCCAGCGGCAAGGGTGGGTGCAGGCACCAAGATTTGCGTCCCGCCCCGTAAAATAATTGCTCAGCAGGCAGCGCCCCGAATACGAGATGCACATTGCGCCATGCACAAAAGTCTCAAGCTCCAGATCATCCGGAATGTGCGCGCGGACATCCGCAATCTCTGCGAGGGAAAGCTCACGCGCCGTCACCACGCGCTTTGCACCCTGTTTTTGCCAGAACAGGCAGGTGCGGTAATTTACATTGTTGGCCTGTGTGCTGATATGGATCTCAATTTCCGGCGCAACCTCCCGCGCAATCTCAAACACACCCGGATCGGAAATGATGAGCGCGTCGGGACAAAGCGCGGACAGTTCACGGAAATATGCCTCCACACCGCAAAGATCCGCATCGTGCGCCGTGATATTTGCCGTCACATAGACTTTTTTCCCGTGCGCATGCGCAAACCGGATGCCCTCCGCCATTTCCTCCGTCGAAAAATTCTTCGCTTTCGCCCGCAGGCCGTAATGTTCCCCGCCGATGTATACTGCGTCCGCTCCATAAACCAACGCCACCTTCAACACCTCAAGGCTGCCCGCCGGAACCAAAAGTTCCGGTTTGGCAGTCCTGCGCGGCTGCCCGCCGCTTTCTCTGTTCCCTTCTTCCATATCCGTCCTTCCCTTCATTCCTTATCCGTTCTCGGATGGCCATGCAGATTTTGGCATTTGCTTCCCGGAACACCGGATGTCTTTTGCTTAACACGTCCGTTTTTTCCGCCCGTCTGCACTTGTAAACATACTTGCCAAACTTCCCGTTATCCCCGCTTACCACATCCGATCTTCCAAGCAGCCGCCTTCCGGGCTGAATTACCGGAACGTACAAAGCGCCATCCCGTCCCCGACCGGGAGCACCGCCGTATTTAACTCTGCCCGGTGCGTCAACTCGTACAGATACTCCCGCATCCGCATATGGATCGTCCGGTCGCGCCGCTCCACCGCAAATTTCGACTCTGCGATGCTGCCTTCCTGCAATACATTATCCGTCACAAACATTCCGTCCGGCGCAAGTAGTTTTAAAATATACGGCAAAAAATTCATATATTGGCCTTTTGCCGCATCCATAAAAATAAAATCATAACTCTCGCAAAACGCCCCGTCCTGCCACAGGGAACTTTCCCCCGCCGGGAGATACACCTCCCAGGAAACATCCCTTTGCAGTTTCTTCCCTTGCCCCGCCGCGGCTGCCCGCCCCCGGCAAATCCCGCTGCCAGCGCCCGGAGCCGCATGGGTGCATTCTGCCATACCGGCATTCCTGCATTCTTCCATGCGGGTTTCCCCCACTATACCCGTATTTTGACATTTCTCTGTACGGATTTCCTCCGCCAAAACGGTATCGCCGTGTTCCTCCATGTAAGGATACACCGCCTCCCCGCCAGCCAGTCCCGCCAGCACATCGGCAGCATCCCCGATGAGCAGCGCGATGCCGTCCGCCCTCGGCGACCCTGCCAAGTTTTTTTTCGCCGGCTGCACGCGCATCGCCACCTTCTCGATTGTCGCGATCCTTGCCTCAGACGGCATATATTCCGCCATGTACATGCAGGAAAATCCAACTGCCGTCCCAATCTCCAATATCCGCTTCGGTCTGCGCGCCCGCATCAAAAAACGCAAAAGTGCCTGAGCATCCTTTCGGATGATCGGCACTTCGTCGGCGACCGCATTTTTTTCAAGTTCCTCCAGATAACACGGCATATCCGGCTCCAACGCACGGAGGTATGCCGCGGTTCTCTCTTCTACGATCATGACCTTTTCCCTTCCGAACCGCCGGTCTGCCCGGCATCCTTTAAGCCCGGGTCGACATCTTCCTTGCCGTCGGTCTGGCTCTTAGAATCACTGCCGCCCGCGGATTCCTTATCACTGCCGTTCCCATCCGCATCGGCATCCGGCTCTCCCTTCCCACCGCCGATGCCGTCGACCGCGGATTCGATACTTTCCTCCTCGGCGATCGAATTGCTTGCGTCCGTGATCACCGCCAAAATCTCATTGTAATCCATCGAAGTATTCAGGATGTAGGTTCCCGGCATGATGGCATAATTCTTCAGCATTGTTTTAAAGTAAAAAGAATACTTGTCCACAATAACAAGGCTCGTCTCAAGCTTCGTCGCAATATTCATCGTCGTCTCACCGCGGTAGATCTGGACGGGCACATTCGTTCCCGGCTCCTCCGTGCGGGCCACGGACCCGAACACCTCATACGAAAAATGGTAGAGGAAGGTCGCCCCCTTGTACACGACGGCAACAACCAAAATGTAAAATATAATGTTCACGATAAACCGCGTGATCGCCCCGGTCAGGCGCATCGCCAGCTTTCCCGATGTTGACTTCTTCATATTGCAGCCTTTCCTATACTTCCATGATGATCGGCAGGATCATCGGATTGCGTTTCATTTTCTTCCACAGATAGTCACTCAGCGAATCTTTGATCTCATTCTTAATCTTGCCCCAATCCGTCGTGTTCTTGGCAAAGCAATGGTCAAGCGCCTCATTGACAACCTCCGCGGCCTCCTCCATCAGGTTCTCCGCCTCACGCACATAAACAAACCCGCGCGAGACAATATCCGGTCCCGCAAGCAGCTGGTTCGAATATTTTTCGAGTGTGAGCACCACGATAATCAGCCCGTTCTCCGACAGATACTGGCGGTCGCGCAGCACGATATTGCCGACATCCCCCACGCCAAGCCCATCCACAAAGATCCCCTGCGCCGGGACGCTCCCTGTCACTGCCGCGTAATCCTCGGAAAGCTCGAGCACATCCCCCGATTTTAGCAGCATCACATTTTCTTTCGGCACGCCCATCTCCTGCGCAAGCTCGCTGTGGCGGACACGGTGGCGGTACTCGCCGTGCACCGGGATCGCGTACTTCGGCCTGGTCAGGGCATAGATCAGCTTGATCTCCTCCTGGCAGGCATGCCCGGATACATGCGTATCCTGAAAAATCACCTTTGCCCCCATCATCGTCAGCTCGTTGATCACCTTCGAAACACTCTTCTCGTTGCCCGGAATCGGCGTGGAACTGAATATAACTGTGTCGCCCGGCTTGATCGTCACTTTCTTGTGAATGTTCGCCGCCATGCGCGAGAGCGCCGCCATCGCCTCCCCCTGGCTTCCGGTCGTGACAAGGGTCAGCTGGTCGTCCGTATAATTCTTCATCTGTTCAATGTCAATCAGCAGGTTATCCGGGATATCAATATATCCAAGTTCCATTGCCGTCGTGATGATATTGACCATGCTCCGGCCCTCGATCACGACCTTCCTGCCGTACTTGTGGGCCGAATTGATGATCTGCTGCACACGGTCCACATTGGACGCAAACGTCGCGATGATAATACGGTTGCTGCGGTGCTCCGCAAAAATATTGTCAAAGGTTTTCCCAACGGTGCGTTCCGACGGCGTAAAGCCCGGACGCAGCACATTCGTGCTCTCGCAAAGAAGTGCCAGGACCCCCTTCCTGCCAAGCTCGCCGAAGCGCTGTAAGTCGATCATGTCGCCGAATACCGGCGTGTAATCCACCTTGAAATCCCCCGTGTGGATGATCAGGCCCGCCGGGGTAAAGATCGCAAGCGCCGCCGCATCTGCGATGCTGTGGTTTGTCCGGATAAATTCTATCCGGAAACAGCCAAGGTTCACGGTCTGCCCATGCTTTACGATCCGGCGCTTTGTGGACTTTAACAGGTTGTGTTCTTTCAGCTTATTTTCTATGATACCGATGGTCAGTTTGGTCGCATACACCGGCACATTAATCTCCTTTAAAACATATGGCAGGGAGCCGATATGATCCTCGTGCCCGTGCGTGATCGCAAACCCTTTTACCTTGTCGATGTTATCCTTCAGATAAGTGATATCCGGGATCACAAGGTCGATCCCCAGCATATCATCCTCCGGGAATGCCAAGCCGCAGTCCACGATCACAATGCTGTCCTCATACTCGATCGCGGTGATGTTCATACCGATCTGCTCTAAGCCGCCGAGAGGGATGATCTTTAAACGGGACACACTGTCCTGGGACTGTCTTTGTCTCTGCCTTGGCTGGCTGGTTCCCCGCCCCGTTTTCTTTGCGGACAGCTCGGTAACCGACGGGATATTCTCCGCAGCCGCAGCCTCTTCTTTCCCCTTTTGTGGCCTTGCCGTGCGGACGGTCTTCGTCCGCGGCACAGAAACATTCTTCGGTGTACCTGTTTTCCCTGTGCTTTTTTCCTTCCCGCTCTTTTTTACTGCCTTTTCATCTTTCACGGCCGCTTTTCCGTCCTCTTTTGGTGCCGCCTTACGCCCTGTCCTTCCCGGTATCCTCGGCCTTCTTATTTTTCTTTCCGGATGTACTGTTTTATCCGCATTCTGCCCGTTCTCCTCCGGCAATTCATTTTCTCTTTTCAAAATATCCTCTCATTCCGCCGCTCTCGCGGCTTTTCAACCCGATCAATCGTTTTCTTCCACGATATCCACGTCCTCTAACAACTCCTCAAAAAGCCCGGCAACCGCGTGCAGTTCCTCCTCGTCGTCCACGATCTCATAAACTGCCTCCGCGCTCTCCCCGCCGGATAAATCTTTTAAAATATAGACTTCCGCATCCGTCCCGGTCTCATCCTCCGTCACGAGAAGATAGTCGATCCCATAAAACTTCGTCTGCTCAAGGACACAGAACTGCACCTCGCTGCCATCCTCTGCCACAAACGAAACCTTCCTGCTGTCCGTATTTTTCTCTGTACCCATTCCAATCCATGCCCTTCCCAAACACTTTAATGTATATCGGTATCTTCCTGCCCGAATTTTTTCGTATTTGCGCGCCAATCCAAATAATTCTGAAGAATCACGGCGGCGGCGATCTTGTCCACCACTGCCATCTTCTTTTTCAGGCCTACCTCCGCCAAGTCAAGCACGCGGTGCGCGGTGACCGTCGTCAAACGCTCGTCCCACAACACCGTCTCTATGCCTGTCCTCCTGCGGATATCCTCTGCAAACGCCTCGCATTTTTGCGCGCGCTCCCCTATGGTATTGTTCATGTTCTTCGGATAACCGATAACAATGAGCTCTACCCCATATTCGACTGCCAGTGCCTCGATGCGCGCGTATGTCTGGCGCAGTTTGTTCTCCTGCTTGCGCCGGATGACCTCAAGCCCCTGCGCCGTGCACAGAAGCTCGTCACTGACTGCCACGCCGACCGTCACCGAACCGACATCCAATCCCATGATTCTCATAGTTTTCCCCGTATAAAGAGTTTATAACCCCCGATTCTTAAAACTGCAGGAATTGCCGGACTACATAAAATGATATTGTATATAATCCTTTAACAATTCCTCGATGATCTCATCACGTTCCACTTTCATGATAAGGCTTCTTGCCCCAAGATGACTGGTGATGTAGGTCGGGTCACCGGACATCACATAACCGACAATCTGGTTGACCGGATTATATCCTTTTTCTGTCAGTGCGCGGTAAACCGTCGCGATCACTTCCTTCACGCCCTGCTCCTGATCTTTCTGCGCACAAAAATACTGTGTGTTGGATAATTCCTGCATCGTTCTCACATCCTTTGCTGTAATCCCCTTTTTGGCCTTCGAACAAACCACTTGCCCTATATCATAATACAAACTGCCAAAAATTTCAATCCTATTTCGATTGTTTTCTTTCAATCAATGGAATTTCCCCTGCAAAATCACCGCTTATATGACCTTTTATGCATAAATTGGACAAATCCTCCTGCGTCCGCATGGCATATTTTATATAGCGCTCATTATGCCCCACCATGTATGAAATCCCGTCCTGCAAAATCCCCTCCTCAAACAGCACTGTCGTGTCCTCCCCGGCAAACGAATTCTCATATGCCTGGCGCATTTCCTTTTCCAACAACAGCATCGCATCGCTGCGCCGCGCCTTGATTTCCTCCGCAACCTGACCAGGCATTTCTGCTGCCCGGGTTCCCTTCCGACGGGAATACTTAAAAACATGCATCTGCGCAAACTTTACGTTCTGTACAAACCGCACCGTATCCTGAAATTCTTCCTGCGTCTCCCCCGGAAAACCGACGATCACGTCCGTTGTGATGGCAGGACGGTCGAAAAAACGGCGTAAAATCCCACAGCTTTCGCGATATTTTTCCGTGTTGTAACGGCGGTTCATCCGCGCCAGCGTCGCATCGCACCCGCTCTGTAACGAAAGATGGAAATGCGGGCAGACCTTTGTCCCGGAAACCGCCGCCGCAAAACGCTCCGTCACGATGCGCGGCTCCAAAGAGCCAAGCCGGATCCTCGTGATCCCAGGCACCGCATCAAGGCTTTGGATCAGGCGGATAAGCGGCATATCCTCGTCCGCAAGGCAGAGTGCAAAGCGCTCCTTTTCCGGGTATGCCTCCATCCCGTAGGAAGAGAGGTGGATGCCGGTCAGCACAATTTCCTGATAACCCTGCCCGGCAAGGCGGCGCACCTCCTCCTCCACATCCCCGATGCTGCGGCTCCGGATCCTTCCCCGCGCAAACGGGATGATACAGTAGCTGCAAAACTGGTTGCATCCGTCCTGTACCTTGATGTATGCCCTTGTTTTTTCGGCGGACGCGATACCAAGCTCCTCGTAAACTTTCTCGCGCGAAATCTCGGAGACTGCCGACAGCTTCCCCATTCCTGACGCTTCCCTTGCAGTCGCCGCACTGCACGCTTTTTCCGCCTGCCCGCAGTCCAGGCAATCTGCGGCTCGGGCATTTCCGCCTTCCCGCCCGCGCGCCCTGGCAGGCGGTATGATATTTTCCTTTATAAACTGCACGACGAGATCCACCACTGCATTTTTGTGGTTATTTCCGACCAGGATATCCACCGCGAGCTCTTTTTTCAAATCTTCCTCCGCTGCCTGGACATAACAACCCGCCGCGACGACCACCGCCGCCGGGTTCTTCTTCCTCGCGCGGTGCAGCATCTGGCGCGATTTCCTGTCCGCGATGTTGGTCACCGTACAGGTATTGACCACAAAGATATCCGCACATGCCTCAAAATCCACTGTCTGCGCACCCGCCGCCTCAAAGAGCTCCCGCATGGCCTGTGTCTCGTAGGCGTTCACTTTGCAGCCGAGGGAAAGAAACGCCGCGCGCTTGCCAAAAAGAAGCCCCGCACCCCCGTTCTGCCCTGTTTCCTCCATATCGCCTGCACCTCCTTCGTCCCAAATAGAATATTGCTTCGTTTATATTTCACAATGCCACGATTTTTATGAACTTTGCATATTGACAATTAAAGTTGCAAAAGGTAGTATAGTAATAAGAGTTCGCAGCGCGCGCTCACCATAAGATTATAAATAATGAATGCTCATTAAGGAGGGAACACACAATGAAAACAGTCAGGATTTCACTAAATTCTATTGATAAGGTTAAGGCTTTTGTAAACGATGTCACCAAATTTGATGCTGACTTTGACCTCGTCTCCGGCCGCTATGTCATCGACGCAAAGTCCATCATGGGAATCTTCAGCCTTGACCTTTCAAAACCGATCGATTTAAACATACACAGCGAGGAGGATACCGAGAAGGTTCTCGAGGCATTAAAGCCTTATATTGTCGATTAAAGGACGGCATGGGTACTTAGCCGGGGAGGATACTGTAATAGGACAGTGTCCTCCTTTTTTATCACACAGATATCCGGTGCAAAAGCAGGGAAAGAATATTTCCCCTTACCCGGTTGCGCATGCTTGCAAATATGCGTAAACGCGCATGGGGGACATGGCTGCCGCCACATGCATCCCACTTTCTGCCGCAATCTGCCGTCAACTGTCCCCGCCCGGAAGAATCTGGATCACTTCTGCCGTCTTTTCCGCCGTCTCCACCAATTCGCCAATCTTTTCCGAAAGCAGCTTCTCCGACTCCTCGATCGTCTTTAATTCCGGCTTCGTCACCGGATGCTTCGCCACAAAAATCGTACAGCAGTCCTCAAACGGCTCGATCGAAGTCTCAAAAGTCCCGATTTTTTCCGCGACCGTCACAATCTCCTGTTTATCAAAGCCGATTACCGGACGGAACACCGGCAGAGCACATACTGCGTTCGTGGCATTTAAGCTCTGCATCGTCTGGCTCGCCACCTGACCGATGCTCTCGCCTGTGATCAGGGAAAGACACCCGTCTTTTTTCGCGAAATGCTCCGCGATCCGCATCATGTACCGTCGCATAATGATCGTAAGCTCCTCGTGCGGGCATTTCTCATAAATGTAGAGCTGGATATCCGTGAAATTCACGACATGCAGACGGATCGGACCGGTGTAGGATGAGAGGATGCGCGCCAGATCCACTACCTTTTGTTTCGCCCGCTCGCTTGTGTACGGCGGTGCGTGGAAATAAGTCGCCTCGATAGCAACGCCTCTTTTTGCGATCATGTAGCCCGCCACCGGGCTGTCAATCCCGCCGGAGAGCAGAAGCATGGCCTTCCCGCCCGTGCCGACCGGCATGCCGCCGGGGCCTTTTATAATGTGGGAGTAAACATAAGTTTTTGTCCGCACTTCGACATGCACGCGCACCTTGGGCTGGTGTACGTCCACTTTAAGCTGTGGGAAGCGGCCGAGCAGGTATTCACCCATCCTCGCGCATATCTCCGGCGAAGTGATCGGGTAAAGCTTGCTCGCACGCTTTGCCTCAACTTTGAATGTAAAATCCTTTGCCTCGTAAAATTGTTCGATATAGCGCCCTGTCCCCTCTGCGATCTCCTCCCAGTCCGTGCTTTCAATCACGACGACCGGACAGATGCCCCAGACACCGAATACCGTTTTCAGCGCGTCCACCGTCTCCTCATAATCAAAGCCGTCCGGGCACTCCACAAAAATCCTGCCCTGCTCGCGCACCACCCGGTATCCGCCAAGCCGCGCAAGCGTCTCCTGCACCCGGTCGCGCAGCGCGTTCTCGAACACATTACGGTTTTTGCCCTTCAGGCCAATCTCCGCATACTTTAATAAAAATGCCTTGTACATCGGCATAAACTCCTTCCTTTGCAAAAACTACCCCGCGATATCGGCTCTATCCATACCGTCCCTGATGTTCCCCTCGATCATGATGACATGCCCGTAAAACATATCATCGTCGTCGTAATAAGCCGTATAATCCCCCTCCGCGTTGATGGAAAATTCACGGATCGCGATCCGCTTTGCAAATGCCGCCTTTGTAACCGGCGCGGAGCAATCCCCGCCGGATGCGTCATCTTCGCCGGCATCTTCCTCATCATCATAATCATCCGTATCCTGCCAATCGTTCGCCAGCTCCGTCAATTCTTCCGCCGCAAAGGCGCGGAATTTTTTGTCCCACCCGGCAGCATCCGCGTAGATTTCGCGAAACGCCGCAAGCGCCCCGTCCGCCGTCTCACCGTCCTCCTCGTCACACCCCAGCGACACACGGCACTCATCCGAAAGCCAGGGAACTTCCGCGCAAAACCAGTTGTACGCGCGCTCCAGCTCAAATCTTCCGCACAATTCATCCTCGATGAACACCGGCCTTTTATATTCCTCAAGAACCTGGGAAAGACCCTCATTGCGCAGCCCCCGCCCTGCAACCTCCACAAGCATATATTCATTTGCCATGCGCACGGCAGACTCCTGCCCGCTCTTTTTTCCCTTCCGCCTGCGGCATTTGACACGGTATATGGTAAACGGCTTGAGTTTAAAGATCCAGCCTTCCCTGTCTTTCTCCTGCGCAAGCCAGCTTAATTGTCCTTTTTCCCGGTTCACGGTCCCGTCCGCTAAATCGGCGCTCGCAAGGAACTCTGCCGACGGCCTCCATATCCCCTCCACATAGGAGCACGCGCCGCCCACATGTTCCGCGGTGAGCACAAGCATTTCCTGCACTTCCTCCTCATATTCCGCGCAAAAGGCCTCTAACTCCTTTGAAAACCCCTTACTTTTTAACATATCCTCACACCTCATTCACCTAACTTTGTACCGCCGCAGCACCGGCAGCAGTTCCCGAAGGCATCCCGCGGCATATTCCACTTCCGCCTCCGTCGTATCCACCGAAAAACTGAACCGCAGCGTCGCGTCAAGCAGCTCCTTTTTCACGCCGGCGGCCACAAGGCTGCCGCTGATGCCCGGATGGTTTGTTGAACATGCCGAGCCGGAGGAAACGTAAACCCCGCGCTCCTCCAAGGCATGCAAAAGCACCTCGCTGCGGATCCCCTCAAAGCCCGCAGAGACAATATGGGGGGCGCAATCCTCAAGCCTTTCGGTGACCGCGTGGATCTGCACGCCCTCCATACCGGAAAGCAGTTCCACCAACTGCCGCTTCCTCGCATACAGCCCCGCTATCTTTTCCTCATGCCCCGCATAGATTTCCTGTGCTGCCCTGCCGATCCCCGCGATCGCCGGGACATTTTCCGTGCCGGAGCGCATCCCTTTTTGCTGCCCGCCGCCGTAAAGGATTGGCAGCACCCGCACCTTATCACGGATATATAAAAAACCGCTCCCCTTCGGACCGTGGAATTTATGCCCGCTCACACTGAGCAGGTCGATGCCCTCCCTCTTCGGGCAGATGCGGTACTTCCCGTAGGCCTGGATGGCATCTGTGTGGAAGACCACATCCGGCTTTTTCTCCTTCACTGCCCGTGCGATGGCTGCGATATCCTGCACCGCGCCGAGCTCGTTGTTCACGTACATCACCGAGACAAGTACGGTATCCTGGCGCATCCGTGAAAGCAGTTCGGCAAGATTGACGTGCCCCTGCGCATCGACCGGGGCAAAGCTCACCTCAAACCCCATCTCCTCAAGAAACCCGAGCGGCGCATGGACGGACGCATGCTCAAACTGCGTGGTGATGATATGCTTTCCTGCGCGGCGCATCGCAAGCGCCGCGCCGATGAGCGCCATATTGTTCGCCTCCGTGCCGCCGGATGTAAAAACAATCTCCTTCGGCTCTGCCCGCAGGGTTTTTGCGACCAATTCCCGCGCGGCCTTCACATACTTTTCCGCCTCCATCCCCTTTTTGTGCAGGGAAGAAGGATTTCCGAAGTCCTCACAAAGCACCCGGTCCATCACCTCGCGCACGGAATCCGACACCTTCGTTGTCGCCGCGTTATCCAAATAGCATTCCATCCCGATTCCTCTTTCCAAAATTCTGGCAAACTCGATCCATTAAAACTTTTTTCTTTTATCCCAATGCCAAAGCCAAAAGGGACGATAAACCACGCCGGACAGCAGGGTACTCTTTTACCTTTCAAACGCGAACATCAGCAGGGCGAGGACAGCCAGACCCGCTGTTTCCGTGCGCAGGATGCGGTGCCCGAGCGTGATGCACTTAGCACCCGCGTCCACCGCCAGCGCTACCTCCTCCTCCGCAAAGCCGCCCTCCGGTCCGATAAAAATGCCGACAGAGCGCACACCGTCCGCCACAAGGCCCGAAAGCACCGCCCTCGTATCTGCAATGCCCTCCGCCCGCTCGTACGGAATCACGACGGCATCCAGTTCACCCGCCGCTTTTATGGCATCCGCAAAACGCATGGCAGAGGAAACTTCCGGGATGATCCCCCGCATCGACTGCATCGCCGCCGCGCGCGCAATCGCCTGGAAGCGGGCGCGCTTTTTCTCTTCCTTTCCGCCCTCCTCCAGCTTCACGACCGTGCGCCTTGTCATGACCGGCACAACGCGTGACACACCGAGCTCCACCGCCTTCTGGATGATGAACTCCAGCTTATCCTTCTTCGGCATCCCCTGAAAAAGGACGAGCCGTACCGGAAGCTCGGTTCGCGAGCCGGACTGCGACAGCACCTTTGCCCTCACACAGTCCTTTGAAAATTCCGAAAGCCGGCACAGATAGTCCGTCCCCGCACCGTCGCACACCGTGATCTCCTCCCCGGCGCGCATCCGCAGGACATTGCGGATATGGTTATAATCCTCCCCGGCAAGGGTGATATCCTCCCCCGCCACGGCATCCCTGTCCACATAAAACCGATACATACAACGCCCCTTATGCCTATGCTTTGCGTGTGACGGTTCCGTCCTGCTGCTTTTCAGCATCCGGAACGGGCGCGGTATCCACAAGGGCTGTCTCCGGTTCAACGCCCTTGGCGCTCCCCGCCGCATTTTCCGCCTTCTCCTTTAACTGCTTTGCGATCTCCTCCACCGCGCGGATCGCCTTTTCCTTCAGGATCAGATTCTCGCTCGCCGGGTTCACTACAATGCCGTCACCCTTGTTGATGCCGATGGCATCCTGGATCGAGATCACCGCCGCGCCCCAGTCCTTCGGCTGGTACATCTTCCCGATCTCGGCAAAATCCGTAAATACCGGGGTATAGCTCTCCCCCGCCGTATTCTTGACCGCCGCAAACATCAGCTTCGTATCCTTATTAAAAACGATCTGGTTTGTACCCGGCTGCGGCTTTGCCGCGCCGTCGTACTTCATCGGGATCAGGAATTTTGCCCTTGCCACCTCGGTCAGCATCGCGTGTTCCTTCGCCTGCAGCACTTGTGCGCGCTTTTCGTAATTCACCTTCCAGCGCGCCTCGCCAAAGAAATCGAGAATGCGGGTGCGCAGGGCGGGATTTGCCACCGGAACCGCCGTGTTCGGCTTGCCGGAAGCCTCCGGCGGCGGCAGCACATCGCCGCGGGAGATTGCTGCCCGGTACATGCCGTTATCCAGCAGGACACGCTCCATCCCCAGATAATAAAACAACGCAAAGGCCGGCATCTGCGCCGCGGACGTTTTCCCCTCCTCCGTCTTTAAAAGCTTCGGGTTTGCCACCGGCAGCGCCCGCACTTCAAGCTCCCGGAACTGTTCCTTATAAAAAATCACCGCCAGTTTGGCATACTCCTCCCGCGTGTAGACATCAACAAAGCCGCCGTTATAAAACGGAAAATTTGTATTCTTGTCAATGGTCAGGTAAACCTCGTCAAGACCGCGCAGCTTTTCAAGCATCATCGGATAAAGCACGTCCGAAGCTTCCTTAAAGCATGCCTCCTGTGCCGTCCCGCCTTCCGTCCTTGCCCGGTTTTCCGCATCGCGCACCTGGGTGAGCGCAAAGATCAGCTCCTGCACGGAATAATCCCCGCAGAGCTGTCGAAGCCTCTCCTGCATAAAGGTCGGTGCACCGTCCTGCTTTTCCGGGTTCTCCACGCCCTGAGAGGAAAGCACCGCGTCATCCTGCGATCCCGGCATCAGGGCATAAACTGCCCCGCGGATTTCCTCCTCACGCTCCCGCCTAAGGCGGCATCCCTCAAATGCCTCCATCAAAGGGCTTAGCTCTGTCCCCTCCGCCGCCGCATGGTACAGGTAATTCCCCTCCGTAAAGGCATTCGGCGCGAAATCCGGGACAATGAGCGCAAAGGTCGGTCCCAAAAGCCCGAACTGGCAGACGCTCGCCTTCTTGACCCTGATCCCGTTCTGTTCAATGCCGCCCACCGTGCAGTTTAGGACTGCACGGCCAGACGGATCCACATAAGAAACCTTTGTATCCGGCAGCAGCTGCCCCGACAGTGCCCTGCCTACCAGAACACTGCCCTGCTCCTTGTAAGGCAATATTTTTTGTATCTCAAAGGCAAAATCCGCCTTGTCCCAGAACACGTCGTTGCCCGAAGAAGCCGCCTTGTCCGCAGAAAACTCTCCCCCCGCATCCTCCATCATCCCTTCACGGGGCGTTGCCGCGTCTGCCTGTTTTTTCTTTCCAAAACCAAATAATCCCATTGTCGTCCTCATTTCCTTTCCAGCGTTCCGTTATCGTGCATATTCTGCCTGCGGTAACGCATTTCCGGTAAAGCCAAAGCCCAATTTTATTTTTCCAAACTGTGGGCATATCGTTTACATTATAGATAATCTGCGGGCGAAAGTCAATTTGTTTTTCCAACAAGTTATGCTGGCAGAATATGCAGTAAATGGGCTTGCCGTCATACTCCCGTAAGACTGCTGGAATCTGATACCGGAAAGCTCCCCCACTTCCGGCATTCCTTCCGCCTTTCAAATACCCCTGCAAAATGATATAATCATGGCTTATACATAAATTCCGCCCGGACAGGGTGCAATACGGCACGGACGTTCTTAAACGGAAGCAGGGTTTTGAAGGAGCCTGTAATGCATTGCATACCGGACAAATACAAACAGTAACGCCCTCATTTGCGGGCTGGTCATGGAAGGGAACACCAATCGGTTATGGAGGGTTTACGTTTTTTGGAAAGGGGGTTTTATTCAGATAATGGTATGGAAGAAACTCGGAAGAGTTTTGCGAAAGAATAATCAGAATGTACAGGGGATAGAAGGTCATGACCAGAACTGCATCTAAGCATAAACGCAGAAAAAGGGCAAAGCCAATTACAGGCTTTGCCCTTTTTCTGCGTTTATGCCAAAACATCATTTTGGCCATCATAATTCCAATCACTAAATATCTTTTGGCCATAGTTAAAAATACAGCACGCTCCTGCCAAAAGATACTTCCGCAAAATAATACTGTCGTTTTTATAAAGCCCAAAAACACTTGTTAATTATGACCAATCTTCCAAAGGCTCCCTCTCCACAAACCATGAAAAGAAATAGGTCAAATATACTTCCGAAAACGGATATACCATTTGACCGGAAGCACCATAACCAGATTCATCTTGATCTTTCTCTTTGTTGAAAACTTCGTTTTATAGAACTTATTTTTCCTCCAGCGTGGGAACTCTCTTTTCAGCTCCCTCTTAACATATTCAAGCTGGCATGCCTGCGGCTGGTCAAAATATTTTAGAAACATGGAGTAAGAATTTAGCGTGAACACATCAATAAATAGATATTCAATAATATCGTGATAGCGCTGTAACAGCTGCTTATCTTTTACAAATCTAAGAAATCTCCTGCCAATCTCGATACGGTCATAATGATGTTCTGCATTTTTTTTATGGCAGGTTGACTTATCCTGCTGTCTATAATAGTATAGCTTCTGCGGAACAACTGTCACACTTTGCAAAAACATCTGTAAAGTATATACCCAGTAATTGTCCTCATATGTCAAATGTTCCGGGAAATATAAATCGTTATTCACAATCAGGTTTTTCCGATATACTCCGCCGCATACACTCCCGTACTTATGAGATGACATCATTTCCATCCGCTCCGAATCAGACAGTTCAGCCCAGACAGTTCTGCCCCCCCCCGCCCGATCAAAGTCTTCTGCATCTTCCCTTGTGCCAAACTCTCCTGTCGCAGTTTCGCCCACTTTTTGATACTCACAATATACCGCATCCGAACCATTTTCCAAGGCTTCCTTCATCAAAACCTCATACATGCGCGGATGGACAAAATCATCCGCGTCCACAAAACCGACATACTCCGACTGGGATGATTTTATGCCAAGGTTTCTCGCTCCTCCCTGTCTTAGGTTCTCCTTTGAGTCAATTACCGTAATCTTATCCGGATATCTGTTCTCATAATCCCTTAATATGCCAAGACTGCCATCCGGCGAACAATCATTGACAAGGATGATCTGCAAATTATCATAGGTCTGCGCAAGGAGGCTTTCGATACATGTCCCCAAATATTTTTCCACATTGTATACCGGAACAATTACACTTAATGACGTATTTTCCATTTTCCCATATCCTTTCACAAAATATTTTAAACAACCTCTCCCATTGAGGCCCGGAACAAAACCGGAACTTCTTGTTTATCCCCCTCTCCCAAATCCAAAACGGCAATGTCATCATTTTCATAAATCACCGTTTCCCGTTGTGTCAATTCTTTTATCAGCCGGGAGCATGCTCATATATTTCACGGAACCCATCGTTTTTCCTGATCAGATATTTTGCGATCACCTGCATCAATTCAAAATCATTCTCATGGTCAAGATCCAAAATCCCCGTATCATACATTTCGACAATCTCACAATATCCGTCCAATACGCCTTTTCCCTGTTCAAGAAAATTTGGGTTATAAGCATAAACCGAGGCATTCATATCAAAGATTTCCGGAGCCTGCTGTCTTGCCGTGTAATCCGAATCAATCACCTTTTTTACCCCGTGCCCTGTTTTTTTCACCTGATTAAAATATGGATTTCTTCTCGCGGCAGCCACCGTGGTTGTGACATCCGCATTTTTTATGCTGTGGAGACCGATCACCTTTTCCAGATCCCCGACCGTCCTAAGCGGGGATGTTATGTCCAGATCGACCACCATATCATAATGCGTACCCTTACGCTCCTCCATCTTTGACAGGCAGTCCCGGATCACGTCAATCTTCCCGACAGAATCCCCGGAAAGACTTTCCTTGCGCATGATTTTTTCCACTTCTCTCAGCCCATTGCCGGACACCAGATCAAGCAGTTGCTTACTGTCGGAATTTACAACAATGTCCGCCTCCACTTCCGGTCTCCGGTTCAAGTACAGATCAATCGCCGAAACCGTATAATACGCCAGATATTTTCCGCAGAACTTCCTTAAATTTTTATTTTTTATACCCTTTGACCCTGCCCTTCCGCAGATCGTAAATAAAATCTTCATGATCTACCTCCAATAGCCATCAATTGTTTTTTCCATAATATCCGGATTCCTCCCCTTGATAATAAGGTTTGGCGTTTGTCCAAACACAATGCAGTTATCCGGGACATTTTCATTTACGATCTGCGCCCCGGCCGATACTATGACATTGGATCCGATGTTGCTCTTTCCTAAGACGGACGCATTTAAAAATAAAATCACATTATTTCCGATGGCCGGATAGTGTATCTTCCCATCCCTGCTGCTGCCACCTACTATTGTCCCCTGATATACCAACAGATGATCCCCATATTTTTCCTTTCCAAGAACACTTCCTCATCCACATCGCTCCAAAACGATCTTAGCTGATGTATGAGCAGATCGCCAATCTGCCCATTGTCAAAATTCCCGTCACCCATCAAAGCACCCCCTGTGTCAGCTGTAATACTTTAATCCCGTGCAGATAATCACTATCCGGCTTGATCTGTCGGGATATGGCATCCAGGAAACATTCCAGCTCCCTTATCTGATAATCATCCCTTTCCCCGGAAAAACAGATCTCCTCCCCGCGCAGGAGAAATCGGATTTTATTGTTCGCGATATCACCTATGATGGTATCTTCCTTTGTGATCAGCTGTATCTCCCGGATCGTCTTTTTCCCAAAATAGTCCAGATGAAGTTCCAGAAGCTTATCTTCGTACTCCGCAATATAAATCGCGTAATCCTCACTGTCGATTTCCAAAGGCGATTTCTTGCCGATCATGCTACAAACCTTTTGGGGCCATCCGAAAAGATAGGTGAGATAATCCCATTCATGGATCAAATCTATACTCACACCACCGCCCATATCTTTGTGCGCGCTGTACGTGATCCTGTAATCCTGCCCCGCGCGCCAGTCCGGAAGATAACTGGAGGAAATACTGCGTATGGATATCACACTGCCCGGATCAATATGGTTCTTTATATACTGGATCACCGCGTTGTAGCGTAATGGGCAGGCAACATAATAAACACGGTTCGGGTGCAATTCAAATTCTTTTGCCGCCCCAAGCTGCGCCAGCGATACGACAGGCTTTTCAATAAAAAAGTTCTTTCCTTTTTCGTGGAATTGCTTCAGTGTTTCAAGATGCTGTTGTGTCGGATTCGTTATGAAAACCGCGTCATAATCACTCGGCACACTTGATAATTCCGTATATTCTTTGTTCACCCCATCCGCCGGGAGGGTGCTTTTCGTTCGCCGGAAAGCATCTATCGTTAAGGATAATCCCCTTTTTGCCGCGACCACATGAAGATTACGGATGTGCCTTTTTGCGATCGAGCCGATACCAACGAACAATACTTTTCGTTTGCCCATTACAATCACGCTCCCAAAATGTCGATCAAATTCAAAATCTTCTGGTCTTGCCCGAACCCATAAAGAGGTATTTTCCCCTTTGACACAACATCAAAAAACTCCCGTATCTCGTTCCTATATGCATTTTCCACTACAAAAGAACAGTATCCATCCAAATGCTCTGTCACCTCCGTCAGGGCGACCGGTCTTAATTTCTTTGATGCCGGATCAAATTCACATACACCCTCCGGCGTTCCGTTCCACGAAAGATAACTGCCCTCGGTATATACTTCCAACTTTCTGACTGCGACGGGTGAAACAACATCAACGATAAACGTACCTTTGTTGCCGCTGTCATGGGTCAACTGGATCATGTAATTATCATCGAATCCAATCTTCAGCCCCGTGATCTTATCGGATATTACATTTGATTTTACAACGTTCCCGAACGTTGCGATAAGCCACGGCAATTCGACCGCCATAATTTCACGGCAACCGTTCGTCCGTTTATCCCCAACAAAAAAATCCTCATAATTCTCCCACGGATGCCAATCAGGAAGATACTGCCCGATGTGGTAAATGTAATTCCAGTGCTTGTCCTGTGTTATCTTTGACCTTATATATTTAATTTCTTCCCGATAGAAAAACGTGGACGAAAGAAACAGAACACAGCCCTTGTCCTTTGCCAACTGCATGTTTTCTGTATATCCGGTATCAATAAGATTGAGTTCCGTAAATATGTGCCACTTTCTCGATAGGCAGTTTTTTATGATGTGGGCATGTGACATCGGGGATGTACATATAAAAGCACAGTCTATCTTTTGGTCTATCTCTTCAAGCGAAGGAAATGTGCCGATCCCAAACTGTTCTTCCGCCTCAATCCTCCTGTCCTCCCTTGCATCCAAGCCGATAACGGTAAATTCCGGATGCATCTGCCTTATCAGGCGGATTCTTCTTTTTCCCATCGAACCAAGGCCGATCACAACAATATTCATGCTATGCACACCTCCTTTGCGATGCACATTCCATGATATCGAGGAGAAAAGTTTCCCCAACCCCGGAAGGAAATGCTAGATTGCCGTACCCCCCCCCCGAGTACAATTTTTGCTAGTTCAAAATCCATCATCGTATCGATATCGACACTTCTATTCTGGCTCATAATATAGGCAAAACTCCCTTTCTGATATAAAAACCGATCATACCGAAATCTGTTGCAGTTGACAATATAAATGGCTCCATTTAACCGGTAGAACTTTTTTCCCGCCTGCCTTTGCTGCATATTTTCCGGACCAAGAAAATCAAGGAACTCGTTATTATCCGGAAGATGTCCGCACCACAACGGGGAGTGTTCTGCTTCACATACCGATACGACGGAAAAAGTGGCTTTTTCTCTATAGATGGCATATGCAGCAGCGATATCCGCCTCCGTTCTTAACGGGGAAGTCGGCTGTAACAGGCAGAATGTATCAAATTCTCTTCCCTGCATCCCATACCGCTGCAGAACCTCTTCCACCATATCCCAGGAACTGGCCGTATCCGTAGCTGTAACCTCACTACGGAGAAAAGGAACCTGCGCACCGTATTCCCTTGCGACTTCGGCATACTTTCCGGAATCGGTGGACACCATAACTTCATCAAAGCACCCCGATTTTAGTGCAGCTTCAATGGTATATGCCATCAAAGGCTTGCCGCACAGATCCTTAATGTTCTTATCTTTCAAACCCTTTGACCCGCTTCTTGCAGGTATAATCGCTACATTCTTCATTCTGCCTATAGATCATAGAATTTCTTCTTAAGATCCATCCTCCCGCCCATGATTGTGTCTATCATTTTCCGTGATATCTTCTGTGCTGCGCTGCCGTCACCGTACGGGCTGACGATATCACGGCAGGTTGCTTTATGCTCATCGCTCAAAGCCACCTTGATCGCTGCCATGATTTCTTTCCTGCCGGAGCCGCAGTTGATGATGCTCCTAGACGAAAGCCTTCCTTTTTGCCGGTCTCCTATATTGACCGTAGGGATACGAAAAGCCGGCGTTTCAATGATTCCACTCGATGAATTTCCCAACACAAATTCGGAATATTTCATCAGGGAAAGATAGCGTCTTACCCCGAGGGAGGCAAACACATGTAGATTTGGAATCCTGCCCCCCGCCTCATCGAAAAGCTCGTTGATCCGCGCACCGCCCTGATCCGCATTTGACTTTGTAACAATAAATTCGATCTCCGGGAACGCCTTCAACGCCTCAAGAAACTCTGATATCCGTCCATCTATTTCCCCATCCTCCATTGTGACCGGATGATACGTGCAAAGAGCAAAGTTGCAGACACCAAGTCCTACACTTGCCAGCGCCTCTGCCCTACTCATATCACTCAGACGCAGAATATTGTCAATGCTTGTCGATCCATAGTTGAATACCCTTCCCGGCGCTTCCCCGAGCTGGATCACCCGCTTCTTACTCTCCTCATTCGTAACAAAGTGCAGGTAGCTGATTTTTGTAATAGAATGGCGGATCCATTCGTCCATCGCCCCTTCGGTCGTATCCCCGCCGCAAAGATGGAATACCGGAGTTCTTGTATTCCCCGCCGCGACGGCTATGGCAAGCATCTCATAGCGGTCACCGAGGAGAACCACCGCGTTGTAGTTTTCTCTCATAAATAGTCCGGTAAACTTTATGAGGAACTCCGCCTGGTTCGCAGATATATCCGTCTCAGAGCCTGATCTCACCGAAACCGGTATCCTGTGGTCAATCCTTTCCTCGATTTTTGCCACGGTCATCCCGTAAGCCTCACTTAAATGTGTCCCGGTCACAATAAGTTCCACCCGGAATCCATCACTCTCATGCTTTCGCAGTTCGCAGATCACGGGGGACAGCAGGCCATATTCGGCTCTTGTTGCGGTTACTACGGCTATTTTTTTCATAATTCTATCAATTCATCCTCTTCAAAATCTCTGACAGCTTCCGTGCCAAGAACCTCGTTCCAGCGCATCGGGCTGATTCCTATCCCAGGACGTTTCGTCGTGATATTATCAGCAGTCAGCCTCTCTCCTGCCTTTATATTTCTTTTTGCCACAATGCTCTTGCGCGCAACACTTCTGTTCTTTAATTCTGCCTCCGATGGTTTTTTCTCCCCCGAACCCTTTGCAAGTTCCACCTTGCGGATCCCGTCCACCATTGCTTTTAATTCCCGCGGTTCAAGGCTTGCCGGATGGTCAGGTCCTGGAAGCTCCCGATTTAGTGTAAAATGCTTTTCAATCACCACCGCACCAAGTGCGGCTGCAGCAAGATCCACTTCGATGCCTTGGGTATGGTCCGAATATCCTACAGGATATCCAAACTTCTCCCGCAGGGTCTTCATTGCGCTTAAATTCACATCCCCAAATGGTGCCGGATACTCTGTCGTACAATGAAGGAGCACGATATTGCGCGTCCCGTTTGACTCTAAAACCCGAATGGCATCTTCAATTTCCTGCATTTGTGCCATACCGGTGGAAAGGATAACCTTCTTTCCTGTCTTTGCGATCTCTACAAGGTACGGATAGTTCGTGATCTCCCCGGACGGAACTTTCCAAATATCCTGCATGGCATCCAAAAAATGAATGCTTTCTATGTCAAACGGTGTTGATAGAAAAGTAATGCCAACCTGCTTGCAATACTGCGCCAGCTCGGTAAAATCCTCAAAACGCAGCAGCAGTTTCTTAAGCATATCCCTCTGGCTTTCTTCCAGCCCCATATTCTTTTTCTGGTAGTCCGCCATACGGGCGTTCTTCGATACAAGCGAATCCAGCTTTGCCGTCTGGAATTTCACGATATCCGCGCCGCATGCGTGCGCTGCATCGACCAGCTTTTTCGCCATTTTAAGGCTGCCATTATGGTTTACCCCAGCTTCCGCGATGATCAATGCCCTGCCCATCATCTTCCCCTCCCTTCCTACATGAAAACAGGAACGCTATTTTCCGACACGCTTCCCCCCGATTTTTATGATCCTCGCCGGAACCCCGACCGCAGTACAATCGTCCGGCAAATCCGTAATCACGACACTTCCCGCGCCCACCACTGTATTTTTCCCGATCCGAAGTCCCTGTACGATCTGCGTTCCGGTTCCTATATTGCACCCGGAGCCAATGCTCGTATTTCCGGAAATATGAACGCCCGGATTTACGGTAACAAAGTCATCCAAAACAGCATCATGCCCTACCGTGCACGCGAGGTTGATGATATTGCAGTTTCCGATGGCAATATCAACCGTTAAGACCGTCCCGGCACAAACAATATTTCCTCCGCCAAAAAGAACCTGCCCCGAGCATATTGCACCGGGATCAATCAGGTTCGCAAATTGAACCCGCGGGTTTTTCTTGTACTTTTTGTATATCGTTTCCCGGATTTTCGGATCTCCGATGGCGATCGTAACGTAGATTTCCTGTTCATAGCTGATCACAAAATCATCGTCACCTACCACGTTTCCTAACTTTTGGCAATGATCAATAAACCCAAGGAATTTCCACGTCGGTTTTACGGCATTGATCCGCCCGACCAGCCACGCCACTTCCTTCGCAAACCCACCGTTCCCTACAATAACAAGTTTTCTCATCTATGCCGCCTCCGGATACAAAACCCCAAAAGACGGCATACGGGCAAAGGTTACATTACCCCCCCCCGATTCCTTACATTTTTGTTTTTTTGTTATAATTCCGTAAACCTTCATATTATCCTCCACATTGGTCAGTATCGTGCTCCCGGCTCCCACAACACTACCATTCCCCACCGAAACCCCTTGTATCACCGTGCTTCCTGCGCCGATAAAACTTTCTCTTCCGACACGGCTGTTCCCGCACAGAATGGAGCCAACAGAAATATGGGAGTAATCCCCGACCATACATTCATGCTCCAAAATCGAACCGGTGTTTATAATGCAATGCTTTCCGATTTTGGCATCCGTATTGACCACCGTATTCTTCCCGATAAACGTTCCCTCTCCGATCACGGCAAAGGCCGAAACACATGCTGTGGGGTCGCATATGACCGGAAACCGAAAGCCTAAATTTAGGGCAGCGGCCGAAAGCCGTTTCCTTAACGATGCGGACTTTATACTTCCCACCGTAATAAAAGCGTAGTCAAATCCCTTCTCTGCCAATTCGGGAAGTTTATGGTCCGTTCCTGCTACCCTGCAGCCAAGAACCTCTGTCCCGGCTGCAAGCCCTGCATCCGTAATCACGATCTCCTCAAATACTCTCATAGCAAGGGCAGAATCCAAAACCGATTTACAATGCCCGCCGCCGCCGATCAATACCAGCCTGCCCAATCTGCATCCCTCCGCCTATTCCCCGTAAAGTTTGATCCGCATTTTTTCAAGCTCCGGTAACTGCCCCATGTCCATCCAGTCGTTCTCGCTCACCGGGAACACGGCAACCTTCCTGCCCTTTTTCCGCTCCATCTCCACGATATCCGGAAATCCGACCGGCACATCGTCCTCAATGTCATTTATAACTTCGGGCTCAACAATATAAATACCCGTATTCGTAAGGAAGGACATCCTCGGTTTCTCCCTCATCCCCTCGATTGCACCATTGACCCCCATTTCCACGATGCCATATGGGATGTTGATATTCTTATAGGCACATATCATAGTGATCGCATTTTTGTTTTCTTTATGGAATTTCACCATGCTCCCATAATTTGCGGTCAACAGCGCATCGCAATTTGCAAAGAAAAATGTATCCGCAAATTTACCGCGCAGCAGGCTTAAGCCCCCGCCAGTCCCGAGTGGCTTCTCCTCATCATACCAGGTAATATCATAATGATTTTCGTTATCAAAAAAATATGCCTTCATAAGATCGCGCTTATAATTGACGATGATGTGAAACTCATTGCAGGAATAAGAGCGGTACTCCCTCATGATATGTTCCACAATCGGCAGGTCCCCGACAGGGATCAGGGGTTTGGGCAAAACCCTTGTAAAAGGGTCAAGCCGGCTCCCTTTGCCCCCGGCATTGATGACCACCGGGATATTCAGGGCATCCCGGTGGCGGATCTCATGACCCTCACCGTTATACAATCCGACGATCTTCCCCTCCCCATTTACGATGGGGATCGCGATATAATTCCGCTTGTGATAGAGCGATACTGCCTCCTCCCTTGTCCTTGCATACTTTGGGACACGGTTGGCGGCCTTTATGGCAGGCGCATCCATCTTTCCCCCGGAAAGAAGAAAACGGCGGATGTCCCCGTCCGTAATACACCCCGATAGCCTGCCACCATCATCCACCAGAAACAAAATGCCGTTGCAGTTATCATCAATCTGCTGCATCGCCTCGGATACCGTGAGAAAAGAATTGCCGATACATTTTTGTATGTCATTCATTTCCTGCCAAAGACCCAAGCAGCTGCTTCACCTTATCTGCCACATAGGTAATCTCTTCCTTCGTGATCTGCGTACTGGAAGGAATATTTATGATCCTTTCGGCATAATAAGGTGCCTTTTCAAGTTGATATGTTTCTTCTGTCTCGTATGGCTTCTGTTCATTCACAAGTCCCCATATGGCACGTGTTTGGATCCCTTCTTCCCCAAGCGCGGCAATGATCTCCCGCATCGAAGCCCCGATGCGGGCGCGGTCGATAAGCACGGAATAAAACCAGTGGTTGGAGCTTGTCCCTTCCCGGAAGGGCATCAACATCGCATACGCAAATCCTTCAAATTCGTCTTTATACTGTTCGTAATTAACCTGTTTCCTGCGGATAAACTCCGGCAGTTCCTCCATCTGTGCCACACCGAGCGCTGCCTGGAGATTCGTCATGCGGTAATTGTAACCGACTTCATCGTGAATATAATATTGCGGGTCGGACTTTGCCTGCGTGGAAAGGAAACGTAAATGCTCCACCGTTTTGCTGGATCCGGCGGTAACCGCACCGCCCCCGCCGGTTGTGATGATCTTATTCCCGTTAAAGCTAAAGCAGCCGAAATCCCCAATCGTCCCGGCGTATCTCCCTTTATATTTCCCTTCTGTATAGTAAGTACCAAGCGCCTCCGTCGCATCCTCAATCACTTTCAGGTTATATTTCCCCGCGGTTTCCATGATTGCCTCCATATCCGCCATATTCCCGAAGACATGGACAACAACCAGCGCCCTGACCGGATGCCCGTTATGGACCAGAACCCCATCAAGAAACCCGCATTCTTCTTCACAGAAGGTACGCAGTTTCCTTGGATCCACGCAGAAACTATCATCACAGTCGATGAACACCGGCGTGGCAGACTGGTACTTTACCGGATTGACGGCGGCGATAAAGGTGAGCGTGGGAACCAGGACCACATCCCCTGCTCCTACCCCTGCCTCTACAAGACTAAGGTGCAGCGCCGCTGTCCCGCTCTGGCAGGCAGCAACGGCCTTTGTATGGAGGAATCTTGCCATCTCCTGCTCCAGCTTTGTGATATAAGCACCGCCCGTGGAGACCCAGCCCTGTTCGATCGCATCGTCAACGTATTTCTTTTCATTCCCCTCAAAATTGGGAACTGAGAGCGGAATAAACCTACCCATATATCCACCTTCCTCGCTTTCCTGGTTCCCCAAAACTACATTTTACTGTCCAGTGACTTCCCCATCTCAATATGGCCGAAATTCGGCAGGTAGGACTTCATAGCTGCCACGACCGCCTCCTTGGTTGTCTCCGGCCTCTCAAACAATTCGTTTAGATTTTTAAAAAGGGAAGCAATTTTTTCTTTGTCCGGCATTTCCTTCCCTGTAATGACCCCAAGTGATAAAAACCGTTCCATGTCCGCAGTCTCGGTATCCGTCACAAATTCCTCAAACGGTTTCTCCCCGGAAGTATCCGACACTGCATAATGAACTGGGTAAAGCTTCCCACCGCTTTTCAGATTTTCCGCTTTCTTAACTGCTTCCGCATCGGAACCGCATTTTAATACTTCATATCCATACGCCTTTAAAAGCTCTGTCCCGATCGCATCAAAGGTCATCATCTGCGCTTCCCCAAGCTTCGGGAAAAAGATTTCCCTGTTTGCGCCAAGAATACAGGACAATAAACAGATCTGCCCGGATTCCTCCAGCGACACAAAGAAACGACGGACATCCGAAGGTGCGGACAGCGGCTGCAATTTCGATATCCTTGCAAGAAACCCCGCAGGGAGTGACCCGTTCGAAAATGCCACGTTGGCAAACCTTGCCGTTTTTACAGGAAACCGGTCCGAATAGGAAAAAATCATGTCCTCCATGATCCTTTTTGAAGCCCCCATGATATTGACCGGATTTGCCGCCTTGTCCGTAGAAACACAGAAATACTCCGCGGGAGGATATTCGGCAAGCAGATCAAGCAGCCGTTTCGCACAAAGGACATTGTTCCGCAATAACGCCTCCACAGAGTAGATGTCCTTTTCCGACCTCACATGTTTATGCGCGGAAAAATTGCCTACGATATCAAAACCACCTCGTTTCCGGAACATCTTCTCAAACACCGGGGATGCAAAATCCATAGGATAGGGGATATAATCTTCGGGAACATACATGCCCTTCTCCGATCTTAGGTCACGGGTCAGCTCCGCTAAAGCATTTTCGTTGATATCAACCACAACAAGGCTTGATGGCCGAAAGGGCAGCAGCGCTTTTATAAAAGAGGAACCGATGGAGCCGGCTCCCCCGATCACTAAAACAGATTTCCCGGCGATCTTCTCATGAAGCAAATCTCGGTTTGCTTCAATATCGGGCAAAAACATCGAAGCCGGACGTTTTGTTACATACTGATTCACAAATTGATCCAAGTTAAACATAATCACGCTTCCCATACCGGATGTTTCAGCATCCATTTATCAAAACATTTTTTTTCAAACAGTTCCCGATTATAGAAAGAATCTATAATGCTCCAAAATTCAGTTTCCGTGTACCCGCAAAATTCACAAAAATCCCTGACACTCAAAGGATCCAGATTCCCGTCGTGCTCTTTGACGAGCTGTTTTGCTTCATCCCTCGTCAAATACCCATACCGGATCATACGGGCAGCGTAATCCGTGGCGGATGCATGTCCAAATTTCGGATATTTCATCCAGGAGTGAACCAGATATGCCCTGCTGTCGATCTGGTCGAAATTCTCCACATGATGCGTCCTGTCCCACTCATGGGCCAGGTCATGGAAACCATGCTTTCTGGCAAATTCATAGTTTTTAAAACTGTTCCACGGAGTAAAATAGGAGATATAAATGGGATCAAGCCAGTCAAGCTCTTCCGGCTTTGGTGCCCTTGTAAGAAAAAGATCCTGCGCCGTAACCCCGGTATGGTCGATCAATTCCTGTTCGTCAATCCCCGTGGCAACGCCGTTGCTTAGCTGTTCTTTGGCGGAATAAGTCTCTTTTGCATCCGTCCCTCCGTACTCATAACTAACATTTTCCCCATAAACCAAAAGAGGCGTATGGAATTTGGCAGCCATAATAAGCGGATACGTGTAGATCAGACGGTCGATATACCATGTGGGCTTTCCGTACTTCTCAAACATATACCGCATCAATTTCTTCTGTGCCCGGATATCCGGTTTCATACTGATGATGCCGCAGCCAAATTCTTCGGAGATATTTTTCAGGTTATGCTTCCCTGCCTCGGTCATCGGGAAATTATCCTCCACTGAAAAGAGGATCGGGTTCATATGCATCACGTTCTTCATCAGATGAACCTGATAATGGGAATCCTTCCCTCCTGACACGGCGATCGCACAATCCGGCCCGTCCCCGTTCATCCCACGGTATTTATCGCAGATCGCCTCGAACTCTTTCCAGCGTAAATCCCAGTCGATATTTTTTCGCCTTTCATAAGACAAACAGGCCGAGCATACACCTTCCTCATTGAATGTGATGCCGGGGCGCGTGCTTGGCATCACACATTTTTTACAGTAAAGCATGTTTTTTTCCTCCTAATAATATAGTTTAACAACTCCAATCCACTTGTTTAACCGGCCGGAGTATGTCTGCAACTATCCTCTGCTGTCTCCTCGCTCCTTTGGAAAATAATCTGTATTTTTTTGCGGTATTTCCACCCAAAGAAAAAAAATAGGATTCCGTAAACCAAAACCAGGGCATAGCGCAGAGGTGCAAGCACATATAAATAATTTACCGCTACCGTATAGAAACTCATCCCCGCCAAAACAACAAAAATAAATTTTACAGGATACAAGCGGGTATATCCCAGCCTCTTTACAAACAGCATATGGATGAACAAAAGCCACAAAAAGCTCGCCAACGTTGTGTATGCAGCCGCAATATATCCATATTTCGGTATAAAGAACGTATTGAGGCCATAATTTATCAATGCTGCCGAAACACTGGCAAATGCCATGCCCACCGTCTTTTTTTCAAATTGTTCAATATTGACAAACATTGTATATAGAAATTGGCACACACATCCGAATGCTACCGGCGGCATTACGTATATCGCTTCCTGATAGCTTTTTCCTCCCATGACCAGAAGGATTTCCGGTGTTACGAGCATGACTCCTGCCGCCAAAGCCACAAACAACAAAATATATTTCTGTGATACGTCATATATTACCGTATTTTGCCTGGCGTGAAGTTTCTCGCCAAGCCAAGGGGAAAACGCAGTATTCATGGAACTCACGATCAATGTAATGACTGCCCCGCATGTATATGCCAATGAGTAAAGGGCATTATCCTCTGGCCCGCAAATATCCGTGATCATCATCCGGTCCATAGAATTAAGAATTATCAGGGACAGACCATGCGGAATAAACGGCAAACATATCGGAAACGCATATTTCCAATATTTCACGTTTACTTTCTTCCCTTTCTTTGCGAGATACAAATATAGGACAGCGCCTATGATGATCGTCGGTACAACAGAACCTATAATTCTTCCGGTTAATTTATTATCCATCTGTAACACTAACCCAACCGAAACAGCTGCAGTAAAAACAGATAACAGCACACTCAAAAAGACAGAAACTTTATACTTGTACGCGTATCGCTCCCTTCCTTGAAACATGTCAACTGCAGGTAAAGCAATCAAATATAAAATCATCAGGTTCAGGTACTGACGGTCAATCCCCGTCCGTTCCGACACCTGCACCGAAAATATATTCATAGGTACAAGCCAAAGAATCCCCAGCAAGGCACTCAGTGTCAGAACGGAAAATATATACTCATCGAATTTGGTGCTAAAATCAAATTTGGCGCTGATAAACGTCGTACCTAAATTTAATGTGACAAGCACCGTGAAGATTCCAAGCCAGGAAGTGTAATTATTGTATAGCCCGAAATCTTCATGTGTCATGAGCCGTGTAAATATCGGAGTCGTAATAAATATCATGCCTTTCACAATAAAATTGGAAAACATGTACCAAACGCCAGATTTTAAAACTTCTCGATTATTGTCCATACATGTATCACTTTCTTATTTTAGCATCCAGCAACTTCATCCCAAATCTATTTTAACAGGTAGTGCTTTCTTTTCACTGGACCATACCCTGATCCGTCATCTGCTTTTTCCCAAACGCTCCTTCCATAAGCCTTTATCTCTGATATGTAACAATACAAAAATGAGAATACAAGTCGCAGCCGCCCCACCCCCGAACAATTTATCCGTGCATGCCCGAACAAACAATACTGTCATCACCGATAAATAAATCCACTTTCCCGCCCTTATACACCGAAAGCAGTTGGATGCAAACATATAAATAATATAAAAAAGAACCAATATCCCATAATCCGCGTGCATGTTCAAAAAGGAATTGTGGAGGTTGTTCCGGTATCGCACCATAAGTGGTAATTGCGAATATTCCACTCCAAGCAAAATACTTTTTACATCCTTTGCCATTGTTGAAATATATTCTTCCCATATTCCCATACGCCCCGTTCCATACATTCCATACCGGGAAAATCTCGCAAAAACGGTAATGGCTAATAATTTATCAAGGAAAAGTAAAAACACCCCCAGCAAAACAAAAGCCGTACAAATCACTCCCACGCGGAATAGAGCCAGTCTCCGGGCATTGTCCCAATTCTTGTCGGAAAATGTGGCATATAATACGATAAAAAACAAAAGAACGGCGGAAGTAATGATACCCGCACGCCCCATCGCCAAAAAGCAGGTCAAAGTCACCGCCAACGCCGGCAATATGGATATTTTTTTGTGATAATACTCCTGCCGGATGTAATATACGATCGTCGGAAGAAAAAGCAGCACGGAAACAAAATTATTTGAGAGCTCCCCAAAGATCGGTTTCCCAAGCCCGGTTTTTATTATGGTAAAAGCAACCAGCAGGCAATCCAAATATATCGCTGCCAAAATAAACCGTTCATCCAATTCATCATCGACCAGCAGTTGATAGATCCCCGCAAAAAATACAAGGAAGACAATATCAAAAACAGAAGTATTCCCAACGAATAAAATATTCAAAACCCCGGAAAGCACAAACAATAACACAAGACCAACCAAATGCTTATAAATGATTATTTTTTTCCGGAATGTTCCGAGTAAAAAACAGGTTATGAGTATCAAATACCACAATAAATCAATAGCGGTCACATGATATAGATTATGAATGACAAGTGCCACAAAATAAAGCATTACCGTAATTGACTGTGACGCTTTCCGGATGGAATATGGTTTCGTTTTCATGCTGCCTTAATCACCTCGCTCAAGCAACTCCGAGAACAACATATCTGCTTTGTCGATCAGGATGTACTCTTTCTCACGGAGCTGTTCGTATACTTTTGGATCCGAAATATCATCTATGACAACCTTTTTCCCACTATAATATGCCTGCGTAAGAACCGTGGATATCAGTGCAATCGTGATATAGCTGCACTCCAGAGATTCTTCTATTGCAATTTTTGACGTGTCCTCAACCTCAAATTCCTTTCCGAATATGTCTTTTATCATATTGACATTGGAAAATCTCGGATGCGGACGTACCTTACATTTATGCCCTCTGCCCTTCAATTTCAAAAATGCGTCTTTTAAAATTTCGATCGACTCTTTTTTTTCATTGCTGAAATAATAGGTTGCATAATAATCATAGTCCTCCATGCTTTTACGTGGCTTTACGATCCCTGCCCATTTTTTCGGGGTATAGATCTCAGTGTCAAAAGCACACCGCATTGATTTAAAAAGGGTTCGATAATGTTCCCCCCATAACCAATACTTGCTGAAATACATAAATGCCTGCTCGATTGAGTACAGATAATCCCCGTGCATAAAGCCATGATACTGTACCTGATGCGATTCAAAATACTCTGTCAAAATTGGATCTGCAAATTCCCGCTCGCATACATATGTCGTGATACACTTTGGCGCATACTTACATAAAAGAAAGCTTGCCTGCGCAAGGCGCAGCAAAACAACCATATGATAGTGGAAATAAAACGGATGCGCTTTCACCGCTTTCCAAAACCGTGAAAACGCGTCGCCCGTGATAAAGATCTCCGAATATGACACCCCGTCATAATCAACCGCTTCCGGATAACAGGCATTCAGTGCTTCCGGAAATATATCCGTGATCGGTATCCGTTTTGTTGCTTTCCGGAGCAATATGTCACGCGGCTGAAAACCTTTCATGAATTTATCGTGGCGGATTCCCCTAGCTCTATACAACAGTATCAATAAGCCGAGGGCAAGGAAGGAAATAAAATTCATGAAGATTCTCTGCCCCTTCGAGTAGCTATAGAACATTAAGCACTGGTATTTATAAAAAGAACGTTCCGTCACATTTCCCGGCTCGGCAAACGAATGTAAAAATTTCTTCTGCTCCTGCACCGACGGATGTTCCTTCTCGGCATCAAACAAGATCCGGTTATTTATAGCCGCATAAATTTTAAATAAAAAACCCATAACAATCTTCCTTTATCATTATTTTTCCCGGACAGCAAAAACACGGGCAGGATTCCCAAATACCCGCACATTCTCCGCTACATTGCGGATCACGACACTGCCGATCCCAACATACGAATTTGCCCCGATCTCAAGCCCGACCGCGATGCACGCATGGTCGCCGATGAAGCAGCCCTCGTGCAGCTTTGTGCCGCCTGTGATCCCACAGCTTGAGCTCACGGTGACATAGTCCTCAAGCCAGGAATCATGACCGAGGATCGTAGATTGCAATGTCACAAAATCACCGATTTTACATCCCGTTGCAATCTTGGAATTCGGATACGTTACAAGACCAATCCCTGGCTCGTATTCCGAATAGATACGCGTGCTCGGATGGATGATACAGGCAAATTGCGCCCCCTTTTCCACCATACCAGAACCCACAAGCTTCTTGGCTGCCGGGTTTGCAATACCCATTGCGTATTTCACATCTTTTCCCGGCGCATGATCCTTGATTGCCCCAATGATACCATATCTGCAGGCAAACCCTTTTAGGGCATCCGGATCATCGTCAAGAAAACCCAGTATATTCCAGGTTTCTTCAACCTGGTTAATGTCCTCGATCCAGTTGGCCACCTCACGGCCGCAGCCGCCCGCCCCAACAATAATAATGTCTGTCATCACGATCTCCTTATCCCGTATACGTCTGATCCATCACTTTATATTGGATCTTGCCGCTGTCGTTCCTTAAGATCTGCGGAACCACATATACCTTAAACAAAGACTTATACAATTTCGTCTTTGAAGCAATAAACTCCACTACCTCCGATTTCTTTGCCTCATCCGTGATATAAATATTCATTCCCTGGTCCGTGCCGGAACACGCGCATTCAAGATCAAATTCCTGCCCGATCAGGCGTTCCGACTGGTCAAGGCTTACCCGGTAGCTTAAAAGCTTTAAGAAACGGGACATCCTTCCCGTCACAAAATAGCACCCGTCTTCATCGCGTCTTGCCAGATCCCCTGTATGGTATTCACCGCCAAATACATCGCCCTTTGACAGGTCATCTTTGCAGACGGCATACCCCATTGTGACATTCGGCCCCCGGTAGCACATTTCCCCCTCCGCTACGGGATCGTTCAAGACGTTTCCGTTTTCATCAACCAAAAACAGCTCGCCCTCCGGGATCGCCCGCCCGATACTTCCCGTCTTTGTGAGTGCAAGCTCTGAAGGAAGGTATGCCATCCGCGCGGAAGTCTCCGTCGTGCCAAACGAAGCGATAAATCTTTTCCCGCTTTTTTGTGCATATTCCGCAAGCTGGAGAAATCTGGCATCGGTCAGCTTCCCGCCGCCCTGTGACAGCGTTTGGATATCCGGCAGTTCCATCCGCTCAAAATGAAGCCGGGAAAGTATGTCATAGCTAAAGGGAACACCGGTAAAGTTTGTGCCTCTCTCTTTCTTAATGTAATCCCAGAAATCCCCACTCGTTAAGTTGTACGTGGTGAGCAATACCGTGGCACCGACATACAAATGAGTATTGATCACATTAAGCCCCATCGTGTACTGCATCCCCAGGTCACAGATCGCCCGTTCCTTTTGTGTCCATCCAAACGCAGCTGCTACATTCTTTGCATTCGCTTCCAAATTCCCCTTCTTGTAACGGACAAGCTTGGGACTTCCCGTCGAGCCGGAAGTCGTCATGCAAAGCTCAAGCTTATCGTTCAGGGGATAAATCTCATTGCCGGTCTTTAACAGCATATACCCAAAATTCTCATAAATTTTCTCGTACCCGAACCGTTTTACTTCCTCCGCCGGAGCCCAGATATATGCCGGAGTATATATCTCTAACAAGTCTGATAAAAGACCGGCATCAATCCCGGAATTCAGTGTGACCGGTACCGCCCCGTGCTCAATAAAGCCAAGATATCCGATCATGGAGCCCACCGTATTCCTGCAAAGCTGAAATATCAGGGAACGGGGGGAAACCTGCATACCGACCGTATTCATCAACTCCGCAAGTTCACCGTAAGTGACCCGGTTCCCATCATTGTCGACCATTGCCGGCAAATCACTTTTTTGCTTATCAATGTTAAGAAACATAAACGCTTTCCCTCCGATCACATCATCGTACAACCATCAACCGGCAGTACCTGCCCTGAAATATAGCCGGAATGATCCGATGCCAGCAAAAGGCAGCCTCCGGCTATATCCTTTGGCTGTGCAACCCGCCCCATGCAGATATTGTGGATTCTTCCCTGCAGCTTTTCGATATCCGCCTGCTCCATCATCTCCGTCTGCGTAAGACCGGGCGCAATGGAATTTACCCTTATCTTCTTTGGTGCCAGTTCCTTTGCCGCAGATTTCGTAATGGCAATGACCGCCCCCTTTGTGGCGGAATAAACAAGCTGTCCGGCATTTCCCCGCAATCCGACCATCGAGGAAATGTTAATGATGCTGCCGCCGTTCTCATTCCTTGCCATGACCCGGCTCACGGCCTGGATCATCTCAATCATCCCATAAACGTTCACGTTGAACATCGTTTCCATATTCTCCCGTGAAATCATTCCGATCAACTCATTAAATTCCACACCGGCATTATTTACCAAAACATCAATATGGCCATACCGTTTCTTTATGTCCATCACATTTGCACGTACGGCGGAGGGATCCGAAATGTCAAAGTAGTACGGGCACAGATTTCCACAAAGACCGCTTTGGCTTATCCAATCATCCGCAGAGCCCGTTCTGCTGTCATTCACTGCCACCGTTGCCCCTTCTGATGCGAAAAGAAGTGCCGTCTCCCTGCCGATGCCCCTGGCAGCGCCCGTCACAATACACACCTTGCCCTGTAATAAATTTCCCATTCTTTCTCCAATCCACCTTTTACGCCGGTAAAACAGCATGTTCAGATATCAATCCCATATTTCCTTAAAATTGCTTTTCCGTTTTCGTATCCGCCGAAATGTAGAATATCATCCGTCTCAAACATCACGTCAAACGATGCTTCCAGTTCCCCGATCAGTGTCAGATGGGTAAGCGAATCCCACTTCTCTACATCCTTGAAATTAAAGCTGCCATCCAACACCTTTTCCTCCACTTCAAATACACTCTGAAATATCTCCGCATATTTATTTTGATTCCTTTGCCTCATCTCGATGACCACCTTTCATTCTTTTTGTTTTCTCCTTGCAATAAAATCTTCAAGGGAGCAAAGATACCTTACCGGTACGCCTGCATACACTCCGTCCGAAATATCTTTATTTACGACCGTCCCGGCTCCGATGATCGTATCCCTGCCGATATGGACACCCGGAAGAATGGATGTATTTGCCCCGATAAAAACATTGTCATCAATTTTTATTTCCCCTTTATATTCTGCTAAGTATAGATCTGCCCCCCCCCGGTTATTTATCATCCTGTGAACCACATCATGCGTGATCAGCGAAACATTGGATGCGATCCAAACGTTATTACCGATAGAGATCAATTCCGGATATAACGGAATTTTCCGGAACATGACCATGCAGTTATCACCAATATGCTTCAATACTTTATGCTTTTTCAGATACTTGGCACGTTTTACACCGCTGCCACATAAGCACATTCCCAAGGTATGCTTCACACGAAACCAATCCAAAGCGTTGATCCTCCCGTCCAGCCAATGAACTAAATAATTATATTTCTTACGGTCATAAAGCTCTCCGCATACGCAAGGCCGGCCGTTGCCCCCCGATACATTGCTAACGCCTTGATCCCTTCTGCCGAACGCGGATTCGGATAAGTTTTAATCTGCGATCCGTAACATTGCATCGCTTCAATCTTTCTGTCAATATAAGCCGAGATGTCAACCCATGTATCCGGGATAAAGCTGCGTTCCGCACTTGGTATGTTCCAGCCTGTCTCGGACAGGGTTTCATACATATAAACCGTTCTTACAGGGCAGCCGTTCATCGGTCTGACCGCTACCAGCACACTTTCCGTAACCTCCCTGTGGTCAAGATGCAAGTCCCATATAAATGGCATAAATACGGTTTCTGGTCTGACATCATCAATCACTGCCGATATTTCTTTATTGATCTGTGCTGTCTCCGTGAACTTGAGCCGGACAAACGGCAGATTTAGAAATATTGATTTTTTTACTCCCAGCTTACGATGGGCATTTCCGGCTTCTTCCTGCATCATTTTGTACTTGGGACCGCTCGTAACTTCACATACGGTAACAAAATGGCCGGCATCCGCTAATTTGCAGATCGTCCCTCCCACACCCAGCACTTCATCATCATTATGCGGCGCAAAAACCAATGCGTTCATGTATTCCCTTCTTTCTTCGCATCCTCATACAAATTCCGTCCATTAAATTCCCTGCGCGTATCGCCTGCCCTATAATCGCTGCCATAGATCGCTTCTTTGGCCATCGCGGTCATCATCTTTACATCCACAAGGAAACTGCAATTCTCTATATACCAGATATCATTTTCAAATTGGTCGTTCCACGTCCATGTTTTCATCGGCTTTAGCGGGACGCACGCAAGACCCGGACGAACCTTATGCCGCGCGCGGTGTCTTTTGGAATATAGAGGTAAATACCTGATATGTAGCGGTCTTGGACCGACAATACTCATATCCCCCTTTAGAATACAGAACAGTTCCGGCAATTCATCTAACGACAATTTTCTGAGCATCCGGCCAAACTTTGTCACACGCTGTTCCCCGGGCAAAAGCACCCCCTTATCATCCCTTTCCTCCGTCATGGAGCGGAACTTATATAGTTTAAAAATCTTGCCATTCAGCCCCGGCCGTTCTTGCGCAAAGATCACCGGTCTGCCGTGACAGATCAGCTCCAGAACAGAAAGGATCAAAAACAGAGGGCTAAGCATTATAATTGCAGTACTGCTCAAAACAATGTCAAGCAGCCGCTTGACAAAAATCGTATATATTGTTTTTCTGGCTTTCGGCATCTTCCCGCCCATATCATCCAACCCTTTTTTTCAGTTTAATCGATTTCATGTAAAACCTGTTTGCGGCAGTCAATTATTCTTCCGAAAGACTTTTGCAGGATTTCCTTTTACCACAGCTTCATCCTCCACATTGCAGACCACAACAGAACCCATTCCAACCACCGCTTTTTCGCCGATGTGGCAGCCATCCCGTATCGTACTGTTTCCGGAAATGAATGCCCTCCTTCCGGTTGATGAGCTGCCGAACAGAATGCTCTCGCCTACCACAAAGGTATCTTCCCCGAGAACTACGTTGTGTGATATAAACGAACTATTATCAATTTTCGTTCCGCGTTTTATGACCGTATTGTCGATCGCCCCGCGGCCGATGACCGTTAATGCCCCGATCTGCACATTGTCCCCGATGACCACTCCCCCAAACTGCGGCATGGTCAAAGCACTTCCGTCCTCATCCCGGTCTGTCGATAAGCCGTCAGCGCCAACCACGGAATTTTCTCGAATGATCACGTTATTCCCGATGTGGATCTCACCGACCAGGCGTACCCCAGTCCCGATATAGCAGTCATCACCGATCTCGACCTCTCCGCCAATGTATGCACCGGGAAGTATGCGGCAATTTTTTCCGATCTTTGCGGTTCTGGCAATATACGTTCCGTTTACGACCTCAAAATCCTCAGCCGGGGGATAATAAGTGATATGGTTATCGCGGAAAAACCCACAATATCCCCTGCGGGGCTTTTCACATATTACAACGGCGTGCCTCTTTTGGATTTTCTCCGGTACTTCAAACGCCCTGGGCCAAAAAACAAGGCAATCCCTGCACTCCAGAAACACATCCGCCCGATCCATATATCCGTCCGACAGAAACATCACTGCATTATCTTTCGGATTATTTAGAGATGCCGGTCGATAAACAGGAAAATCTTTCTCCGGTATATACTTACAAACATTTACTTCAAAATATTTCTTCATGCCCCACCTTCCAGTACTTGTAACATCCGTTACCAATACTCCGTCCAAATCCGATTTTTCTTTCGCTTCCCTGACAAAAAAAATATCTTACCGAAAGCAGCGGTGGATAATATCAATCACAACCTCCTGCTGCCCGGCGGTCATTTTATTGTCCGAGGGCAGGCACAGCCCACGGCGGAATATATCTGCCCCAACATCAACTCCCGTACCGCGGATATAGGCATTTGATCTTCCCCTGCCATTTCCTGCGGCCGTAACAAAAGGATTTGTCCTATAGACCGGCTGCATATGCATCGGCTTCCATATCGGTCTGCCCTCCGCACCGAATGCCGCTAACGCATCCAAAATTTCCCCCGGAGAAGCTTTGCCGGATTCATGTATCCAAAGTTCCTCTTTCTCCCCACGGCAATGCATCGCCATCGCCGCCTCATCAATTAACATGCAGGAAAGCCAAAAGTTAGGCTGTGAACGGGATACATCAAAAGGGTTCATGGATACCGGCAGATCCTTTAACCCTTCTTGATATCTCCTATAGATTTCCTTCTTCTGCTCAATGTGTTCCTGCAAGTATGGGATCTGTCCCCTCACAATGCCAGCCACAATATTGGACATCCGGTAATTGTACCCGATCTCCTCATGCTGATACCAAGGTGCTGCCTCGCGGCTTTGTGTTGACCATTTCCTGACCTTGTCCGCGTCTTCACGGCTGTCCGTGAAGAACATGCCCCCAGAGCTTCCCGTGATGATCTTATTCCCGTTGAAAGAAACCGCATTGTAGCGGCCTAACGTCCCAGTCTCGACCCACTGGCCATTCAGCTTGTACTTCGCTCCCAGTGACTCGGCAGCATCCTCCACAATAAGAGCATCATGCTCATCCGCAATTTTTTTGATCTCCTCCATCTTTCCCGGGGTTCCGTAAAGATGGGCTAAAACGATCAGCCTCGTCTCAGGGTATTGTTCAAAAGCCTTTTCAAGTGCCGCCGGGCTCATATTCCAAGTATCATACTCGGTATCAATAAAAACTGCTTCTCCATCCTCATAGGCAACCGGGTTTATGCTGGCATCAAAGGTGAGGTCCGAGCAAAAAACCTTCCGGTTCCACAGTACCCCCCGATCCGGCCGTGCCTGCCCATACAATTTTTCGCCGGCAAGCTTGGTCGCAAGATGTAAGGCGGCCGTTCCTGCCGATAGGGCAACAGCGTGCTTAACACCAAGTATTTCTGCCATGACCCTCTCAATCTCATCTATGTTCTCGCCGACGGTACTGACCCAGTTGCTCTGTATCGCCTGGTCGACCCACCATTGCTCCTCGCCATGCATCGTGGGGGAGGATAACCAAACTTTGGACCGGAAGGGAGTGATCCCTTGAAAGTCCGGATTCGATTTAAAGTCTTCCATTGTTTTCTCCTGTCGCTGTTGCTGCTTTTTCTATTTCCTGCGATTCATCCGATTGTCTTGCCGTCTGTCAGATCATAAGATAATCGCTTTCTTTGTTTTCTTGCCTTCTTTTCTATTTATTGATTTTCATCCATACTTGCTATCCTAAGAGAAGTTGCGGTAAACCAAAGGGCATGCTTCGCCATCCCGTCGGATTTGTAATATCTCTACTGGTTCCCCAGATCATTCCACAAATCCCACAGACCTCCCCAAGCATGACCGATTCCCGGTCCGGATGCGCCGCAGCGACAATCCATCCCGGAAATCTTCCTGACTGACTACCTGCCCGCAGAAACTTTTTTCCGGCAAAAGCTTTTTCAATGGCTTCTCTCTCATGCCATGTTCTCCTGTCTGGCATTTCTCCCCTGTCTGCCCGGTCTTACGCTCCACACCATCCCGATTCCCTCCAGTCTGCCAGCCTGCTCTTTTGTCAGCCCCTTGTGCAGGACCGAGCCATAGGCGCAACGCTGGTTCGAGATCCATTTCCCGAGGCGGTAACCGTCAGTGCAGACATAATGGTTCGGCACTGCCAGATGCCCGTTTTCCCGGAAATATTCCTCCGCGTGCGCAAAGCCCTGCTCGAAAGCGTCCGGAAGCTCCCAGACCATGCCGAGCCCGTCAAGCATTTTGACCTGCCAGCCCGCCAATGTCCCTCTCCTGCGCCCTGCCCGCTGGCGCTGCAGCCAGATGCCAAGGTTTTTCCCGTTCCCTGCGATATACTTTCTTGGAACGGACAGGTTTCCATGTTCCCGGAAAAATTCTGCCGCTTCCCCGAACTGCTCGCGCCACGACCGTTCCGCCTGCGACACTCCTGGGACAATCCCGATGGAAGTAAGCTTTTCCTTTTGTTCCTCTGTCAGCCGCCTGCAAAAATCGTGCCCTGCCGGTATGTCAAAATCTTCTTCTGATTCCTTGTCTGCCAATTTCCCCGAGCGGCTGTCCTCTGAGGCTTCCATTTCCGCTTCCCACCTTGCCTTTTGCTCCCGCAGCCAGCGGTCAAGCCAGATACCGTCCTCCACATAGTCCGCCGCCATCCGCAGATTTCCGTGTTCCCCGTAGTATTTCGCCGCGAGCGCAAACCGCCGTTCCCACGGGTCGTCATTTTCCCAGACCATGCCGATCTCGGTCAGCCGTTTGATATGCTCCGCGTGGACACTTCCATGTCCCGGTTTTGAGAAAGCGCCACCGTTTGCTGCTCTCCTTGCTTTCTTATGCTTATCGCTTTCTCTTTGCCCGGAACAAATTTCTTGAACGGTATCCGCTTCCTGCCCCCACACCAAGCCCTTCCCCAAGCTGAGATTTTCTGCGCCATCTGCCTCCTTGCTGCATTCCTTTCCTTCCTTCCGGACAGGAGCCTGCTGCTTTAACCTCCGGTACAGCTCCCGCTGCCTTCTCACCCACCGCCCAAGCCTGCATCCGCTCGCCGTTACAAAATCCGCAGGAACACCCAAGTCACCGTGCTCTGCAAAATATTTCTCCGCCTCTGCGAAATTCCGCTCCCATGCTGCCTCCTGCGCGCCCTCCCAGCGCATACCGACTGCGTCAAGCCGCCGGATCTGTTCCTCGCTTAAGCAGCCAGCCGTTTTTTTGTTATATACCTTTCTCTGGGTGGCAACCCACGCACCGAGACAATAACCATCCTCCGTCGCATAGGCCGCCGGGATTTCCAGATTGCCGTGTGTTTCGTAATATTGCTTTGCCATAGCGTACATCGCATCCCAGGAAGCGGCGAGCGTTTCTTTTAACTGTGCAAACAGTCTCCTGCAATCTGCCACCTCGTCAATCACCCGGAAATGCTCCCGCACGATCTCATGACCCCTGCCGTCTGCACGGAATGCAAAAACTGCCTCGCGCAGTTCTTCCTCGACCGCCCCGATGCTGCAGAGGTTTTCAATGTTCATCACGATATCAAAGATTACCGGAGCCCTGCGGCTGCCCGCCGCGAGCGCCCGTCCGATCTGCTGTTTATAGATGGTGGGCGAAACTGTCGGGCGAAGTAAGATTACTCCGTCCACCCCGTCCACATGGATGCCCTCATTGAGCATGTCAATACAGTACAATAGCTTTAGATGTGCGCTCGTATCGTCCCTGAATGCCTCAAATTCCTTCCCGGCCTCCCTGTCATCCGAATATACCGTGTAAATATGGGGCGCGGGATCAACCTTTGCGAACCACTCGCCCGCGAGTTCACGCATTGAGAGAAGGTGCTCATAGCCGGCACAAAAAACCACGTATTTTCCATGTCCTTTCCTTCCACCCGTCTCCTTTCCGTTCATATGCCGGGCAAAAACTTCGGCAAGTCCGTCCGCTTTTTCTAATGCGCGCCGCAGTGCCTCCAATTCCTTTTCCGCCGCGCCGCGCACCACTTTGCTCCTCGCCTGCCGCACCCGTGCCTCATAGCGCACTAGTTCTTTTTGGTACGAATAAACCGAGAGCACATATTTCGGCGCGGGAAGGATTCCTGTTGCAACCGCCGCCCCGAGCGTCAGCTCCGACGCGATATTCCCGCCGAAAAGCTCCCATGCCATATCCCGCCGGTTGTCAAGGTAGCGGATGTTCGTCGCGGAAAGCCCCAGCACCTTCGCCTGCGGATACATTTCCCGGAGCCGGTCCACACCCTGCCCCCACGCTGCCGCCCCACAGCGGTGGAACTCATCGAGCACGATATGCTCCGGTTTGATCTCTGCAAGCTCCTCCTCCCCCATGCGCATCAGGCGCGCGTAGGTAAAAAATTGAACGTTCTTTAATTCTGTGCCTCCCGCCGCCCTCCATTTTTCCAACTGCGTCGAAAAAATGTATTCGGATGGCGAAAGCCAGCAAACGGTACTTTCCATATGATCTTCGCAGAACCGGAACGCGATGAAGGACTTTCCCGTCCCGGTCGGATGGATGATGGCAGCCCGCCCGGTCTGCGCAAGCATCTGCGCAGCCGCCTCATAGGCTATGCGGTTATGTTCAAATAAGATGCTTCCCATTGGCGGCTCCTTTCCCGTTCTGCAGCCCGGTGAAAAGCCGATACCGCAGGAAAATCAATCGGGTTCGTACTCATTCGGGCATATAAAAATGTAATGAAGTATGTCCCTTCATTACACCTTAAAAAAAGCCCCTGATATGCTGTTTTCTATTTTCGATGACCAGAATTATGACGGCGAATAAAGAGACGGCGGTATGAACCAAATTATCTCAAAAAGCCCATGATCGTATGTTTCTAGTTCCAAAGACCTGACACCGTTTTTGACTGCGAATAAAATAATATGGAACCTTACAAAGCGAACAGTTTAAGATAATTGAAAGACATAGATGATTTATATATTAAAGAAAAGAAGATTCGTATTTACAAATCTTAAATTAAAAGGAACAAATCCGAAAAGAACTCCAAATTTATTGACAAGCCATCCGTCACGTGCTACAATATGGAGGATTTAGAGTACAGATTATCGTAAAATTAACAAAATTTTCAAGTAATGAAGGGACATACTTCATTACATTTTTACTCTAGGCATCAGATAATATCTTACTAACATCATATAAAAGGCGCATTTTCATCCATATGATCTTCCATCTTCTGAAACCCCGAATTCCGTGCGTTGGCATATAGAATATGGACAGTGAAAACAAGATATGCTATAATGATTTTCGAGATTTACCGGCTTTTTGGAGGGATATACATAATGAATGTAGAATACAGGACACAGAAAGATTTACCTTGCGATCAACTATATCAATTATTTCTCGCGGTAGGTTGGGCAACGGAGGATACGACGCAGGAAATGATCGACAATTTCAATATTGCTTTTCTTCATTCCACCTTTGTTTTTTCGGCATGGGTCGACGGGAAATTGGTGGGATGTGTCAGAGTGTTAAGTGACATGCATTTTCGTTCGATCATTTATGACTTGGCTATTCTGCCAAAATTCCAGAAGAAAGGAATCGGAAAAGAATTAGTGCAAAGATGCAGGAATGCTTGTGAAAGTTCGGAATGGCTGGTGCAGACGGATATGGCAAAGGGCTTTTATGAAAAGATCGGTTTTAAAGAAAACCATGATTATTTTCTCACCATCCCTTGTAAATGGTTTTAATTTATACGAAACAATCCGGGTTATTTTATTTGTCCGAGGTTGTTTCCCGGAATTTTTAAAGGCTGCCGCGCAGGGATATGACCCTTTTTCAAACCGCAGGTGATTTTTATCCTTTCCGTTTCCGGTAGGATTTTCTGCCTGAACATGGGATATCGGCGTGACAGCCTGGTTCATCATTTCCAAAAATCAAATGTCTTTTGATACGCTACTTTGCAAACGCTGCCCGCTCCGCTTCGCAGGCACGCTCCAGATGTGCAGCCAGTTCCGCCCTCACGGCTTCCTCCCCCGCATTCTTTGTCCGTTTCAGATCAAACGCCGCTTTCCACTCGCCGTACACGATACGGTATTTTTCCACCCATTCGGCCATTCCGTATTTTTCAAAATATTTGAGCGCGTATAACTTTAACCCTGCGTATGTACCAAGATAATATTCCAGGTTCCACATATCATCGGTCAGTTTTTCTTTTATAAATGAGATCAGTGCTTCGTACGCCGCGAATCCCTTGGCGTTATCACACCACTCCTCCCCGTTCAAATGGGCACGGGCGATGGCAAGCATCCCTTCCGTGGTCTCCTCCTGCGGTCTGTCCACCTTGCCGCGGACAGCAAGCACGGACAAAATCGGAATCTCCATTTTCCCAAGGTTTTCGTAGGATACCTTGTCCTCATTGCCGTTAATTTTAAGTGTGTACAGTATTGCTTCCTCGTCATTGTAACCGGTGACCACGCCCCATTCACAGCCGCTGATGTCCCACGCGACCACCCCGACCCCGCTGTCAATGGACTCCTTTATCATGGCGATGGCCTCGTCGCGGCGCTCTTTCTCGACCGCGTCCTCCCCCCACATCCGCTCCACATAGCCGCAGAGCAATCCTCCGTTCTCCACCCATCGCTTCTGATCGCCAAAAGACCAAATGCTCGTCGCGCTCGGGCAAAGCCCTCCGCCGTCCACCCACATCCGGAACGCAAATCCGCTGGTCGCAATGATGTCCTCGAAGAGATCGGCATACGGGCTGTTCTTCACCACTGCCGCCAACGATTTCGCAAACGAAAATAAATAGCCGGTCGGATCCTCGATCCCTTCCCATGTAATATTCAGTTTCTTCATAGCTGCTATCCTTTCTATTTTTAGTTCTGCATATGTCCTTCCAGCACCACATCACGCGGAGGAATTTTTATTCCGCCGTGCTCCAAAAAATCCCTCCGGGCACTGTACGGACATATGCGGTTTTTTAGTTCTGCATATGTCCTTCCAGCACCACATCACGCGGAGGAATTTTTATTCCGCCGTGCTCCAAAAAATCCCTCCGGGCACTTAATCTTCCTTCTTCCTCACGGGGATATAGATTTCCTGCGAGTATGTCCGGCTTTCCTCCACATAGGTTTCAAATTCATAACCGCCCGTGCGCTCGTATCCGCTTTCCGGCAGCCAGCAGGTGTTGATGTACCTCCATGTTCTTTGTATGGTATCAACAAAAGCAGTATGCCCGGAGGGTCTGGTCGCAAATACGGCATAGGTTCCCCCGGCAATCGCCAGCGTCGTGGTTCCCGCCGTGTCACCAATGGCATCCTCCGTGCGGATACCGATGTAATAACACAGTGCCCTTTTCTCACAGTCCCAGATGCTTACCCCATAATCCGGAACGGTTCGCCCGCCTGACAGGCGCTTTGATACCCCGCCGCAGTTGTATTTGTTCCAGAACCGCGGAAAAAAGTCCTCGTCGCTTAACAGCGCAGTCAGAGAAAACGGGGCAAGCTCCACCAGATCCGGTTCCGGCATATCTTCCCATCCGGCAGCCACGCCCTTTATACCACATGGCATTTCTGTCTCTGACTGTATCACAAACTTCGGGTACAGGCGGAGGGAATTCTGCATCCGCCGGTATTCGGTAGGCAGCACGCCATGCTCCGACTTGAACGCGCGCACAAAATTTTCTTTCGAATTAAACCCGTACGCAAAGGCGAGGCTGGCAATGCTGCCTTCATACCGTTCAAGCTGTTCCGCAATTTCCGTCAGACGGCGCTTGCGGATATAGTCCGCGGGGGTAAGCCCGACCACCTCCGCAAAAATGCGGACAAAATGGTATTTGGAATAGCCCGCGGTCCCGGCAAGTCCCTCTATTGTGAGCGGCTGTGTGAGGTTTTCCTCGATATAGTGAAGCACATGCCATATGCTCTCCCTGTAATCCAGAAATGCCACCCCCGTTTCCCATGTGTTTTAACTGCTTTCCGGTGACTGTCCCGACATATCCTTACAACAAAAAGTATAGCATTTTTTCCGTATCCGGTATTGATAATTTTTGCGGAATTTCTTCACGGATTCTGCTCCTGCCCTGCCGCGATCACCGACACAAGGTAAAAATCTTTCTCCGCCCCTTCCGTGATACGTATTTCGACGGTGTGCGGCACACTGGCATCCAGCCCGTCCGCGATGTTGTGAAGATAAAGCCAGTTTCCCCAGCCGTTTGGGTAATTTCCGTCCAATGCCACCGGATGTTCTTCATCGCCGTCGATCACCGCGACGGCAAGCGGAGCGCCGAGGGCGTTGGTCTTTCGGTATTGCAGCGAAATCCGGCTGCCATAAACATTTTCAAATATAATGGAATCCCCGGCATTCTTCGCGGTATAGCCATTCTTAAATGTATCCGTGATCCCGCTCTGCTTTGCCTCATCCTTTACAAAACCATTGCACACCGGCGCTGTATTGCGGCTGTCATAGCGCTTTGAGGCCAGGCTGATGAGCCCTTCCCTTTTCTCCGAAAGTACTGCCGCCGCATCGCTATGATAAGTCCCGTCCTTCACCTTCCCCAGAAAATACGTGACCAGCTCCGCACCGTAGGCATGCCCCTTATCGTTTGGATGGATCATATCGGAAGAAATATCAGCCGCCGCCAGACGTTTGAAACCAATCTCCTTGTAAATGCTGTCCTTCATGCTGACTGCCGGGATGCCGTAAGCCTTCGCCACAGGGTTGTGCACTCCCTGTGCGTTGATGCCGCTGTCATACTGCACCATGTTTAAAACCATGACCGCGGTATCCTCCCCGCCCTTCTCCAGGATCAGACGCAGCAGGCTCTCGTAAGTCTCCCCATAAAAATTCGACGCTTCGTCATTGACAGAAAATTCCACGACCACGAAATCCGGCTCATGGGACAATAAATCTTCTTCCACGCGCGCGCAGGCAAACTGGGATGTCGTCGCCCCAATCCCCGCGTTCACATATTCAAATTTTGCCTGCGGGAACGTCTCACACCACCAGTCATAGACAAGCTTTGCATAACATTTGTCTCCGCTTGAAGCTCCTGTTCCCTGCGTGATGGAACCGCCGATAAAGCCGATGGTAAATTCCCCGCCCGCCTCAGCGCGCTCCATCAGCTTCTGGATATTATAGGTATTGCCGACATTTACGACGGCGCGCTCCTGATACGGGATGTCCTCCTCATTGATGCGCTCCTGCCCGTAGATTTCGCCCGTCGTCCCAAACGCCAGAATATGGAAGTCCTTCTCCGTGCTGTCTTCCTCCATGCGGATTTCCACTTCATGCTCGCCCTCCGTCACTTCGTTTAATACAAGCGCAGTCTGTGGGTTGTTCCAGCCGGACGGTGAATTGGATGCGATCTTTGCGGTCAGTTTCCCATCTACATATATCTCCGCCGTGCCAAGCCTCTCATTGTTTGCTTCGCGGTAGAGCAAAAGCAGGTTCTTGCCGCGCATGGTAAATTTTAGTCCTTCCCCGCCTTCCTTGCCCCAAATCCAGTTGTTCTGGAAATGCATAATGTTGGAATTTGATTCCGTAAAACCGCCACACTCCGCCAGATATAGGTTCTTGGTATTATAAAAATTCATACCAGAATACGCATCGCCGAACTTTTTGCAGGCTGTGTAATCCACTTCCTCGTCCAGTTCCTGCTTCGTCATGATTTCCGCAAATAGGCACTGAATAAATTCTGATATATAAGTGTGCCCCTGATTGGACGGATGTGCCTCATCCTGCGCGTAGTCCGCCCAGGTAAGTGTCCCATCCGAAAGTTCCTGCGAGAGAGCCGCGTCCACCGAGATCATCGGGAGCCGGTATGCCTCTCCGACGGCAGCCATATGTTCCTCGCAGGTATACCCATTTTCGAGCACCGTAAAAAGCAGGATGACCGCCGGCGCTGTTTCCGAATTGACGATGCGCGCAATCAGGCTCTCATACATCATCTTACTCACCGTATCTGCCCCGTCGTTGACTGCAAATTCCACAAATACCAAGTCGGGCGCTGCATCAAGTACATCCTGCTGCACGCGCAGCAGCCCGATCGTGGAGGATGTGCCGGAAAGCCCCGCATTCACATGTTTGATGTTATTGTTCCCGAATACCTTCTTTAACCATGCAGTCGTCTTATAGGCATAATTTTGTACGGAGTTTACGAGATAGCCCTCCGTGATGGAGCCGCCGAGATACGCGACCGTGACTTCTTCCCCCTCCTGCATCCGCCAAAAAACCTGCTGTAAGCGCCTTGTATTGCCCGTAGAACGCACGGAGCGCTTTGCCATCGCGGAAGCGTTCCCGTACGTGTCATTTGCCGCCGCGAGGATATCGTCCGAGAGGGAAAATGTCCCGCCCGCAGGCGTTTCCTCATCCTGCCTGCCATCCTCCTGCTGCCCAAGTACCTGGGTCGGTGTCGGGTCAGCCGCCGTCTCTTCCCCCGTCTTTCCCCCGCTGCAGGCAGTAAAGAAGAGTGCTGCTGCAAGCACAACCACAAGCCGCCCTGCCCATTGTTTTTTCATTTCATACCCCTTTTCCGCATACCGCAGTCTTTTTTGCGGCTCTGCTCTTGTTTTTTCTGTACGGATATCTGCTTTATCACCCAAATAATTATATATCATGGTCATGGAAATTGCAAGGTCAGTGCGGCAGAGCCACCGTCTTTGGACAAAAAAAGGGGGATGCCCCCTCACAGGTTTGTCCCCTTTTTGCCCCGAAAAGAACCTATTAAAAAACGACCTGAAACCTTAATCCTCCTGCATCCCTTTCAGTTGTCTGTCATACTGCACCAGAATCTTCTTCGCGCTGCAAAAAACCTCTTCCAGCATCAGCATCTGCACCTCCGTGCAGTCCGTCAGCTGGGATGCAATCTCTTTTAACACCATGCCCCGCACTTTCCCTTCCGGATTTACTTGGTCAAACAACAGTACATCGGGCATCACACCCAGTACATTGGCCAGCCCGACCAGTACCGGGAGGCTGAATTTTGTCTTTCCGGTTTCGATGTTGCTCATATGCGGAACCGAAACACCAACCTGCTCCGCGAGCTGTTCCTGTGACATATTCCGCTCCTTGCGGAGCTGTTTTACTCTTTTTCCGATTGCCGTGTAATCAACTTCCATGCGATCCCTCCAATAAATAATCTTATTGGATAATGTCTCCAAGTGAAATAAGCTTACGCCATAATTTCAAAGTATTTTATTAAACCGCAGGATAATGTTATAAACCAAGGCAAAAGTTTAAAGTCATATTTTTATATTGTCAGTTTAAAAAGGCATCTGCCGCGAACCGGAATCCGCTGGCAAATGCCTTTTCATCCTTGTTTCTTTTTCTTTTGGCTACCGGTTATTTCGCCAGTTCCATCAGCGCGTCCGTCAGCTTTTGATTCTTCGCCTCGGCATCCTCAAAGCTATCACCCTTGACACCGATGTAGAACTTGATCTTCGGCTCCGTGCCGGACGGCCGCACGCAGACCCATCCGTCATTGTCAAGGTCAAAATACAGTACATTCGATGCCGGGAGCCCTGTCTTTGTCACCTCGCCGGTCGCAAGATTCTTCACCGTGTCCGCCTTGTAATCGCGGAATGCCACAACCGTATAATCACCAAGCTTTTTCGGCGGGTTGTTGCGGATCGTCTCCATCATCTCCTTGATCTTGCCCGCGCCCTCGACACCCTTTAAGGTCAGGGTCTGCAAACTTTCCTTGAAGAAGCCGTACTTGTCGTAGATCTTAAGCATCTGATCCCAGAGTGTGAGCCCCTGCTTCTTGTAGTACGCTGCCGCCTCACACAGCATCATGACTGCCACAACGGCATCCTTATCCCTCGCATGCGTGCCGATCAGGCAGCCGTAGCTCTCCTCAAAACCAAACTCGTAGGTTCCGTGGCCGCTCTGCTCGAACAGCTTGATCTGCTCGCCGATATACTTAAAGCCTGTCAATACTTCGATCAGCCGGATGCCGTACTCCTCTGCCACTTTGTCCGCCATATTGGTGGAGACGATCGTCTTAACGAGCACACCGTCCTTTGCAATCGTGCCGAGCGCTTTCTTCTGGCTTAAAAGATACTCACAGATGAGCATGCCCGACATATTGCCGGTAAAGGAATGGTACTCGCCCGTCTTTGAATCCTTCGCGTAAACGCCGAGACGGTCCGCGTCCGGATCGGTAGCGAGCACAAGCTCCGCACCCTTTTCCTTCGCGAGTGCGAGTGCGAGTGCGAATGCCTTCGGATCCTCCGGGTTCGGGTATGGAACAGTCGGGAAATTGCCGTCCGGCTTCTCCTGCTCCGGTACAACGTAAACTTTCTCAAAGCCAAGCTCCGCGAGCACGCGGCGCACCGGGAGATTTCCCGTGCCGTGCAGCGGCGTGTAGACAATGCCAAGATCCCCGCCCATCTCTTTTACGACATCCGGGTGGAGGACAAGTTTTTTCAGCGTCTCAACATACGAATCGTCGATCTCCTTGCCGATCACATGGTAAAGCCCCTTCTCCTGTGCTTCCTTGCGGCTCATCGTTTTTACGGTGTTGAAATCGGTCACATTGTTGACCTCGGTGATGATCAGTTCATCCTTCGGGTAAGTGATCTGCGCTCCGTCCTCCCAGTAAACCTTGTAGCCGTTGTACTCCGCCGGGTTATGGCTCGCGGTGATCACCACGCCCGCGATGCAGCCAAGCGTGCGCAGCGCATAGGAAAGCATCGGGGTCGGGCGCAGGGACTCAAAGCGGTATGCCTTGATGCCGTTGGCGCACATGCACAGTGCCACCTCCTCGGAAAACTCGATGGACATATTACGGGAATCATAGGCGATAGCAATGCCCTTATCCTGGCCGCCCTCCTTGATGATAAAATTCGCCAGGCCCTGTGTCGCCTTGCGCACCGTATAGAGGTTCATGCGGTTCGTGCCCGCGCCGATCACGCCGCGCAAGCCCCCCGTACCAAACTCAAGGTCACGGTAAAAGCGGTCCTCGATCTCCGCGTCATTGCCCTCAAGCGCTTTTAACTCTGCCCTTGTCTCTTCGTCAAAATAAGGGTTCTCGCACCACTGCTTGTACTTCTCCAAATAGTCCATGCTCCACATCTTCCTTTCTTAAATTTAATGTTCTGTACGTGCTCGCGGCTATGTGCCGCGGCTATGCTAATATCATACCATAACTTCCCGGAAAAATCTAGCGTTTTTGTGTTTTGTGCAAAAGGCATCCCGCAGGCCGCAGCCGCCTCTTACCGTCTTACGACAAAATATAACAGTTATTTTCCTGCGAGACCAAAAATCCCGTATCCAAATACAGGGCAAGCGCGTTTTGGTTGTCCGCCTCCACGACCAGGTCAAGGCTTTTTGCGCCAAACTCCGAAAACGCCTGTTTTGCAAGATGGTTCAGCACCGCCCTGCCATACCCGCGCCCCCGGACATCCTCCCGGACTGCTATGACCTCCGCCGTGGCCCGCTCCCCGCCCTTTGTCTTAAGGACACCGTAGGCGGCAAGCCCCGCTCCATCTGCGATCACGTAAACAAACCTGTCCGCCCAGAGCCCTGCCAAAATATCCCTGCCGGAGCAGTAAACCCCGGGAAAAACCGCATCGTGGAGGGCAGCAAATGCGTCCCTTTCGCCGTCCTGTACCTTCCTTGGCCACGCCGTTAACGAGCCCGGTTCCACCCAATCCTGCCGTTGCAGCACAAGGATATATTCATTGACCTGACGTTTTGCCCCGGCCTGCTCCAAAAACTGTCTGCAGTCCGCATTTTCCTGCGGGAAGAAAAATGTGCAGGCCACCCCCTGCCCAAGCCTGCTCTTTGCGGCAGAGCAAAGCGCCCCTGCCGCTTCCTGGTACGCCTTGCCGGTAAGCCCAAGCATCAGGGAGCAATCCGCGTTCTTTTTCTCCGCATCCAGATAACCATTCCACAGCCCGACCGGTCTCCCGTCCAAAAAACAGGCATGGCCGTATGGCATGTTGTGCTCAAAATCTCTCCGTATCTCCGCTTTCCCCGTGCAGCAAAAAGCGCTCGCCGTTTCCCTTTTCCCATTGAGCCTCTCGGCGAGCTGTGCCAGCTCCTCCAGATTTTCCGGGGCAAAAGGCAAAATTTTAAAATCCATCGTCCATCTCCTTTTCACAAATACAGAAACCGCTGACATTGAAGGAAGCAGTCCCACTTTTCCTACTCGTCCATAAGCAGCCGGTTATATGCCTTGATGATCTGGTTTCCGTCATAATCATACACATACGTATAGCTTCCGGCATCTACCTGCAGATAGCCGTCATGACAGCGGACAAGCCTGCCGGGTTCGGGTGTCATAAAACGGATTTTTCCGCCGCCAAGCAGCACGTAGGTGTAAGCCAGACCGCCGCCTGCCGCCTGACTGCCGTGATACAGCTCCGCCAGCCATACCTTTTCATCCTGCCCTTGCTTCTCACTGTACACCTGCCGCAACAAAATTCTCTCCGCTTCCAATAGCTCCATGCTGCTTCCCTGGCATATTGCAAGAACCTCCTGCTGCGTGCGAGCTTCCCCCACACGGCTTCCATACAGGATCACCATCTGTGGTTCCGGATATTGGATTTCGTTAAAGATGATCCCCTCCGCGCCATACTGGTACGTTTGGTGGTCATCCTCCTGCTGCCCGATGATGTCAACCACAAATCCGTCCCCGCTTTTTTCTGCCAGAATATAGCTTTCCCCGGCGGACCGCAGCACCCTCCCCGTCTCCCCGGACGGGATCTGCACGATCAGGCTGCCATCCGGCGAAAAGTATTTTGTGCTGTCTTCTGTTTTCGCCATATAATAAGGGCAGAGCGCTTTCTTGGGATCGGAGACGGTCAGCTGCGTCTCCCCTTCCCGGAAATATACATTCAAGGTTATATCCACATACCAGATTTCCCCCGCGTATTCAACCCGGTACAGATACTCCGGGGTGTCCCTGCCCAAAATCAGCGGATATTTGTTGCCGATCGTACATTCCGTATCCTCCCCGTTCCCGAACCGGGCAAGGAAGATGTCCTTGTCCAACAAAATCTCCCCCTCCGGTGACAGCACATATCCGTCCTCACTTACCGCATAGCCCACCCCGGCGGCACGGTCGGATGCTGCGGGCAAATCTTCCGGGTGTTCGAATATCACGCTTGTAAGGTTTAGGTCAAGGTCAAAAATCTTTTTCACGTCCCCTTTATTATCTCCGAAATGCCCCTCCCAGTAGGTTGCGGTAAAATAGTCCTCCTGCCGGTAGATCATCCCACCGCCCTCCCCCATCTGGATATCGTCAAGAAGTACTTTTCCATCCCGGTCAATCACCTTTGCCTTATCGCCGTCCTGCGTACATTCAAAATAGCCCCTCACGCCGTCCAGGATCGTGACATAGCCGTCCGTGACTGTGCTAAAATCCAAAAATTCATTTTCCTTCAAGTCATAAATAACGGCATCCTCCACCGTTTCCGACCACCGGTCTTCCCCGTCCTCCGACCCTGCCCTCCAGCGGCCGATGTAGACATAACGCGCATCCGTCACGCCCTGCGTGGTGCAGGAGGCCGTCCGGAAGGAGGCACAGCATTCCCAGTTCTCGTCATAGATCCGGATATCCCCATGGTCATTGTAATCCGGGGAGGGCTCCTCCTGCACAAAGATGAAATGCTCCCCCGGCGCAAGCTTTTGCTTCGGAGTAAGCAAAAGTTCCTCCTCCCGCACAGGGTCTTTGGCAGTGATCTGCGCCCCGTCAGGCATTACCACCGGCACATAGCCAAGGTCGAGCACCATCTGCTGCCCTTCCTCCCCGGTCAGCCAGTCAAACAAAATACGCGCGTTCGAATCCTCCCGCTCATCCGGGCGGATCACCGCATAAAAGGCATTCACAAACGGATATGTCCCGTCATAGATGGTCTGTGTAGACGGCGTGACCCCATTCACTCCCATAAAGCGCAGCTGCGGCAGGGAATACATGAAATTCGCATAATAAAATACCGAATAGCCGAGCGTGTTCGCCTCCCCGGTGTAGGCGAGCATCCCCTCCAGAATGTCCGCCATCGTATGATAACGGAAGATATTGTCGCCCTCCTCCATCGGCACCTCGCCCATGACGAGCTTTTGCATCAGGGTCTGGCTGCCAGAACCCGCCGGGCGCTGGAACGCGAGAAGCCTCTGGTCGCTGCCGCCGACCTCCGCCCAGTTTTTGATCCTGCCCGCGTAAATATCAACAAGCTGCTGCGTGGTCAGGGATTGCACCGTGTTTCCCGCATTTGCCATAAATACGAGGGCATCCAGCCCGATCGGCTTGATCAGCAGGTTTTCCTCGCGCATCCGGTTGATGACCTCCTGCGGCGGTTCATAGACGATCAGCAGATCCGCCTCCTTATCGTACAGGCGGTAATAAGAATTGGTCGTCTTGGTATGGACGACTGCCCGCTCTGCCTCCTCCATATCCCGGCCTGTCGCAAGGGCATAGAGCGCCTGCGACAGCGGCAGGGTCGCCGTCGAACCGTCCACCACCGGATAATCCTCTGCAGCGATGCTGCCCGCGATTTCCCTGACGGACTCCCCCGGCACCGGGGTCACCGTCACAAGCTTTGCCTCCTGTGTCGGCATGGGCTCCGCCTTCGTCGGAACCGGAGTAGGGGACTTGGTCGGAACCGGCGTTCCCGTCGCGACTGCCTGGTGCGTCGGTGCGGGAGCAGCACTTCCCTCCCCCGGTTCCGGCGTGCCGCTCCCCTCCCCCGGCACACCAGACCCCGGCGTTCCTGCCCCTGCCGGCGTAACTCCTTCCGCGGTGGATGTCCCCGCCTCCTTCCCGCAGCCGGTTCCTGCCAACGCCATCCATACCAGCGCCAGACAGAAATACAAAATCATCTTTTTCCCCATCTTATCCCATCCTTTCCTGTAAAACCACAAATTGCCGCTGCATTTCCCAAAATCAATCTCTTAATGCCATTATACTCTTTTCTCCTGTATTTTCAATATCTATATAAAAAATCCGTCCATCCGATTTCTCTTTTATAGCGCACATAATATGACAAAACCGCCTGGCATTCCGGTTGCGGCGGATTCCCCCTGCGGCTTCCGATCATGCCGGGCGGCTGTTATTGCGGAGCGTGGTTCCCTGTGGTTTCCGCCCCCCTCAACCTTCTTTATTCAAAATCTTAAGATTCTTCGCGATCATCTCGCAGCGCTGCTTCACGCAGTCCACGGAACGCCCCGGATCCTGCGGGGTACAAAAAACATAGTCGATCAGCTTATCGACCGATGTCTCTGCCACATGCAGCCTCGTGTCCGAAGACGCGTAATAAATATAGACCTCACCGCTTTCCCTTGCGATGGCACCGTTCGTGAATACCACATTGGATACATCGCCGACGCGCTCGCCGCCCTTTGGCCCGATCAGAAGTCCTGACGGCTCCGCGATCACCTTCCAGGGCTCCTTTAAATCCGTGGCGAACGCGTATATGACATAGCGCAGCCCTGCCGCGGTGGCCCGCACGCCGTGCGCGATGTGGATCCACCCGCGCTCCGTCTTGATCGGCACGGCACCCGCACCGTTCTTCGCCTCGGTGATGGTGTGGTATTTGCGGCGGCTCGTGATGATCTCCTCGCCGACCACGGCATGTGTGATGTCATCGCACAGCCCGAAGCCGACCCCGCCGCCCGACCCGGTGTCGATAAAATCATCCATCGGGCGCGTGTAGAACGCATATTTCCCGTTTACAAATTCCGGGTGGAGCACAACATTGCGCTGCTGCGGCGAATTTAAGGTTTTTAAGTTCGGCAGGCGCTCCCATGTCTTTAAATCCTTCGTGCGCACGATGCCCGCGGCAGCCACCGCCGCCGAGAGGTCGTTCACCGCGGCATCCTTGCTCTCCGAACAAAATACGCCATAAATATATCCGTCCTCGTGCCTAGTCAGGCGCATGTCATAGACATTGGTCTCCTCCGGACAAGTGTCCGGCAGCTGCACCGGGTAATCCCAGAACCGGAACCCGTCCACCGGGCTCTCGCTCTCCGCCACGGCGAAGAAAGATTTGCGGTCGGCACCCTCCACGCGCGCCACAAGATAATATTTTCTGTTAAGTTCGATTGCGCCCGAATTAAAAGCAGCGTTTACACCGAGGCGCTCCATAAAATACGGGTTTGTATTCTCGTCAAGGTCGTACTTCCAAAATAGCGGGACATGCTCCCTTGTGAGCACCGGGTCGCGGAAACGGTCATAGATTCCGTTGTAGTCCCCGGTTTTTTCATTTTTTCTGGCAATCAGCCGGTTATATTTTTCCAATTCCACATAATACTGTTTATGTAACATGATCCATACCTTTCCTTATTCATTTCAATTTTTCATTTATATTTTCCCTGCGCTAAGCTTGAATTTTCTCGGCATCCGCCAAAAACCATACCGCGCGGCCGCATTTTCCCTGCACTGATCCAGAAATCTCTTGCGGCAGTAAAATCTGCTTACTGGGAAGCTTTTGTTCTCTTAATCAATTCCATGCACATCCTTCCGTTATGGTACGGGCATTTCCACGGCTCAACGATCGGTTTTCTGCTCGCCGGATTTCCTGCCTTATCAAGTTCCCAGTACCATTCCGAACCTTCGCGCGCATCGACAAGCTTCTCCATGATATACCGGAAAATATCCTCTGCCGCCGCCAAATATTCCGTGTGCTCCGGTTGTTTCTGCCAGCCGTTGAAAAAGCCGACCACAGCCTCCGCCTGCACCCACCAGATACGCGAAGTATTGTCCACGCCGCGCTCACACTCATTTAAGAGCGAGTGATCCACATAGGCGCGCTCGTAAATGCGGGCGGTAAGCGCCTTTGTGACCGGGGAGAGCTTTTCTGTCATCTCTGCATCGCCAAGCACCTCAAGACCGCGGTCTAAAAGCCATGCCGTCTCAATATCATGCCCGTAGGAATGCAGGTCAATGATGCTGTTCATTTCGCGGTCAAAAAATACTTCCTGACGGCGTTTTTCCGGGTTGTAAATCTTTTCCGCGACCACGTTCATCATGAAGCGCAGACGTTTTCCTGCAAGATCATATTTCGCCACGCGGTAAACTTCCGTATAAGCCTCGAACACGTGCAGCAGCGTGTTCATCGTTTTCTCGGCTATCACGCCGTTCTCTGAGAGCTTGTCGTTCTCCACCGGGGCGAAGCTGCGGTCAAAAGCTTCCAGATAACCGATCTCGTCCGTGCATCTTAACTCGATGATATCCATCAGGGCATACGCCTGATCGAGTGCCTCCTTGTTTCCGGTCGCATCATAATACGATGCGAGCGCATAGACCGCGAATGCCTGGTTGTATGTGTGCTTGGTCGTGTCCGCCGGGGTTCCGTCATAGTTCATTGACCAGTAGATGCCGCCGTACTCTTTGTCCAGGCAATGCTCTGTCATAAAGCGGTATGCGTGGTCGGCGTAGGTTAAGAGCGAAGGGTCGTTTAAGACCATCGCTGCGTTCGCGAAAAACCAGAGGATGCGGCTGTTTAAAATACAGCCTTTGGCTGCCTTCTCATCCACTTTCAGGTCAAAATCCATATATCCATAAAAGCCGCCGTTTTTTTCGTCCTTTAATTTCTCCCAGAACGGCAGCAGCTTTGTGCGCAGATGTTCCTGCGCGAGCTTATGCATTTCCATAGTTCCTCCCAATTAAGTTTTGCATGGCTTCTCCCGTCCAATGGCCGGAGAAATCACCCCAAAAATAAAATCAATGAAAAAAGTTTTTATAACAGGCAAATATCTCACGAAACTTCCCCCTGCCCCGCTTTCACCGCGATCACGGAGATCAGGTAAAAATCACTCTCCATATGTTCCGGCCGTTCCACGACCGTGATCCTTAAAGTATGTCTGCCAACCGGCAGCCACATCGCAATATCTTTTAAATAACAGCAGTCTCCCCATGTCTCGTCAAAATTTGCGTCAAGCACAACCGCATGCTCTTCGTCCCCGTCCACCACGGCTTTTGCGACGGGCGCGGGCTGCCTGACCGTCCGGCAGAACTGCACGCTGATGCAGGATACATCCTCAAGGGTAATTTCAAAAAAGTTACCTTCTTCCCCCGCCCGCCAGCCGTTCTTAAACACGTCGGCGACCCCGTATTCCTGCGGGCGCAAATCGGGCGTAAAACCGGAGAGATAAAGTGCCGTACCGGGTGGGCTACCCGCTGCAAAGTCTGGATTCTGGAAGCGCACGGAACCCGAAAAGCGGTCTTTTGTCACCGGCTGCCGTACCATATCCCTATCCTGTGAGAACACAACCCTGTTTCCGGTGCGAAGCAGAAAATGCCCCGCACCATTTTTAGCATTGTCAATCCGCACGGAAGCGGTTTGGCTGCCCCACTGTCCACCCGAGACGGCACAGAATATCTTTGCGAGCAGGTTCACGATCACGTCCGCCACCATCCGGTGTCCTTTATCGTTCGGGTGCAGGTTATCCGGAGAGATGTCGGGAGCCAAAATCCTTCCCGCCAAGACTTCCCCGTAAATGGACGTTTTCATCGATACGACCGGAAGATCATAAGCGCACCCAATCTCATTGTGTACCCGCGCAGAGTCGCCCCCACCGTCATACTGCGCGTTATTAAACATAAAAAGCGCCGGGCGTGAGCCTGCCGAAAGGATCTTGCGGACCGTACCCTCAAAAGTTTCCTTAAAAAATTCAGTATTCGGGTCGTTGACGGAATATTCAAGGAAAACAAGGTCGGGCTGGTAGCGCAGCAGGTCGCTTTCCACGCGCGCCACACCGAACTGCGAAGTCGTCGCCCCAATCCCTGCGTTGATGTACTCCCATTCCGCGTCCGGGAAATGTTCCTTCAGCCAAAGATGTACGAGATACGCATAGCATTTCTGCGGCGTGCTTGCCAGAGCACCCTGCGTGATGGAGCCGCCAAGAAAACCGACCTTTAGGCGCTCCCCGTTCCCCGCGCGCGTAAACAGCTTGCCAAAGCGGTAAAGGCTGCCTCCGTTTACGATTCCGCGGTCACATACTTCCTGCCAATCCATATGGATCCCCCTCTCCGTCTGCCGGGGGGACGCGGTATTTTCTGCCATCCGCGCCTCCCGTCTGCCCACAGCCATAATACCCCTTACGCGGCATGGTATAGTGGCTTTCCCTATCCTGCATTATTACCGGATGCCGTAAAAAGGGCTGCTGCAAGATGCCCACCCTGCAAAAGCCCTCTTCCGCATTCAAAATATCCTTTTATGAACTGCCGCCTGGGAATAATTAAATAATCCCGATCGTGCCGTCATCCGCATTGTCCGTATGATGCTCCTTGATATAGGTCACGATCTCATCCAGGGTCGTAAACGCAAGACCGACATAACTGTCCGCCGCACCGTAGTAGATCGCGATCTTTCCGCTTTCCGCATCGGTCAGCGCCGCGCATGGGAATACGACATTCTGTACAAAACCGGTCTCCTCGTACCATTTTTCCGGTGTGAGGATGAAATCCCTTGTGCGGTATTTTACGATGGACGGGTTGTCGATATCAAGCAGCGCCGCGCCCATGCTGTAAACATAGCCGTTGCAGGTTCCGGTCACACCATGATAGAACAACAGCCAGCCCTCGCTCGTCTCGATCGGTGCTGCCCCGCCGCCGATCTTTAAGCTTTGCCACCACTGGTTATAGCCTCGTGTCATCACATGCTTGTGCTTGCCCCAATATACGAGATCCGGGCTCTCGCTGACAAAAATATCGCCGAACGGCGTGTGCCCGGAATCGCTCGGTCTGGAGAGCAGGACAAAATTGCCGTTGATCTTGCGCGGAAAGAGCACACCGTTGCGGTTGAACGGGATGAACGGGTTATCAAGGCGCGTAAAAGTCTTGAAATCCGTCGTCTTCGCAAGCCCCAATGCCGCGCCGTAAAAATCAGTACACCAGATGATGTAGTAGGCATCCTCCACCTTCACAAGGCGAGGGTCATACGCGTAGCGCGGCATGTACGGCTCGCCGGCCTCGTTCACCATCTGGATCTTCTCCTTCTCAAACTCCCAGTGGATCGCATCCTTGCTGCGGCCAAGATACAGATGCGGCACGCCGTCGTTCTGCTCCGCGCGGAATACGCCGATAAATGCCCCTTCATACGGTACGACCGCACTGTTGAAAATCCTTGCTACCCCCGGGATCGGATTGCGGTTTACGATCGGGTTCTCGGTATAGCGCCACACCGGTCCCACATAGCCCTCCGGCTTGTCCTGCCACGGGATGTTTTTCAGGTTCTCCGTCAACATTGTCACTTTACTCATTTTTTACTGCTCCTTTCTTTCGCTCTGCGCGTTTGATTTTTAATATTGCATCTATAGTGCATTTTCCTTCTCATGCACCATTGTTTTCTTCCCTGTTTTTTCCTTACAATCTCATTATACTATGGATTCCCGCAAAATGCAAGCGTTATTTTGCATTATTTTGCACTATTTATGCACTATTTTGCACTTAAGTCTTTTGGCAATATCCGTGCTTACTTTTCCATTTGCACAACCGTGCCTTCACTGGTTCTTCCGCAATATTCACACATTTCCTGATGCATTAAAACCTGCCGTTTTCGCACACCACATCCTGTATGACATTCTACGCAGCATCTTGTACGGTATCCTGCCGCACCCACACCGCACGGTATCGGGCATATCACAGCGGCTTTTCCGGAGCTGGCGGCAGACATCGTATTTCACCTATATTTTTTAAAAATAGCAAATTCTTTTTATCATTTTCTGAAAATTCTTTTTTGAAAATACGGCAGGCTGTACCACAACCTGCCGTATTGAAACCGGAATTGTTGCTAATCGGATTATTCGCCGAAGTTCAGGTCGAGATAATCCTGTACCATCTGCTTCTGCTGCTCTGCCGCCTGCGCCGGGGTCAGAACCTGATCCGCAGCCGAGGCAACCATCGCATTTGCCGCGTTAATCCCTTCGATTTTATCCCAAAGGTCAAACCACGGGTTGGACTCGCCCATCATCTTCAAGTACTCGAAATTCCTCTCGCTCTCCATCATATCCTCAAACCACTCGGTGTCATCACGGTACTCCAAGTCGCCGTCATACCAGTTCGTGTATTCTTTGAATACCTGGTATACGAGCTCCGGACGCTCCACGCCCGCCGGGATCATTGACCAGTTACCTGCTACCGCGATCTGGGAGTTTGTCTCCGGGTTTCCGCTCGGTCCAAGCGGCCACGGAACAACACCGAACTCAAAACCCATATCCGCGGAAGAATTTCCCTGCTGGATCCATGCAGCCGAGATCCAGAATGCAACCTTGCCGTCCGAGAACACATTGTTCGAATCCCAGTCATCCTGGTTCCAAGGCTTTGCAGTCTTGTCGGTCTGGTAAATCTGGTACATAAGCTCAAGCACCTCGATCGTCGCCGGGGAACTTAACATCTCCTGCGAACCTGCCGCAACATGGGTGCCGTTGGACATGAGCAGGTAGTTGAACATCGTCGTCCACCAGCCGGTGAAACCGTACTGGTCCGGCTCACCGTCGCCGTTTGTATCCTTCGTCAGGATGCGGAGATACTCGGTAAACTTATCCCAAGTCCACTCGCCCCTGTCATACAAATCCTGCGGATTCTCAAGGTTTGCCTCCTCGATCAGGTTCATGTTGAAACCGAGCGGATAAGCGCCGAGGTCAAGCGTCGCCCCCTGGAACATATAGTGTTTATCCATACCCGGAATCTCCAAATAACGGAATACGGTCTGCTCGGTGAAAATGTCATCGTCCGGCTGCGCAATATCTTCCAGTGAAGTAGCGTAACCGTTCATAACCGCCGGCACGCCCCACTGCAGGTCGGATTCGTAAAGGTCACAGTCCGGAGTACCTGCCATGATGGAAGTGTTGATGGACTCCATGATACCGTTCCATGTCAGGTTGATATACTCAATGCGCACATTGTACTTCTCCTCGACGCGTTTCAGGTTATCAAACTGCATCTGTGCGGTCTCAAGGTTGGATACCTCCGGCTGGTCATAAATATCCTTGTGCGTGCTGTCATAGTAGTGGTCATACCATGTACCGATGCGGATCGTCCGCGGGGTGGAACCTGCCCAAGGCTCTACGGACGTATCGTTGTTTATATTCCCCTCATTGCTGCCGTCATCCGGGTTCGTCACATCCGGTGTGTTTGTCGGATCCCCTTCCTCACCGTCTCCCTGTGCCGCTGTTGTCGGGGTCGGAGCCTTGGTCGGATCGCCCTCCTCATTTCCGCCGCCGCACGCTGCCAGGGAAAGCGTCATTGCACCAGTCAGTACAAGCGCAGATGCTTTTTTGATCTTGCTGTTGAACATATAAATCCTCCATTTCTTTTTTAATTCAAAACCATACACCGCGGTCATCCCGCAATGCTTTGTCTCAATCAATGTTCCGGCAGTACCGTGGGGATTTCCCCACGATACTGCACAAGAACCGTAGTTGCACTACATTCCTCAGGATATCGTCCGGATTACTCCGCGAGCTTTGCCACGCCGATTCCGTAAATTTCCCATTCCTCGCTGGATTCAACCTGCAGCGCGTACATCGTTGAGAAATCCTCCGTTTTGAGAGCCGCTACCAGCTGATCATAAGTAATCTGCATAATGCCTTTCTTTGGATCCATGCGGGAAGTGACATCATTGTCACCGTTCCCGACACGCGACCAGGCGTAAGGCGCTCCGTCCCCCGGAACGGCTACCAGCCAGTAATTCGCACCGTTATCTTTGTAATATACATTGATCACGCTGCCCGGAACAAGCAGGGTGTAATCAAAATTCCCCTGGTCGGTGTCAACGCCTGCCTGTGCCCAGCCGGCAGCCTTTGCCCCGGAATTGTCAAACATTACCTCGTCCGTAAACTTCAGTGCGTCCGGCGCATACTCGCCGACGGAAACACTGTAAACCTCCCATTCCTGGTCGGACTCACACTCCAGTTTGCCAAGTGCCGAGAAATCGTCGGTACCAAGCGCCGCAACGATCTGATCGTATGTGATCTGGCACTGGTTGTTGTCATCATTTTTCGCTGCCTGGTTCTGTGCGATCCTGGTCCAGCCATACGGTGCTTCCATCCCCTCGACCGGAGAGGCAACCAGCCACATATCACCCTCGGACTTATAGTCGATCGTGACAACGCAGCCAGGCTTTAAGAGGCTGACATCAAAGGTCCCGCCGCCTGCTACCGTCTGTACACCGGCCTGTGCCCAGCCGGCACCCTTTACGTTAAAGCCCTCGATCTCGGTATTGTTGACGGTCGGAGGAAGAACCTTCTTCTCGTAGCCGACGGTCACCCTCGTGATGTCAAGCGCAAAGCCGTAATCCGCGATACCGAGGAAATTAATGTGCTTGAACCATTCCGTATCGCCAAGGTACTCTGCCACCTTGTCGTAGCTGATCTGTGCCATCGTGCGGGAATCGTTCATCGGAAGCGCATAGATGTTGAACACCTTGGTCGGCAGACCCGTCTTATCGTCCACGCCGGAGGTCATGTCCGCAACGTCCTTGATATTGAAATCCTCCCATGACGGAACCGCGATCTCGGAGCCCTCCACGCCAAAGTACTGACCGACAAGCTTGATGTTCCTCTGCCACTCGTCAAGGGAGTTAAAATCAAAGTTCATGTAGATCGTCATGATCATTCCCGGTCCAAATACGGATGCGTCATCCACAAGGCTTGTGTTGCCCTCGCTCAGATCCTGCGCCGGATCGACCGTGATGCCCTGTCCCGGCCACCAGGAACCCGGATTGGTACCTGCCATGCCCGCAATGTCAACCTCATCCTTTACCTGTACGAGATTGCTCCAGTCCTCATCTCCGAAGCCGTCCGGAGCGTCAAAGGCCGCTGCGGTGTCAAGCGCGATCGCATTGCCGTCCGCGTCTTTTAACACGATATTGTCAATGTACACCGTGTTTGTCGCCCCTGCCGAAGCGATCGCGTTATCCGTCTCCTTCGTGATAATAATGAGGTTCTTGGCACCTGCCTTAAAGCTCTCCTCCGCTTCAAGCGTCATCGTGTTTCTCTTCGGGTTCTTCACGGCCAGGTACACGGACCAAGGTGCACTCTTCTCTGCGTTATCCTCGCCGACATAGTAGTAAATATTGCCGGATGCTGCATAGAATGTACCGTCCGGGGAAGCAAGACCCATATCCATCTCGATCGTGCGCACACTCTCAATCGCGTCGCCCGCAAGACTTGAGATATCGATCGCGACATACGGGAATTTCTTCGTGTCTTCCGCCTTGATCTGCAATGCTTTCGAGCCGCCGAAATCCACAACGGAAAGCTCCGTCTCCGCGCTGGTCGGAAGGGATTCCTTCACTGCGACAAAGCTAAAGTTTCCGTCCTCAAAATCAACCACCTTACCGGCTTCATAGCTCGGTGCCTCCGTCGGAACCGGTGCCGTGGTCGGCGTACTTTCCGGTGCGTCAGTCGGAGCCGGTGTGGATGTTGCCGGCGGCTGCGTTGGCTGTGAGGGCTGTGTCGGTACTGGTGTCGGATCGGCACCTTCTTTGTCGCCGCAGCCGGTAAATGCCATCGCCATTACCAAGCCTGCCGCTAACAGTCTTTTTTTCTTAAACATACTTCTCCTCCTTAACTTGTTGAAAATATATTTTATTTCCATTACAGCATTTCTGCAATAACAGAAGCACTGCCAGTCCGTGGCCGCACCGCAGGCGGATCCGTCCGCCGCGGTGCGGAAATATCCTAACCAACGATACCGCTTCGCTCCACGCCCTCGATAAATTTCCTCTGCAGGAGGACATAGATCAAAAGTACCGGGATGACCAGCAGGATAATACCCGCATAGGTATAAAGCTGCAAGATCGTCGGATCGTTGATCTGGTAAGAATTTGCCACCGTATCGGAGAGCGAGCCGATTTTTTTGCTCAGCAGGATATTCGCGCTGATCGTAAACATCCTCGCATAGAACGAGTCATTGTACTGCCATACAAGCGAGAAGATGGATACCGTGATCACGGACGGCATCGCGTTGACCAACATGATGCGGGAGTAGGTGTAGAACATCCCCGCACCGTCCACGAACGCCGCCTCCTCGATCTCTTTTGGCAGACCGCGGAAAAACTGGTTAAAGATATAGATGTACAGGCCGGAGCGCAGGCCGCAGCCAAGCGCCGTCATAATGTACATTGGAACCGGTGTTGAGAGCAGGTTTCCAAACGGCCCGAAATTGCGGAAAGTCATGTAGAGCGGGAGCATGATGGTGTTCATCGGCAGCACGATCATGACAACAACGCAGGCAAAAAATACTTTTTTAAACGGGAAATTAAACCGTGCAAAGCCGTAGCCAACGAGCGAACAGATCAAAAGCTGCACTGCCATCAGGGTCAGGTCATAAAGAAGCGTGTTAAAAAGCACTTTCCCATAACTCATTACCTTGATTGAAGTCGTGTAGCGCTCCAGTGTGCCCTCCACCGGAAAGAGGTAAACCATTGGGTTATACACATCATTGTCCGAGAAAAAGGAGTTGCTGATCATTCCGATGAGCGGGCTTAGGATCATGTAACTGATCCCGATAAGCACCACCGCTTTGAAAAGACCGAGAATAACTTTTTTCGAAATCCTGACCGCTTTGCGCCGGTCATTCGCGAACTGCTTATCATCCTTCATCGCCTGAAATTTTGCCTTGTAGTTCTGTACAAGCTGCATATTATTCTCCTCCTTTCCTAGTTATAGTAGAATGTCCGCTTCTGGATCAACCCGCAGACAACCCCAAGGATCAGGCAGACGATCACGGTCGTCGTAAAACTCATCGCCGAGCTCAGACCCCACATCTGATCCTTGTACGCCGTATCGTACGCCATCTCCACGATCTGGCTGCTTGTAAACGAATCGACAACGGTATAGACAATGTTTGTGATAATGTGCGGCAGAACCATCGGGAAGGTAACCTTCCAGAAAGTCTCATACCCCGTCGCACCCTCGATCTTTGCCACCTCATAGAGGGAAGACGGGATTGACTGGAGCGCCGCGATAAAGATAACGATCTGTACGCCGGATGCCGAGATGATATCGTTGATGCGCCCGATCGCCCCTACCACATAATCAAGCAGGGAATCCGGAAGTGCAAGTTCCTTAAACAGCGCCAAGTAATAATCCATGTTGACACCGCTTCCGGAAGACTCGGCAATCGCCGCCGAAGTGGCGGACACGCCGCCCATCATCGCGCTTCTTGCCATCTCGATTGCGGAGACGATCGCGTCCGCGTTCATGATGACCGGGATGAAAAAGATGGCGCGCACCAAGGTCCTTCCCGGAAATTTCTTGTTCAAAAGCAATGCCATGAACAAACTGAAGAACACGATCAGCGGCACATCGATCAGGATATCCTGCAGCGAGGTGACCAGTGTCTGTGGAAAACGCGGGTGTTTTGTAAACTCATATATGAAGTTCTCCAACCCGTTAAACTTTAAGGTATAACCACCGACCCCGGCATTGACTGTGACCTCGGAGAGGGCGAACTGGATCGTCATGATAAAGCTGCGCACATAGAAGGCGAGGAACCCGACAATCCACGGGGAGATAAAGAGCAGGCCGACGACCGCGCGTTTCCCCGTCAGGGACATTCCCTTCTTCTTTTTTCCTCCGCTCATCTCGCCACCCCCCTTACCTCATAAGATTTTGGCGCAAGCTGGCTGCCCTCGGCATCCGCCGCGACATCCTGCTTGTTGACATAGACCGTAACGCCATTGCTGTAACTTACCTTGACAACACCGGAAGCTAAGATTTCATGTCTCGTGATCTCCGCGTCCACCACATTTTTCAGCACCCCGTTAACCTCGGCGTACACGCCCTTCGCGAGCTCATCCCATGAAAAGACTGCATCGTCTCCCGCGATATCCGCCTGATTTTTGTAGGTCGTGCTGTACATACCGTTCAAGCCCGTGTACTTCATCTCACTCGACTGTTTTCCGGTAAAGGTAAAATGCGGTGCCGAGCCGTACTCGATCATCGTCAGCACACTGTCCACGCGGTCAAAGGAATCGTCTAAGTTGACCGCCTGCCCCGCATAGTCGATATAACCATGCACAAGCATCTGGTAGAATGGCACGTCTTCGTCAATGATCAAGTAACGGTTGCCGGAGACCGGAATGTTGATCAGGTCATTGCTGTAACCCCAGGCGTAGGCATTTCCGCCGCTCACCATCAGCTGCTTTCCGGTTCCTTTAAGCTTTTCGAACTGTCCCTTGACAATCTCTTTCGCCTGTTCGCGCACGATCATCTCCGTGCGCTTTTTATCGGATGAGAGATAATCCCCTAAGTCGCGGAGCGAGATACCGGAGATATCATATTTCCCGATCTTATCCGCAAATTTGTCAACGTAGCGCACCAAAAACTTCGGCGAAATTACGTTGTAGAGTGTTTCCCTGTAACCCAGTGCGTATGTCTGCTGCAAAGTAACCGGGTTTACCTGCCCAAACGATAAAGTGTAGCCCGCGCCATAGTACCGCGCCGATTCTCTTGTGTAATTGAAATTGTCCGCGATAAAGGATACTTTCTGGAAAGCGACATCGCCGTAGAGCTTCCCGCCCGCCGCCTCGACCTTATCCGTCAGGCGCTCCAGTTCCTTCTTGCTGCCGAGTTCCTTCACGAGCTTGATCTTGCTCGCTGCGTCGTGGTAATAGCCTTCGTTGAACCAGCCCTGATAATTCAGCACCAAACGGTTTACCCCGTCCGCCGAAAGGTCATCCACGATCTTCTCCGCTTCCTCATAGGTCGTCATCGCGAAGATATCGAGATAGGAGATCCCGAGGACATTCGCGTCCTCCTTCACACCGCCGATCAGATCCATGTAGAACGGGATGTCGGAGGCTTTTGCAAGACGCGTGAGCGTGCCGTTTTCAACCAGCTTTGCACGGTAATAATTCGCCATGCCGGAATAATCTGCCTTTCCTTTTTCAAGGAAATTATAGCGCACAACGATATCGTTGGTATAAAGATTTGGCTCCACAATCGGCAGGTCCGCCGCATTACCGGTCGTTCCGAACATCGCCAGACTATCCGAACCGCGGACACTGAACGTCGGCCACGCGTAATTGTAGGAGTTCAAGGATCCGGATACATTCGCACTGATCATCGCATGGCTGTCGCCTTTCTCGATTACGGTAAAAATACCGGTATCCGTATTTTTATAATACATTCCGTAAAACGGCATCCGCACCGTCTCGGTATTTTCCCTGACCAGATACTCCGCCGACACCGGGTCAATATTGTACACATACTGGCTGTACGCTGCCGCGTCGGTCTTGCCATTGTTAAAATAAATAATGGAACCCGCACCGTTCGGGACGAGCATATAGCCGCCGTCCGCATCCGCCACGCCGGAAGCGCCAAAGTAACGCAGGAGCTGGATGCGGTAGATCATGCCGTCGCCGCTCTCCTCGATATGCTCCACCGGGATACGTACCCGCAGGCCGTCTCCCTCCAGCTTGTATTCCAATGGGATGACAAAGTAGGTCGGGATCACCCCGTCCGCGCCGGACGCAAGCATATCCTGGGTGTAATCCTCCTCGGTATACCCCGCCTCCGCCAGATATTCATTCATTTTGCGCATCTGGGAAGCCGCGCCCTTCGCGCCCTCAATGATGATCAGCCAGCCTTCCTTCTCCTCCCATTCGGTGAAGCGCTGTCTGACATACTTCGCGTTTTTCTCGCTCAGGTTTGCCAGATAGCTTTCCAGCCTGGCACTCTCGATGTACTCCGGCACAATCCCGGTCGGGCTGCTGAGGTCGCCGAGCGTGTAGAGCACGCGAACGCCGTCCGTGATGCTCTGTACCTCAAACTGCCCGCGCGACGTACTGTAATCGTAGGAATTGTAAGTGGAGCTGTTGCGCGCCGCGTTGTAAAAATCCACGATCATCTGCGACTGTAAATACGCGCGGTGGGTCTTGCTGGCAACCGCGTCGTCCGCCCCATTCACCGGGTTGGAGTACGTCGTCTGTCCCGTGCGTTTATCGTACACGGCAGTCTCCGCTGTTTTTACATTGATATAGAGCTTCAGGAACTCATTTTCTGCCGCAAGCTGCATCCCTGCCACATCCGGGGAGGCATCGTTCTTCGCGGTAAACGCCGTGCCCTCCTCGTAGGCCTCATTTTCCCCAAGGTAATCCTTGTAGTCCCGGAACAGCTTGTAATGCACCAGATTGTAAATCATGTAGACCGCCACGACCACAATCACGACCGATACGACAGAGAGAATGATTTTTTTGATTGTACTCATTTTTTTCTTCATTGCCGCATCCTCCTCTAACCTCTAAACAGCAGTTCCATGTAAATGCTGTAGATAAAGCCATATACCTGATTAACAAGATCCGAGAGCAGCATGACGATAAAGACGATGATCAGCATGGAAATGATCGTTAATATCAGGGTCAGCAACGTCTTTGCCAGGCTGTAGTTGTGCACGATCATAATGCCTGCAAGCGCCAGCAGCACCGTCCACATCGTACCGACAGTGATGATGATGCTGTAAAAACCCTCCTCATTCTGTGCCACAACCTGCGAGATGATCGTCGCGATCACGTAGCTGATGGTCATCGGGGCGAGCGAATAGCCCAGAACCGTCGCGATATCCTTCAGTCTCCCCTCACCGTTGAGCAAACAGGTGATCGACCAGTTGCCGACACAAAACAGCAGGTACAAAAGCAGCACGCCGCTTAAGTTATCCAGACTGTCCACCGTCCGCGGGTTTGTGTCGTTGACGATAAAGCTCGCGGTGATCTTATTGATGGAGAATACAAAGCTGAACAGGATAACGGAGATGACCGCGATCGGCACACTCCCCCTTCCCCTGTGGCGGATCTCATAAAATCCGTCCATCGGGTGCGTCAGGGTATAAAACATATATTTGATCTTTGCCAAGGAAAATGTCTCTCTCATACGTCAAACGCACCCCCTTCCTCTTCCTCAGTGAACCCTTTTTTCTTTTTGCGCCACTTATTGAAAAAGACAATCCCTGCGACCATAAGAATCAGCACGGTCAGGATCACGCCAAGGTATTCTTTCAGGAATTCATTTCGGTATCTGCGGTAGGCAACCGAATAATACTGGCGGCTCATGCCGATGCGCAGATATTTCATCGCCTGCACGTTGTCGCCCGATGTCAGATACGCCTTGCCGATGCCGACATTCGCCAGCTCGTTGTTCTCATCGAGCATCAGCACCTGCTTCCAGAGATCGACCGCGAGCGTCTCGTCGCCGTCATATCGCAGGCTGACCGCCTGGTTGATCAGGTCGCCGTACTGTGTCTCAGTGAAGACTAACATCTCCTTGCGGTAGGAGTCAAGCACGATGATCTTGTCACCGATCGCCTCGATCGCCACCGGTGTGGTAAATGTCCCTGCCTGTGTGCCCAGGCCGCCGAAGATGTACAGAAGGTTGCCCTCATGGTCGTAGGTAAAGATGCGCCCGCGCTTGGAGTCAAGCAGCGAATAGATGCCCTTGTCGCGGTATACAACATCGACGATCGTCGATACGCCGCTGTAATCGGAAGTGCCGTTTGTAAGGATGTCACCGCCGACATTCGCGTTCTCTCCCTTGCGGATGACATCCTCGCCCTTCGGGTTCAGGCGGCGGACTGCCTGAATGCCGTTCGAGTCAAAGTTCGACGCGTAGACGAAACCGTCCGCATCAATGTCGATCCCGGTGAACTCAGTCGGAATGAAGAGCTGCTGCCGGCTTCTCTGCTCTTTTGTGGAAAGTTTCCTCCAGAGTTTCTCCCACGGCGTGATGTTGACCTTTACCGTGCCGAAGAAGCCGGTGAACTCACCTTCGCTCTCAAATACCATAATACCCTGGAACATACGCCGCGCAATGCAGTAAACGCGGTCCGCATAGTCCACTGTGACCTTTAACGGATTGAAGACAAAATCATCTTCAAGGACATCGGAGGTCGGGTTGCTGATGGTCTTCACAAAAGAAAGGTCATCCTCCTCAAGCACCACGATCCTGCCGTTGTCGGAGTCCGCGATATAAATCTGCCCGTTCTCCGAAACACACACGCCGTACGGCGATTTGAACGTGTCGGCCTGCCCGTCATGTTCAAAGGATTCAATGACACGCAGCACCTTCGTCAGGGAATTATCCACTACCACGACACGGTTGTTCCCGGTATCGGCAATGTAGACATCCCCGCTCGGCGACACGCACAGATCCTGCGGGTTTAAGAAACTCCCGATGCCCAATGTTGTCCCGGAAACACTGTTGTCCGGGATGTACGGTGCCGGCGTGAACACAATATTTTCCCAGTAATCATAATTGTAAGAGTCGTAAGGCACGATCGTGTCGGCCTTTGCCATCGCAGGCTCTGTGAGCATACATACGGAGAGGGCTGTGATGACGATTTTTTTCCAAAGCGTTGCGAAACACAACGCTTTTGGCGATGCTTTTAATCTCATTTTTTTCAAACTTACCCCTCCTTCATCAGTCTTTCATACCCGATGTGGTCATCGTCTCGATGACGTTGCTCTGGCAGATCAGGAAGAAAATGATCGGGATGGCTGCGATAATAAAAGATACCGCTGCCGCCGCGCCGGCTCTCGCCGTGCCGCCCGCCGTGATCTGCTGCAGCGAATACTGCAGCGGCTTTAGTTCCTCACTGCGAAGGAACTGGTTACCGGTCTGCGCCCACATCTGCTGGAACTGGAAAATCGCGAGCGTCAGCCACGCAGGCTTAACGTTCGGCATGACCATCGTCCAGAACGTGCGGAACTCCGAAGCGCCGTCAAGCCTTGCCGACTCAAGCAGCGAATTCGGGATCTGCTCCATGAACTGCTTCATAAGGTAAAGTCCCATACCGTACTGCCATGCCGGCAGGATCAGTGCCAGATAAGTATTGTTCATCCCAAGCCAAGTAACAATCATGTAATTCGGAATCTGCGTTACATTGTAGGAGAACATCATCGAGAGCACAACCAGGCTGAAAACAATCTTCTTGCCCGGGAAATTATGCTTTGCAAGCGGGTACGCCGCAAAGGATGCCACGATGACATGCCCCACCGTACCGGAAACCGTGATGATCAAGGTGTTTAGTATGTACCGGGAGAACGGAACCCACGAATCGTTCATCAAAACGAATAGGTCGGAAAAATTCTCCATCGTCGGGTTTTTTACAAAAACGCGCGGCGGGTACTGGAAAATCTCATCGAGCGGCTTTAATGCGTTGTTGACGATCATGACGAGCGGCAGCGCCATAAAAATACCGCAGATGAACATCAGGAAGAAGAGCATTCCGTTGCCGGCTTTGGAACGGTTGAGCTGCTTCTGCTTTTTATAATTTACTTTTTTCGGTTTCTTATATCCAGCTTTGTCTGCCAATTACTCTCCCACCCTTCCTAATACTTTTTGTACGAACTTGTTCGTCCCTACCATGAGCAGGAACAAAACGGTTGCGATCGCCGAAGCGTAACCCATCTCGTAGCGCGTCGAGCTGTAGTCGAGAAGGTGGGTCACGACGGTCGCACCGGCATAGTTGACGGACGGGTTACCCGCTAACTGGATGGAGATATCCGCCACCGCGAACGACTGCGTGATCTGCATCACGGCACCGAACATAAGCTGCGGCTTCATGGACGGAAGGGTGACAAACCAAAGTTCCTGCCAGCGGTTCTTCACGCCGTCCATCGCCGCCGCCTCATAAAGCGATTTGTCCACAGTCTGCAACCCGGCGATGAACGAGAGGAAGCCCGTGCCGAGCGACAGCCAGAGCTGTACGACAATCAGAACCGGAAGCACGTATTTCTCGGTCTGCATCCACAAGATCGGCTCATCCAAAAAGCCCATCTTGATCAGGATACCGTTTAACCAGCCGGTCTTGCCCGGATTTAAGATGATGTTCCAAACCAGGTACGCCTGCCCGCAGATGGACGGGGCGTAAAAGATCAGGGTCAGAAACGCGCGCAGTTTACCGCGGAATTCGTTGATGATCCACGCGAACAGCACACAGAGAATGTAGCTCACCGGCCCGGTGATGACTGCAAAGAGCAGCGTATTTTTCAGGGCGATCATAAAGATATCATCATCAAGGAACAGCTTGACATAGTTTGCCCAACCGACAAAATCCGGGGCTTCGAGCATATTAAAGTACGTAAAGCTCAGTCCGATGGACACTAACACCGGGGCGATCGTAAAAAAGGTAAACAGGATCAGGTACGGTGCTAACATCAGATAGGAGGTCCTGCTTTTTTTCATACGGTTCCAGAGCTTTCCCTCTTTTTTCGCTTTTTCCATATTCGCGTCGAGCACTGCCGCATTGGCGTTGTTTTTACCCATTTTTAAAGCCTCCTCCTTTCTACTTTTCTTCATAAAGCGGAAGGCTGAATTCCTTGCGCTTATAGTCAATCTCCGAGTTGATCAGGAGAACCTTATCCATCAGTTCCTCCCTCGGCGATACCGAATCCGGCTTGGTTGTCACGCGGTAGAACGCATTGTTGACATTTCGCCAGGAGAAATATCCGCCCGGAACCTGCGGGATCCCCCGCACCTGCGAGAACTGCTGCATCAGGGCTTCCCGCTCGGTATTCGGCCAAGGGAGCGCCTCAAACGCTTCAAGGTTCGCCGTCGCGATACGCGCCGCGGAACCCATCAGGGACTCCATCTCACGGCCGTACTCGATCTGCGTGTCCGCCGAAGTCCACCACTTTAAAAATTCCCACGAAGCATTCTTATCCGCATTGTCCTGCATCATGATACATGCCGCGCCGGTACTGCCGACCGTGTTGTCAACCGTGCCGTCCCCGCGCATGACACCCGGAACCGGAGCCATGCCCCACAGACCCTTGATATCCGGTGCGGATACCTGCAGGTTGTTGTACAGTGTATAGTCCGCTATAATGATCGGGCACTCGCCGAGGCGGAAACGCTCGTCAACGACCGTCGCCTGGTCAAGCTTATAATCCGTATAAAACTCGCAGTATTCCTTGAACGCGTTAATCGCCGCGTCCGAGTCGAGCGCCGAGCGGGACGCGTCTTCATTGTAATAGTCGCCGCCGTTTTGGTAGAGGATCATCGCAAAGATATTCTCGCCCGGCAGCATACCGATCTCCATCTGGTTTTTGCTCAAAACCGTCATAACGACTTTGAC
>CAMRSM010000003.1 GCA_947053345.1 uncultured Lachnospiraceae bacterium
CGGCTTATCCGGGAAAATCTTGATCCAAACCTGACCGCCGCGCTTGATATAACGTGTCATGGCGATACGGGCTGCCTCAATCTGATTGGACTTGATCCATGCCGGCTCCATTGCAATAATACCATACTCGCCGTTCGTGATCTTATTGCCCCTAAGCGCTTTTCCTGTCATGCTGCCACGGAACTGCTTACGACGCTTTACTCTTTTTGGCATTAACATTATTTATCGCTCCCTTCCTTTTTTGATGCTTTTGTTGGAAGTACTTCACCGTGGTAAATCCAAACCTTAACGCCTACCTTACCATAAGTCGTGTTTGCCTCTGCAAAGCCATAATCAATATCTGCACGCAGTGTCTGAAGCGGGATGGTTCCCTCATTGTATGCCTCCGAACGGGCCATATCCGCACCGCCGAGACGGCCGGAAGCAAGCGTCTTGATACCCTTTGCGCCGCCCTTCATGGTTCTGGACATCGCCGACTTCATCGCACGGCGGAAGGACACACGGTTCTCGAGCTGTGTCGCGATATTCTCCGCCACAAGCTGGGCATTCAGATCCGGCTTCTTGATTTCCTTGATCTCAAGGTTTAACTTCTTATCGGTAAACTTCGCAAGCTCACCCTTCAAAACCTCGATCTCCGCACCTGCCTTGCCGATGACAACGCCCGGCTTCGCGGTGTAGATGATAATCTTTAATTTGTCGGAAGCGCGCTCGATATCAATCTTCGCGATGGCCGCGCTGTATAATCTCTTCTTGAGATACTTTCTGATCTTGTAATCTTCAACCAAATTATCTGCGAAATCAGCCTCAGCATACCATCTGGAATCCCAGTCGCTGATCACACCGACTCTTAAGCCGTGAGGATTAACTTTCTGTCCCATGATTGTCCTCCTTATCTCTCATTCAACACAATAGTGATGTGGCTCATTCTCTTTAAGATCCGGTAAGCCCTGCCCTGTGCCCTCGGATGGATCCTCTTCATCGTCGGTGCGCAGTTTGCGTAGCACTCCTGGATATAAAGCTTTGACGCATCCATACCATTGTTGTTCTCTGCGTTCGCAATCGCTGATTTCAATAATTTCTCTATTAATGTTGAAGCGTACCTCGGGTTGTATGCCAAGATACCAAGTGCTGTCGCTACATCCTTGCCTCTGATCGCGTCGAGAACGAAACACGCTTTCTGCACGGAAACTCTCGCGTAGGAAAGCTTCGCGGACGGTCTGGTATCCTTGTTCGCGTTCCTCTCTCTCTTGATCTGGGATCTATGTCCTTTCGCCATGGATGAAACCTCCTTTCAAATTTAAACGGTTCTCCGTTTCTTTAACTTCCAGCAGCCCCAAAATGCTGCTTCTGATCTATCACACAGGCCATGCCCGGACAGCGGAAGGGTGCAGGTTACTTCCTGCCCTTCTTCTCGTCCTTGCCATGCCCACGGAATGTTCTTGTTGCTACAAACTCACCCAGCTTGTGGCCGACCATATCCTCGGTAATATACACCGGGACATGCTTCCTGCCGTCGTAAACAGCGATCGTCAGACCAACCATCTGCGGGAAGATCGTAGAGCGGCGGGACCAGGTCTTGATCACCTGCTTGTCGCCCGACTTAACCACCGCGTCAACCTTCTTAAGTAAGTGCTCATCCGCGAACGGTCCCTTTTTTAATGAACGTGCCATATCGGTTCAACCTCCTTCAAACTATTTCGTTAATGCCTTGCCGTCGCGTCTTCTCACAATAAGCTTGTTGGACTGCTTATTCTTCTTGCGGGTCTTAAGACCGAGTGCAGGCTTACCCCAAGGTGTTACAGGGCCTGGACGACCGATACCGGTCTTGCCCTCACCACCACCGTGCGGATGGTCGTTCGGGTTCATAACGGAACCGCGGACCGTAGGGCGGATACCCATATGGCGCTTGCGTCCTGCCTTACCGATATTGATGAGCTCATGGTCAATATTTCCGACCTGGCCAACCGTCGCGCGGCAGATGATCGGAACCATTCTCATTTCGCCGGACGGCAGACGGAGTGTCGCGTACTTGCCTTCCTTTGCCATCAGCTGTGCCGAATTGCCCGCGGAGCGGACCATCTGGCCGCCCTTGCCAGGGTAGAGCTCAATGTTGTGGATCTCCGCGCCGACCGGGATGTTCTTCAGCGGCAGGCAGTTCCCAAGCTTCACTTCCGCCGTGTCACCGTTCATCAGGCTGTCGCCAACCTTTAAGCCGTTCGGTGCGAGGATATATGACTTCTCGCCGTCTGCATAGCAGATCAGGGCGATGTTTGCTGTTCTGTTCGGATCGTACTCGATGGTAAGGACCTTTGCCGGGATACCGTCTTTCCTTCTCTTAAAATCAACCAGTCTGTATTTTCTTCTTGCCCCGCCGCCGTGGTGCCTTACTGTGATCTTGCCCTGATTGTTGCGGCCGGCATTCTTCTTCAAAGAAACCGTGAGGGATTTCTCCGGCTTTTTCGCCGTGATCTCCGAGAAATCGGAGCCCGTCATGTTTCTTCTGGAAGGTGTATATGGGTTATAGGTTTTGATTCCCATGATTGTTACTCCTTTCAATGATAGCTTGTCACGCAATAGCAGACATGGCGTTTGGAGTGGTTTTCCCGCCTCCTGCAGGAAATGGCCATGCCCTTATCTGCGAAATCCTACAGACCCGAGAAAATCTCGATCTCTGCGCTGTCAGCAGTCAGCTGTACGATCGCTTTCTTCCTCTTCGCGGTCTTTCCGGTGGTGGCACCGCGCCTGCGCGTCTTGCCCGCCACATTCATCGTGTTCACCTTGGCAACTTTCGTGCCTGCAAACATCTTCTCGACTGCTTCCTTCACCTGCGTTTTTGTTGCGTCCGGATGAACGGAAAACGTGTACTTCTTCTCGCTCATTGAATTCATCGTCTTCTCCGTTACGATCGGCGCGAGAATCACATCATAATACTTTAAATCTGCCATTATGCGTACACCTCCTCAATCTTAGCAACGGCATCCTTCGTGATCACGAGGCTGTCATACTTCAGGATATCATATACGTTGATCGCATTGAACATCGAAGTCCTTACCCTCGGGATGTTCCTTGCGGAAAGAAGCACCTTCTCATCCTTCTCGCCGAGAACGATGAGCGCCTTATCAACCTTCAGGTTATTCAGCACGCCCGCCATCTTCTTTGTCTTGATCTCATCCATCGTCAGGGAATCAAGGACATAAATCTTGTTATCCGCAACCCTGGAGGTCAGTGCGGATTTCACTGCAAATACCTTCTCCTTCTTGTTCATCTTGAAGGAATAGTCCCTCGGCTTCGGGGCGAATACAACACCGCCGCCCTTCCACTGCGGAGCCCTTGTGGAACCCTGTCTTGCATGGCCGGTTCCCTTCTGCTTCCACGGCTTCCTGCCGCCGCCGCGCACCTCGGCGCGTGTCTTCGCGCTCTGCGTACCCTGACGCTTGTTCGCAAGCTGGCTCACAACCGCCATGTGCATCAAATGCATATTTACTTTTACACCGAAGACCGCATCGTTTAATTCGATCGAGCCGACTTCGTTGCCTTCCATATTATAAACCTTTACATTCGCCATTCTAGTCTTCCTCCTTTCCTAAAGAATTCTTAGTTTGCGCTCTTGACCGTCTCTTTGAGCATGACAAGCGCCTTCTTCGGTCCCGGAACAGCACCCTTTACAAGGATTATGTTGTTTTCCGCGTCAACCCGAACCACCTCAAGGTTCTGTACGGTAGCCCTCACATGACCCATCTGTCCTGGCATATGCTTGCCCTTGAACACGCGTCCCGGTGTGGTCGCCGGTCCGTTCGAACCTGCATGCCTGTGGTATTTGGAACCATGTCCCATCGGTCCCCTGGACAATCCGTGGCGCTTGATCGCACCCTGGAAGCCCTTACCTTTGGTCGTGCCCGTCGCGTCGATGTGGTCGCCCGCCGCAAAGATATCCACCTTGATCTCCTGGCCTACCTTGTAGTCGGCTGCATTCTCAAACTTGAATTCCCTAAGAAATCTCCTGTTGGAAACACCCGCTTTCGCGAAATGCCCCTTTCTCGGCTTGTTCACAAGAACATCCCTGATCTCGCCAAAGCCAACCTGCACCGCATTGTAGCCGTCGGTCTCCACAGTCTTAACCTGTGTTACCGCACATGGGCCAGCCTGCAATACAGTTACCGGAATAAAAATCCCGTTCTCACCGAAGATCTGCGTCATGCCGATCTTCGTAGCTAAAATAGCTTTCTTCATAACTTTTTGCACCTCCTGTTGAATCTACAGCGGATCGGTTCGTCACCTCCCCGATCATCCTAGATGGTCTAATACCGGAGTTTCCAATATATAAACCCTAAGGATTCCTACTCTGTTCTGTTTCGATAAAAACGGATCATTTCTGGAACGAAATGATATTGGTTAAGACGAACCTACTTCGTTTTCATCTTAATGTCGATGTACACGCCGGCAGGCATCTCAAGCCGGTAAAGCACGTCGATCGTCTTCTGCGTCGGGGCAATGATGTCGATCAGCCTCTTGTGTGTCCTCTGCTCGAACTGCTCTCTCGAATCCTTGTACTTGTGTACGGCGCGGAGGATCGTAACCACTTCCCTCTTCGTCGGTAACGGCACCGGACCGCTCACCTTCGTACCCGTTTTCTTTACAGTTTCGATGATCTTTGCAGCGGATGAATCGATCAGCTGGTGATCATATGCCTTCAGCGTAATTCTCATTACTTGACTTGCCATAAAAAAAGTCGCCTCCTTTTCGCACTTAATTGCAGTACGACAAGCGGTGACTGTACACTCACCCGTGTGTTTCGTGACAGTCGGAAATGAAAAACCCCGGTGTATCCCCCGGTGTTCCTGGCTCATCCCGAAAAGCCGATCGACACGGTTCTTCCGCCGCGGAACTCCTCCGCCGGCAGAAATATTTATCTGTACAGTGACTTGTCGCCAGTTTATATAACTTGACATTCGCTCCACGGAAAACCTGCCCGCAAAACGGGGCAGCAACCTCACGCTTCTACGCTATCAACGTCACAACGACCATTATTATACCTGAGAAGATTTGATAATGCAAGCACTTTCTCAAATTTTTGCCAGATTTGCCAAACAAAAATTAACGAAATTTTAACCGTCTTTTTGTGCAAAACATACAAAAGCACAGAAATGCATCCCCTGAAGCCTTTCAAGCCCTATTGCGTAACATGCCATCCTGTTCTTTGGGAGATGTCGGGGGAAAGTAGTCATATTTTCGCGCCCTTTGCAAAAAAATTCCACTCGCCCCTTGGCAGTCTGACCCATCGGAACGGACATAGAACGGGGATTGTATCTGGCAGGAAAACGTGCTATACTTGAATTCATAAACGAACCGGCAAAACGGATATGAATTGTATTACAGCCAAACGAAGTGAAGTGATACAATTCTTGCTAAAGGAAGTGAACAAAAAATGAAAACTTACAAAATAGATACTTTTATACCCCAAAGTATAGGTAGTAGTGAACGATATGCAACAAGATTCGGCGGACAACCGGATTGGATTGCCGCTCCCCAATGGCCGGTCAGCCTTCCGTGGAATAGCCGTCCATTAAAGTTTATAGGGCAGATACGGTTAAATGACTTTAATAGTGAATTGAAAGATTTGATTTTAGCATATATTTTTATGACACAGCCGGAAGATAAGACTGACCCGTTTTTCGACCCGGATATAATTTATCCTGATGGGGGTGAAAATGCGATTATTATTCAACCTGATGGAAAAATCCCAGAATATATTCATACAGAAAATTTTTTTGTTGGTCCAACCGTAGATCGTGAAACTATATGGATACCTCAAACAACCGAAAGTGAAGAAATGGTCACCACGGAATTTAAGCAATTCGATGTAGACAAATTTTGCGGTATCCCTGCCTTTTTCCAAAACAGTATAGTTGGACCTGATGATATACTATTATTACAGCTACATACAAATTGGTTGCCATTTTATATAAACGGTGGAGGGGAACCTACAATGTTTGCATTTCTCAATGGCAAGAAAGATGGAGGCTTTATCCTGATCGAAGATATGTAACACTTACAACTTCCGGTTTATCGGTAGGATGAAAAGCTAAAACAGGGCGGCAAAATTGTCAAGACCTGTTGCCGCCGCCCTGTCTGTTATCGTTCCATATCCTGCGTCCAGAGGGGTTGCCGTTCCTGCCGTAACATACTGTAAACATTCTTTCGGATTTTCCCGGCCTCTTTCACTTCCCCTTCCAATGCAAGATACCGCCGGTTGAGCGTTTCCCTCCCGGCGGTCAGTCTGGCGTGCTCCGCTTTCCATGCCCTTGTTGGAATGGTAATCTTAGCGCTCATCGCTTTTTCGGCAAAGCGGCACCACTGCCATCCTCCTCAGGCTTCCGTGTTCTCCGCATTCTCCACATCACTGCGCTCGACCTGCATCTCGAACGGCTGCAGGCATACTTCCCTGCCGTCAAGCACGAACTGCTGTGTTTCCCCCGTATTATTAAATATGAAACGAGCCGCGGCATCCTCCCCCGTGCGCGTGGTGATCTCAATATGGTCCGGCAGGCCCTCGATGTATTCCACACCGCATTTTTGCAGGATCCCCCGCAGAAGATGTACATACATCTCCCGCTCGCCGACCGTCCCGACATAATATACCGTACCGCTTCCATACCGGTTTTCGGTAATTGCCGCACTTCCTTTATAAAATTCGCTTTCGTAGCTGGCGAGCACCCTTGTCTCTTCCCCTTCCGGCTTTAAAATATCGCACCACTGCTTCGCCCGGTACACATTGCCGTCCGAAAATTTCACCAGCACACTGTCATATCCTACCGGGTCGTACTCCAGGACGCGGCATCCCGTAAGCCCCCGGTAAGCGGCAGGCAATGGCTCCATAATACAGTTATTGTACGCATCCTTTACGCCGCTGCGGTTCGTAAAGACCACTGTCCCCCCTTTCTCCACAAAGGAATACAGTTTTTCTACCACTTCCGGATCCGTCACATACATCTGCGGTGCGATCACAAGCTTATAACCTGAAAGAACCTCCCGCTCCCCGACGATGTCGATGTTCAGCCCATATTTCATGAGTGCCTCGTGGAAGAGCTTGGGCTGCTCAAGATAATACATCCCGTTTGTCTGCGGCTGGATCTTAAAGGCGTACTCATTATCCGCAGAATACAGGATGGCAACCTCCGCCCTGATCTGCGTGCCTTCAAAGACCTTAAGCCCTTCCGCCGCCCCGGCAAGCTTCTCAAACTCCGCAAATCGCCTGCCCGGCACATTGGAGTGGTCGATCAGCCCGTGCCAGTACATCTCCGCACCGGAAACAGCCGTCCGCCACCGGAAATGCACGACCGCGTCCGCGCCGTGGGCAAACGCCTGCAGCGAATACCCGGAGAGCATCCCCGGATACGGTGTGCGCACCATCGGCGACCAGCAGCCCGGTCCCCCGGAAAGTTCCTCCATTACGCAGAAGCCCTGCCGCTTCACCCCGCGCATCAAATCCAGGTGGAACGCGTGGGAGTAAAACTGCCCCGCATCTTCCGGCAGCTTTGTCGGCGGGTAATTGTCAAAGGAAACAAAATCAAGTCCCGCAAAGGTTTTATAAAAATCCGGCATATTCTCGCAGAACCAGACATTGGTCGTAATTTTTGCCCCCGGACAGTTCCGGCGGATGATGTCTGCCTGAAAGTCAACATATGCGATCATGTCGTCGGAAGCAAAACGGTTAAAATCAAGCATGTAGGCAGGATTTAACCACGCGGCAGGATACGTGCCGAGCGGCGGGTCAATCTGCTCCCAAGAGGAATACTCCCCGCTCCAGACCTCATTCCCGTAAAGCCTGTTGATGGTGTCCAGATCACCGTACTTCTTTTTCAGCCACGCACGGTACTTCTCCGTACATCGTCCGCAAAAACAGAAATTTGCTTCCAGTTCATTGTCAATCTGCCATGCCACCACCGTCTCTTCCCGGGCATAGCGTTTCGTCATCCGCTCGATGATCTCACCCGCGCGGCGCAGAAAACCCGGATGGTTGTAGCAGCGGTGCCCGCGGATCCCGATCGGGCTGACCCGCCCGTCCCGCCCCACCGGCACGGCATCCGGATATTTCTCAACAAGCCAGCGCGGCGGGCAGTTTGTCGGTGTGCCGAGAATGACTTTGATGCCCCTCTCCTTAAAAATGCCGATGATCTCATCCAGCCATCCAAACGCATACTCCCCCTCGCGCGGCTCTAACCTGCTCCACGCAAACTCCGCCATGCGCACGAGCTTCACGCCCGTCTTCTGCATCAGATCCGCATCCGGAACCCAGAGTTCCTTCCCCCAATGCTCCGGATAGTAGTCCACTCCGATTATCATGATTTCCTCCTTCCCCGCTTACTGCGTTAAAAGTGCCGCATGTCTTGCGGCACTTTTAACGCAGCAGTTGTCCGTGGGCACACTGCAAACAAACAGTCTATTTCCTGCCATTCTCCATGTTCGGCAGCCGTACCCGGAAATATCGCCGCACGGAATCCCTACCTTCCCGTCCTCCCGCGCTCCCAGCGCCCCGACGCGCCACATGGAAGCACCAGCCCGTTGCCGCTCACCGGCAGGCCGATCTCCCCCGCACACACCTCTCCCTGAAAGCGCTTTAGCTCAAGCCCTAAAAGATACCGCAGCACCGCCGGCTGCAGCCCGGTCGTGTAAGAATTGACCAGGAAGAAGAGCGGGGACTTTGTGAGCACGCCCGTGCAGAGCTTCACAAAGGCATGGATGTTGTCCTCGATCTTCCAGATTTCCCCCTTCGGTCCCCTGCCGTAGGACGGCGGATCCATGATCACCGCATCATAGCGGTTCCCACGGCGGATCTCCCGCTCCACAAATTTCTGGCAGTCATCGACAATATAGCGGACCGGCGCATCCGCAAGCCCGGATGCCGCCGCATTTTCCTTTGCCCAGCCCACCATGCCCTTGGAGGCATCCACGTGCGTCACCGCAGCCCCGGCGGCGGCGGCGGCCACGGTCGCGCCGCCCGTGTAAGCAAAAAGATTCAGCACCTTCACGGGATTCTCCCGCCCCCGCCGTAAAGCCTCCTCCCGGATCAGCCCCGAGAACCAATCCCAGTTTACCGCCTGCTCCGGAAAAAGCCCCGTATGTTTGAACGAAAACGGCTGCAAATGAAATTTAAGTTCCCGGTAGGAAATCTGCCACTGCTTCGGCAAGTCAAAAAACTCCCACTCTCCGCCGCCCTTGCTGCTGCGGTGGTAATGCGCATTGGGTCTTTGCCAGCCCGCATGCTCCCGCTTTGTCTTCCAGATCACCTGCGGGTCGGGGCGCACAAGCATATAGTCCCCCCAGCGCTCCAGCTTCTCACCGTCCGAAGTATCAAGCACTTCGTAATCTTTCCAATCGTCCGCAATCCACATATCATTCACTCCATTTTGTCCTTGCCGCCAACGCCGCGCCTATTTCTCCACCGGCTCAAACCTTACGCGAAGCTTCGGCAATTTCCCGATCGTTGTATAAACATTCATCAGCCCGTCCGGTGCACTCAGGTCATTCTCCCCGCTTGCCGGCGGAGCAAAGAGCTTGATCGTAAGGTCGGCAGCCTCGGTGAGCGGCTTTTCATAAAACGCACTCATCAGGTCGATCACCTTCGCTTTCGGCGACTTATAGAACCACCTGCCATTGACCTCGATCATCAGGTTCGATTCATCCTCAAAATACAGCTCGCAAAAATGCGGGTTGCCGTCAAAATGTACCGGGATGGCAAGCCCGTCCGCATCCTCCGCGCCGCCCCAGCGAAGTTTTGCCGGGAAGGAAACCTCCTTCTCCCCCTGCGTCATCTGCGGTTTGAAATAGTCGTCGTGGATGATCTGCCGGTAGGCGGCAAGCAGCGGCTGCGCGATCCCGACTTCCGGGTTGTTCGGATCCTCAATCTCAAGCCCGAGCCGCCCGCGGTCGCGGAACTGGTACATGGAAAAACTCGTAAACCAGGTCGCATTATCCTTCTTGATCAAGTCACAGAATTCCTGTACCATCGCCACCTGGTCATACGGTCCTACCACGTCCCCGTCCGCGTTCAGCTCGCTCATCATCATCGGCTTTTCCACACCGCCGTTGAGTTCCTTAAAACGCTCATAACTGCGCTTCGTGTACTCATAGATCTCCCTGACATTCCCGCGGCTGTGGGAATTGCCGCCCCGCTCCGCCACATCGTAAGGCCAGCCCCAGTGCAGCGCGAAATACTTGTCGATGGACCACATGTCCGTATCGCGGACCGGCTGCGCAAAGCAGTCCTCCTTCTCGATCTCGGTCTTGCCTGCGTCCACGCCCCCGGTACAAAGGATTGTCTGTACGTTTGGCGCGTGCTCTTTTAAAATTTTGCAGAAATGGCTGTAAAATTCCCCGATTTCCTTGTAAGTGCTGCGCTTTGTGAAGCTGAACCAATCCCCGGTACATTCATGGTTGATCCGCAGCATCAGCCGCCCGAACGGCCTTAAATCCTTCGCGATTGCGATCAGGTGTTCATCCGTCACGTGCGGGTCAACCGTCATCGTCAGCGTGACATCCTGCCCGTGCCTGCGCACATCGCGCATAAAGGTAAACGGCTCACCCTCCGTATTCCCGTTTAAGCCGCCCTTGTATGTAAAATAGTCATCATAAGGATAACCCCACGCAAACGATACATCCGGATTTTTATGCACCACGCTCACCCTGCCCGGCCATCCTTCATCGAACGGGTAGTAGCAGTACATCAGGCTGATGGAGCGGTGCGGCCGCCCGAGCGTCTGTAAAATATAATCCTGGTTTACGTACTCCCCGCGCTCCGAACCGTCCCCTAAGTCCACCGCGCATTTTGCCTTCCCCATATGCAGGGGATAAGCCTTCCATTCATCACCCATAAGAATCCTCCTTCTTCTCCTGTCAAAATTTTGCTGCCACCCCCACACCCGGCGCACCTTATGCCATCCTCCGGCAAGCCCCTGCATGGACGTGCGGAAAGAAACGGGCTTTGTATGCCATCACCCTGTCCCCATCTACCACAATCATAACAAAACCACCCCGAAAAAGCAAGTTAAACGTTTTCGTTTTCGAAAATATGGGATTGTTTATGGTATGATTAAGATGATTTCTTCTGAAACGAGGTGCGGCTGACGGAACTTCATGGATGTGGTCCTGAAAATATAAAGCTGCCAAGACCCTGCTTTTACAAAAACAGTTGCATTTTTTCAAATATATGGTACAATTTAGCTGTTATAACGCAAACAAAAATAAGCGCCTTGCGGCAGGCTGCACACGGGCGCTAAAAAGAGGGAGGATTATCATGCCAGTATGGGCAATCGTGGTACTTATCATTCTTGCTGTTTTGACCATAGCATTTGTAGCGCTCGCCATCTACGCAAATAAGCTGCAGAAAAAATCCGAGGCATCCCAGGAACAGATCCGTGCCGGGGCGCAGACATATTCCATCCTTGTCATCGACAAAAAAAGGATGAAACTAAAAGAAGCCGGTTTCCCGCAGCTCGTCATTGACCAGACACCAAGAGCCCTGCGCGGGGCAAAAGTCCCGGTGGTCAAAGCAAAGATCGGTCCAAAGGTCACAAACCTGATGTGCGATGAAAAGATCTTCGATCTTATCCCGGTCAAAAAAGAAATCAAAGCCGTGATGAACGGCATTTATATCATGGATGTAAAAGGACTGCGCGGCGGTCTGGAGCAAAAGACAGCAAAACAAAGCTGGTTAAAGCGCACACGCGCCAAATTGCAGCGAAAGGTCGAGCAGACAAACAACGAGCTTGAGCAAGAAAAGAAGAATAAAAAGAAAAAATAATGTTTGGCCGCACAAAAAACGAGAATGGACCCGTGTGGGGTTCACTCTCGTTTTTTATATTATAAAAAATTTTCTGTCACACAGGCAGGAGATCCTTGTCTAATCAAGTAGGAGGTAAAATCTATGGATAAAAAAACAAACCAAGAAATACAGGAGCTTATCGAAAAAGCGACCGCGGGGGACAAAAAAGCCCTTGAAACACTCATCACCAGTGTGCAGGACCTCGTATTCAATTTATCCCTTCGTATGCTTGGTACATTTGCAGACGCGGAAGATGCCACGCAGGACATCCTGCTGAAAATGATTACGCACCTTTCCTCTTTCAAAGGTGAAAGCTCATTTACAACATGGGTATTCAGCATTGCGGCAAATCATCTGAAAAATTACAAAAAGCATATGTTCGCCCGCTACCCGCTGAGTTTTGAGTATTACGGGGACGACATTGAAAACGGGAACATACAGGATGTGCCCGACTTAACGCAGAATGTGGAAAAAGATATTTTGGCAGAGGAGCTGAAAATGTCCTGTACTAATGTGATGCTGCAATGTCTTGACACAGAAAGCCGATGCATTTTTATACTGGGTACAATGTTTAAGATTGACAGCCGCATTGCGGGGGACATTCTGGGAATGAGCCCGGAAGCCTACCGGCAGCGGCTTTCCCGCATCCGGAAAAAAATGGCGGATTTCCTCGGACAGTATTGCGGGGAATATGGCAGCGGCAAATGCAAGTGCAGGGACAGGGTGGATTATGCAATCCAGAACCACAGAATCAACCCGATGCAGCTGGATTATATGGCAGCCGCAGAAATCCCCATTAAGACTATGATCGATGTAAAAAATGCAATGGAGGATATCGACGGCCTGTCACAGGACTTTTCGTTCTGCAAACCTTACCAATCCCCCGAACGCACAAAACATCTGATACAGGAATTTTTAGATTCCATACAACTTTCCATTATCAAACAATCATAAAGGAGAAAACGACATGAATACAAAGCTCATTATGGATTACTTATCGGCATTGGACAAGAATAACAACCGGGAGTGGTATCATGCAAACAAGGACAGCTATAAAAAGGCAAATGCCGAATTTGAACAGTTATTGCAGGCATTGATACAGCAAATCGGGGCATTTGACGGCAGCATCTTGCATAACGACCCGAAAGACCTTACATTTAAGCTCGTCCGGGATACCCGCTTCAGCCACGACAAATCGCCTTATAACCCGGCGTTCCGCGCCCATATTTCCTCCCGGGGCAAACTGCCTGTCCCGGTTGGATATTATCTCATGATAAAGCCAGGCGATCAGTCTTTTCTGGGCGGCGGCCTGTTTGCGGACATGTTTAAGGATGCAACGGCGATGGTGCGGGATTATATTGCCGGGAACGGAAAAGAATGGGAATCCCTCATCCGGGAACCGGAATTTGAAAAATATTTTACGGTGCAGGGAACGGCATTAAAAAATGTTCCGGCAGGGTATGAGAAGGAACACCCACAGGCAGAATATCTGAAATTCAAGAGCTGGCATCTGGAATATCCGTTAAAAGACGCAGAATTGGAAGATGCGGAAGCATTTGCTGCAAAGGCAGTGGAGCTTTTCCGGATCATGAAACCTTTCAATGACTACCTGAACAAAGCACTTGCGTCATTTGAGATGCCGACAAGGTAACAAAACAACCAAAACTTCCGGCTATGGGAAAGGGGGGCGCTACCGCCCCCTTTCCCATTCATTCCTCGAAATAAAATACCCTGCCCCGCGGCGCAAACGGCAGCCTTCTCGCTCTCGGTACTAAGAAGGCATGCTCGCGCCGGATGCGGATATGATCCTCGATCCACCCGTCCGTAATGATCAAAATCGGCCCGTTTTCTGGGAAATCCTTCGCCCCTTCCAGCAGATCCACACCCGGCTGGAGTACCGTCCCGCCCCTGCCCTTCACCTGTACGCGCCCCGCAATCTCCTCCGGCGCGAGATAACCCGCGTCGTAAGCCGCCGCGTCACAGAACACGACACGGGCATAGGGAACTTCCTTCGCCTCGGCATAGCTTGCCACTGCGCCGAGCGCATATCCGAGCAGGCGTTTATCCATGGAGCCGGACGTGTCGATCACCACGCCGAACGTGCGGCTGTACTCCATGATCCCGGCAGGCACATAGCTCGGCCTTGGAATATCCGGCGTGCTGCCCTGCCTGCGGCTTGGACGGGCGTAAGTGCGGCACTTTGCAGGCGGCGCGAAAAACTCGTCAAACCAGTTTCCAAGCTGCACATCCCACGGGATCGGCGGCATGGAAAGCGCCCGGATCTCCTCGATCAGCCCGGACGGCAGATACCCCCTGCCCCCGCTTATATGGTATTCCAGTCCATTCTGTAAGGCACTTTTATAAAAATCATCCAGCGAGGCTGTCTGGGAGCCGGAAAAGCTTCCGCCCCCCTTGCCCGCGATCACATCGCCCTTCCCGTAGCCCCGGAACGTATCCAGTTTTGAAAATTTCCGCAGATCCTTCACCATCCGGTCATAAAGTTCTTCCGCCGAAACATCCTTTAATGCCCCGTCATAAAGCCCCCGGTCCGGCATCTTCCCGATTTCCATTTCGCACAGCCAGCCGTTGATGACAAAGTCACAGGCAACATTCCACAGGTACGCGTCACGCCCTGCACAGCGCTCATGATGCATCAGCCCTGCGTGGAGAAATTCATGGGCGAGCACGAATTTTAGTTCCTCGTCATCAAGCCCGGCCGCCGGATTCACATAAATCTTTCCTGCCGTCACATCCACCGCCGCGACGGAAATTTCTTCCTGATAGCAATAACTGTAATCTTCCACAATTCGAAAGCCCGCGGCAAGCCCGCCGAGCAGCGGATAATGGCTGATGAACCACTGCGCTGCCCGCTCCGGCCTGGTATGTGCGGCGGCATTTTCACCGCCGCGCCCGCCCGCCTCACGGACGACACTGGAGACCGAATAAGCCAGGGCATAAGCAAACTTCACCATGAATTCATTTTTCTGGTTTCTCTTCGCGTCATAGACTTTCGGATGCTCCAGCCCCTGCATGTCCATGACCCCCTCCAGCCCATGTCCGCTCTCCATCAGGTACTGATATATTTTCCTCTCATCCGTCAGACTTCCCGGAACCGGTTTTTCCGGATTTTCACAGGTGGAAGAACCAAATTTAATATCGCGCAAAAATTTATCGACATAGAGATCACACGCCAGGTTCCAGACGGCCTTATTACAGGAGACTACCCACTCCGATGCGCCGTTTTGCAGCACTTTCTCGTAGCCCGGCATCCGCTCCGCGTCAAAATGACCAAATGCGAGATGCAGCCTGCAATGGGCAATCGTGTACGCCCACTGTTCCGGGGTCAGGAGCGCATCCTTGTTCAGATAGATTATACCATCCCCGTATACGCGCGCGGCATCCTTCCCCATGTTTTTCTTGTTAAGCATTTGGATATACCCGCCCAGCCGGGAAAAAAGAGGATTCCCCCTCACAATGGAAATCCCCCTGTTAAGCCGCTCCTCGCCCGGGGAAATATGATTCCCTGACCCATTTTTATCTGCCATCCAAGTCCGCCTTTCCCCGCCCCAAACAGGCAATGAAAATTTCCGTCCCCGCACACAGCCAATGCCTGAAACCTCTCACCCACGCGCCCCTTTCACATCGCCAGACGCGGCAGATCCCGCACAATCTCCACCATAAACCAGTCCGGCAGCACTTCGCCCTCGTCCGCCGAAACAACCATCTGCGCAATCTCATAATTGATCTGGGCTAACTCCTTGATCAGCGCCTTTGCCCGGTGCGCGAGATACTGCGCGTCCTTGTTCATACCCTGCTTATTTTCGGGCAGGTCATGAACAAGCCTTGCCCGGAACGACTGCGCCGTAAAATAAAGGATATCGCGGTCTTCCGGCCTGGACGGCCATTTCGCGTCCCCTTTTAGGATATCCGATAACAGATGCCGATTGCCAATCTGCTTTATGAAGGCAAGAAACATTCCCGCATGCTTCGCGCTGATGCAGCCGTAGGCAAGTACCCGCAGGGTATTTTCGGAAAGCTCGTTCTCCCCCGCGCCGTACTCCGCCAGGGCATCGCTCAACATATGCCAGGAACGCGGCGTGGAATAAGGCTCCTCGTTTTTCGGCGGTTCGGAAAACAGATGATCCGGACGCTGTGAAATGTAATCCGTAACCCAGGAATGGAGATGGTTCTCATACGCCCACGCCAGCCACTGGGACGGATCCGCCTTCATCTGCACATGGAACATGCGGTTGATCAGGGCGGAGGACATCGTCTTAACGATCGCACCGTCCTGCGAACGGTTTCCCGCGCCGATGACAATGCTTCCCGCCGGCAGATGGTACTCGCCCACGCGCCGCTCATGGATCAGGCTGTAAAATGCTTTCTGCACCTCCTGCGAACAGGCGTTGAGCTCGTCCAGGAAAAGCACATAGGGCTCTTTCCTTGCGATCATCTTCGGCGGCAGGAACTCCGAAGTCTCCCCTGTTATCTGCGGGATACCGATAATATCCTCCGGTGCCAGCTGACTCCCAAGCAGGGAGACACAGGGCAGCCCCACCTGTGCCGCAAATCCTTCCACCAGAGCCGACTTGCCGATCCCCGGCGCACCCCAGATAAAAACCGGGCGCGTCGGGGCAACATTTAACAGCACATCAAGCAGTTCATTCTGGGTCACCGAATATGCTAAATTCATGTAAATTCCTTTCTGAATCCATCCTGCCATGCCGCGTGGACACGCGCAGGAACTCCCTCATACGTTTTACGGTTCTTTTGTCCCTTCCGCAATACGGAAGGGGCACCTCCTAATCCCCTTGCGTCCCTTTTGCCCCTTTCACATTCTCAACCCTTATCCCCAGCTCACATTCCGATACATGCTGATAATTCATGTCAAGCGCGTAAGTCAGTTTCAGGAACATGGAATCCTCCCGCTCCTCCCACAAAATCTCATGCGTGGTGATCTCGATCAGAATATCGCCGACCGGGGTTGTGTAGTAGGTCATATTGGAAACACCCTTCTCGAACAGCATATGGACGTTGACCGCGCCTTTTTTGGTCACTTCGACCTTCCGCCCGGAAAACTTGATGACGCATCTGGAACTTCCTTCTTCATCCTCCGTGGGCTCATCATAAATAAGAAAATGCTTCCCGTTCCGGAAATAATATTCCCCGCGGCTGACCACCTCCACCGCCTCATCCTCCTGCGTTTCAAACTGCAGACCCGATACCGTTATCAGAACATCCTTTGTCATGCTATCCCTCACAATCTATTCAAAGGTTTTGATCGTCACATCCTTCGTCTCGATCACATTGCACGGCAGGATGGAATTGGCCAGGGAACGGAATTTCTCCGCGCCGTCACTCACATAAAAAGTATGTTCCGGCAAATCCTCCCCACCGGAAAACAGGCCGCGCTCCGCAAGCAGAAATTTCAGATCTTTCGTCGTCTCCACCGCCGGGTTGACGAGCGTTACGCCCTCGCCCAGAACTTCCCGCACCACATCGCGGATAAGGTTGCGCAACAGAGGATAATGTGTACAGCCGAGCACGAGGCAGTCCACGTCCTTGCCCTGGAACTCCTCAAGATAGCGCCTCGCGACCTCCCTTGTCACCGAATCGTAGATCCACCCCTCCTCAACAAGCGGGACAAAAAGCGGACATGCCTTGCCGTAAACGTTCAGATCCGGGTTGATGCCATAGAGCAGCTTGCTGTATATGCCGCTGCGTATCGTGCCCTCCGTCCCGATCACACCAATGCTCCCGTTCTGGGTCGCATCCGCCGCAGTCCGCGCCCCCGGCCGCACCACATCGAGGATCGGCACGTCAAATTCCCTCCGCACGACATCGACCGCAAGTGCCGATGCCGTATTGCACGCTACAACGATCACCTTCACGCCCTGCGAGATCAGGAAACGGATGATCTGCCGCGAATACTCCGTCACCGTCTCCCGCGATTTGCTGCCGTAGGGAACACGCGCCGTATCCCCGAAATATATGATGCGTTCCCCCGGAAGCCTGCTGATGATCTCTTTCGCCACCGTCAGGCCGCCGACCCCGGAATCAAATACCCCGATCGGTAAATCACAACCCATACGCACTTCTTCCTTTCCTTACCGCTCAAACGCCAATGAGACCAGCCGGTCAACAAGCTCACCCTTCGTGATACCCTCCGCTTCCCAGAGCATCGGGTACATACTGATAGAAGTAAAACCCGGCAGCGTATTGATCTCGTTAAAAACCACTTCATCCGTGCCTGCCTCAAGGAAAAAATCCACCCTTGCAAGCCCGTAGCCGTCCACCGCGGCAAAAATCCGCTCCGCCGCAAGCCGTATCTCCTCCGCCCTGCCCTCCGGCAGTTCCGGCGAGATCACCGTTTTCGACTCCTCATTGTTATATTTCGCGTCATAGTCATAAAATTCCGCGGCGGCAAGGATTTCCCCGACCCCGGAAGCTTTCGGCTCCGCCCCTCCCAAAACAGCGCACTCAATTTCGCGCCCCCTGATGGCTTCCTCGACCAAAATCTTGCGGTCGTGCTCCGCCGCAAGCCTTAGCCCCCGGATTAACCCCTCCCGGTCACAAGCCTTTGAGACACCGCGGGAAGACCCCGCATTGGACGGCTTGACAAAAACGGGGTAGGACAATTTTTCCTCCACCCGGGCGGCAGCCTGCACTGCCCCATCCCCCGAAAGTTCATGGCGGCACACCGACACATATTTCGCCTGCCGGATGCCAAGACGCTCCACAATGACTTTCGTGTACAGTTTATCCATCGAGAGCGCGGATGCCAGCACGCCGCAGCCGACATAAGGGATCCCCGCGAGCTCTAAAAGCCCCTGCACCGTGCCGTCCTCGCCGTACAGCCCGTGCAGCGCCGGGAACACCACGTCCACATCGATCATCGAGACCGCGGCGCTGCCCTCCGTCTCCTTATTTGAAAAAACAAGCACCGACTTCATTCCCGCATCCGGCGAGATCACCGCGCTTTTATTGCCCTTGTACCAGCTCTTGTCCGCAATCCGGTTGACATTGTCCACATGCAGCCATCTGCCGTCCTTCGTAATACCGACCAGGATCACATTGTATTTCGTTTTATCCAAAGCTTCCACGATTGTCCGGGCAGACATGCAGGATACCTCATGCTCCGACGACTGCCCGCCAAACAACACCGCCACTGTTTTTTTCATCATAGCCTCCCTTTCCGCCATACAGCCCTCCAAACTCCCCCTCTATTTTACACTCAATTTCCACAATATTCAAGGCAAAACTAAATTATGAATTTGTTTAAATCCCAGCTAAGACGTTTCCCTGCGGCAAGTTTAACGGCACTCCCTGAATAAATCCCTTTGAAACGGCAATACTTCGGTTATAGCCTCCCGGCAGGATGACGGATTGCCCCGCATTCCCTGACGGACATAGGAACGAACCATAATTATTTTCAGAAAGGATATGATAACAGATGAACCAAAAGAATGACAGAAAGCGGAATATGTTTTTCCCATTCCTTTTTACTTTATTTCTGGCGTTTTGTGTTGCCCTGTTTTTTTGGATGGGACTGCTTATTTTCCTGACAGGCTGCCCAAACACGAAGGAGATAGCCCCGCAGGCAGAGTCCGGGGATACACCGGCCAGCGCCTCTTCCCTCCAGACTGCGCTCGCCGGGCAGGTGCTGCGCCTGCATATCATTGCGGACAGCAATTCCGACGCTGACCAGACCGTAAAACTCGCCGTGCGTGACGCTGTCATTACATACCTAAAACCCTACCTTGAGGATGTAACGACAAAACAGGAGGCTCTCGATATCATCGAAGCACAGATGGACGAACTGAGGGAGACAGCCAACCACGTCCTTGCCGAAAACGGCTTTTCCTACACGGCGGATGCAAGGCTTGGCCATACGTATTTCCCGGTCAAAGTCTACGGGGATCTGGTGCTCCCTGCCGGGGAATACGATGCCCTAAAGATATGCCTTGGCAGCGCTTCCGGAAAAAACTGGTGGTGTCTTGTCTTCCCGCAGCTCTGTTTCGTCGATATCACCACCGGCACGCTGCCGGAGGACTCAAAAGAAGAACTGCGGGAGCTACTGACAGAAGAAGAATATGCCCTTGTCTTCCCGGATGAGGCGGCATCCGACCCGGTCGCCGCCGGTGTTAAGTCCGGCGGGCAGACCTGCCGCATTTTGTTTGACCGCGCACCGCGGGAAACAGAAAAAACACAAATCCGTTTCCCACTGCTGGAATGGATCAAAAAGCTCTTTTCATCCGCTGTGTTTACAACTTCCAATGTTATGCTATAATGTTCTTAAGAACAGATATTTTCTGTATCCTCCCGTTTGGAGCGCTGTGCGGGATACCCTATGAGACTTTCACAAACACCGCCGTCACCGCAAACACATCCCCGTCCTTCGTGGCAAAGACCTCCCCTCCCATCCGGTGCATCAGCTGACGGCAGATAAAAAGCCCCAGACCGCTTCCGGACAGCGCCCCCACATTGGACCCACGCCAGAAGCTTTCAAAAATATGGGGCAGCTCCGCTTCAAAAAGTGTGCACCCACTGTTCCTCACCGTCACGAGCACACAATTATCCTCCTGTGAAATATCGAGCGAAATCCATCTGCCATCCCCGTATTTAATGGCATTTTCCATAAAGTTCTGCAAAATCTCGACCCCGCGGTCCACATCGCCCGCAAGCAGGCAGTCCGCGCATTCCCCTGCCGTAAAATCCGTACCGGCAAGCAAAAGCCTCTCGCGGTAATGCTGCTCTATTTCCTGCAAAAGTACCGAGAGATAAAACTCCCCCTCCTTTACGGAAAGGCTTAAAAAATCTTCCCGCAAAGTGTCTGTGAGCTGTGCGGCATACGCCTCAACTTCATCTGCCTTTTTCCCAATGTTTTCCGCGGTCTCCCGCTGCTTTTCTTTTTCGGTATACAGCCCTTTCTCCAGCGCTTTGGCGTAAAGCTTAATGGCCGCAAGCGGCGTTTTGATGTCGTGCGAGAGCGAGGAAAGCATTGTTTCATGCTCCTGCTGCCGCTTTAGCGCCTCTTTTTTTTGCCCCTCCATATTCTCGCGCAGCAGATCCATCCCCCAGACAAACTGCCCGAAATATCGGTTTTTACTCTCCTGTAAAGGGACGGTGAGCGTCCCGCGGGAAAGCTGGCGCGGGACATCCACAAGCTTATGGAGCGGGAGCAGGATCTGAAAACGGATATAAAAAAGGATGCCGAACAAAAAAAGTGCCATCGCCCCAAGCAGGATATTTACAATGAGCACCGTACTTTTTGTGCCACCGCCTGCATCCGCGGTATAATCAAAACGGTAAACAACACCGCCAATTTCACGGATGAGATAGTCACTGTCCGCCTCAATGCCGCGGGGATCAACCAATACCGGGTTTCCCGGTGCCACCCCCGATGATACCTTTTCATCCTTTTTCCCCGTGCCGAAACCGGCCTCGCCCGTCCCGCCCACGGTATTTTGGCATCCGTCCGGAACTCTCTCTCCGATTTTCTCCACATTTGTCACATACCGATACCCGGAAAGGGAGAGCCCCCCATGCCCGTGACGCTCAATTTCCTTCGCAATCCGGCTCACCTCCACGCGGTACGGCCGCGCCCCCCCGAAAGAATCACCTAAAAACAGAACGAGATTTGCGCCAAGGAATATTGCTGCGGTCAGGATGGCCGCCGCCGCGATCATCCGGTCAAACCCCCTCATAGGTAACGGTACCCCACGCCCCAGACCGTGAGGATTTTCTGCGGATGCTTCGGATCTGCCTCGATCTTTTCGCGCAGCCATTTGATATGGACGGTCAGTGTCTGCGGTTCGGAAAAGCTTTCGCTGCCCCAGACACAGTCAAATATATATTCCTTGTCAAGTGCCCTGCCCCGGTTTTCCATCAGCAGCACCAGCAGGTCAAATTCCTTTGCCCGCATCTCAACCATTCTCCCACCCTTTGTGACCGTGCGCGCCGCCCGGTTTACCAAAAGCTCCCCGTCTGCCAGCGTATCAAGCGCGTAGCGCCGCTTAAATATCCCGTCAATTTTCGCAAGCATGATGTCTATATCATACGGCTTTTCGATATAATCGTCCGCGCCGAGCAAAAGCCCGTTTAATTTATCTGCTTTCGCCGTTTTCGCACTGACGATCAGAATCGGTGTATTGCCCCCGTCACGGATTTTTTTGCAGACCGCGAAACCATCCATGCCCGGCAGCATGATATCGAGAACCACAAGCTTCGCGCCCTCCTCCCCATACAGGGCAAGCGCACGCTCCCCGCTTTCAGCTGCCGCGACGCTGTAATGCTCCGCGCGCAGGAAATCACAAAGCAGTCCCGACAGTTCCCTGTTGTCCTCCACGATCAAAATATCTGCCATAAAATCCCTCCTGCCCCTAAAACATCCCGTTTACCCGCAATCCTGCCGGACACGCCACAAATCCATTCCGATTGTCCCACACCTCTTCCACACTTACCAACCCATCTCCATCAGCCAGCCCGTAAGCACCCTCTCACGCCCCCGCATCCCCGCTGCGTCATCGTACTCCCCCAAAGTATACTCCCCTTTGATGTTCCCGTCAACAATATAAAGCACCCGCGTGCATTTCGCCGCGACTTTTACATCGTGGGTCACGAGCATCACGGTCGTCCCTTCCGCGTTCAGCTTTGTCAATTCCCCCATCACCTCATCCGAAGCGGCGCGGTTTAATGCCCCGGTCGGCTCGTCGGCAAAAATCATCTGCGGGCTGTTGATCATGCTGCGGCAGATACAGGCACGCTGGAGCTGCCCGCCGGAAACCTCGTTGATATCGTTATCTGCAATTTCCGTAATGCCCAATTTCTTCATCAGCCTTCGCCCATCGGCAAGTTTTTCCTTCCGGCTCTTCCCGTTTCCCTTGGACTGGAACGCGGGCAGGATAATATTGTCAAGCACTGTAAGGTTTTTGAGCATATACATCTGCTGGAATATAAAGCCCATTCGGTCAAGGCGCAGTTTTGCTAATTCCCCCTGCTTCATTTTAACTATGTCCTGCCCGCAAAAATCCACTTCCCCCGAAGTCGGGCAGTCCATGCCCGAAACCGCATACAAAAGGGTGGATTTCCCCGAACCGGACGGTCCCATCACCGCCACCATTTCGCCCTTTCCCACCTCGAAACTCACGTTGCGCAGGACGTTGTTCTGGCGCTTGTTTACGATATAAGTCTTGCATAAATCCTTCACTTTCAAGATTGCTTCCATAATTATGTTCTCCTATTTTAAGTTCCGCGTATCCCCTTCTATCACCCTTCTTCGCGGAAGGACTTTTTCCGAGCTTCTCTCACAAAAACTCCTTCCGGGCGCTCTTTGGGGATACGCTGTTTTTAAGTTCCGCATATCCCCCTCTATCACCCTTCTTCGCGGAAGGACTTTTTCCGAGCTTCTCTCACAAAAACTCCTTCCGGGCGCTCTCCAGGGATATGCTGTTTATTTCATTTTGCAAATGCCAATATTCTCCTTGCTTGGAAACGCTTTCTTCCGAGCACGGTCCGGGCATCGTCTGTTTTAATTACTCAATATTCGAAGTTTCCGCCGCCGATATTTTCCGAAGCTGTGTTGCCCCGAGTATTGCTGCGAGCACGGTTGCAAAAAGCACGGCGAGAGGGTAGATCACATACACTTCAAGCGGCACGATCTCAAACTCAATACGGTACGCACCCATCATCCGGAAAATCGGCTCCACCGTGAGCTTTGAAAGCGGAACGGAAACCAAAATCCCAAGCAGGATACTGACACAGAGCACAATCCCGATCCGCAGTGACTGCCATGCCACCAGGGAGGAATCCGGAAAGCCGATCGCCTTTAACGTCGCGATTTCCCCCTTCTCTTTCGTGATAAAACTCTTGACCATCAAAAGCGCAACCAGGATATTGATGCACAGGATAATCCCTAAGATCAGGCTTTTAACGCCCTCAAGCTGCCCTGCCACATCGCCGATCATAGAACTGATATATTCGCCTGCCGAAAACACATGCGTATCGCGGTATTCCTGCTTCAGCAACTCTTTGCGCTCCTGTATGGTTTCCTTGTCCGGATTATCCTGATACCGGATCTGTACGGCGAAACTGCCTACCGCAAGATTGAAGTCAATCTCCTCCCCCTCGTAAAAACGGATGCCCTCGCCAAAATTGTTCATGCTCTGGTTGATCGCTGTCACGATAAATTTCTTTGTCTGGCCGCCGAGGTCGATCTCCACAGTATCGCCGATATCTGCTTCGATCTTATCCGCCGTGATATAACTGAGTGCAACCTCCCCCTTCTCTCTTGGAGCCGTCCCTTCCAGATAAGCATACCGGTCTGCCGTCACCCCGCCAACGCCGAGGAATGCGAGAGATGAGCTTGTCTTACCGCCATGCGAAATATTTAAGCGGAACAAGATCTCCTGAAAAACCTCTGTTTTAATCCCGTTTTCCCGCAAAAATTCCTGCACCTCTTCCAGTTTTTCATAAACCATCCCCTCATTTTTCCCGTTTGCCGAAAACAAAAGTTCCTGCGAGATGGCAAGGTCACAGTCCGCCATATTAAACAATGCAGTCAGTTTGCCGGATTTTAGTGTGTTTATCGTATTGACGGGAATAATGATGAGCAGCAGCCCAAGCGTAAAGATCAAAACCATCGAAAAATATTTTTTCATCCCGCTCAAAATATCATTCCATGCCATAAAAACGACGGGCCGGAAACGAACCCGGTTTAACTGTATCATGCTCTTTTTCCGGAAACGCTCCCCGCTCTGCCCGCTCCTTATCGCGTCAAGGGGGGAAAACCTGCGGACCTTCCCTGTGCAGAAATAGCAGAACAGCACGACTATCCCCGCCGTCGCCACGGCACACAGGATATTGAGATATAATTTATTTCCGCCTGAAAGAATAATATTTTTTGACACACTCCCAATCAAAAGGCTGCCGAACGGAACGCTTAACACGAGCCCGATTCCCGCTCCAAGCACGGAGACCGCAAGATATTTCACAATATAAAGCCCGCGGATCTTATGCTCGGGGATGCCGACTGCCTTCATCACCCCAATTTCACGGAACTCCCCGCTCAATGTAAAATGAATGGTAAAGCGCAGGATGACCATAGAGATCAGGATAAGGCATATACTCACCACAAGCACCACCGCCGCAATCAACATATCCATGATGTACATCATCTTTATCCCGCCGCGGTCCACATTTATCATCGTCTTTAAGTTCATGGCGCTGGCTTTTTCCATATAATCTGTATCATCGCTGTAGACGGAAAGAAAAATGATTTTTTTCTGCCCTTCACGGTCAAAAAATGCGAAATCATGTTCGCTTACTAAAAAGCGCGTCATACCGATCATCGGGGATCCAAACAACGCATCCTTTGTGCTTCCTTTTAAAATAAAACTTTTTTTCTCCCCACAAAATTCAATCTCGATGACGGCACCTTCATGGAAATTGTTTTTTTCCGAGGAAAATATCTCCGCCGGTATGTAGATTTCCCCATCTCCCACCTGCGTAATCTCCTCCCCATTCCGGTCAAATACCTTGCTGCCGTGCGTGCCGGAAACGGCTACAGAATTACTGTAATCAAATCGTTTCCCGTTTACGAAAATATCCTTAGGGTCAATCTGGATCGAGTCCACGGTCTTTATGCCGTAGCCGTTTTCCCCCGCAAAGGCGCGGAAGCGCTCCGCCTCCTCCCCGTAGGCTGTCGCATACCAGTAATCCGGCACATCGGCAAGCTCAAGATATTTGTCGAGCGCCGTGGCGACCGTGAACATATTGTTCACGCTGCTCGCAATGAACGTTGCGGCAAGAAGAATGAAGACCAGCACGATCGCGTTCATGGTTTTCTTTCGTTTTAGATCTTTTTTCAGTATTCTGAGATACATGTTTTTGCTCCCTTTCTCAATGCTAAATTCCCTTTTATGCTGCTTGGTGGATTTATTGTAACACGGGAAATGTTAAATAATCCTTAAAAATATGACACAATCCAAACCTTCCCTCTTCTGCACAATAAATCCGCACGCATTCCCTTTTGTTATTCTGCTGAACCCTGAAATAATTGACAAAGCAAACGCTTATCAATAAAATTGTTTTTGTTGCATTCAACCTCGGAGGGAAAGGATGATTTGCTCCCTGTTTATTTAAGAAAGCTATTTTGGACTTGGCATAATTTTTGAAAGCTTCAATCCGACTGCGGACTCTGGCCCAAATATTTTTCCGCCTGCACGAACAGCGCAGCACAGAAAATTGACGGGCAGATCACGCAGCTGAAATTGTAATCACATCAAATATAGAAAAAGTCCAAAAAATAATGTTCTTTTGGACTCCTGCTAAAAGCGTGTCCTTTGATTTTAATGTACGTCCTTATTGACAAACATATCTCTTGGGATATATGATATCCATAGTGGCATACAGCCAGCACTAGAAAATACCCGCGGAAAGGAAGAAACAATGAATTTGAAAGAAATCACCCGGAAATTGTCGGATTCCGCCAGCTGTTCCAACGGAGCATTTATTCCTTGGTGGGAAGATGATTTTGATGAATGCGACTACGACGACCAGATTTTTACGCCGGAGGAAATCGAAGAAGTAGAAGAATGCGTTAAAAACTGCGATGCAGATACACTTTCCATGCCAGACAATGAAAGCGGGTACAGTCTCTTCCACCTGCTCGTATGGCTAAATTTTTACGATGCGGCAAAGGCAGCACTCGCGGCGGGCGTTCCCGCTGACCTTGCGGACGGAAAGGGATGGGGCGTGACACCAATCCTGCTTGCGTGCTGCCGCAGCAATTACGCGATGGCAAAGCTTTTGGCGGAACACGGCGCAGATCTTGCGCATTGTGACACGAAGGGGCGGAACGGCTTCCACTATCTGGCACACCCCTTTGCGGACGGGCTTAAAGCCTCGGAAGAACCCATCCATTCCCTGAGCCAAAGGAAGGAGACCGCCATGCTCCTTGCATCCTCCGGTGCAAATATCGGCCAAAAGGAAGCGCAGGGAATCACCCCGCTCGTCTATCTGGTGGACGGCGGCCTTGCAATGATTTCCGCAACCCTGATCGATACATACCTTGCCCTGGGCGCAGACCCTTATTTTGTGGACGATCAGGGCGAAACACTTTTGTTCCGCGCACTCTGGCGCAACCGTACCACGGCGGCGCTTAGGCTGATGGAATATCCGGAGCTCGTGGCACAGGAAACAAAATCCGGGAAAACACTTTTTATGGTTGCGGAGGAGAACCGCGCGCAAGGACTTTGTGTCGCCCTCAAAGACCACGGTGCAAAGGGAGAAAGTAAACTTGCCGAGGTGGATACCATGAACCTTGCCCGTCTCGCAGACAGCGCTTTTTCCTACGCCTTTGGTTATCGGCAGGAAATAGACGAGCTCGCCCTCGGAGTTTATTTTACTAAAAAATTAATCAAAATTGCGGAGGAAGAGGACGATTACGGATGTCTGGAGAGGATTCTGCAAACGCCTCTGGAATACGGGCAGACCGTTGTGCTTGACCTGCTCCACGAAGCCGGTGTGAATTTCACGGAGCCATACTACGGCGGTTCTGATTCCGTAAACTGCCTGCGGGATAAATGCCTGGAATATTCATCCGATGCCAAAATAATCGCAAAATTCATTGAATTTGGAGTGGAAATGGAGGAAGCGGTGATCTCCGGAAAAAATATTGCGTGCACGATTGCAGAAAACGGCTGCCGCGATGCCGGCGTATTCCGCATGTTCTCGGCACAAGCTCTTATGGAACGCAATAATAACGGGCTTGCCGCTGTTCATTACGCCATCCGGCAGGACGACGAAACGGTTCTTGCCACCATGATACAGCAGGGTGTGGACGTAAACTTTCCACAGGATGCCCCTGCCGATGCCGGAAACACACCGCTCCATCTCGCCTGCATATACGGGAATATCAAAGCCGCAGAGCTTTTGATGGAATCCGGCGCGGACGATACCATTTACAATGCGGCAGGCTACAGCGCGGCACACTATATTCTCCTGAAGAATACACATCCGTCAGATGACCGTGCAAAGCTTTTTTCTATCCTCATACATATTGATCTTGCGGACAATAACGGAAAAACCCCGCTGATGTACCTGTTCACTTGGGAAACCGCAAGAAATCGTCTGGATGTGGAACCACTGCTCAAAGTTCTTCTTGACAAAGGCGCAGACGCAAATCACGCGGACAATGAAGGAAATACGGCACTATTATTGTGCGCTGATAATTTCGGCGGGCATATGGAATTGATCAAAGCGCTCTGTGAGGCAGGGGCGGATATCAACGCGGCCGATGCAGACGGGAATAACGTGCTGCATTATGTGCTGGAAGCAGGATCCCAGAATATCGCGAAATATCTCCTTAAGAAAGGCGCGGATTACAAGCACGCGAACAACGAGGGGATTACGCCGGCACAACTCGCGGCAGAAAAAGGATTTGATACGTTGTTTACTTGGATGAAGGATGTCTGAAATAATCATATGCACCGGCGATGAAGAAATCTGCAGGTGCACAAAATTGCCAGGCCTTTATTTAAGAAAGGGGAGAAACCATCTTGGAACGAGAATATACCCGAATCGATTACGTCAGACAGCATTTGGATGCAATGCTGAAAAACCACGAGGATAAGGAAGCAAGCCGAAACGGCTACGTGCACCTGTATGGTGTCGGACAGGCGTGCGCACTGATCGCCCTGTTCCGGGGACATGACCGGCCATATGCGGAACTTGCCGAAATCGCAGGAATGCTCCACGACTACTCAAAGTATCAGGACGGTATCGAGGAAAACCACGCGGAAAAAAGCAGCATTGAGGCAGAAAAAATATTGTCTTCCATCGGCTGTTTTTCTGATGGGGAAATCAAAACGGTCTGCCAGGCTATTCGAAGGCACAGTAATAAAAAACAGACGGACGAAGAGTTTGACGAGATTTTAAAAGACGCGGACGAAATGCAGCACTGGTTGAGAAACCCTGTGGAAGAGTATTTTTTCACCAAACAAAGAACCCAAAAAATTGCGGCAGAATTTGGTTTAATATAAATTATCCAAAAATAAAAACCGGATTCCCATATCTGAAACAATTTCATCATGAAAATCTCCCGGAGGCTCCGATATAAGGAGCCTCCGGGACTGTTTTTACCGTGTGTTTTTAATTGATGCTCAGACCCGCACTTGCGTACCCCGCTACGGTATTGACCAAGGACAGCCCGCTCGCCGCTGCCGAAAATACCAGCATCAAGCGTGCCCCGGCCGTTACCGGAATATTGAGCCCGGTCAGAGCACCATTCAACAATGTCCCGATGGATACGATTCCGGAAAGCGACGGAGTCAGGCTAATCAGCGTCCCTGCAATCGGTGAGAATACATTGTTTGGTGTTGAAGACTGGTAAATCTGTGCATTTACCGTTACAGTGGAACCCACCAAGGAAAGAGACACGGTTGTGCTGAAAAACGCGCTGAACGAGGTAATGATCCCAGCACGCGGAACTTGGAATGCAAAATTGGATAGCGTTCCGCTGGCATTTGTGATGTCAATCGTAGACCCCAATAGTGTCAATCCCTGAACACTGCTTCCAAAACCGACAAAAGCAGGAAGCCCCGCAAGACCTCCGGCGACGGTTGTCAATGCAACCGGAAGCCCCGACGCAAACGGAATGATTGCTCCTGTACCTGCTGCTCCGGTCGCCCCGGTTGCCCCAGTCGCCCCAGTCGCTCCGGTCGCCCCAGTCGCACCAGTTGCTCCGGTCGCCCCGGTTGCCCCAGTCGCCCCGTCTGCACCAGTCGCCCCAGTTGCTCCGGTCGCCCCAGTCGCTCCGTCTGCCCCGGTTGCTCCGTCTGCTCCGGTTGCTCCGGTCGCTCCGGTCGCTCCAGTCGCTCCGGTTGCACCAGTCGCCCCGTCTGCTCCGGTCGCCCCGGTCGCCCCAGTCGCCCCGTCTGCACCAGTCGCCCCGTCTGCTCCGGTTGCACCAGTTGCTCCGTCTGCCCCAGTTGCTCCGTCTGCCCCAGTTGCACCAGTCGCCCCGTCCGCTCCGGTCGCACCAGTCGCTCCGTCTGCTCCGGTTGCCCCGGTCGCCCCGGTCGCACCAGTCGCTCCGGTCGCACCAGTTGCTCCGGTCGCTCCCATAGGGCCTTCATCTCCGGTACAGCCTCTTGGACCCTGGATTCCAATCGGTCCTGTCACGCCTTGAATCCCCTGTGGACCGGTCACTCCCTGAGGACCCATAGATCCGGTTGGGCCGGCCGGACCGGTTGGGCCAGGAACCCCTCTAGGACCCATTTGTCCAACATCCCCCTGTGGTCCAATGGGTCCGATCGGTCCCACTGGACCTGCCGGCCCCGTTGGCCCGATATCACCCTTCGGCCCTTCACAGCCTGGGTCACCTTTTGGCCCGATATCACCACGAATCCCCTGAATCCCTTGAATCCCCTGTGGACCCGCGTAGCCTCTTGGACCAGTATCTCCCCTTGGACCAGTATTCCCTGTAGGGCCTATTGGACCGGTATTTCCTCTGGGACCTCTTGCGCCAGGGACACCGGGAAGTCCCTGCGGTCCCATAGGACCTGGTTCCCCCCTGTCGCCCTTAGGCCCCGGACAACCGGTATCCCCCATGATCCCCTGCGGCCCCATAGGACCCTGATCCCCCTTAGGCCCCGCCGGACCACGTTCACAGCAATGGGAATTGCATTGATTCTGACAGTAATTATATCCATTATTCTGATTCATGCCAACCATATCCTTTCTCTATATTTCGAAAAGTACTTAAAAAGCAGCTTTTCTACAAACATCTTATGCAACTCCAAAATAATTGCTACTTTTTCTAAAAAACGACAGCAAAGTGTACAGCGCATAAAAATCGGAGCGTGTTATTTACACGCTCCGATTTGTTATACACTCTCAAAATATTTTTTGTTATAAAGATATGCTTTGGAATACGGCTTGCACCTCCCGGCTCTTTCATTATATTCTTCTGCCTTTTGCCGATTTCCTAATTTGTCATAACACACGCACAACTGCAAAAGGGGAACATAATCATAGCAATCCGGGAGGATAAACCCGCCGCAATATTCATTTTTTGGTATATTCAACGCCGTTTCGTACCAGTAGATGGCATTGTGGAAGTTTCCATGTTCCAAAAAATATTTTCCGATCTCACAGCACAATTCAGCTCTTGGCCGATCAAAACCCATACTCCGCAAAAGGGTTGTCAGCGCAGATTGTTCCTGTCCAATCCGCAAATAGCAACTGGCACAAACCAAACATGCCTCAATCTTATTTTCGATCCACCCTTCCGGCGAGAGCAAAAACTGTTCCAACACAGAAATCGCCTCATTGTATTGTTCGTGATAATACAGCTCGCGCCCGTAATAATATTGCTGCCGCGGCTCCAGATTCTTGCCGTCTGCAATCATCTTCCGGTAAATATTCAAATTCCGGTCCGGATCCCCGCCGCCAATTTTTTTGTGGGAGACTGCAACATTGGAATATATAACCCTGCCGTTTGGCGGAATTACTTCATGAACTGCACCGACCCAATGGTACTGCCCACAATTTCTGATCCATCTTTCCCTAAAATAAGAAAACGAAGGCTTACCGGCTTCATCAAAAGAAGTGTTATATTTCATCATCACAATATCAATATCCGGCGGCAAGGATTGCTTTAACTTTAAAAAATCAACTTTTTCCGTCTCTTCCAGAATATCATCGGCATCCATCCACATACAGTAGTCCATCGACGCTTTGGAAAAGGAATAATTTCTGGCTTCAGAAAAGTCATCGTTCCATACATACGAATAAATTTTTGATGTATATTCCGACACAATTTCTACCGTCCGATCCATTGAACCAGTATCTACGATTATAATTTCGTCCACAAGTCCCGCCACACTGTCAAGACAGCGCGCAATATGCATTTCTTCGTTTTTGACAATCATGCAAAGGCTTATTGTCGGCATATAATCCCCTCTTTTTTGATCTATTGTCTTCCGTATCTTCTATGCCCGGCTCCATGATGATCCCGGGAGTCCCCCCGGTGGATACGGAACAGACAACGGCCTTCTTCTTTGATACGGATCGGTGATATGCTCACCGTAGTAGTATTATATGCACGGGATGACAAATTCGTTTTCAGGAAGGATCCTACATGCCGTTTTCTGCAGTTATTTCCCGGTATATTATTTTGCCGGGATCCTGCCACGCTACCGCATACCATCCTGCCGGAAGCTCCATTTCAAAAATCGTTTCCATCTCCAATCCCGGGTAAGCCAGGCACTGGATCAGTTCACTGGCTGAAACCGCCACCAATTTCCCCGTGGGAATATGCAATCGCCCTGCTAATTCCTCCTCATCCTCCCCATGTACAAACTCAAATCCCATTTTCTCTTGCTGTTCCGAAAACTGTTTAATAAATAATTTTCCCGCCCCTGATAATTCCAAAACCGGCTTTGTTTCCCTTTCCCACACTGTTTTCCAGTCTTCGCCCGGAAAATCAAAAATAAGTTCCGACCGTCCCAGCGGATCAAGTAATATATCCATCGAATAAAGAAGATCATCATCCAGGTCACTAAAATATCCCGGGTCAATCAATACCAGGGCATCACTATCATCACATTCTAATTGAAATTCCATATTTTCCATCCCTCCATTCCGATTAAAGCGCCATAAGCTTTTCTTTTGTATCTCTGTCAAATTTTTCTACCGCATAGCGGAATGCCGTCCTTGGCATACGCATGGAATTTGCGGCAAGATATTCCCTGACTGCATCCGGCTCCATCTGCGAGAGGCATTTCAACATCCAGCCATATCCCTTCTGCACCAGGTCATGCAGATCCTGCATCAGCGCGTCCGCAATCGCATACGGGGCGAGCCCTTTATAGTCGTTCTTCATGATACATGCTATCAGGACGACCGCCGCCGCCCGGCGCACCCAAAAATCCTCATCCTTTGTACATCCGGACATTTTTACAAAAAGCTCCTTATGCTGTCTTAACAGTTCCCCAAATGCATGGGAATACTGTTCCAAAAGTTCCTTTGCCAAAAAAGACACATTTCCGATTGATTTGTCCCCGATCTGCCGATACAGCTTCCCCGCAAGCCTCCGGATGTCCCCGGTCACAATGTGCTTCCCCTGAGGTACCTGGCAGGACAACTGGCCAATGCCCTCCACTGCCCTTTTATGATTTCATCCATAAAACCTGCCCCTTCCCATAAACCCGCAACTACAGCCGGAACAGACAAAAGCCGGAAACAAAATCCGGACGCAAAAGCTTTCGCCCCACCCAGATTCCATTTCCGGCTTCCTATACCGTCCTATAACCTATACCAGACCATTTGCAAACATGATATTGTCCGACTGTCTCAAATACCAGCCAGCAAGCAGAGCGCGCTGCTATCCAAAACAGACCGAACCCATCCCGCGTTACCGCGTGGGGCAAACAGTCATCGCTGCCGAATATGTGGAAGGAAAGAGGGCACAACGCTTTCCTTCCCGCCAGCCCCCTTTCACATTATTCAAGCCTTTCCAACCGAACCAAACAGTTCCATCTTCTCCTTAATCGTTGCCTTGATCGCCTCAAAGCCCGGATTTAAGAGTTTGCGCGGGTCAAATCCCTTACCGGAAAGATCTTTGCCTTCCTCGATGTATTTCCTTGTTGCTGCCGCAAAGGAAAGCTGGCACTCGGTGTTTACGTTAATCTTCGCAACGCCGAGCGAAATCGCCTTCTTAATCATATCCTCCGGGATGCCGGTACCGCCATGCAGTACAAGAGGCATATCGCCGGTCAGCTTCTGGATGGCATCGAGTGTATCGAAGCTCAGGCCTTCCCAGTTTTCCGGATATTTGCCATGGATATTGCCGATGCCTGCTGCCAGCATCGTCACGCCGAGATCCGCAATCTGCTTGCACTCTGCCGGATCTGCGCACTCACCCTTGCCGATCACGCCGTCTTCCTCGCCGCCGATGGAGCCGACCTCCGCCTCAAGGGACATGCCCTTGCCCGCGCAGACCTCAACGAGCTCCTTCGTCTTCGCAACATTCTCGTCGATCGGATAGTGGGAACCGTCGAACATGATCGAGGAGAACCCCGCCTCGATACATTTGTAACATCCGTCGTACGTGCCGTGGTCAAGGTGAAGCGCTACCGGAACCGTGATCTTGAGTTCCTCGATCATCGCCTTTACCATTGCGGCTACGGTCTTAAAACCTGTCATATACTTTCCCGCACCCTCGGAAACGCCGAGAATGATCGGGGAATTGCACTCCTGTGCCGTGAGAAGCGCGGCCTTTGTCCACTCAAGGTTGTTGATGTTGAACTGCCCTACGGCATACTTGCCTGCCTTTGCCTTTACAAGCATATCCTTTGCTGATACTAACATTGTGAAATCCTCCTTCATTCAAACATTAGCTATAGTATACTACATCCTGTCCGAAAAATAAACTGTTTTTGAAGAAAAACCCTCCTATTCCTCATCCAGGCTCTCCAAGTCCTCATCCAGTTCAAGATCCTCTGAAAAATCGAGCTTTTCAAAGGCTTCTTCGTAATCCGGCTCCTCAAAATCTTCCCCGATATCCTCCGATACGAGAATTTCCTCATTTACGTCCGAATCCAGTTTGATGTTGCGGTAGCATTTCATACCGGTTCCTGCCGGGATCAGTTTACCCAAAATAACATTTTCCTTCAGGCCGATCAGCGGGTCAATCTTTCCTTTGATTGCCGCCTCCGTGAGCACTTTTGTCGTTTCCTGGAACGATGCTGCCGAAAGGAAAGAATTGGTGGCAAGGGACGCTTTCGTAATACCAAGCATGACCTGCTTACCCTCCGGCGGCTCCAAGCCCGCGTTCGTAAGCCTTGCCACTTCATCCTCATAATCGAGCAGGTCGACCATCGCTCCCGGAAGGAACTCGGAATCCCCGTTATTTTCAATACGCACCTTTTTCAACATCTGGCGCACAATGACCTCGATATGCTTATCATTGATCTCAACACCCTGTAAGCGGTACACGCGCTGTACCTCGTGGATCATGTAGTCCTGCACGGCACGCACGCCTTTGATCTTTAAGATATCATGCGGGTTCACGCTGCCCTCCGTCAACTCGTCACCCGCCTCGATCTGCTGGTTTTCCATGACCTTGATGCGGGAGCCGTAAGGGATGAGGTACGCCTTGGATTCCCCGGTCTCCACATTTGTTACTACAACCTCGCGCTTCTTCTTTGTGTCACGGATGGCGATGGTGCCGCCAAATTCCGCGATGATTGCCAGACCCTTTGGTTTTCTCGCCTCAAAAAGCTCCTCGACACGCGGAAGACCCTGTGTAATGTCATCACCCGCCACACCACCGGTGTGGAACGTTCTCATCGTCAGCTGTGTACCCGGCTCACCGATCGACTGCGCCGCGATGATACCGACCGCCTCGCCGACCTGAACTGCCGCCCCGGTCGCCATATTTGAACCGTAACATTTCGCGCAGACACCGACATGGGAACGGCAGGTTAAGATGGTACGGATCTTTATCTTCGCGTCAAAGCCTGCTTCCACAATCTCTTTCTTCGCCACAATCCTCGCCGCACGTTTCGGGGTGATCATATGGTTTCTCTTTACGATCATCTCCCCGTCGTCGTCATAGATCGTCTCGCAGGAATATCTTCCGGTAATTCGCTCCTCCAAGCTCTCGATCACTTCCCTGCCATCCGTAAAGGCCTTGATCCACATGCCCGGAAGTTCCTCCATCCCCTCCGAACAGTCCGTCTCACGGATGATCTGTTCCTGCGATACATCGACAAGCCTTCTCGTCAGGTAACCGGAGTCCGCCGTACGCAGCGCGGTGTCGGAAAGCCCTTTGCGCGCGCCGTGCGCAGAGATAAAGTATTCGAGTACGTCAAGCCCCTCACGGAAATTCGCCTTGATCGGAAGTTCGATGGTCTTACCGGAAGTATCCGCCATAAGTCCGCGCATCCCGGCAAGCTGCTTGATCTGCTTCTCGGAACCACGGGCACCGGAGTCTGCCATCATATAAATGTTATTGTATTTGTCAAGACCGGAAAGCAGCTTGCGCGTAATCTCGTCATCTGCTTCCTTCCAGGTTTCGATCACGGCTTTGTAGCGCTCCTCTTCCGTCATAAGGCCGCGGCGGAAATTGCGCGCGATGCGGTCAACCGTCTCCTCCGCCTCATCGATGATCTCCTGCTTTGCCGCAGGCACGGTCATATCGGAGATGGATACGGTCATTGCCGCGAGCGTGGAATATTTGTAGCCCATCGCCTTGATCGCGTCAAGCGTTTCCGCTGTCGTCGTCGCGCCGTGGGTATTGATACATTTCTCAAGGATCTTCTTTAACTGCTTCTTGCCGACATGGAAGTCAACCTCAAGCGCTAAGATATTCTCCTCCTTGCTGCGGTCAACAAAGCCAAGATCCTGCGGGATAATCTCGTTGAAGAGCAGCCTTCCGAGCGTCGTCTCAAGAATCTTCTCAACCGGTGTCCCGTCCGGCTTTACACCACTGCGCTTCACCTTGATCTTCTGATGCAGCGTGATCGCGCCGTTCATATGGGCGAGCAGCGCGGTGTTTGTATCCTCGTAATAATGCCCGAGGAGGTCGCTCGGCCTGCACACGATCGTGCGCCCGGTCTTCTCATCCACAAGATATTTGATGTAGCTGTCCTCATCAAACATCCCCTCACGCTCCGCCTTGCCTGCCTGCACGGCAAGATAGCTCGCGGTCAGGTCCTCACGGATCTCATCAAGATTCGTATATACCTTCGTGAGGCTGTCACTCAGTTCCTTGTTGTACGAGTGATCCACCATCTTGCCCATTGTCAGATAATAGATACCAAGTACCATATCCTGCGAAGGAACGGCAACCGGACCGCCGTCGGACGGCTTTAGGAGGTTGTTCGGCGAAAGCAAAAGGAAACGGCATTCCGCCTGCGCTTCCACGGAAAGCGGGAGATGCACTGCCATCTGGTCACCGTCGAAATCGGCGTTGAACGCGGTACAAACGAGCGGGTGCAGCTTGATGGCCTTGCCCTCGACAAGCACCGGCTCAAATGCCTGGATACCCAGACGGTGCAGCGTAGGCGCGCGGTTTAACATGACCGGATGCTCGCGGATGACATCCTCAAGGATATCCCAGACCTCCGGCTGGAGGCGCTCCACCATCTTCTTCGCGGATTTTATATTGTGTGCGGTGTTCTTTGCCACAAGTTCCTTCATGACAAACGGTTTGAAGAGTTCGATCGCCATCTCCTTCGGCAGGCCGCACTGATAAATCTTAAGCTCCGGGCCGACGACGATAACCGAACGGCCGGAATAATCGACACGCTTCCCGAGCAAATTCTGGCGGAAACGCCCCTGTTTGCCTTTCAGCATATCGGAGAGGGATTTTAACGGGCGGTTGCCGGGACCGGTGACCGGCCTGCCGCGCCTTCCGTTGTCGATCAGGGCATCGACCGCCTCCTGTAACATCCTCTTCTCATTGCGCACGATGATATCCGGCGCACCAAGCTCCAAAAGCCTCTTTAAGCGGTTGTTGCGGTTGATGATGCGGCGGTACAGATCGTTCATGTCCGAGGTCGCAAAGCGGCCGCCGTCGAGCTGTACCATCGGGCGGATATCCGGCGGGATCACCGGGATCACGGTCATGATCATCCACTCCGGCTTGTTCCCGGACTCGCGGAACGCCTCGACCACCTCAAGCCTCTTGATGATGCGCGCCCTTTTCTGGCCGGAAGATTCCCTCAGCCCTTTCTTTAACTCCGCGGACTCCTTTTCCAGGTCGATCGCCTGCAAAAGCTCCATGATGGACTCTGCTCCCATGCCGGCACGGAATGCATTGCCCCATTTGTCATATGCCTCACGGAATTCCTTGTCCGTCAGGATCTGCTTGTACTGGAGATCCGTATTCCCCTTGTCAAGCACGATATAGCTCGCAAAATAAAGTACCTTCTCAAGCACCCTCGGCGAAAGGTCAAGGATCAGCCCCATACGGCTCGGGATGCCTTTAAAATACCAAATATGGGATACCGGTGCCGCCAGCTCAATATGCCCCATCCTCTCACGGCGCACACTCGCTTTCGTCACCTCAACACCACAGCGGTCACAGACAACGCCCTTGTAGCGGATCTTCTTATACTTCCCGCAGTGGCACTCCCAGTCCTTGCTCGGCCCAAAAATCTTCTCACAGAACAAACCGTCCTTTTCCGGTTTCAGCGTCCTGTAATTGATCGTCTCCGGCTTTTTCACCTCGCCCCTTGACCACTCGCGGATCTTCTCCGGCGAAGCAAGACCTATCTTAATTTTATCGTACGTGATCTCCTTCACGTTTTCATTTTCTATATCGTAGGACATTTATGGCACCCCTTCCGTTCACTCTTTCACAGTTTTGGTCAAACACTGAAACGGTTTCCTTACTCTTCGAACTCCTCATCGACATCCACATCCTTGAAATCCATACTGTCTTCCTCAAACGCGTCGAACATCTCACCGTCCTCCACATTGACCTCGCGGTAGCCCGCATCCTCATAGCCGTCATCGTAATGGAAATTGTCGTCCCCCTCGATGAGCGGTGTCAGCTCTGTATCACCGTAGTCGATGTTCTCCGTCATGCGGACTTCCTCGCCGTTCTCGTCGAGCACGGTAACATCGAGCGCCAAGGACTGCAGCTCTTTCAGCAGCACCTTGAAAGATTCCGGAATGCCCGGCTCAGAAATATTCTCGCCCTTGATAATCGCTTCGTAGGTCTTGACACGTCCGGTCACATCGTCCGACTTCACGGTCAGGATTTCCTGCAAAATATGCGCCGCGCCGTAAGCCTCCAGAGCCCAAACCTCCATCTCCCCGAAACGCTGTCCGCCAAACTGTGCCTTACCGCCGAGCGGTTGCTGGGTCACAAGGGAATAAGGACCGGTGGAGCGCGCATGGATCTTATCGTCCACCAGATGATGAAGCTTTAAGTAATGCATGAAGCCGATCGTAACCGCACCGTCGAAATATTCCCCGGTACGCCCGTCGCGCAACCTTACCTTTCCGTCGCGGTTGATCGGGACACCTTCCCATTCCTTGCGGTATTCCTGGTTAGTCAAAAGAAATTCCATTACCCCTGGGTCAAGAATATCCTTGTATTTCTTTTCAAAGTCTTCAAGCGGCGTATTGACATAGTCGTTCGCCATCTCCAAAGTATCCATGATATCGTTCTCGTTCGCGCCGTCAAAGATCGGGGTCGAAACCTTAAAGCCGAGTACGTTTGCCGCAAGGCTTAAGTGGATTTCAAGCACCTGTCCGATGTTCATACGGGACGGTACGCCGAGTGGGTTCAGCACGATATCGAGCGGGCGGCCGTTCGGCAAAAACGGCATATCTTCCACCGGAAGCACGCGGGATACAACACCCTTATTCCCGTGGCGGCCTGCCATCTTATCGCCCACCTGGATCTTTCTTTTCTGTGCGATGTAAACGCGGACGGTCTCATTGACACCCGGAGGCAGCTCGTCGCCGTTCTCATGGGTAAATACTTTCGCGTCCACGATAATCCCGTACTCACCGTGCGGGACGCGCAGTGAAGTATCGCGCACCTCCCTCGCCTTCTCGCCGAAGATTGCGCGCAAAAGCCGCTCCTCCGCGGTAAGCTCGGTCTCGCCCTTCGGTGTCACCTTGCCAACTAAGATATCCCCGGCACGGACTTCCGCACCGATGCGGATGATGCCGCGCTCGTCAAGATCCTTCAGGGCTTCGTCGCCGACACCCGGAACGTCGCGTGTGATTTCCTCCGGCCCGAGTTTGGTATCGCGCGCCTCCGCCTCATATTCCTCGATATGGATCGAAGTGTAGACATCCTGCTGTACCAGACGCTCGGAAAGCAGGACGGCATCCTCATAATTGTAACCTTCCCATGTCATAAAGCCGATCAGCGGGTTCTTTCCAAGCGCAAGCTCGCCGCCCGAAGTCGATGGACCGTCGGCGATGATCTGCCCCGCCTCCACACGGTCACCCTTCGTCACGATCGGGCGCTGGTTGATGGAAGTCCCCTGATTGCTCCTGGTAAATTTTGTAAGCCGGTACTCGTCCCGATCCTTGTCGTCCGTGCGGATCACGATCTTGCACGAGGTCGAAAGTTCAACCATACCGCCGCGCTTTGCGACAACACACGCGCCGGAGTCCACCGCCGTCTTCGTCTCCATGCCGGTGCCTACCACCGGGGATTCGGTAAACAGAAGCGGAACGGCCTGACGCTGCATGTTCGAACCCATGAGGGCGCGGTTCGCGTCATCGTTCTGCAAAAACGGGATCATGGCAGTCGCCACGGAGAATACCATGCGCGGCGATACGTCCATCAGATCCACCTTGCTCTTCTGGAACAGGGAAGTCTCCGTGCGGAAACGTCCGGATACATTGTTGTTGACAAAATATCCGTTCTCGTCAAGGCGCTCGTTCGCCTGTGCTACAATATATTTGTCCTCCTCGTCCGCGGTCAGATAAATAACCTCGTCCGTGACACGCGGATTTTTCGGGTCAGATTTATCCACTTTGCGGTATGGTGCCTCAACAAAACCATACTGATTAATCCTCGCATAGGATGCGAGGGAGTTGATCAGACCGATGTTCGGACCTTCCGGTGTCTCGATCGGGCACATTCTGCCATAGTGTGTATAGTGGACATCGCGGACCTCAAAACCGGCGCGGTCACGCGAGAGACCGCCAGGACCAAGCGCCGAGAGACGGCGGATGTTCGTCAGCTCGCTGAGCGGGTTATTCTGGTCCATGAACTGTGAGAGCTGGGAGCTTCCGAAGAACTCCTTCACCGCTGCCGTCACCGGTTTGATATTGATGAGGGACTGCGGGCTGATACCCTCTAAGTCCTGCGTCGTCATGCGCTCACGCACCACGCGCTCAAGCCTTGACAACCCGATGCGGTACTGGTTCTGCAGCAGCTCACCGACCGCACGGATACGGCGGTTGCCGAGGTGGTCAATATCGTCCTGGTTGCCGATACCGTACTCCAGATGCATATTGTAATTGACCGACGCAAAAATGTCCTCACGCGTAATATGCTTTGGGATCAGGTCGCTCACATCGCGCTTGACCGCCGCCTTGATATCCTCAATATTTTCATTGTCGCGCAAAATCCCCGCGAGCACCGGATAATATACATCCTCAGTAATGCCAAGCTCCGCCTTGTCACAGTCCACATAGGCGTTTAAGTCAACCATAAGGTTGGTCAATACTTTAACATTACGCTCTTCTGTCTGTACAATAATATATGGCAGTGCGGCATTCTGAAGCTGGACCGCAATCTCCTCCGTGATCACCGTCCCTGCCTCAACCACCTCACCTGTCGTGCGGTCTACCGCATCTTCCGCCAAAGTCAGTCCGACCACACGGTTCTTTAACGCCAGCTTTTTATTAAACTTATAACGCCCGACCTTCGCTAAATCATAGCGCCTCGGGTCAAAAAACATCGAGTTGACGAGCGACTCCGCACTCTCCACGGAAAGCGGCTCGCCCGGACGCAGCTTTTTGTACAGCTCTAACAGACCGTCCTGATAATTATCCGACGGATCCTTCGTAAAGCTCGCCATGATCTTCGGCTCCTCGCCGAACATGTCCTTGATCTGCTCGTTCGTCCCGATGCCAAGCGCGCGCAAGAGCACCGTGATCGGCACCTTGCGGTTCCGGTCAACACGCACATAGAATATATCGTTGGAATCCGTCTCATACTCCAACCACGCGCCACGGTTCGGGATCACGGTACATGAGTAGAGGGTCTTTCCGATCTTGTCATGACCGATCGTATAGTAAATACCAGGGGAACGTACTAACTGGCTGACAATGACACGCTCGGCTCCGTTGATGACGAAAGTGCCTGTCTCCGTCATAAGCGGCAGGTCGCCCATGAAAATGTCGTGCTCATTGATCTCGTCATTTTCTCTGTTATGAAGGCGCACTTTTACCTTCAGCGGGGCAGCGTAGGTCGCATCACGCTCCTTGCACTGCTCGATCGAGTATTTTGCATCCTCCTCGCAAAGCTGGAAGCCAGTAAATTCCAAACTGAGCTTTCCGCTGTAATCCGTGATCGGAGAGATATCACGGAAAGCTTCATTCAGCCCCTCTTTCAGAAGCCACTGGTAGGAATTTTTCTGAACCTCAATGAGATTCGGCATCTCAAGCACTTCCTTCTGCTTGGAGTAGCTCATCCGTATGCCCTTGCTGCCAACCTTGATTGGACGTATCCTGTTTTTATCCATTGACGTTTCACCCCTTGATATGAAATAAAATCTCGCTTCAACTATCCCACTGAAAAATATACCATACAAAATAGAGGATATGCAAACACTTTCTCATCAATATCTTGTGGAATTCCCACATTTTTTTTGATATTTTTGAAAAACCATTTGCATTTTTCCCATACTGTGATATAATATATCTAGGTGGATATAGAAAGCACCATAATAGCGCATTTTTCATACTAACACGTTCCTGTCAAACTGTCAAGATAATTTTGGCAGTTTTTTTGATTTCCTTTTTTTACCATGTATAATTAAGTAGAAAACCGGACGGCACATTTTATGCCTCCGGCTTTCTCTTTATATACCGTCCTGTGGTACGGACTGCGCGTTGCGCGGGAAGAAAAGCGCTCCCTGCCCGGTTCCGCTTTTGCCTATGCCTCGTCGATCGCCTTGCCGATGTCATGGCGCATATATTTATTGTCGAAATCCACCCATTCCGCCGCCGCATACGCGTTCGCCCGCGCCTCTTTCAAATCTTTGCCAAGCGCCGTCACACCGAGCACACGCCCGCCGTTCGTGACGATTTTCCCGTCCGCACCGAATTTTGACCCGGCATGGAAACAAAAATAATCTTCCTTTCCGTCAAAGGCATCCAGCCCCGTGATGCCAAAGCCTTTCTCATACTTCTCCGGGTAACCGCCGGAAGCTAAGATCACACAGACGGCGGCGTTATCCTCAAACTGCAAATCAATGGTATCAAGTTTTCCGTCAATGCAGGCCTCAAAGACCTCCACGATATCATTTTTCATACGCGGCAGCACGACCTGCGTCTCCGGGTCGCCAAAGCGCGCGTTGTATTCAAGCACCCTAGGGCCATCCGGCGTTAAGATCAGGCCAACAAAAAGAATTCCCTTAAAATCGCGCCCTTCCTTCTTCATCGCGTCCATTGTCGGCTGGTAGACATACTTTTTGCAGAATTCATCCACCTCTTTTGTATAGAACGGGGTTGGCGAGAAAGTCCCCATGCCGCCGGTATTTAAGCCCTCATCCCCGTCTTTTGCGCGCTTGTGGTCCTGGGCGCTCGTCATCGTTTTGATCGTCGTACCATCACAGAAGCAGAGCACCGAAACCTCACGCCCCGTCAGAAATTCTTCGATCACGACCTGGTCGCCCGAGGCACCGAACTGCTTGTCAAGCATCAGCGTGCGCACGGCATCCCTTGCCTCCTCAAAATTGTTGCAGATCAAAGCTCCCTTGCCGAGCGCCAGGCCGTCTGCTTTTACCACGATCGGGTACTTTGAGGTCTCAAGGTACTTCACCGCCGCGCCCGCATCAGAAAATGTCTCATACGCCCCCGTCGGGATGCCGTATTTCTTCATCAGGTTTTTGGAAAAGACCTTGGAGCCCTCGATAACCGCCGTATCCTTTCTCGGTCCAAAAACCCGCAGCCCCCGCTGCTCAAAAACATCGACGATACCGCCCACAAGAGGCTCGTCCATGCCGATCACGGTGAGCCCGATCTCCTGTTCTTTTGCAAAATCTGCAAGCTTCTCGAATTCCATCGCCCCGATCGGCACACATTCCGCAATCTGCGCGATTCCGGCGTTGCCCGGCGCGCAGTAGATTTTCTCGACCCTAAGGCTCTTCGCGATCTTCCAGGCGATGGCGTGCTCCCTGCCGCCGCTGCCAACGATTAAAACTTTCATAATCCGCTCTCCTTTTTTCTGTTTTAGATTCCGTGTTGTGTTATGTAGTTCTCCCGACGGTCCGCCTGCACTTTCTCATCCTCCGGGCGCATAAAGCATATTGTCAGTTTCGCTATCAGAAGATAAAACCCAAGCTGATTCAGCGATGCTTCTTTTTTGATTTTGCCCACCTCCATCTGGTGGTTCAGGGCATTTTTATTAAAAGTGTTCATAAGGCTAAAGTCAACAACCATCTCTTCATACCGCGGATCCGGCAGATAAAACAGCCGATAATGCAAATTATTGACAATATCCCTCTTATCCAATCCAAGATCCTCTATCCGCAAAAATGGTGCAATTACAATCTCATCATCATGATCGGCGCTGCAGGTATTGGAAATTAGCATCCCTTTCCCTCTTTGCGCTGCCAGATTTCCATTCCCGTCAAGCCTTGTAAACGGAATCCCCTCCAGTATGTCCCCCTGCGCCAAGAAATCATAAGTTTTATAATTCATTAAATTTATTTTTCTTCCACTTAGCGCAAACTGCCGGATTGCGTCCTGCGTCTGAGCTTTCACATAGGGACTGATGGAGGGAAATAGCGATTGTGTAAAATCAATAAACTCATTTAGCATAAGTCAAAAATATTAACTCCTGTTGGTTTGTATATTTTTTCCAAAGCTTTTTGGTAGGTTTCTGCTTCCGATTCCGTAAAAGCACGCATCTTTCCAACAAATAATTCTTTTGCCTGGTCATAGGCTGTTTCTCTTTTGTCCTCCACGATAATCGGCATCAAGGTTTCGTTCCGCATACTATGATTCAGGACAGCACTTCCTATCACCGGCAAGGGAGCATGTGCCACGCTGGTTGCATTCCCGGCAGTTGTCAGGCTCAGAATTGACATCGTAGCCAAAGTAACCAAGGATTTTACACCTAAAGTTTCATTTTTTCGATTCGTCATTCTCAAACTCCCCTTTCTCTACTAATTTTAACAATTTATTATTTATGATATCACTTGCAATTTCCATGATCTCATCAAAAGCCGCTTTGTCGGAACAATAATCCGGTATATAATTTGCGGCATACCGGTCATTAACATCAACGGAAGCGGATATCGTATGCTTCTTCTCCCCTATAATATATTCCCTTCCGTTCCCATTTACCGCAATATCAAACTCTCTCATGTTTTCAAGTGTTATATTGATATAATATCTTTCCTTATGGACGTAGGTCAACTTACATGCAAGATCATAAGGATCTCCCAGTCTGCCCGCATTTTCCTTCAGCAAGCTTGATTTTAACCTTTCGACCCCTTTTTGCTTGCAATCGTCAATCTCAATATCCGTTATCAAACCGGTAAATATGATTTTCCCATCCGTCAGCTTGCTTGTGATATCATAAACACTTGTGCATCTGGCATTCAAATAATCCCTGCATTTTGTCCAATTGTTCACAAAATCTCCATCATAGTTTGTCGCAAAGGAAGCTACTGAAAGCGCAATATTCAAAACAGAGTGGCCGTTTTTCGTTTGCACAAGCACCCTCGACACTTCATCTTGCATTTGCTCCGGTACAGGCAATATCATCGGCGGCATAAAATGCTCACTTAGTACATCCTCATTAAGCACTATTTTCTTTCTATATTCCGTTATCTTAGGATAGACTAAATTCAAATTCGTCTGCCTTACAATCATTTTCCTCTCCTCTGCACAAAACCTTTTTCTTTAATAATAGCATACTTCCCGTTTTTTTCAATAAATATCATTTCTTTTCTCTTTTTCTTTTTTGCCCTCTGTCATTACAATGCCTGCTTGACAAGAAAAAATTTTTCCAACGACAGGATATACAGGATTCCTGCCGTAAAACAACAAAAATCCAATACATATCCCGCTCCCGTCTTCCGATGCTCTACATATCCTTTGCAAAAACACGCCCGTCCTCAAACACAACCTTCCCGTTCGAGATCAGATCAATCGCCCGCGGCAGGATCTGCCACTCGGCTTCCTCCATCACGCGCCGCTGCAGTACTTCCGGTGTATCGCTGTGTTTTACCTCCACGGCTTTCTGCAGAAGGATCGGGCCGGAATCACAGCCCTCGTCCACAAAATGGACGGTCGCCCCCGTCACCTTGCAGCCGCGGGCAAGCACCTCCTCATGCACACGGAGCCCGTAATACCCCTTCCCCCCAAAAGACGGGAGCAATGCCGGATGGATATTGATCATCCGGTTTTTGTAGTTTTTCACCAAAAGCTCCGGCAGGATCACCAGAAACCCCGCGAGCACCACCAGATCCGGGGCGAACGAATCCACTGCCGCAAGCAATGCTTCATTGAAATCCTCCCGCTGCGCATAATCCTTTGGCGATACGCAGACCGCCGGGATTCCCGCGCCCTCCGCCCTTGTCAGTGCGTAGGCATCCTTCTTGTTGCTGATCACGCCGGAAATCTCCGCGTTTGTAATCTTCCCGTCCTTCATCGCGTCAAGGATGGCCTGCAGATTCGTGCCGCCGCCCGAAACCATCACCACGACCCTCAGCATAAGCGGATACCCCTCTCACCGTTCTCAATCTCGCCGACAATATAGGCTTTTTCGCCCGCCGCCGTGATCCGGCGCACCGTTTCGTCCGCTTTGTCTGCATCCACACAGAGCATCATGCCGATTCCCATATTGTATGTATTGTACATCATCTTTTCCTCAATGTTCCCGTCCACCGAAAGCATTCCAAAAATCGGCGGAATCGGGTAGCTGTCCTTCCTGATGGCCGCCCTCACGCCGTCCTTCAGCATCCTTGGAATATTTTCATAAAAGCCGCCGCCCGTGATATGGCTGCATGCCTTCACCGTAATCCCGCCCTCCTTCAAAGATTTTAGTGCCTTCACGTAAATCTTGGTCGGTGTCAGGAGCGCCGCGCCAAGTGTCTGGCCGAGAGACTCAAAATATATTTCAAGTTTTTCCCTGTTCATAGGGAACACTTTGCGCACAAGGGAGTAGCCGTTACTGTGGATGCCGGAGGACGCAATGCCGACCACTACGTCACCTGCCTTTAAATCCTGCCCGGTGATCAGTTTTTTCTGGTCAACGATACCGACCGCAAAACCTGCCAGGTCATACTCATCCACCGGATAAAATCCCGGCATCTCCGCGGTCTCGCCGCCGATCAATGCCGCGCCTGCCTGCTTGCAGCCCTCCGCCACACCGGAAACGATCGTCGCGATCTTCTCCGGATCGTTCTTTCCGCATGCAATATAATCAAGGAAGAATAACGGCTCACCGCCCGCACATGCAATGTCATTCACACACATCGCTACACAGTCGATGCCGATTGTATCATGCTGATCCAGAAGAAACGCCAGCTTCAATTTCGTCCCCACGCCGTCGGTTCCGGAAACCAGTGTCGGCTCCTCCATCCCCATGTACCCCTTAAGGGAAAACGCGCCGGAAAAACCGCCAAGACCGCCCACAACCTCATCGCGCATGGTCTGCTGCACATGCTTTTTCATCAGCTCCACAGCTTTGTAGCCCGCCTCAATGTCAACTCCTGCATTTTTGTAGTCCATGATCATCCTCCATCATTCTCTTAGTTTTGGCAGACGGGCAGAAACACTCCCCTTGCCACCTTTTATCCCCGCTGCCCGCAACGCTTTTATTCTAACATAAATCACGGCATTTGTCCTGCCTTTTTTCATAGGAACTTCTAATCTTTTTTATAAGCGGCACACATCATCCCGAATCCGCCGCCCAAAACTTAGCCCAAACGGAAATTCACCAAACGAGACCCGGCCTCTCTTATACCCCATACGTACTGGGCAGCCACCTGCCCAGCCAGCAACTGTACGGAGTTGGCGACCCGCACCCGGGGCAGCCGGAACAGCTTAGCCGGAAAGCACCGCTCAGACTTCCCCGCTCCCCACGAGCGCGGAACAACCGTTCTGCCGGTTCCTCCTCCATGAACGGAGCAACTGCCGTGTGAAAAGGGGCACCCTGCTCCTCTTTACTTCCCTTCCACATTGATCTGCCGCAGCACTTCCTCCACTGCCGACATAAACTGTGTATCCTCCTCATGTGTGATCGGTTCACTCCCCTCACGCTCTGCCGGTTCCACCACGATATCCGGCGTTATGCCGACCCCGTGGATGTTGCGCCCCTTCGGCGTATAATAATCCGCGATTGTAAGTTTAACCGCTGAACCGTCCCCGATCGGAACGATTGACTGCACAATCCCCTTGCCGTAACTCTGTGTCCCGACGATTGTCGCCACACCGTAATCCTGCACTGCCCCGGCAAAAATCTCAGACGCGCTCGCGCTGTTGCCGTTCACGATCACTGCCATTGGGATATCCACACATGCCGCATCCGATTCATAGTCCTCCCGGGTGCCGTATTTATCCTGCATGTAAACCGTAAGCCCTTCCGGAAGCAGCGGGTCAAGCATCTCCGTCACCGCGTCAAGCAAACCGCCCGGATTGTCGCGCAGGTCAATGACGATACCTTCCGCGCCCCAATCCGTAAGCTCCTTGAATGCAGTGGAAAACTGTTTGGATGTAGGCTCATCAAATTCCAGCACCGTGATGAGTCCGAGCTTGTGCCCATCCTGCGTCAACCGCTCGCTCGAGACAGTATCTACCTCCACGAAATCACGCGTGACTTCCATGTCAAGGAATTCCCCTGTACTCTCACGGTAGACTGTGATCATGACTTTCGTGCCCGCCTCACCCTTCATCTTTGAAACAACAAGATTGATATCCTGGCCGCTGACATCCTCGCCGTCTACCTTGTAGACGATATCCCCCGCCCGGATGCCCGCCTTCGCCGCCGGGGAATCCTTGAACGGCCGCACGATGCTGATCAGCATTGTCTTGATATTCTGCTGAACCAGACAGCCAATCCCGCAGTAAATGCCCGATGTACTCTCCTGCATGGACGCGTACTCTTCCGGCGTATAATACACGGAGTACGGGTCGTTGCAGGCATTTAGCAACGCCCGGTAGATCGCTGTCTGATAATCTTCCTGTGTGACATCGTAAAGGAAATAATTTTCAATCAGGCGCATGATGTACACCGCCTTGGAATCCATCAGCTTTTCCGCGTCGGAACTGAGACCGCCCTGCGAGAGAAGATTCCCCGCCTCGCTGCTGCCGTCCTCCTTTGTATCTTTATCCAGGCTTCCCTGTTGTATCTCATTTCCTGCATCTTTGTTCGTCTTTGCGGTAACCGCGTATACACCGGTAAAAATCAACACGGTGCACACAATTCCCAGAACCATGCCAAGTATAAATCTGCCTCTCTCCTTCACGCTAACCTCTTTTCCGCTGCCCACGGCAGCATTCCATTCTTTCTTCCGGCCATGACAGCCGCTCCGGACACTGACCGGAAACAAAAGCAGCCTTGTGAAAAGGTCACTCCCCGCTTTCCGGCTCTTCCACGCTAATTGTAGCTCACATATTTGAGCGGGTCAACATAATTTCCATTGACCGCCACCGAATAATGCACGTGCGGCCCGGTCGAAATCCCCGTTGAGCCGACCAGTGCGATGACCGTGCCCTGCAGCACCTGATCCCCCGGGGAGACAAGGAGCTTGGAGCAATGCATATAATATGTCACCAGCCCGTCCCCGTGGTCAATCGCTACATAATTGCCGCGGCTTGCGTTGTAAGTCGCCTCAATCACCTTGCCGGACAGGGTCGCCACGATGCGTGCGCCGTACACACCGCCGATGTCAAGCCCCCTGTGGTAAGTGCTTGCCCCGGCGGTCGGTGCGACACGTGGACCAAAATATGCATAGATCCTCCCGTCACCCGGAAGCGGCCAGATCATCTTATCCGGGTTCTTCTCGTCCTTCTCCACAACATTGTCCGCCGCCGCAAGGCGCTTCGCGTCACTTTCGCTCTCCGCTTTTTCCGCCGCCGCTTTAGCCGCTTCCGCGGCTGCCTCCGCCTTGCGCTTTCTCTCCGCTTCCTCGGCAGCCTTCTTTGCCTCCTCCTCTTTGCGCCTCCGCTCTTCCTCTTCGATGCGCTTGCGTTCCTCCTCCTTGATCGTCTCGATGTTGGCTTCCTCCCTTGTGATCTCCTCGGCATAATCCGCAAAGGTTTCCGCGTCAAGTTCAAGCTGTGCCAGATAGACCTCGATCTCCGCGCTCTTGTCCGCCGCCAGCTGGGTGAGCGTCGCGCGGTTGAACTCCGCCGTTTCCTTCAGTACACCAAGCGATTCGATCTCCGCCTCAAGCAGCTGCTTGTGCCGCTCCACCTCATGCTTTGCCTCTGTATATTTTACCAGAAGTTCCTTATCATATTCCGTGATTTCTTTCTGATATTCCACGCGGTTTAATATCTCGGAAAGGCTCGTCGCCCCAAGGAGCAGGCTCCAGACACCCTCCTCACCATTCTCATACATGTACTGTACGCGGCGTTTCATCGCTTCATACTGGGCAGCCTCCGTCTCCTGCGCCAGGGCTAACGACTCCTTCGTGGCCGAAAGTTCCGCTTCTGCCAGCACAATATCCGCATCAAGCCCGTCAATCTCGTCGTTTAATGTCATGATCTGCATATCCAGTTCCTCGATATAACTAAGGAGATCTTCTTTTTTCTGCTCATTTTCCCGGATCTGCGCGGCAATCTCCTGCTTTTTCCTTTCAAGCTGCGCCTTGCGCTCCTCCGCTTCCGCCAGCTTCTCCTCGTAACTTTTCGCAAACTGGAACCATCTGCCTGCCGTCCTCCCGGTAACAAGGCGGTTTGTGATCACTGCCGCGTCCGCGCGGACATTCCCGACGACCGCTGGGGTAAGCTCCCCCGCACCAAGCCCAAATACAAGTAAAAATACGGATGCCATCCGCAATTTCCGAAACCGTTTCATCCTATCCCCCATTTCCGTATCAGCTTATTTTCCTTAATTGTTTTTTCAGTGTCATCCATGTTCCGATCACGCCGATGCCGATGCCGATGCCGAGGGAAATCGGCACCAATGTATGGAAAACCTCCCCGGAATCTAACAGCATCGTCCCTTTGCCGAGCACGCTGATCAGCTTTTCCGCGATATACCCCGAAATCCTGCGGTATACCGCATACAAAAGTGCGAGCGGGATTGCCGCGCCGATTGCCCCTAACAGTATTCCCTCCACAAAAAACGGAGCCTCGATAAAAAAGTCCGTAGCGCCGATCAGCTTCATGATGGAAATCTCCTGAGCGCGTATGGAAACGCCGGTCGAGATCGTCGTGCTGATCAAAAATACCGCCACCGCCGCCAAGATCGTGATGATCACCGCCGTCACGATGCTGACCGCCCGGTTGATCCCGCCAAGCATATCCGCCAGTTCCTTCGAATCGTTGACCAGACGAACCTCCGGAAAGGACTCGATATAGCGGACCAGGGCAGCCTGCGCTGTCACGTCGCTCGTGTGTACCTCAAGGGAGGCTGAATTTTCCAAGGGATTATCCTCCCCAAAGCTTGCCACCTGCTCCTCTGTCAGACTCGTCTCTTTGTAGCGCTCCCACGCCTCCTCCGCCGAAACATAATTTACATAGGCAACCTCCTGCCGCCTTGTAATCTCCTCCTGTATCTGCGTGATCCGCGCCATCCCTGTCCCTTCTTCAAAGAAGACCGTCACACCGACATTTGTCTCCGCGCTGCGGATCGCATACTGCAGGTTCTGCAGCAAAAAATAGAAAATCCCGAACAAAAACAAACAGGCCGCCATCGTGCCGATGGACGCGAGGGAAAACATGCGGTTGCGCTTAAGGTTCTTCCCCCCCTGCCTGACACTATATACTACTGTACTTATTCTTGGCATATGCATATCCACCTTTTTGATCGCTGACTATAATTCCGTTTTTTACCGTGATCACACGCTTCTGCATCTGATCCACGATCTCCCGGTTGTGGGTGACGACAACGACGGTCGTACCCCGGCGGTTGATCTCCTCCAAAAGATGCATGATTTCCCATGAATTTTTGGGGTCAAGATTTCCCGTCGGCTCGTCGGCAAGCAAGATCACCGGGTTGTTTACCAAAGCGCGCGCCAATGCCACGCGCTGCTGCTCCCCCCCGGACAGTTCGTTCGGCATCGCCTTGCATTTGTCCGCCAGCCCGACCATAGCAAGCATCCTTGGTGTCTGGCGGTGAATTTCGCGCACCGGCGACTCGATGACATGCTGTGCAAAGGCAACGTTCTCAAATACCGTCCGGTCCGGCAGAAGCCTGAAATCCTGAAATACAACACCGAGCTTCCTTCGGAACCTTGCCACCTGCCACCTGCGCAGCTTCTCCAATAGCTTTCCCGCCACGTAGACGCGACCGGAGGTCGGTTTGACCTCCCTAAGCATCAGCTTGATCAGGGTCGATTTGCCGGAACCGCTGTTGCCCACAATAAAAACAAACTCCCCCTTGCGTATCTCTATGTTCACATTTTTTAATGCCGGTATCCCTCTTTGGTACTCTTTTGATACGTTTTCAAACAGGATGACCGGCACGTCGATGTCCTTTAGCTGGCTTTCCAAATCGTAACGTGCACTCAATTTCCTCGTTCCTTTCTCTTTCCCTTGCGTCCAAAGGTTCTCCATGCCCGCCCGGACAGGCCGCGGCAGGGTATTCAACCGACGGAAACCGCGCCGTACTGCCCCGCATCCGCCTCTCACAAATGAAGGAAATGCCGATACCGGAAATCCCTCTCCCGGCATCAGCATCTTTCCCTAAAATTCCTGGTTCTCCATATATTTCATATATTTTACCACCATCAGCGCGATCTTGAAGGTGATGGCATCGTCAAAAACGCGCAGGTCAAGGTTCGTGCTCTTCTGCAGCTTATCCAGTCTATACACAAGTGTATTGCGATGGATGTAGAGCTGCCTTGAGGTTTCCGAGACATTCAGGCTGTTCTCAAAAAACTTATTGATCGTCGTCAGCGTCTCCTCGTCGAAATCATCCGGCGATTTGCCGTCAAAAATCTCGCGGATGAACATTTTGCAAAGCGGCATCGGGAGCTGATAGATGAGGCGGCCAATTCCCAGATTGCTGTACGCGACAACATTGCGCCCGCTGTAAAAAATCTTGCCGACATCAAGCGCCATCTTCGCTTCCTTGTAGGAGCGCGAAACGTCCTTGATCTCATTGACGATCGTGCCGAACGCCACATGTGCCTTCGTCATCGCCTCCGTGTTCAGCATATCCAAAATGACCTTTGCCGTCTTTGTCATGTCCTCATATGTTTCGTTCGGCTTCAATTCTTTCACGAGAATGATATTCTTCTCGTCCACCGCCGTGATAAAGTCCTTGGTCTTCCCCGAAAAAAGACCGCGCACGGTCTCAAGCGCGTTGGTGTCTTTCTCGTTCTTCGTCTCAATGATGAACACCACCCTGCGCACGTCCGTTTCAATATGCAGCTTTTTCGCGCGGTTATATATATCCACGAGCAGCAGATTGTCAAGGAGCAGATTCTTGATGAAATTGTCCTTGTCATAGCGCTCCTTGTAGGCAACCAAAAGATTTTGGATCTGGAACGCCGCCAGTTTCCCGATCATGTACACGTCATCGCTCTCACCGCGGACCAGAATGACATATTCCAACTGGTGCTCATCAAACACCTTAAAAAACTGAAAACCCGAAAGCACCTGGCTGTCCGCCGGTGAATCCACAAACGCCAGCACCGCACTCTCATATTCCTCCGCGTTGCCGACTGTCGTCGCGAGCGCCTTCCCCTCCGTGTCCATGACACAGATGTCCACGCGCGTGATCGCCTTTAAACCTTCTATCGTATTCTGAAGAATCTGATTTGAAATCATAGGGGGACACCACACCTTTCTGCGTTACTGCAAATATGAAAGAAACTTCCCGAATCTTTCACATATACAAGTTTACCATTTTTCTCGGAAAAAGTAAATGAATTTTCCGCAAAGTTATTAAATTTCACATTTCAGACACCAAATCCCATGCCGCCAAGAACCTTTGCATCAGCAAAACATAACTCCTTCCCGTCAGGAAGCGGCGGCTGGCTCCCCACGGTCTAAAAAAGCTGCCGCACCAAAATTAGTGCGACAGCCCCTTCACTCTTCTTCCACTGTTCAACAGATTAGTGTGTGATGCACTGCTCTGTCTCTTTATCAAAAATATGCATCTTGGAAAGGTCGAGCGCGATCTTGATCGTATCGCCCGGTCTTGCCGTCGTGCGCGGATTTACACGTGCGGTAATGCTGAACTGGTCAACATCAAAGTACAGGAATACTTCGGCACCGAGAAGCTCGTATACCTTCACCGTAGCCTCGATGACGCTCTCCGGCGACTTGCTGATGAACGTCTCCTCATCCTTTACATCCTCCGGGCGGATACCAAGGACAACCGTCTTGTCCTCGTAGCCGGACGCGATCAGTTTCTTTGCTTTCTCCTCCGGAACGCGGATGGAATGGGAACCAAACATAAGCACCACATCGTTGCCGTTCTTTACAACTTTGCAGTCGATGAAGTTCATCTGAGGAGAACCCATGAAACCTGCAACAAAGAGGTTATCCGGCCTGTCGTAGAGGTTCTGCGGGGTATCCACCTGCATGATGACACCGTCCTTCATAACAACGATCCTGGTACCGAGTGTCATAGCCTCTGTCTGGTCGTGTGTTACATAGATGATGGTCGTCTCCAGTCTCTGGTGGAGCTTGGAGATCTCAATTCTCATCTGGACACGGAGCTTTGCGTCAAGGTTGGAGAGAGGCTCATCCATAAGGAAGACCTTCGGGTTGCGGACGATCGCACGGCCCATCGCCACACGCTGCCTCTGACCACCGGAAAGAGCCTTCGGCTTACGGTCTAAGAGATGTTCGATATCAAGAATCTTTGCTGCCTCATGTACTAACTTGTCGATCTGGTCTTTCGGGGTCTTTCTCAGTTTCAGACCAAAAGCCATGTTATCGTATACTGACATATGTGGATACAGAGCGTAGTTCTGGAATACCATCGCGATATCTCTGTCTTTCGGCTCAACATCGTTCATGATCTTATCACCGATCCAGAGCTCACCGCCCGTGATCTCCTCAAGACCTGCGATCATACGGAGCGTCGTGGACTTTCCACATCCGGACGGACCAACGAAAATGATGAATTCTTTGTCCTGTACTTCAAGATTGAAATTTTTAACAGCGACAAATCCGTTCGGATAGGTCTTGTTAATATTCTTTAATGATAAGCTTGCCATTTCTGTTCCTCCTCATTTCCTTTAATTAAACGAAGTTGCTTTGCGCCAATTCCTCGGCTCAACCGTCTATTCTTATTTTACAACAAAAAAAACAAAAAAACCATAGGGCAATTACACAAATAACGTTTTGACATTTTGTCTAATTTGCATATATTTAAGCCTCAGGGCCGCCTTTATGCCAAAGTTTTGTTACTTTTTCCGAATTTACTGTTTATATTCAATGAAGCCTTCCCCCATGACTTCCCGCACATCGCTCACAATCACAAAGGCTTTGGGGTCGATCCGGTGCGTAATCTCAAGGACTTCTACCATCTCCTTCTTCGAAACCACGCAAAACAGGACTTTCCTGTCCTTGTTCGAGTACATCCCCGTAGCGGAAAGCCCTGTCACGCCACGGTCAATCACATTGAGGATGCGCCCGGAAATCTCCTCATAATGATCCGATATGATGTATGCCATTTTCGCGAATTTCATGCCGTCCATGATGCCGTCCGAGACCTTCGCCACAATGTACACGGAAATGATCGCGTAAAGTGCTTTGTTAATGCCAAAGACAAACACGCCGGTCACGACCACGATACCGTCCACGATATTGAGCAGCCTTGGCACCGAAATATGTTTCAGCTTTACATGCAGCAGCATGCAGAGCACGTCCGTGCCTCCCGTCGTTGACATTGTCGCAAGCACCAGCCCCATCCCCGTGCCCGCGATCACACCGCCGAAAACGCAGGCAAGCAGCGCATCCTCCTCAAAAACCGGGATGTATGGGATCAGGTAGATAAACAGCGACAACAGCCCTGTCGCGATCAATGTTCTTAAAATAAACTTTTTCCCAAGCAGTTTCCAGGCCAGGATCAAAAGGGGAAGGTTGAACGCGAGATTTGTCAGCCACACCGGTATCTCGACCGGAAGAAATTTCCCTGACAGATATTTGACCGAAATCCCGATTCCCGTCACGCCCCCCGTGACCATACCCGCCGGGTCGTAAACCCAGTTGACCGAAGCGGCAATCAAAAACACGCCGATCACAAGCGCGATCCAGTTCCTTATTTTGTGCCCTTCCCAATCTGCCAGCATACCCTACCTCACTTTATCAATTCTTTTTACTATAATCACCGCGGACGTACACGGTTACCCCCGCGTCCGCCAAAATCCCGCAGCCGTCCTCCGGCGCGAAATACAAATGGTAACGCACGACCGAGTTTCCCCGCTTGAACAGTTCCCCCGTCGTCAGGCTGACAAGCCCCGCCGCCCCGGTGACCGCCGCACTGCCGCTGTAGAGAATCAGCTCACTTCCCGAATACAGTGAAAGTCCCTCCCCGCGGGAAAGCACTACCTTCGAAAAACGCGATGCACTGCCGCCGCCTGTCTCCGAAAGCCTCTCCTCCAGATACGACCTTGTGACCAGCGGATCGCCCGCCGAGCCCGGCACACCGCCCCCCGCGCCCTCCGCCCTGCCTGCCCTGTAACAAAGGCTTCCGACAAGCGCAAGCACAAGCACAAGGAGCACCGGCTTTTTGTATTTTCCCGTCTTCATGGTTCGTTCCCATCTCCTTCTTTCCACCGCTACAGACCGCTGCCCGCCATCTGCCGCCTCGCAGCGTTCTCATCCAGCCGGTAGCCGTCGCTTTCCTGCTCCCCCGCAATCTTCTGCGCCCGGATATCCTGTACGCGCAGCATCCCAATCGTCTCCGCATAATAAGAAAGCCCCGCATCCCCCGAAGTCCCAAGTTTCTCCCATACCTGCCTTGCCTGCGGGCTCTTTGCAAAGAATAGCATAACCTCCTGTGTGGGAACATATTCTTCCCCGTTTTTGGTACACCACGAAGCAAGCTCATCCTCCGTGCAGGTCACGGACGACTTAAAGCTGCAAAAAAGCATATCCGAAAGCACCTCCGAGAGAACGCCCGCCGCCTGCTCCTGTCCCATGTACTCGGGAAGTATGCCGATCTCGAACATCTGGGGCAGCGCCGGGAACTGCGCCGCCAGCCTGCGGTAACGTGTCTCCCCAAGCACAACGCGCGTGTCCGGCGGGAGTGTGTAAAAACTTAAAGAACCCGCCCCGGCATCCAAAACACTGATGAATGCCTCCGGCTCATCTTTCAGCACATAAAAAATATCCAGCCGCACCGCCGCCGGGGCAGCCTTTCCGTAGAGTCCCCCCTTTTTCTCCCGGATATCGACAAAGCCGTCTCCCTGCCCGCCCTGCGGATACTCCCCGTTTTGGTACGCCTCCGCAAACGCAAGGATTTCCTCCGGCACGGCAAAAAATTTCTGCATTGCATAGTATCCCCCAAAAAAGCCGACACTCGCAAATAAAAGACCGAAAATCAAAAAAATGCCCGTCAACGCATGTCTCTTCAATTTACATTCTCCTTTTCTGTAAAGGTGAAAAACCGCCGACACCTGCCGCACCGAGACCAGTGCAGGAAACGCTTTACCCGCGTTTCCCTATAAGTATACGTTGCCCACAATTTTCTGTCAAGCGGGAAAGTTTTTCTTTGCATATTTTCCGCAAAAGACCTATAATGGCAATAAATCCGCAGAAAGGAAAATATTATGCAGCACAAGACCGCACTGATCACCGGCGCATCCCGTGGAATCGGGCGCGCCATTGCCCTAAAACTCGCCGCGGCGGGCTACGACATTACCATCACGGCATCAAAAAGCAGGGACGAACTTTCCGACGCGGCAGAGGAAATCCGAACCATGCACGTTGCCTGCCGCCCGTTCCTCGCCGATGCCTCCTCCTACGAAGCCATGCGGGATGTTTTCGGACAGCTCTCCTGCGACTGGGGCACACCGGACATCCTCATCAACAACGCTGGTATCGCCTCGCTCGGGCTTTTTACAGACTTGGAGCCATCCGAGTACGCGCACATCATCAATGTCAATCTTTTGTCCGTACTGCACTGCTGCCATCTTGCCGTTCCCGGCATGGTGCGCCGGGGCAGCGGCAGCATCGTCAACATCTCCTCCGTCTGGGGCATCTGCGGCGCATCCTGCGAGGCAGTCTACTCCGCCGCCAAAAGCGGGGTGAACGGTTTTACCCGTGCCCTTGCCAAGGAGCTTGCGCCCGCAGGCATTGCCGTCAATGCACTCGCCTGCGGCGTAATTGACACCGAAATGAACCGCGCCCATCTTGACAAAACGGAACTTGCCGCACTCTCGGACGAAATTCCCGCCGGGCGTATGGCAAGCTGCAGGGAAGCCGCGGATGCCGTGTGGCAGTTAATCAACAGCCCCGCCTACCTGACCGGGCAGGTGATCGCGTTTGACGGGGGTTTTCTGTGAGGCATGCGGGCATCCGACACGGATTTTTGGACATTCCCCACTCAATTAAGGAGGCATAACATGAAAAATTTTATTTCCGAAAACAATATCATTGATTTTTTCGGACACGAAGGCAGGGATTTTCTCGACGCGCGCCGCAGCGCGGGAACGTTCGCGGCAGCTCCGGGGAAGGAGCTGTATTACGAACTCTACCAGGAAGAGGATGCCGGCACAAAGAAATACGGCGGGGCGCGCGGCCTTCTCGTGCTCTGCCACGGCTACACCGAAACCTGCACAAAATATCACGAATTAATCTATTATTTTCTCCGGCACGGATATTGTGTGCTCACCTACGACCACAGGGGTCATGGCAGGTCGTTCCGGGAAGTAGAAAATCCCTGCAAGATCCATGTGGAGGATTTTGACGCGGATTATGTCGGCGACCTCCACCGCATCGTCGAGCAGGTGGCGCTCCAAAAATTCCCGGGACTTCCCCTGTTTTTATACGGGCACTCGATGGGCGGATGCATCGCGGCACGCTATATCGAACGGTACCCGGATATTTTCTCCCGCTGCATCCTCTCCTCCCCGATGTTCGGCATCAGGACGGGCGGGATTCCGTCTTGCTTTGCCCTTTTCCTCTCCCGCTTCATGAAATTTGCAAGGCAGGGCAAACGCTACACTATAGGACAGCACGACTTCTTTCCGGACGAGGTTTTTGAGAAAAGTGCCGCCACGAGCCGCGCACGCTTTGAGCGTTACAACGAGCTGAGGAAAACCACACGGGAATTCCAGCTCGGCGGCGGGGATTACTGTTGGCTCTACACCTCGCTGAAGGCAGCGGCAAACGCCGTTTCCCCGCGTGAAACCGCAAAAATAAAAACGCCGATCCTGCTCTTTGAGGCAGAGAACGACGTTTACGTGCCCCGCGCGCGCATCGCGGCTTTCCGGAAACACCTGCCCGGTGTGCAGTACCATGCTTGGCGCGGCACAAAGCATGAGATCTACAACAGCCCGGACAGGATCATAAAAGCGTACTACAACGAAATATTCCGTTTCCTGGGAAATGTGTAAAACACCGGACGGCACACGGCAGACCTGCATGTCAAACCGCAGCGGCATGGCCGGTAACGCAGAAAAACTACAGCATTTTCTTTTTGCGCAGCACGATCAGCACCATAAGCACGATGACGACCGTCATCGTCGCGACGATCGCAAAACCGAACGGATGTGCAGCAAAGGGGATGCTGCTGTTTTTGACGTTCATCCCGTAAAAACCGGAAATGATCGTCGGGATCGCCATGATAATAGTGATGGTAGCCAGATATTTCATCACATTATTCAGGCGCTTGTCAATGATAGAGGAAAGCAGTTCCCTCGTACCTTTAATGATATCACGGTAGATTGAGGTCATCTCGATCGCCTGCTTGTTCTCGACAATGACATCATCGAGCAATTCCTGGTCATCCGGGTACTGTTCCAGACGCTTGTAGCGCGTGAGGCGGTCAAGGACAACACCGTTTGCCCGCAGGGAAGTCGCAAAATACACGAGCGTGGATTCCAGCTCATGCAGCTCAATCAGGTCAAAGTCCTCCGTATCCCCCTCGACCTTCCCCTCGATCGCAATCCGCTTTTTATCAATAATGCGTAGATTATTTTGGTAAAGCGCCGCGATGCGGAACAGGATCTGATACACAAAGCGCATTTTCTTTTTCGTGCTAAATTCCTTCATCCGCCCCCTCTGGAAAAACTGCAGGATCGGGGTTTCCTTGCCGCATACCGTGATAATATGCTGCTGGGTGAGGATAATACCGAGCGGGATGGTCGTGTAGACCTCCTTCTCATGCCGCAGTTCCGTTGTCGGGATGTCGACAAGGATCAGCGTGTAACCATCCTCCAGCTCGATTCGGGCGCTTTCCTCCTCGTCGAGTGCCGCCATCATATCCGCCGTATCGACCGGCACGCCCAGCATTTCACACACCTGCTCACATTCCTGCGCATCCGGGCTCACCATGTGAACCCAGCAGCCGGACGCGGCGGTCGTTTCCTCATGTATGATGTTATTGTCCGTCATAAAAATTTTATACATGGCCGTGCCCTCCTTAAACTTAGAGTTCCAACAAATAAATTTCCTGTCCGCATGGCATTCCGGTTTTAAGCAAAATGCCTGCCGCACCGGTTCTCTTTCTTCCTTCTTTGCCCTGACACTGCCAAACACCCGATCCACGCAGACAGTCCGAGCCCTGACACTGCCATCCCTGCCGCAAGCCCCGGCGTGCGGTAGCGCAGTTCGATCCTATGCGTCCCGGAGGAAAGCGCCAGCGCGCAGAACATCGTATTCGCCCGCAGCACTTCCTGTTCTGCGCCGTTTACATATGCGCTCCATCCTTCGGAATACGGGATGGCAAGCACCAAGAACTTCGGCTCCGCCAAAGTGATTTCCCCCGTGATGCGGCTTGTTGCCGTGACCGCGTTATCATCGTGCAGGTCAACCTTTGTCAGCACTTCGCCCCCAAGTTCTTCCACTGCCCTATCATAAAGATCCATCGGCTGGCAGACGACCTTTACACTGCCAAGGCGGTACTCCCCGCTCCTTGGGAATGTGAGGGATATGGAAACACGCTTGCTTTCACTGTAGCCGAGATTGATCACAAAATCATGCTGCCCGTTATAATGGTCCTGCGACACACCCAGATATTTAAAACTCTTTGTTAAAGTGTTCCCCGCCTCATCCTTTGCCGAGGCGAACATGGTCATCACCTGATCCTGGTCCCTCCATGCGGGGTTCTGGTCCCAGTCATAATACAGGCCCGAAATCACCAGATATGTCTCACAGTCCGGCAGGCCGTCAAAGGTATAAGTAACCACGGCATTTTTCTGGTTGGTTTTAAAACCCTCCTCCGTCTTCGCAGTCTTCTTGCTGTTATAATTTTCGGTGATCTCCTGCTCCACGCCTGTCCACACAGGATCCACCGCCTCATATCCAGGGACAGGCTCTGAAAGAACCACTCCCTGAAGCATGGCTTCCTGTCTCGCAAGTGCTTCCAGTTCCAGAAAATCCCCATGTAACATATAATTCTTATACGTATAGCCAAGCGGAAGTGCGGACAGGTTCCGGTAAACATGATATTGCTCTTCCTGCTGTGCGGGCAGCGACACCTTCTGAAAACCATAAGGCGCATATCCGTCTTCCTCCGCCCCCGTGACATGGTATTTTACGGCAGCGAGTGCACACAGCGCCGTCCGGTCATCCAGACCCATGTAGTTAAATGCCGAGCCCTGCGGTATATCGTGCTCCTCAAAATACTCGGTGACCGCGCCGTTGCCGAGGCTCCAGTAAAACTGCGTGTTGTGCAGTCCGCTTTTCAGGGAAACATTCGGAATCAGGTCACGCCCCGTATAGCGGAAAAATTCCGTCTCCCCAGCACTTGCCGCCACAATGGCATCCGTCTCCGATTTTGCAAGATCTTTCTCAAAGCGGCTCTGTCTCTTAAATTCCGAAGCGTAGTCCCCCTGCTCTTTTGAGTAAGTATAATACGCCGTCGCACCGGCATTGACAAGTACAAGGAAAAGCAAAACACTCTGCAGCACGGAAAAAATAAGCCGTGTATGGTGTTTCTTTTTATCCGCGGCATCCACACCTATAACATCCGTTTCTTTTTGCGTCTCCCTTGCCTGTTCTTTCCCATATTTCATGTAAAACCATGCTGCCGCTGCCATGCACAAAAGCGAAAGAGCCAAAACGGCAAGTGCCGTTCTCAAATTTGGCAGGATCTCCGGCGCGGCTTTCCGGCAGAGCAGGTAAGCCAGAAGACCATAAAATACGGAAATCCCCGCCACGGCCAACCGTCTTTTCCATCCCGCGTGAAAAAGTTCTTCCCATTCTGTCACTACAATAAAAGCCACCAGGGCACTGAAGCCCCAGCCCCAGCGGTTGGAGACATACGCAAAGCCGTTCATCGCATAGCCCGCGGGCGGAAGCAGCAAAAACAGGGTGAGCAGTACAAACGCAACCCCCAGTGCCGTGCGGGATATTTCTGTTTTTCCGGATCCTCCCGCCTTTTGGACATCCGCCGCAGAAGCAGTGAAATCCCCCCCGCATCCATCTGGGTATTGTGGCAGATTCCTTCTCCCTCTCCCCCGCTTCCTATGGCTGACCATCCCGGCAAACATGGAAACCACCGAAGGCACGGCAAGCACCGCATAGCCAAGTTTCGTCCACGCCCCAAGCGAGCCGTACGTGATAAGGCTTGGCAGGAACGCCCCATAATAGCGTCCGCTGTACAATTTTCTGAGCTCATATCCGGTGTTCAGGCGCGGGTTCCCCGCAAAACACTTCATGACCGGCAGCAGGATCATGGCTCCGAGCATTACGCCGATGACCGCATACGCCGCAAGCTTTCCCACCTCCAAAAGCATCGGTTTTAAGCCTTTCCAGCCATAAATGGAAATCAGGCGGAAGACAACATACAACACCGTGAGCAGGACGATCATATAGAAAAAATAGAAATTACTCACCACGCTCACAAAAACACTCCCGACAAAAAGCCCCGGTTTTTTCTCCCGCCAAAGCTTCTCCACCCCGGTAAGCAAAAGCGGCAGATAGATCATAGGATTGATAAAATACGGATGCCTCACACCCGCAAACAGCACATAGGAACAGAAAATGTAGACAAATGTCCCGGCAAGCACCGCATGGCAGTTTGTCTTTCTGCGGTAAAAGCAATAGCACGCAAAAGCAGCTCCCGCCAGATAGATGCGCAGCACGACCAAAGCCTCATAAAAGGCCAGCATATGCTCCTCCGGCACGAAGGCAGAAAACAATGTCAGCGGGTCGCCGATCACATAGTAATGCAGTGTCGTAAGCACGTCCGAACCGTAGCCGATGCTAAAACTAAAGCTTGGAAGTTCCAATGTATGCTCCACAAACAGCCGCGAAAAAACTTCCCGCAGCCATTTCGAATAGTATAACAAACCTTTGTAATGCTGCCGCCATCCATCCGGCAGCCATAAAAACGTGCGGTTGCCATTCCAGAAATACCGGAAAACAACCCACGACATGGGAATGAAAATTACCGTATATACTATTATAAATTTTATCTTCTGGTATCTGTTGCCCTCCATCTCCCGCATTGGCTGCTCCCTTCCTCCAAACAATGGCTTTATTTCCTATTTTATCTTAGACCACGAACCTGCATTTGTCAATAGTGACCAAACATATTTTCTATGTTTTTCATAAATGTTCCGGCGGCTGCCCGGACATCCGGAAAAATCAAGCAGGGAATGCTTACCGCTGCCCGCACTCGGCTTTCGCAGCATATTCCCTTCCCGCGCCCGTCCGCATAAAAAACACCGCAACAGCTTCCCTGTTGCGGTGTCCTTCCATCTTACTCCAAAGTATACGGCATCAATGCCACATGGCGTGCACGCTTGATGGCTGCGGTAAGCGCCCTCTGGTGCTTTGCACAGCTTCCGGTGATCCTTCTCGGAAGGATCTTGCCACGTTCCGAGACAAATCTCTTCAACTTGTTTACATCCTTATAGTCGATGCCTGCCCCAGACTTATCTGCGCAGAACACACAAACCTTCTTCCTTCTGCGGGTTACCCTTCTCTTCATGGAAGTATCGCCCTTGTCAGCGCCCTTTTCCTTATTGAATGGCATATCTATTTCCTCCTTATCGTTTCAATCTGCCCGCCATGACACACGGCGGTACAATCAAATGAAAACTGGTGGCACGTTACGTGCCCGTTCGATTTCCTAGTTAAACGGAAGCTCCTCGTCAATACCTTCCGGTACGTTCATGAAGCCGTCATTTACCGCTGCGCTAGGTGTCGGTCTTGCGGCCGGCTGCGAAAACGCGCCGCCATCGCCAGCCGACGATGCATTTTTACTCTCAGCGAACTCCAGCTCGTCCACCATGATCTGTACACTGTAGACCTTCTGCCCTTCCTTGTTCGTGTAGTTGTCATTCTGGATGCGCCCTACGACGACCATCTTGATCCCCTGCTTTAAATAGCGCTCCACGAACTCCGCCTGCTTTCCGAAAGCAGTGCAGTTAAAGAAATCGGCATCCGGCTCCCCCTCGCGCTTAAACCTGCGGTCAACCGCGATGGAAAAACGTGCGACAGCGGTGGCACTTGCCCCCTGAGAATATCTGATTTCCGGGTCCCTTGTCAATCTTCCTACCAAGATTACTTTGTTCATAACGGAATTACCTCCATTGAAGATTCCTTACTCAGCGTCCCGTCTAATGCACAAAAATCTGATGACATTGTCCATGATACGAACTCTCTGTTCGATCTCATTCGGCGTTGTAGCATCAGCATCGAACTGGATGAAATAGTAATGTCCCTCTTTCATCTTCTGGATTTCATAAGCCAGCCTCTTCTTCCCGGCATCCTCCACATTCGTGATATTGCCGCCGAATCTGGTAACAAGCTCCTTCGCCTGCTCTACGACTGCCGCCCTGGCCTCATCCTCGATTTTTGCACTTACAACTAAGGCTAATTCATACTGATTCATAGTTGTCTGCACCTCCTTCTGGTCTCTGGCCCCCGAAAACGGGAGCAAGGAAAATATAATGTCTCACGAGGAGACAGTGTAACATAGATTTTTCCAAATTGCAAGCTTTTTTTGCGGTTTCCTTTTCTGCCTGACCCTTTCAAACTTCTCCCGGCAGTCAGAAAAGGGATATCCGCCGCAAAAAATGCTATCCGATTTATTGACATCCCCCGCCCTGTCCGGTAAGATACAGGCAGGAACTACCCGTTCCTTTAAAAAACTGCCTGCCAATTTATAACGAAAGGATTATACCATGAACCTAAAAGCCTTATGCGAGGGTATCGCCCTCCAGCCGGAATTGCAAAACGAAGTCCTAGCATACCACCAATCCACCGCTTTCCACAATGCCGAAAAAATTATAAGCGGTTTAAAAAGCATGGAAACCGAAGCAGCCACAAGGGAGAAATTAAAACAAATCCTTGGAAACGACAAAAAAGAAATTGGGATGCTGACCTGTATGCTCGTGTGCGCGGCAGAACAGCACGCATGGTACCTTGAAAAATCCATCCCGGATTCCGTGTTTTGGGCAACCATGCGCTGCTTTACAAGATTTATTGCCGAATGCAAAAAAATAACCGGAAGTTTTGCGTTTGACCGCGAATGGTGGACGGCAAGACAGGTAAGCGGAACGCTATTCCGGATTGGGGAACTGGAATACGAGATGCTGCATGAGAACAGGAAACCGGCCGTCAGCATGCACATCCCTTCCGATGCCGTTCTGACTGCAGAAAACTGCGACCGGTCAATCGCGGAAGCAAAGCGCTTTTTCGCGGCGCATTTCCCGGAATACGCCGATGCGGATTATATCTGCGATTCCTGGCTTTTGTCCCCGGAATTATCCGCACTCCTTCCGGAAAATTCCCGCATCCTCGCATTCCAAAAAAGATTTCAGATCCAAAGAGTGGATTATTCCGGTGATGAATATACCGAATGGGTGTTTAAGACCAGGAGCCAATGCATCGCCGATTTTCCGGAGCAAAGCACATTGCAGCAAAATATGAAAAAATATCTGTTAGGCGGCGGGAAGATCGGGAGCGGGTTCGGGGTTTTGAAAGGTTGAAGCTTCTGCCCGTGCGCGAACCGATATTTTCCATTACTGTTCGTAGTCCCCGTGGAAAATCCCGGTCAGGTATTGATCGATCCCCGCCAAAAATCTGGTAAAGGATACTTTGAATTCCCCGTACCATTCGTTCTCATAATCGTAATACGCCACGGTTTTCCTCGTCGTATTCCAGACGATCCAGAGCGTAGAATAATTCTCTACCTCCTTGCTAAGAAGCACACATTTACGGCGTGCGAGGGAAAGCAGGGTTACGTCGTCCAGCGCCAGAAAATCGATGTAGTCAATATCATCGCGTCCCAGCGTGAGCCTGCGTCCGCCTTCTTTTAAGTAGTCCCTGATATCCTGCGGCAGCTTCTCCTTTGCCTGCCTGCGCCCCTCCCCGTCCGGGTCGCACAGGTCGCGGAGGATGGCGGCATTTTCCAGCTTATGGTTTTGCAGGGCGAGGTCATACGGTGTCATGCCCTTTGCGTTGCGGATGGTCGGATCGGCACCGCGGGAGAGGAGGTAACGGACGGTTTTGGGAGTGCCATATAACGCTGCATGGCCAAGTACGGTGTCTTTCAAAAAATTCCTACCTTTCTTTGTTTGGCAATTGATATCAAAACCAATATCCAAAAAATATCCTACCTTATCCAGATCACCATTCGAAACAGCGTTTTTCACAGCCTTGATCGCGGCCTCAATATCCGCCCCATGTTCCAGTAAAATTGGTATTTGTTCTTTCAGTTCATCAACATTGGATAAATTAAATAGGAAAAAGTCAAAATCCTTGCCTTTTACCTTTGCTCCACCTTCCAGCACCAAACTTAACATTTCCTTCGATACTGTTTGAGCCAACAACAGCGCATGGCGATTATCACCATCGATGTATTCCCCGCTCGGATATTTTGTTATATCCAAAACCGCCCCATGCTTCATCAACCATTTCACAGATTCTAAACTATTTTTCTGGATCGACCATGTAATCGGAAAAACAATCCTTGCATGCACACGCTCCACGTAAAAATCTTTCATTTCTTTTCTTGCAGCGGATTCCGAATAGCAATATTCCAAGCCCGGAAGCGGTTTGAATTTCTTTCCATCATACAATTTGGCTGCATCTTCCAGCTGACGCTCCAATGATGCGGTATATATGCTTTTCAATGGCATATTTACATCCCAGCCTTTTTTTCTTGCCTCCTCCAGCTCAGGGATATCCCCAGCTGCAAGCGCTTCCGTCAAGTCTTCCGGCCACATATCATCCAGATTGTAGCGTTTTTTTCCACTTGCAGCGTACAAATTTTTAAATTCCTCTATCGTCGCTTTATGTAAACCCCCAGCATTATTTTTTTTACCATAACAATACCCTCCATAATATTTTTGCTTATAGGGAGAATTCCCCTCATTTTCCCTATAAGCAACCATCCATTCATGCTACAAGCTTAAAAAGGCGAGGCATTACTTATTGTACGCAAAAATCCTTGAACTGCTAACAACTTTTTCTCTATCCTAAATTTATTATCACTTCTTCCTTGCTTGTATATGCTACAAACTTCCGTCCACAGAAACCGTAACATTTTCGCTGTAGGAAATCCCCCAATCATCCTCCATGCTCATATCATAGCAGATGGCGCGGATTGATGCCGGAATACGTACCTGATGCAGCCCCCAGCTCACAAAGGGCTCCACAAGGACGGTGGCATTCTCCGGAAAAAACCATTCCCATTTACCCCCGAGCGGATACCTCCGGCCACAATAAATCGTTCCTTCGTATCTGCGTTGATCCATTTCATCTCAATAAAATGCTTCTGTTTGCTCTCTTGTTAATTCCCGGCGCACCAAGAGCAGAACCTCATACCAAATCCTGCCAAAACAGTCAGCAACCCAGATCCTAACCCTCCCTTCCCCCCCTCGCTGTCAGTTTCCCGGTTTTTACGTTGATATGCACAATTTCCGGGTTCGCGGAATACCAAAAGACCTCCTGCTTCCCGCCGCCAGAAACAGATAGGGTAAATCGGTGGTGCTGCCCACATGGGATTTCCGAAACTTTGTTGGCAATGCAGATCCTGGTTTTAAATCTCCCCCCACCGTTCCATTTATGCCGGAAATCTGATAGAAGACATGATTTGCCTATCATATCGTTATCCAAGAATTGAATCGTTTCCCCCTCCGGCGGTAAAAATCCATCTTTTGTATTTTCAGCAAGGGAATCGTCGATTTTTTCCTTTGCTGAAATGGTTGCTGTCCTTGAAGTATTTATAAATATCACTACGGCAAAAATGCAAAAGAGAAAAAAGTTGTTTTTCATACTCCCCCTCGTTTCCGTGAGGGCAGTAAATACTGCCCTCACTTAGCTTCGCCATAAAATTTATCTGCTCCGGATACCAGTAATGACACATAGGCATCTACCACATTGTAAAATCCGGGTTCGCAAGTGATTAACAGACCTGTTCCCATAATATTTTTTTATTTTACAATACATATACCCAGCACTTTCATACTTTACATCTCGTAGTCCCCGTGGAAAATCCCGGTCAGGTATTGATCGATCCCCGCCAAAAATCTGGTAAAGGATACTTTGAATTCCCCGTACCATTCGTTCTCATAATCGTAATACGCCACGGTTTTCCTCGTCGTATTCCAGACGATCCAGAGCGTAGAATAATTCTCTACCTCCTTGCTAAGAAGCACACATTTACGGCGTGCGAGGGAAAGCAGGGTTACGTCGTCCAGCGCCAGAAAATCGATGTAGTCAATATCATCGCGTCCCAGCGTGAGCCTGCGTCCGCCTTCTTTTAAGTAGTCCCTGATATCCTGCGGCAGCTTCTCCTTTGCCTGCCTGCGCCCCTCCCCGTCCGGGTCGCACAGGTCGCGGAGGATGGCGGCATTTTCCAGCTTATGGTTTTGCAGGGCGAGGTCATACGGTGTCATGCCCTTTGCGTTGCGGATGGTCGGATCGGCACCGCGGGAGAGGAGGTAACGGACGGTTTTGGGAGTGCCATATAACGCTGCATGGCCAAGTACAGTATCCTTCAAATAATTATTTCCTTTTCCCGTGTGCCAGTTAATGTCAAAACCAACTGCAAAAAATGCCTCCAACATCTCAATTTCATTATACGCGGCGGCACTAACCACCACTCCCATTGCCGATTCGATATCCGCTCCTAATTCCACTAACAGCGGCAGCATATCAATTCTTCTTGCCCGGTAGCGAATAGGCCAAAAAATGTATTTATAAAACTTTTTACCGCGTAACTTCGCCCCTTTTGAGACAACAAAACGTAACATTTCCGGTACAACATCTTTCTGTAATGCCGCCTCCACTGCATGGAATATCGCATCATTATATTTCCCAACCGGTTCTTCCATATCCAACCTTGCGCCATGTGAAACCAACCATTCCACGGATTCAAAGCAATTATTTCGGATCGCCCACATTACCGGAAAATGAACGATACGCATTTCATCTTCCCAATTACATGTTGTCCTACATGGTTCCGCATAATACCTGAGCAATGGTTGATTGACATCCCATCCCCTTCCAAAAGCATCCTCCAATTTCGGAAGGTCGCCGGACGCGATCGCGTCCGACAAATCCTCCTGCCACATGTTCTCTTTGTGGTAATATTCTTTTTCCCATGCAGCTTGGCGCTCTTCTAATTCCTGCGCTTTTTTAGATGATATCCCTTTTACCATATATTTCCCTTCCCATATATTAAAAAGGAGCCGCGTTACTGATTGCCAACAAATAAACTTTAATTTTCATTAGTTTATCCTCTACCCGGGCTTTATTTCCCGGACTATCCTTGATATACACGCTCCGAAGAATAAGTTCAATCATCCCATAGTAGAAGTTAGTGTGAAGATGCTGGTGGACACCCGCTTTGATAGTTACTAAATTAATATCATCATCTACGTCATGTCCTGATGCTTTCAGTATCGCCCTGCTGTCAGCCGCCTGCAATGCGTTCTTTGCCACAATATGATGTATATGTGTATTCCCCGCATAAGACGGACAAGCCACATATTCCTTCAGCTTATCTGAAATATAGATCTCCACGTTCGTCATTTTCTTTCTGATTTCATTAACCACCGTCTGCGCCTGCGTTCCTGTATAAATCATGGTAGCCACAACTGCCGTCATCAGCGTATCCATCGCAGGTTTCAAATAATTCAGCCACAACGACAAAAACACCTCTTGCAGGATATATGCCATCAGCAAGGCAAAGGTAGCAAAAACCACCCCGATCACAATATAGGCGATCGCTACCGTCGCGTCATGCCCCGTATAATCCACATAATTCACCGGATCATTACCACAATACGCAAACAGATTAAACGTCACAAACTTCTCGTCTGCGTTCAAAAACCTTCCCGTCTGCGCATCATAATACCGGCTCTGCAGATAATAAAATCCCGTTTCCTCATCATAAAAATAGGAACGGTAACGCATTTTATTTGCCCGCGCCAGTTCCTGATCCCCGCGGATATCGGTAATGCTGCCCCATTCATCATACGAATATTCTGCCAACACATTCCCGCCACCGTCCGCGATCCCGACGACATCGTTATAAATATTTTTCTGATAATAATATGTAGTACCCTGATATTCGAAGCTTACCAGACTGCCGGTGGAATCATAGGAATACCAGATCACCTCATCCCCCGTTTTTTCTGTCCTTTTCGCCCTTCTTTCCTACTCATTCCGGTACGAGATCCCATGTTCTATCGCATACGCCTGTGCCGCAGATCCCTTTGGAGTCACAATCACAAACGCTTCCTTCAAACCCATTTCGATCAGGTCTGATTCCGCATCGATTGCACCTGCGTAATCATTATCTTCAAACTCCGTTACACTTTCCGGTATTACAATTTCCTTCAATGCATAACAATCCATAAATGCGCCTGCTCCGATGGCTTTTACCGTATCTGGAAGTACGATTTTTTGCAGATATTTCGCCCCCTCAAATGCCCGCCCGGCAATCCGCTCCACACCGTATGGAACATAATAAATTTCATTTTTCATGTCTGGCGGATAAAGAAGCAGTGCCCGGTTTTTGCAATCCGCGGGGTAAAGATCATCCACCATGTAACATGCCTGTTCCGGATCCGTCGGATGCGCAAATGCGTAACTATACAGCACACCAAAAAGGCTATAATAATTGCGGTTGTTTCCGTCCACAGAAACCGTAACGTTTTCGCTGTGGGAAATCCCCCAATCATCCTCCATGCTCGTATCATAGCAGATGGCGCGGATCGATGCCGGAATACGTACCTGATGCAGCCCCCAGCTCACAAAGGGCTGCACAAGGGCGGTGGCATTCTCCGGCAAAAACCATTTCCATTCATCCCCGAGCGGATACCTCCGGCCACAATAAATCGTCCCTTCGTATCTGCGCTGATCCATTTCATCCCAATAAAATGCTTCCGTTTCCTCCCTTGTCAATCCCCTGCGCACCAAGAGCAAAACCTCATCCCAAATTCTTCCAAAGCGGTCAGCAACCCAGATCCTAACCTTCCCTTCCCCCTCCGCTGTCAGTTCCCCTGTTTTTACGTTGATATGCGCAATTTCCGGGTTCGCAGAATACCAAAAAACCTCCTGCTTCCCACTGCCAAGAACAGATAGAGTAAATCGGTGGTGCTGCCCGCATGGGATTTCCGAAATTTTGTTGGCAATGCGGATCCTAGTTTTAAAATCCAAACCACCACCGTTCCATTTATGCCGGAACTCTGACAGAAGACATGATTTTCCTATCATATCCTTTTCCAAAAATTGAATCGTCTTCCCCTCTGGCGGTAAAAATCCGTCTTTTACATTTTCAGCAAGTGAATCGTCGTTTTTTTCGTTTGCTGAAATTGTTGCTGTCGTTGAAGCATTTATGATCACTATGGCAAAAATGCAAAAGAGAAAAAAGTAATTTTTCATGTTCCCTCGTTTCTGTGAGGGCAGTAAATACCACCCCCACTTAACCTTATTAAAAGCCTATCTATCTGATATCTTCCGTTGTATACGCTGACCATGCAAAAGCCCAATTCAAGCCTGCTGCTTGATAATGTCCTTTTAGATGATTCAACTTCAAATTAAATATCTGCCCATTTGCTCCCAGTATAAGTACATTTTCATCCAAAGTTTTCATTCCATCCTTATACTTTTTCATTATATATTTCACCGTATAGTTCGTTCCAATGCTAAATCGTTCATTATAAAATTTAGGATTATCCTCATATGTTCCTCGCCCTATACTTGTTTTCGTCCACGTATTAATATCTTTAAACTCTACTGATAAGTTCTTCACTGCCCGCTCAAAACATTCCCAAGTATGATGATCACATAACGTAACTCCACTATGAATATTATATGCGGTTTCTGCAAGAACGTCTACAGAGCAGATTTCACCTACCGATGCTTCATCAAAATGATTTTTTGCAAAATAATTCCCTGTAATGCTTGTTGCGGAATCTTTCGCATTGCCAGTAGCCGTGCTTGGTACCAAAATACGATGCGCATAGATATCTCCCGCCAAATGAACAGCAGCACCAAGAATCTTGATTGCATTAACCTGTGCTGTTTTCAACTCACTTTCGCTATAAGTAACACCATTCGTTGTCGCAGCAGTTGTATAAGTAAGTAAATCTTTCACTTGATTTATTAAACCGCTGTGAATCGAAACTGAATTTAAATTTTTCCTATTATTTGCAACTGTATCCACCACTGTTTTCTGCTGTTCCACACTACTTCCTGAAGGTAAGACTTTAAGACCAATAGCTACTTCATACAAAAAGAATAAATCATTCACATAATTATCTGCTTTTTGATAAGACCTTGTTTCATAGGCTCTTCCTGCATGAAAATTTGATACACTCTTTGTTGCTGCAAAATCCGTGTCCAACCGTCTTGATATCCACTGCATCACCTTGATATTTTTTGTATTAAAAAGACTGCTGTCTGCCGATGCCCCAGTCTGGATTGAACTATTATGTTCCGATGCACCCCAACTTCCAACAACATATTCAGGCTCATCTCCAATCACATACTCTGCCACATTTTCTGTGATTTCCGAATATTCATTCACGCCTGGCACATACACCGCCTCGAAATCCCCATAGATTTCAAACGCACGTTTCACATCCAAAATCCCATTTCCATACTCTGCTGATGTATCTTGGCTGGAATTTGCGGAGACATTTAACAGTTGGCGAATAAAGTCATTGCTTTTGGTCGTATCCTTTGCCCATAAAACTGCGGCCGCCCCAGCAACGTGAGGTGTTGCGATGCTCGTTCCATCTACCGCCATCACACCACCATAAAAACTATCTGATAAAACACATTCTCCCGGTGCCATCAATTCCAAACTTTCCCCTGTTGCCGAAAATTCAGAACGCCTACCTTCATGATCCACCGCACCTACTGCAATGACTTCGTTATATGCCGCCGGATATTCCACAACACCTTTATTTCCCGCAGCCGCTACCATTAAGATTCCGTCTCGATACGCATCCTGAACTGCCTGATGTAACGCATAGGAATTTACTGTGGTACCAAAACTCATATTCACAATATTAATATCATGGTCAATCGCCCAGTAGATTCCACGAATAATGCGGCTGATTGGTGCTTCGTTAACTGTATCGAACACCTTCACAGAATATAATGAAGCATCCGGTGCAACTCCAATAATGCCCTCATCATCATCCTTTGCTGCAATAATCCCTGCAACTGCTGTTCCATGCCCCGTGCTGTCTGCATAAAGCGGAAAAATGTCATCCTCTTCTGACACAAGGTTAACATATTCTCGCACTTCAACATCCTCGATAATACATGTACCTGAGTCCAAAACTGCAATGCGGATTACACTTTCATCTGTTGAATACTGGTAGAGTTCTTCTGGGGTCGCATGGATTGCTGCTAAATTCCACTCATATGCAGGTCTTTCATCTATCACATCATCATCCTGCGCTGCTTCCCCGTTTTCCATTGCACGAACAATCACATCTTCTTCCACTGAACAAATGCGTTCATCTAATGCCAAATCCATAGCCTCCGATGGGGTAAGTGAAACAAATAACATATTTCGTTCCATCACTTTCTCCATTGGTTCACTATTATAGGGCTCCACCACATCTAACTCATTCAAAAGGCTGGCAACACTATCTGCAGTTTCTCCCTCTTTCAAAACTACAATATAATTTTTTGCCCCGTTTGAATAATCTGTTGTCAGTTCTGCATCCACCGTTTCCCCTGCGGCAAATATCTGCCCTGTCGGTGCCGCGATCATTAATACTGATAATGTAGCTGCGATCCATTCTTTTTTCTTCACTTCGTTTTTCTCCTGATTATTTTTTCTCACCTAACGCGCCAGGTAAATTTATTGTACCACTTCCTCCAATAAATTCCATGCGGTTTCGTGCAAGTTTTATGCTTTTTCTTTCCTTTTGCCCCTTATTGACAATAATTTTATCAAAATAAGACCGGACTGATCTTTTCTAATTCTTGCATAAAACGACATGGACAATCCTTGGCAGGTATGCGATAATCCAGTTATCATAAAAATCAGGAGGGATTCAAACCATGAAAAAATTCACAAAATTTATCGCCATCTTCTTAATCTTTTTTCCCCTCATGCGTACAGCGGAGGATACCTTTGATCCGTATGGGGTTTCGGTGATGAGCGAAACGGACAAACCACCCCTTGGGACAGATGAGGAGGAAGAGATCATTCAGCCATACGGATTCACTCCACAATAATCCCATATTGCTCTGACAGGATTTTCTGCATTCGCGCTGCCCTTTCTTGGTTCTCCATCGCCTGCGAAAGGTAGAAAACCTGTCGATAGACCTGTATCGCTTCTTTTTCTCTCCCCAAACAACGCAGGGCATCGGCCTTTGCCACCAATACTTTTGGAAAAGCAAGCAACTTCCCATAGCGGTTGCATGCTTTTACCCCCGCCAATGCCATCTCCAAAGCCTCCCCCGGCCGTTCAAGCTGCAAAAGCCACTTGGACAAATTGAACAGCACCATCGGATAATGCCCACCTTTTTCTTTCTCACCCACCAAATGCTCCTCCATATATTCTTTCAGATAAAGCATCAGGTTCATCCCTTTCTCCTTCTCCCCGCCTCTCCAATACGCAACCGCAATGTTATTAAGTAAATTGATCTCCTGAAACGTCAGCAGTTTCATCTCCCGCGGGTTTTCCGGATCGCCGTTTTTTCTGGTGACATGCAATGCCTCCATCAATTGCGGCAGGACTGCCACCGCCCCTTCCCCCTCCAGATTCCGGATCAGTGCATCCACATATAGCACGTACTGCTGTTCCAAATCCTCCCTCGGATCTGCCAGCACTTTCATCCTATCGTACAATCCCCGCAAACCATCCGTATTCTGATCTGCCAATTTTTCACCGATCTGGTTTTCCAACCGGTAAAACTCCATTTCCCTGTGGGTGGAAAAGGAAGAAAACAGGGAAACATTCTGCCCCAGCTTCTGCATCAGAGCTTCGTATGTCCTGCGCGTCGGCATCTGGCTTCCCGTCTCGATCCGGGACAGATTTGAAGCATTACATATCCCCTCCGCCAATTCTTCCTGTGATAATCCTGCTTTTTTCCGGTATTCTTTTAAGTAATTCCCGACCCCATAAATTGACATTCTTTTGTACCTCCCTTCCGTGCTCTCCTGCCCCCGGTATCTGCCAAAAGAAAAACCCGCCTGGCTCCCCCTACCAAAACCGCTCTGCCGCCGGGCAATAATTCTTCCTCACCGCCGCACGCATCTCCACAAAACACCCGCAGACCCGGCACATTCCGTTCATCAGGTGCCCGCAGGCCTTGCATGCCGCAAGCCGTTCCTCATATAACTCTGCATCCGCCTTTATTTCCGGATCGAGCAGGGCGATGTACTCATACATATTTTTAAAATACTCGCCCTCCTCCATATCGCGCAGCAGACATTTTTTGCAGATACGCCGCGTATCGCCCTGCATTTCTTCCTGTCCGATGCCTTTCCCGCCCTCCATAAACTCACCTCCATGCCGCGCGTTTTTCCATCTGCACACGGGATAAACTCACCCTTGCATCCTGCAAAACTCCGTGCGGTGCAATCCTGCGATTACACCCGGAAAAATCCAGACAAAGCAGTCTGGCCATCCTACCCTATAAAAAATCCACGCGGTGCAATTCTGCCCCTCACATCTCCCCCGGAATCACCTGCCGCACATTCTTCTCCATCTGCTTCCTCGCGATCATAATCTGATGTCCGCATCCCTCGCATTGAAGCCTGAAATCAATCCCCACGCGCAGCACTTTCCACATCTGGCTCCCACATGGGTGCTTCTTTTTCAGTTTCAGTGTATCCCCGACTTTGATATCCATACTGCCACCTCCTACATCCTCTCCCAGACCGTCCCTTCCCTCGTATCTTTGATGGCGATCCCCTTCGCCGCCAGTTCCTCCCGGATCGCATCCGCCCGCGCGAAATCCTTTGCTTTCTTTGCTTCTTTGCGCTCCGCAATTTTCGCCTCGATAAACCCGACCAGATCGCCGTCAAGACCCGCGCCGCTCTTTTCCTCCTTCATCCTCTGTGCTGCCGCGAGCAGCCCGAGCGAGAGTACTTCGTCAAACAATGCCGCCGCCGCTCGTTTTGTCGCGTCGTTTGCATCCGCCTTGAGTGCATCATAAAGCACCGTCAGTCCTGACGAAGTATTGATATCATTGTCCATCGCCTCCAAAAACTGTGCTTTCAACTCTGCGAGTTTCTCTTCTTCCACCGCCCCGTCCGGCGAGAGTGCCGCGATCTTTGCCACAAGTTTCCCGTACGCCACCGCCGCATTGTCAAGTGCTTCATACGTAAAGATAAGGGGCTTGCGGTAATGCGACTGCAGGCAGAACATGCGGTAGACCAGCGGGTCATATCCTTTTTCTTCCAGCAGGGAAACCGTCAGGAAATCCCCCTTCGATTTGCTCATTTTCCCGGTCGCATCATTTAAGTGCAGCACATGGAACCAATAATTGCACCATTTATGACCAAGGTAGGATTCACTCTGCGCGATCTCGTTCGTATGGTGCGGGAATACGTTGTCAATTCCGCCGCAATGGATATCCAGCGTTTCCCCCAGATGCTTCATGCAGATGGCGGAGCACTCAATATGCCAGCCCGGATATCCGACACCCCACGGGCTTTCCCATTTTAGCTCCTGGTCCTCAAACTTTGATTTCGTAAACCAGAGCACGAAGTCCGTCTTGCTGCGCTTGTTCTCATCTTCCTCAACGCTCTCGCGCACGCCGACCGCCAGTTCCTCCGCGTTCTGGTTGCTGAGGACATAATATTTTGCAAGCTTTGAGGTATCAAAATAAACATTGCCCCCCGCCAGATACGCGTAACCTTTCTCCAGCAATGCCTCGACCATATGGATGAAATCCGCGATGCAGTTCGTCGCCGGTTCCACGACATCCGGTGTTTTAATATTTAATTTCGCGCAGTCGGACATAAACGCGTCCGTATAAAATTTCGCGATCTCCATGACCGTCTTGTGCTCGCGCTTCGCGCCCTTTAGCATCTTATCCTCGCCGGTGTCCGCATCGCTTGCAAGATGCCCGACATCCGTAATGTTCATGACGCGCTTCACGTCATAGCCCGAAAAACGCAGGAATTTTTCCAGCACATCCTCCATGATATAACTGCGCAGATTCCCGATATGCGCATAATGGTAGACCGTCGGGCCGCAGGTGTACATCTTCACCTTGCCGTCCTCATTTGGGACGAAGCGCTCCACCTTCTTTGTCAGCGTATTATACAAATCGAGATTATTTTCCATGATAATATCCTCACCTTCCGCCGTCTATCCGGCTATTCTGCTCAAATCATACCATAATCATAAACAATGGTCAAACCAAAGTTCCCCTTTTCCGGTATTCCTTTGGTGTCATTCCCTTCGCCTCCTTAAACTTTTTTATGAAATAGCTGACATTCTCAAAACCGCTCTCATAGCAAATTTCCACAATGCGCGCATCGGTTTTTGCCAGTGCTTCCGCCGCGTGCCCGATGCGGTAATCATTGAGGTAGGTGATCGGGGTCTTTCCGGTCATTTTCCGGAAAAAACGGCAAAAATACTGTTCGTTCATGCCCGCCTCCCCCGCAAGCCCCGCGAGTGTGACCTTCTCCCGGTAATGCTCCTCCATATATTTCAGCACACGCTTGATCTCCTGCATCTGGTAGCTGTCCTCCGATTTTTGGGTTCTGTCCGAATGCCGCAGATGCCCATGCCCCTCCAGCAAGGATAAAATTAGGAGCAGTTCGGCCTTTACCTTTAAATACCATCCGCCCCTGCGCCCCTCCCACGCACAAAGGATCTCCCGCACGGCGGCGAGGATTTCCCCATACCCCGCATCGTCCCTGCCGACCCGCGCAGGAAACGCACATTCCCCGTTCCAGAGCGGTGCGAGGATACATGCCTGCGCCATGTCGTAACGGTCAAATCTCAGCATTTCAAGGTCAAAGATCACCGCGTGGTGAAGGCTCGGCAGCCCTTTGCCCGCAATCTGGTGCAGGACGGAGCGCCCGACGAAAACGATATCGCCCTCCCGGATCTCCTCCGGCAGCATATTCCTCTCCAGCAAAAAATCCCCCTTCTCAAAAAATAAGATTTCAATTTCCTCATGCCAGTGATGAGACACGAAAAATGGGTCATACTCCTCTTGAAAGCTATAAACCTGAAGCGGCAAAAATACTGTCCCGTGCCCTGTACTTTCCCGGTACGCCGCATTGACACGTTGCTCCATATCCGTCCTCCTTGTGTTGTGTATTCCGGTGCATCAACGGAAAAAACCTCCAAAGTAACAGCTTTTCATATTTTGCCTGTTTACTTTAGAGGTATTCTATCCGTTAAAGGGTGGTTTTTCAGATCTTTCACGCATCCGTGTCACATGGGCGGTCTCATACCACCAAGACCGCCGCCCTGATTAATATCCACCAAAGACTTTCGCCTCTCCCAAAAACTCCAACTGCTTTTTGCTAAAGTCAAAATAACTTCCCTGGCCATCGCAGAAGATCTGACAGGCCAAATTTATGTTTGAAGCATCCTCACCTTCCGTTTCCCTTGCGGCTTTCAAGACTTTCATGATCTTATCCTCCGGGGAATCATACCCCGCCAATTTCGCAAAAGCATCCGAATCCGCTGCCAACCATGCACTAAAGCCCCCTGGCTGTTGTGAGGAGCATCCCACTTCCCATAAAAAAGGATAATCGATCACCGCCCAGACAAGCTCCTTTTCTGTCATCCCGGAGAGGATTTCCTCCGGAATCTTACATTTGTCCTTTTTTTCTGCCACGGTAAAACAATCGCTAAAATCGGTCGGGTATAAAAAACGTTGAAAAGCATCCTCGCCCTGCGCAGAACTTCCCGATCGTAAAAGCAGAAAACCGGCGATCGTAAAAGCAAAAACAAGTAAGACAAGCATGGTTCTTTTTCCATTAAAATTTCGTTTTTCGTTCTTCATTTCATATCACCTCCGCCATACGGATATTTCATTGACATCATAGCTGCTTGGTGCAACCGTTAAAACTAACGTAATAATTCTCTTTACTTTCGTAGCCTATCTCTTTCTAAGCATAAACATCCTCCTTACTCTTTCCAGACCTACAATCCAATAATTTCTCTTACCTATGCATTACACACTGCCCTAATCCCCCAAAAGAACCAACATTGTTGTAACTTTTTATGGATATCCATCCAGCAAGACTAAGGCATCTCTCGAAATACCGAAATAGTTCTACCTCCAGTTCTTTTCTGCTCTTAGCTTATATATACTTTTATTCCTGGTAGCACAACAAAAAGATATAAAAAATTATTACCCATCTTGTGAGCATTGCCTCACCTCTTGTCATCTTCTAAAATTCCGCTTCCCCTTGGGATAAGGGAGGCGGGATGTGCTGGACTCCTATCACCCATACCATCCACACCACCCAAACCACCCAAACCATAACCGGAAGTCAAAATAATGTTATTTTTTCACATGATAGAACAAGTATTGCGCAAAAATATACAATATACTGTCATTATAACAAAACCAGAAAATATTTCAAGTATGCAAAACTTATCAATTAGGAGGTAAACCATGATCCAAAAATTCCGTTTCGGAACACCGATCGAAACCGAAGCCACGGCGGCAGCGCTTCCTGCCATTTCAGTAAACTGCGCGCAGGATGCGGCAGCACTTGCGGCGTACGTAAACTTAAACCTTAAGAAAGGCTTCACCCTCTCCCGCACCCTGGCGGACGACGATGCCGTATACGGTCTCGGCGAGGCAAACCGCGGCATCAACAAACGCGGTTACCGTTATGTGAGCTGCTGTACCGACGACCCGAACCACACCGAGGAAAAAGTCTCGCTCTACGGCGCGCACAACTTCCTGATGGTGATCGGCAAGGAGAGCTTCGGCCTCTTCATCGACTACCCTGCCGATGTCTGCTACGACATCGGCTACACAAAGCAGGATCAGCTGACCGTCACCATCGAGGACACCAACCTCGATGCATACCTGATCACCTGCGGGAAAGAAAGCGGGACTGATTCCTGCCCTGCTTCCCCCCATCCGTGCGCGGACGCTTCCACCCCGGACGCACTCTGCATCATCCGCCAGTTCCGCGAGCTGATCGGGACAAGCTATATCCCGCCGCTCTGGGCATTCGGCTATATCCAGAGCCGCTGGGGCTATATGGACGAGAAGGATATCCGCCGCGTGGCAAAGGGCTACCGCGAAAACCACCTGCCGCTCGACTCCATCAGCATGGATATCGACTATATGGAGGACTATAAGGATTTCACCGTCCACCCGGAACGTTTCCCGGACCTTTCCGCACTTTCCGCCGAGATGAAGGAGCAGGGGCTGCATTTTATCCCGATCATCGACGCAGGTGTCAAGATTGAAAAAGGGTACGATGTCTACGAGGACGGCGTAAAAAACAATTACTTCTGCAAACGCGCCGACGGCACGGATTTTGTTGCCGGTGTATGGCCGGGCAAAACCCATTTCCCGGATTTTTTGAACGCCGATGCGAGAAAATGGTTCGGCGGGCTCTACAAGCGCCTGACCGACGCAGGGATTGAGGGGTTCTGGAACGACATGAACGAACCTGCCATCTTCTTCTCCGAGGAAGGGCTTGAGGAGGCCGCCCGCAAGGTGGAAGATCTATTAAAAAGAAAGGATGACCCGAAACTTAACGATTTCTGGGCGATGCAGAATGTGTTCAATATCAACAATGACCACGCAGATTACAAGCGCTTTTACCATAATATGGGCGGAAAGAAAATCCGGCATGACAAGGTGCATAACCTCTACGGCTACAACATGACCCGCGCCGCAGCGGAAGCTTTTGACACAATCTGCCCGGATAAGCGCCTGTTGTTATTCTCGCGCTCTTCCTACATCGGGATGCACCGCTACGGCGGCATCTGGACGGGCGACAACCAGTCCTGGTGGAGCCATCTGCTGCTTAATATCAAGATGATGCCGTCCTTGAACATGTGCGGCTTCCTCTACAGCGGTGCCGACCTCGGCGGTTTCGGCAGCCACACGACCAGGGATCTTCTGCTGCGCTGGCTCGCGTTCGGAATTTTCACGCCGCTCATGCGCAACCACGCGGCACTCGGCACAAGGGAGCAGGAATGCTACCAGTTTGAGGGGCTCGACGATTTCCGCGAAATCTTAAAGCTGCGCTACCGACTGATCCCGTATATTTACAGCGAATTTGTAAAAGCAGCACAAAACAATACCCTGCTCTTCTCCCCGCTCGCCTTCGCGTGGCCAAAGGATAAGGCGGCGTGTGAGGTGGAAGACCAGCTTCTGCTCGGCGAAAGCCTGATGCTCGCGCCGGTCTACCAGCAGAACACAAGCGGGCGCACGGTCTACCTGCCGGAGGGGATGCTCCTTGTGAAATTCACTTCCGCCAAGGAATATACACTCACAAAAATGGACGCTGGCTGGCATTATATTACCTGCGCCTTAAACGAGGTCGCTTTCTTTATCCGTCCGGGGCATCTGCTGCCACTCTGCCCGCCATGCGAATGCACGGGTGAGCTCGACTACACGAAGTTTGAACTGTTGGGTGAAGCCGGCACGGAGCTGTCGTACGAACTCTACACGGACGACGGTTACACGAAAGACATCAAACAGCACGGGAAGTTTATCAAACTGGCACGTTAGTTTTTTAAACTTTTCACACAGCGATTATGCTCTCATCCGAAAACGAAAGTGCACAGACTGATCCACCCAGGGCCATGAATGCCCACTCTTGTTTTACGTTTGCCGCCATGGCACGCATTTATAAACAAATTATAAACTTTTAAAAAACGTAAGAATTTTGTAAGAAAATCTACCAAATGATTTTAAAATGTGGTATACTGATGCAATGGATTAAACATTGTATCGGTATACTGCATTTTTTTGCCGCATACCGCCCATCCTGTCATTATCGAATGCTGTTACAGCAGAAAGAGGTTTTTATGCGTATCGTTTTGGTCGTTCTTTCCCTTGTATTTTTTTTGATTCTTTTTTTGCCTGTCCACCTGATTCTCTGGGTTGTCGGCAAATTCAACCCGCATGCCAGGATCGCGGCTTCCCAGACAATCGTACGCAACGCGTTCCGTTTTGTCATGGTCTGTGCCGGGACGAAGATCACCGTGCTCGGCCGTGAGGAACTGCAAAAGGGCGAGGCATTCCTCTACGTCGGCAACCACCGGGGGCTCGCGGACATTCCGGTCGGCTACATCACCGTACCGACCCTGACCGGGTTTGTCGCCAAAAAAGAACTCCGGAAAGTCCCTCTTTTTTCCGGTTGGATGAAAAGCCTTCAGTGTCTGTTTCTTGACCGCGACGACATGAAAGAGGGCTTGAAGACGATCCTTAAGGGGGTCGAACAGCTAAAGGCAGGCTACTCCGTCTTCATCATGCCGGAGGGAACGAGAAACCGCGGCGAGGAACTCGACCTTCTCCCGTTTAAGGAAGGAAGCCTTAAGATGGCAGAAAAGTCCGGCTGTGCGATCGTCCCGGTCGCAATCTCAAACACGGCTGCCGTATTTGAGAACCACATGCCCTGGGTAAGGCGGGCGCATGTCATCATCCATTACGGCAAGCCGATCTACCCTGCCGATGTCCCGAAGGAAGAGCGCAAACACCTTGGAGCCACGGTGCGCAGTGTGATCATTGAACAGTTAAAGGAAGATAGGGCAATCGTATAATACCGGCACCAAAATCCTTCAAAGGATTTAACAGGCTCTGCATTGAACCGTTAAAAGCCTCCCTGTCCTTTATTGCGGCATTTTTTATATTTGATGCGAACTGTCCGGTGTTCTATTACGTAACAGAAAAGCAGAGAACCGACCACGAATGCAAGTGATATGTCCTCTGCCCTTGTTTATTTTCCTACGCCAGCTTCTGGCCACAGTTCGGGCAGAAATTCGCCCCGTTTGTTTTCTGGCCACAGTTCGGGCAGAAATTCGGCTTCGCACCGGAATTGCCCTGCACGCTGTTCGCTGCGTTCTGTGAATTCTGTGCATTCATCGCGTTCACCATCTGGCTCGCCATGTTCATGCCCATCATCATCCCCGCCATATCGGATGCCGTGCTGCCGGCGCTTCCTTTTCCGGATGCCATCGCGTCAATCACGCCCATCTGCTGGTAACGGTTCATGTCGCCGACCATGCTCTGGGAAGCATTCTTCGTGATCATGCGCTGAACTTCCTCCGGGTAATTAAAGCTCATGACATGAAAGCCCGTGACCGTAAGACCCATATCAAAAATTTCCATATCGAGGTCCGTGCGGATGCCCTGCGCGATATCGTAAGCGTTCGCCTGCAGGTTGAACATATCCTTGCCTTCCTTTGTGATCCATTTCATCAGGAGCTGGTCAAGCACCGATGTCACACGGATGCGCACATCTTCCACCACATACGAATCCTTTACGCCCGCGATCTTGTCGATCAGCTTGATGTAATCGTTTACCTTGAAACTCAGCGTGCCGTGTGCGCGCACCGGCATCCCGCCAGGCATACCCGCCACAGGGATGTTGATCGCATTCGCGGTCCCCCACTTTACGGTGAATTCCTTCGTGTTGACAAAAAGCACCTCCGCGCGCAGGTTCGTGTTAAAGCCAAATTTAAAACCTTTTAAAGTTGAGAGGAACGGGATGATCTGTGACTCGATATCGTAATCGCCGTCATCCGTAAAAATCCCCTCGATCCGCCCCGTATTCAAAAAGATGGCATCCTGCCCCGGACGGATGATCAGGCGGCTGCCCTTCTTCAACTCCGCGTTCGGCCATTTCCAGAAGATCATATCCTCGCGGAATTCCTTCCACTCCACCACCGATGAAAACTGATTTGAAAATAATCCCATAATTTACCCCTTTTCTGCAATGTATCGCCTGCTTAAAACTTCCTTCCGGCACTGGAATGCGAATGTCCGCCGCTGCTCCTATGGCTGCCGCCACCACCGCTGCTGCTGCTCTGCTGCGGTTTCTTCCGCCTCTTCACACTTGTGCGGATATAATCATCCCGCCGCGCGCGGATGCCGCTATAGCGCTGGTCAAGGTATGTATTCGCATTCACCGTCATGGTCCCGCCGCTGTTCGCCGCCATGATCCCGACACAAATCCCCCCGATCACAAGCGCTGCCAATAACTGTACCCAGACCCGCAGATAAATCGGCACGTAATTCATATAATATTCCGCTTTATCCGCAAATCCCCGGAACGCATCGTAATAATCCCCGTAATGCAAGTCATCAAAAATCGCGTCGATGATCGCGTCACAGGTCGTATCCGGAATCTTATCCTGTGCCTTTCCGTATGCCTGCACATTGACATAGCGTTCCTTCATATCCACATAGAGCAGCACAGCGTCCGTGTCAATCTGTCCCGTGTCAAAACCGCGGTCATAAAAGTCTTCCAGATAACGGTCGCCCGTCCTTGTGCCCGGATCGGACGTAGTGACCACATAAATTCCACAGCCCGCTTCCTGCCCGCACGCTTCCAAATACTGCGAAAGGGAACTTTCCTCTGTCCCGGTTAAAAGTCCCGCGTCATCATACACATAAACGCCCTTGGCCGCCGGGACAACCTCATCCGCGCGCACCATAATGCCCGGAAGCACACACACAAATGCCAGCACAAGGACAAGCAGCGCCGACAGCCTCTTTGACGAAATTCCCCTATGATTCCTATGATCTGCCATCCCCCACCCCCTAAGCCAAAAACATCGTGACCAGGCGCATGACGGCAAATACCCCCGCACTGATACCTGCAAACCACATGGCAATCTTTTGTTTCGAGAGCGGCGGCTTACCGACGATTTTCCCGGTCTGCCCGTTCATTGCAAAAATATGTTCACTGTCCCGGTAATCATAGCATACCATCCACACCGGGAGCAGCGTATAGCGCGCATTGACCGGGTCTAACTGAATATTTTTCCGGTTGTAGGCAACCGTAGAATACCCTGTGATCGTCGATGCCAGATATTCGTTTGCGTAGCGCTTCACACGCTCCGTCACGCGCGGGAGCAGCTCCCTGTCGTCATAGTTGTACTGTTCCGCCAGATACCCCGCCAGATATGGCATGTTAAAGCGCGTAAGCTCCCCGTAGCCGAAGGGTTCGAGCTTATCCATCATCCCGTCGTTCATCTTCTCCGAGGCATCCACGGGCACTTTACAGTAAGCCATGTGCAGCCGCCGGTAAACGTGGTAATATTTTGTTTCCGTGCAGATGTAATCGCCCTGTGTATACGTGCGCACGCGCGTCGCCGTGCAGTCCGCCTCCCCTGTCCCCTCCATATCATAGAGCCAGAACGGCACATACATCCCCGTGATGTTTTTGATGCGGTCCGCCGTCATAAAATCCCGCGGCGTGAGCTTACCCCCGCCGCACCATTTGCGGAACGCCGCCTTCGCCTGTTCCTTGTTCACCTTAAACGGGATGATCCAAACCGGTGCCTTCTTCCCGCTCAGCCGGTCACCAAGCACGACCGGGGCACCGCAGAAACTGCAGGAAGTCGCCGTCGTGTCCGCCGTCGTGACCACCACTGCCCCGCAGTTATTGCAGACGTACTGGCAGCCGTCCTCCCCGTCAAACGCGGTACTGCCCTCCTCACGCTCGATGCGCCCGAATTCGGCCTCATCCTCGATCTCCTCCGCCGCAAACGGGGAGATTTCCCCATCCTCGCTATCCTCCGCTTCCGTCCCTGCATCCGCGGAAGACCGCGGCATGGCATCAATTTCCATCAGCCTTCCGCAGCTGCCGCATTTTAGCTTCCTTGTCTTTGCATCATAATGCATATCCGCGCCGCAGCCCGGACATTTATACTGGACTACCATAATTCCTCATTTCCGTGGGGACATGCCCTCCGGCCGCCCCCGTTATGCCATCAGCCCTTGCCAAGACTTGCCTTTAACGCCGCGAGCTCATCGTCCACATCCGAACCCTGCGAATACTTTGCGGTCAGGTCGCGGATATCCCCCGACTTTTCCATTTTATTCAATTCTGCCATCGCATTTGCCTCGTCAAGCTTCTTGTTCGCAAGTTCCTCGTATTTCTCAAAGCTCGCGATCGAACGGTTCGCGCTGTTCACGGAATCGCCCATCTTATTCATGCGTTCCTGCGTCTTGGCAACCGCCAGCTTACCCTTGATCATCGCCCTGCGCGACTCCAGCTCATTGATGTCCGCAACAAGCTTGCTGTGCATCTGCTTCATCTGCTCCGCATTCTGGTGCGCAAGGTCATACGCCTGCTGTAAGCCTGCCTGCTTGGATGAGAGGGACGCTTTCTGTTCCAGGAACTTCCTCGCATCGTCCTCGTTGTTCTTCTCAAGCGCCTTGATCGCGAATTTCTGCATTTTGTCAATTTCTTCGTTGCATTCGTCCAGTTCTCGCTTTGCCCTTGCTTCCTCTGCCATGATACTTGCCGTCTCAGATTTTACCTTGCCGAGATCCTCCTGCAGGTTCCTTAAGCACTGGTCGATCATCTTCTCCGGATTCTCTGCCTTGTCGAGCAGCGCATTGATGTTCGCCGCCATGATATCCTTAAACCTCGATAAAATACCCATTTTCTATTCCTCCGCTTTCTTTCCCGGTTCCTCCGGTAATACTTTAATTTTACATGCAATGTGTGGTTTCGTCAAGTAGTTACACAAAAAATATCCATACCGCAAAAAACCCGAATACACCGCCAAAAAGCACGTCCCTCACATGGTGTACCCCCGCGAGCACACGGCTTGCCGCGACCAGAACCGCCACGGCAGAAAACAGAATGCCGCCGGGCATCCACACCGCCATCCACACCGCCGCGATCATGCCGGCGCTTGCCGCGTGGCGGCTCGGAAACGAATGTCCCTTCTTATCTTTCGCGATCAGCGGCAGGATGCCCCCTCTCTCGTACGGGCGCGGGAAATCCGCAATATGCCGGAACGCCGAGACGAAGAAAAACATCGCCGCCGGCACAAGAACCGCGCGCAGGAACAGTTCCCTCCTGCTCAAAAAACAGACCAGAAGGCAGACCGGATACCCCGCCGCCACAACAAGGGGAAGCCCCCGGTAAGCCGCCCGCAAAAACATCATACGCCATTCCTTCTCCAGAAACCAAGTCCTGATTTTTTCGTAGCTTCCGACCCTCATCGTGCTCCCCCGTCCATTTCCGGCAAAACACCGCATCCCGTAAAACGCAGCGTCCGCACCTTAATCTGCCAGCAGTTCCTCCAGCGTGCGGTAAACATATTCCACGCTCGCGCGCCGCACGGCATTCCTTCCTGCCGCACCGAACTGCACCGTCCTCACCGTCAGCCGTCCATCCACAAAAAAGCCGAAGCAGACCATGCCGACCGGCTTGTCGGGCGTGCCCCCGCCAGGTCCCGCTATCCCTGAGATCCCGACACCGACATCTGCCGCATTTGCCCTAGCCACACCCACAGCCATCTGCCCTGCCACTTCCTCGCTCACGACACCCTGGCGCTCGATGCTTTCCTGCATGACTCCGAGATACTTTATCTTCGCCCCGTTCGCGTACGTTACAATACTCGCATCCAGCACCGCCGAGGCATTGGGAACATCGACGAGTGCCGCTGCCGCAAGCCCCCCCGTACAGGACTCTGCAAACGCAATCTTCCAACCTTTTCCCATCAGCAAGTCAACCGTTTTTTCCGCCAGCATTCCGCCAGACACCCCTTTCCATGCTTTTTTGTTAGTATAACGTATCCGCGCGAGAATATCAACTTGAGTTTTTGGCAGAGAAATGGTATAATTACTTTGCCGTAACCCACAAAAGAGCATAGTATATAATGAAATAGATAGAATAATGAGAAATCCCGGATTGCCGGTTTCATGTTTAGGAGGATTTGTTATGAGGAACTACGAGGAATTCCAAAAAATGTTTGATCATGGTACACAGGGTTATCTTGTCACATCTCTGCCCTTTTCCTCAAGCTCTGTCATTTTTTATGTAAATCCGGCAGCCGGGGAGATGCTCGGTTTCCCGTGCAGCGAGCTTTGCGGGCGGACCTTGTCCTCCCTCTTTCCGGTTCTGTGTTCCCAGACCGCCGGGATGAACGTCGGACCGTTTTACCATACAGCGGGCAACCGGCTTTTGCGCCTGTTTGCCTCCCCGTTCGGGGAAGATGCATGCCTGTGCTTCCTGCTTGACCAAAATGCGGCGGAACAGGAAGCGGCGGATAATCTCGCAGAATACCAGATCCGTATGAGCGAGGCACTTGATGCCGCCAATGCGGCAAATCAGGCAAAAACAAATTTTCTTTCCGAAATGTCACATGACATCCGCACCCCGATGAACGCGATCATCGGCATGACGGATATCGCACTCAACTATTCGGATGATCCCGCACGCGTGGAGGACTGCCTGAAAAAGATACGCACGGCTTCAGGGCATCTGATGGAACTGATCAATGAGGTACTTGACATGTCCCGCATCGAGAGCGGCAAGGTCGTCCTCAATGAAGAACATATGCAGCTTGCCGACCAGATCCACGAAATTCTCGTGATCATCCGCCCTCAGATTGCCGCCAAAAAACAGACTTTCCATCTGGATCTCGACTCCATCCACCACGAAAACCTGATCGCGGATTCCACAAGGATCCGGCAGATCTTTTTAAATATACTCTCCAACGCCGTAAAATATACGCCGGAGGGCGGTGATATCCGTATGACGCTGCGGCAGGAGCAGCTGGCCGACTCCCGCGTACTTCTCACCTTCACGGTAAAAGACAACGGGATCGGTATGACCAATGAATTCATGGAAAACATTTTCCAGCCGTTTGAGCGTGAATCTTCAAGCACCATCAGCCGGATCGAGGGAACCGGCCTTGGCATGACAATCACAAAAAAATTGATCGAGATGATGGGCGGAACGATCACAGTGACAAGTGAACTGCACAGAGGTTCCACATTTACCGTCGCGATCCCGTTCCGGCTTTCCGAGGCGGATACCTCATTTCTGTCCACCCTTTCCGGCAGGCATGTCCTCGTGATCCTGGGCGACGACAACAAGCTTGGCGAACTGCCGCAGCTGCTTGGCGAACTTGGCATCACCTGCGATGTCGCTGCGGACGGGAACCAGGCAATCAACGCCATCAACGATGCCGATATTTCCGGGGCGGAATACTTTGCCCTCCTGACTGCCGACCATCTTGCGGATATTGACATTTCCCAGCTTCTTCCGGATATCCGCGCGCGCAAAGGCGGGGATTTCCCGATCCTTATGTTGTCCGAGAACAGCTGGTCCGAGCTTGAATACCTCATGACCCGCATCGGCGTGAGCGCCTTCATCCCGCTCCCGCTTTTTAAAAGCCGTCTGGCGGAAGCCCTCTACCCGTTTACACAGGAAGGGAATCGGGAGGCCGAAGCAGAGAGCCGAAACGAGGTCGCCGATTATTCCTCAAAGCATCTGCTGCTTGTTGAGGACAACATGCTCAACCTTGAGATTGCCAAGGAGATCCTCTCCATGACCAGTATCCAGATTGACACTGCCACAAACGGCGAGGAGGCAGTTGCCGCTTTCCTCGGTAAACCACTGTTTTATTACGACCTTATCCTGATGGATATCAAGATGCCCGTCATGGACGGCCTTGAAGCGACAAAGCATATCCGTGCCCTTTCCCGCGCCGATGCCGCACAGGTACCGATCGTTGCCATGACCGCAAACGCCTTTGAGGAAGACCGGCAGATCTCGCTGAATGCCGGCATGAATGCCCACATCACAAAACCGCTCGATGTCGAGCAGGTGTTGGGCTGCCTCGACCGGCTGAGGCGGGAAAAAGAAACCCACTCCGCGGCAGGTTCGGGAAAGTGACATCTTTGCGCGCGAGGATCAATATACCGCCCCTGCGGCGGGATGGGAGGAATCATGAACAAATACGAGACAACCTATCTCGATAACACGGAAAAAATCATGGAGCTCGTCTCCGTACAACCCACCGCCTCCGACAGCGCCGAAGCTTTTTATGCGCTCTGTAAGGAACGCACCTTCGCACTGCGCCCGCTGATTGCGGAGAACATGTCCGTACTGCGCGATTTTTTGATTCCTCTCTTGGACGATATTCTGGCTGCTTCCCCGGAAACGGTGGCGGAACTCACCGAATTTGACGATGCACTGTCCGCACTTACAAAGCAGGCCGACAACGGGATACACTACCAGATCAATTCCGCCCTTGTTATTTATGCGCGCCACAAAAAGAACCGTGAACTTCTGATCCGCTCCCTCTACCACAGCGGTATGGCACTATGGTACTATAACAATATCATGCGGATGACCGACCCCTCGAAATTCCAATGGAAGATGCGCCTGCTTTTCGGCGAGGCGGCAAGCTATATCCGCCAGTATGACGAAATCGAGGATGAACAGACGCGCGGCTATATCCACCGCTCCATGAGCAACCTTGCACTCAGCTACAACTCGTTCACGGAAGCGGAACCGAAATTTGCCGTGCTGCGCCGTGCCCTCAATATTTTGCAGGATCCGGTCTTCCATCAAAAAACCCCTTCCTTGCCGTGGAAGCTCTACATCACCAAAACACATCAGGAACGCACCACCCTGCTCGGCTACCTGCGCCACGAAAATGCCTCTCTCACACAGCTGCAAGAAGTGATGGAGTCCGCCGAATATGTGCACCACGAGCAGCTTATGACTGCCCAGAAAAAAAATATCCCGATGCAGCCGCAATGGCTCTACGCCTATTATGCCGCCTGCTACCACTGCGGCTTCCATACCCTTGCGCAGCTCTTTGAGAATCTGGAGCAGCTTTATATCTCCGCCTCCCAGACGGATTACTCGCAGCAGGGAATGTACACGAACCTCTTTCTGCCCGCCATGTACACCGAGTACGTGCACAAGGATGAGAGCCATATCACAAACAAAGCTCCGATCATGCAGATGATCTACCAGCGCGCCCTCCAGTATGTCCGCAACGCCCCTGCCGGGACGAATACCGAATTCCTTTATTCCTACCTGAGGGCGCTGATGTTCAATTTTATTGAATACCCGCACGGGATCTCCCTGAAAGAATTTGCCTACGAATTTATTATGGGGCGGCACCTTGGTACATGTGTGCACTCCATTGCGACCGCAAAGCTGGCTGTCCTCCTGCTTGACAGCCTCCTTGCCAGACAGCCGGAAGCTCTTTTGGGACTTTCCGGTTTCCGGACGGTGGACGAACTTACTTCCCACCGGGAGGAACTTGCCGCATATATTTATGACTGCGGTATCTTCCACGACATCGGAAAACTCTTCTTCCTGCAGCTCTTCACCCTGCCGAACCGGCAGTGGCTCTCCCTGGAGGTGGAGATGTGCGAGTCGCACGCCATCCAGGGCTACCGGCTGCTGTGTAATTCCCCTTCAACGAAAATGTTTGCATCGGCCGCCTTCGGCCACCACCGCCATTATGACGGCAAGGGCGGCTACCCGAAGGAATTTTCGCGGGAAGAATGCGGCGATCCCGCCTCCGTTGACATCATCGCTGCCGCGGACTTTATAGAATACCGCGGGAATGATACCGGCAACGCGTTCCGCGAGGCAAATTCCCTCGAGCACATCTTCGCACAGTTAAAAGAAGGGCGCGGTACCCGCTTCTCACCCGCCGTCGTGGATGCCGTGCTCGGCATAAAAGATGAGGTCGCCGACTTCCTTTTGCACGTGCGGCCGGAAGCTTACCGGATAGCGTACGAATACGGCATGAAAGATAAATAAACTATGGAGGTTTCCCATGAAAATCGTATTGCAGCACCTTACCAAGAAATTCCCGAGCCGCAGTAAAAAATCCCGCGAGGAAGTCATTGCCGTAAACGATTTCACCTTTGAGATCCCGGACGGCAAGCTTGTCGGTCTGCTCGGCCCTTCCGGCTGCGGCAAGAGCACGACCCTGAATCTGATCTGCGGACTGCTCACCCCGACAGACGGGCAGATTTTTTTCGGGGAAGATGATGTCACGAAACTCGCACCGGAAAACCGCGGGGTCGGGCTGGTATTCCAGAATTACGCGCTCTACCCACATTTAACGGTCTTAAAAAATATCATGTTTCCGCTTGAGAATTTAAGGGGTACACAAAAGCTCACGAAGGACGAAATGCAGCGGCGTGCCCTCGAGGCGGCAAAACTCGTCCAGATTGAGGGGCTGATGGACCGCAAACCAGGGGAGCTCTCCGGAGGCCAGCAGCAGCGCGTCGCCATCGCCCGCGCGCTTGTAAAAATGCCGCGCGTCCTTCTGCTCGATGAACCGCTCTCCAACCTCGACGCGCGCCTGCGCTTACAGACCCGCGAGGAAATCCGCCGCATCCAGCGGGAGACGCAGATCACCACGGTGTTCGTCACACATGACCAAGACGAGGCCATGAGCATTTCTGACCTGATCGTTGTCATGAAGGACGGTATCATACAGCAGATCGGCGCACCGCAGGAAGTCTACGACAACCCGGCGAACCTTTTCGTCGCGAAATTCCTCGGCACCCCTCCGATCAATCTGTTTGACGGCAAGGTAGAAAACGGCATGCTCTGCATCGGGAACGATGCCGTACTCCCCGCCGACGGTGCCGCGGAGGGCGAGGTGACGGTCGCCATCCGCCCGGAGGGCTTTCTCTTAAAAGAAGATGGACCCATGCACTGCGTCCTTGTGCGCCTCGAAGTCATGGGGCGCGATGTCAGCATCGTCTCCACCCACGCCTGCAGCGAGGGGGAGAACATCCGCTCGATCATCAACACGGAAAATACGCTGGATCTGAACAGCAAGATCGTCCGCTTCGCGCTTAAGCCGCAAAAAGTATTTTTGTTCCACAAAGAAACAGGTGAGCGCATTTACATGCAAAAACATCCGGGCAACGCAGATTAGATCTTAGTGAAAAAATCATACAAATCAGGAAAACGCTTTCATCCGCATTTTCCTACCATAAAAAGAAACGAGGTTCCCTCCATATGGAAAAACGAACTATGAAAGCCTGGCTGTACCTGCTGCCCGCCATCCTTTTCCTTGGGGTGTTCATGGTCTACCCCCTGGTTGACGTACTGATCTATTCGTTCGAGGAAGGTTACAATTCGGCATCCCAGAGCTTTTTTGGTGTCGGCGGCTACAATTATTCGTATGTGCTGCACGACCCGTATTTTCTGCAGGCACTGAAAAATACCTTTCTGCTCGTCGTCATCACGGTTCCTGCCTCAACGGCGCTCGCGCTGCTTGTCTCAGTAGGCTTAAGCTCCATCAAGCCCCTGCGCGACCTGTTCCAGACGATATATTTCCTGCCTTACGTCACAAATACCCTGGCGGTCGGTCTCGTCTTTATGATCCTGTTCAAAAAGACAGCGTACTCGGACGGCCTGATCAATCTGTTCCTCCACTGGTTCGGTTCCCCGTCCATCGACTTTATCGAGGGGCCATACTGGGCAAAAATGTTTGTGCTCTGCTTCTACACAATCTGGGTCGTACTGCCGTTTAAAATCCTGATTCTGACAAGCGCGCTCGCTTCCGTCAACCAGGATTATTACAATGCTGCACGTGTGGACGGCACACGGCGCGGGCGCATTTTCCGGCGCATCACGCTCCCGATGATCTCACCGATGATATTCTATCTTGTTATCACCGGTTTTATCGGCGCTTTCAAGGCGTACAGCGATGCCGTCGCCCTCTTTGGCACGGACTTGAACGCGGCGGGTATGAACACGATCGTCGGCTACGTCTACGACATGCTCTACGGCGATTCCGGCGGCTACCCGTCCTACGCGTCTGCCGCCGCGATCCTCCTGTTTGCCATCGTCCTGACAATCACCTGCATTAACCTGCTTGTAAGCAAAAAACATGTACATTATTCGAAATGAGGAGCCGCATGCAAGACCAAATGGATTACCAAAAAATCGGAAAATCGGCGAAAGCCCGCAGGATACTCCGCAATATCTTTGTTTACACAATGCTCACTTTCTGGGCACTGATCGTGCTGTTCCCGTTTTACTGGATGGTACTCACCTCCGTAAAAAGCTACAGCACCTACAACGCGGAGTACATCCCAAAATTCTTCACCCTGGCACCGACCCTTGCCAACTACGCGGATGCTTTTACATCCGTCTCCCTCGGCAGGTATCTGCTGAACACACTGCTCTTTACGGTGGTCACGACCGCGCTCATGCTTTTTGTGACCACGCTTGCCGCCTTCGCGTTCGCACGTCTGGAGTTTCGCGGCAAAAATCTTATATTTACCCTGTTCCTCGCACTGATGATGATTCCGAACGAACTTGTCATCATCACGAATTTCGTGACCGTGACCAATGCAGACCTTCGCAACACCTTTACCGGGCTGATCCTGCCGTCCGTCACATCCGTTTTCTACATCTACCTCCTGCGGGAAAACTTTGCGCAGATACCGGATACGCTCTACTATGCCGCAAAGGTGGACGGCACTTCCGACCTGCGCTACCTGCGACGCGTCATGCTGCCAATCTGCCGCCCGACACTCATCACCATCGGCATCCTAAAAATCATCGAATGCTGGAATTCCTATGTCTGGCCGCGTCTGATCACGGACGATGCAGATTATTACCTCGTCTCCAACGGCATTCAGGAAATCCGCGAAAACGGGTTTGGGCGTGAAAATATCCCCGCCATGATGGCGGCGGTCGTCGTGATCTCCCTGCCGCTCATCGTGCTTTTCCTGATTTTCCGGAAAAAAGTCATGGAAGGTGTGTCACGCGGGGGCATGAAGGGTTAGTATTGGGAAAGAGGAGGCTTTTATGAACCGAAAATACAGATGGGCAGGCCTTGCCGCAATCCTTACAGCGGGGCTTGGCATGGCAGGCTGCCACGGGTCAAGGGGACTTAAACCATTTTCGATACCGGAAGAATTTGATACTTCAGAAAATTGCGAGATCACATTCTGGGCAAAGAACGATACCAACAAAACGCAGACACAGATTTACCGCGACGCGATCGACGGCTTTACTTCCCTCTACCCGAACGTGACGGTAAACCTTCGCCTTTATACGGATTACGGCAGGATCTACAATGATGTCATCACAAACATCGCGACCGGCACCACACCGAATGTCTGTATCACCTACCCGGACCATATCGCGACATATCTGACGGGCAGCAATATCGTCGTCCCACTCGATGAATTGTTCGGGAACCCGGACTACGGGCTCGGCGGGCAAAAGCTGCTCTTTGACGCGCCGGCATCCGATGAGATCATCCCGCAGTTCCTCTCCGAATGTTCATTTCAGGAACACTGCTATGCGCTCCCGTTCATGCGCTCGACGGAAGCCTGCTACATCAATAAAGATTATGTGGAGGCGCTCGGCTACACGATCCCCGATACGCTCACATGGGATTTTGTCTGGGAAGTCTCGGATGCCGCGGCCGCAAAAGATGAAAGCGGAACTTATCCGGTCAACGGCCAAAAAGTCATGATCCCGTTTATTTACAAATCCACCGACAATATGATGATCCAGATGCTGAAACAAAAAAATGCCGGGTATTCAAAAGCGGACGGCACGATTGAAATCTTCAATGACACCACGGCGGAACTGCTTTACGGAATCGCCGAGCACGTAAAAAAAGAGGCGTTCTCAACCTTTAAGATTTCCAGTTATCCGGGAAACTTCTTCAATGCCGGGCAGTGCCTTTTCGCGATAGACTCCACCGCTGGGGCTTCCTGGATCGGCTCGAATGCCCCGCTTTCGGATATCAGCACGGAGGCGCTCGTCGATTTTGAGACTGTCGTCATGCCAATCCCGCAGTTTGACCCGGAACACCCGCAGATGATATCACAGGGACCTTCGGTCTGTATTTTTAACAAAGCCGACCCGCAGGAGGTTCTTGCCTCATGGCTCTTTACACAATATCTCCTGACCAATGAGGTACAGATTGCTTACGCGAGAACGGAAGGTTATGTCCCGGTAACAAAAAAGGCACAGGAAGACCCTGTTTACCAGGACTATCTGGCACAGATGGGAAAGGATAACGATGCTTACTATGATGTAAAGATCAAAGCGTCCATGCTCCTGCTCGAAAATATGGCAAACACCTTTGTCACGCCGGTCTTTAACGGTTCCGCCTCCCTGCGCGACGCAGCCGGGCAGATGATCGAAAATGTCGCCAAATCCATACGGCGCGGGGGAACGGTTGACGATGCTTATATGGAGAAGCTTTTTTCCGATGTCACCTCCCTGTACCGCCTCGACCAAAAGGGTGCGGCCGTCGCCGGGAGAACCGAACTTGGAAGGCTTCCGCAGACCGCAGTGATATTGCTCGCCGCGCTCGGCATTACCTGGCTCGGAATTATTGCATATGTGTCGTGCGGGGCAATAAAAAAGAAAAAGAAATCATAAAAACCATTGATTTATGAAAAATTTCGTGTATAATGGCATTGGTTCGAGTGAACATAAAATAAAACCGGATCCGCAGTTTCCCGGTCGATACCCGGAAGAAATGAAAGAAGGCTGTGCAAACAGAAATAATGAACACGGCCAACGGTATCGGGGGGACTATTGCGGAACTCAAAATGGAGGTATGGATTTATGAAAAAGTTTTTGGCAATGGCACTTTCCCTCGCGCTCGCGTTTACGGCGGCAGGATGCGGAAAGGGCGACGATCCGGACAAGAAGTCCGAGGGCGTAATGACCTATGCGGAGTACGATGCCGCGGCACTGAAATCCGAAGTGACGATTGAAGCCTACGTGCAGGCAAAGCAGAGCTGGTGGGATAACAAGGCTACCCTTTACACACAGGATAAGGAGGGGGCTTACTTTATCTACAATATGCCTTGCTCCGAGGACGAATACGCAAAACTTACCGCCGGAACCAAGATCAAGGTGACGGGCTTTAAGGAAGAATGGTCCGGCGAGGTCGAGATCACGGACGTATCAACCTTTGAGATCATGGACGGCAACTACATTGCAAAGGCGGTTGACGTTACTTCCGAGCTTGGCACCGACGACCTGATCAAACGGCAGAACCAGTTCGTTTCCTTCAAGGGCATGACCGTGGAAGCCAAAACAGATCCGTCCGGTAATGAAGTTGCATTTCTTTACAACTGGGACGGTTCCGGCACGCAGGAGGGCAACAGTGACCTTTATTTCGATGTGTCAAAGGATGGCAAGACCTACACCTTTACCGTAGAATCCTACCTGTGTGACAATACCACCGACGTATATAAGACAGTGGAGGCATTAAAGGTCGGCGATGTCATCGACATGGAAGGCTTCCTCTACTGGTACAACGGTGTAAACCCGCATATCACATCGGTAACACCGGCAAAATAAACTGCCCGTTCCGGGCACAAAAAAGGAATCATCGCGGCGCGGTGATTCCTTTTTAAAAAACTCAAAAAAACTATAGGATTTTTTCCAATTTTCCATTATAATAAGATACGACGTTTTTAGAAATAAATATAAAGGAGAGTCTTATGCCAAAAAGAGAGGATATCAACAAAGTCTTAATCATCGGCTCGGGCCCGATCATCATCGGGCAGGCGTGCGAGTTCGACTATTCCGGCACACAGGCGTGCAAGGCACTGCGCAATCTCGGATACGAGATCGTTCTGGTAAACTCCAACCCCGCAACCATCATGACCGACCCGGAGATTGCGGACGTAACTTACATCGAGCCGCTCAACGTAAAGCGCCTGGAGCAGATTATCGCAAAGGAGCGCCCGGACGCGCTGCTGCCGAACCTCGGCGGGCAGTCCGGCCTGAATTTGTGCGCGGAGCTCGCAAAGGAGGGCGTGCTTGAGAAATACAATGTGCAGGTTATCGGCGTGCAGGTCGACGCAATCGAGCGCGGTGAGGACCGCATTGAGTTCAAGAAATCCATGGACGAGATCGGAATCGAGATGGCGCGCAGCGAAGTTTCCTACTCCGTGGATGAGGCTCTTGCCATCGCCGACCGTCTCGGCTACCCGGTCGTACTGCGCCCTGCCTACACAATGGGCGGCGCGGGCGGCGGTCTGGTCTACAACAAGGAAGAATTAAAGACCGTCTGCGCGCGCGGACTGGCGGCAAGCCTGGTCGGCCAGGTACTCGTTGAAGAATCCATCCTTGGCTGGGAGGAGCTGGAACTCGAGATCGTCCGCGATGCCGAGGGCAACATGATCACGGTCTGCTTTATTGAAAACATCGACCCGATGGGCACGCATACCGGCGATTCCTTCTGCGCCGCCCCGATGCTTACCATCTCAAAGGAACTTCAGGCCAGATTGCAGGATGCAGCCTACCGCATTGTGGATTCCGTCAAGGTCATCGGCGGCACGAACGTACAGTTCGCCCACGACCCGGTTTCCGACCGCATCGTCGTGATCGAGATCAACCCGCGTACCTCCCGCTCCTCGGCGCTCGCCTCCAAGGCGACCGGCTTCCCGATCGCCCTCGTGTCCGCCATGCTCGCCGCAGGGCTTACCTTAAAAGAGATCGAGTGCGGCAAATACGGCACGCTTGACAAGTATGTGCCGGACGGCGACTATATCGTGATCAAATTCGCGCGCTGGGCATTCGAGAAATTCAAGGGCGTGGAGGACAAGCTCGGCACACAGATGCGCGCGGTCGGCGAGGTCATGAGCATCGGAAAAACCTACAAAGAAGCCTTCCAGAAGGCCATCCGCAGCCTGGAGACCGGCCGCTACGGCCTTGGCTTTGCGAAAGATTACAACAAAAAGCCGAAGGAAGAACTGCTGCGCATGCTCGCGCACCCGTCCAGCGACCGCCATTTTATTATGTACGAAGCACTGCGGGCGGGCGCAACCGTGGAGGAAATCCACGATGCCACAAAAGTAAAACTCTATTTTATCGAGCAGATGAAGGAGCTTGTTGCGGAAGAAGAAACACTGCTTGCCATGAAGGGTTCCCTCCCGTCCGACGAGGCTCTTATCTCAGCAAAGAAAAACGGTTTTTCCGATAAATATTTAAGCATGCTCCTTGAAATCCCGGAAGCAGACATCCGCGCGCGCCGCATGGGGCTTTGCATCACGCAGGCCTGGGAAGGCGTGCACGTCAGCGGTACCAAGGACAGCGCCTACTACTACTCCACCTACAACGCACCGGACAAAAACCCGGTAAACACCGACCGCAAAAAGATCATGATCTTAGGCGGCGGCCCGAACCGCATCGGCCAGGGCATCGAGTTCGATTACTGCTGCGTCCACGCCGCGCTCGCACTCAAAAAGCTCGGCTTTGAAACGATCATTGTCAACTGTAACCCGGAGACGGTTTCCACCGACTACGACACCTCGGACAAGCTGTATTTCGAGCCGCTTACACTCGAGGACGTTTTAAGCATCTACCAGAAAGAACAGCCGGTCGGCGTGATCGCGCAGTTCGGCGGCCAGACACCGCTCAATCTCGCGGCGGAACTTGAGAAAAACGGAGTGAAAATCCTCGGCACGCCGCCTGCCGTGATCGACCTTGCAGAAGACCGCGACCAGTTCCGCGCGATGATGGATAAGTTAGGCATTCCGATGCCGGAATCCGGCATGGCGACCACGGTGGAGGAAGCGCTCTCCATCGCAGGCCGCATCGGCTACCCGGTCATGGTGCGCCCGTCCTACGTGCTCGGCGGACGCGGCATGGAAGTTGTCTATGATGACGGGAGCATGGAGGGCTATATGAAAGCCGCGGTCGGCGTAACCCCGGACCGGCCGATCCTGATCGACCGTTTCTTAAACCACGCATTGGAGTGCGAGGCGGATGCCATCAGCGACGGCACGCACGCTTTTGTCCCTGCCGTTATGGAGCATATTGAGCTGGCAGGCGTTCATTCCGGCGATTCCGCGTGCATTATCCCGTCCGTGCATATCACGCCGGAAAATGTCGCAACGATCCGGGAATACACGAAGAAAATTGCCGTAGAAATGCATGTCAGGGGTCTGATGAACATGCAGTACGCGATCGAAAACGGAAAAGTTTACGTGCTGGAAGCCAACCCGCGCGCGTCCCGCACTGTGCCGCTCGTATCCAAGGTGTGCAACATCCGCATGGTTCCGCTTGCGACGGACATCATCACGTCGGAGCTCACCTCACGCCCGTCCCCTGTCCCGGCATTAAAGGAGCAGGATATCCCGTACTACGGCGTGAAGGAGGCCGTTTTCCCGTTCAACATGTTCCCGGAGGTCGATCCGGTGCTTGGCCCGGAAATGCGCTCTACCGGCGAAGTGCTCGGCCTTTCCACCTATTACGGCGAGGCATTCTACAAGGCGCAGGAAGCGACCCAGACAAAGCTCCCGCTTTCCGGCACGGTGCTGATCTCGGTCAACCGCAAGGACAAGCCGGAGGTCGTGGAGATTGCCGGGCTGTTCCAGGAAGCCGGATTTAAGATTCTCGCAACCGGCACCACCTGCGACCTGATCACGGAAGCAGGAATCCCGGCGGAACGCGTGAAAAAGCTCTACGAGGGACGGCCGAACATCCTTGACCTGATCACGAACGGGGATATCAGCCTGATCATCAATACGCCGATCGGCAAGGAAAGCATGCACGACGACAGCTACCTCCGCAAGGCTGCTATCAAAGAAAAAGTTCCTTATATGACAACGATCGCAGCAGCAAGGGCAACGGCGAAAGGGATTTTGTATCTGCAAAAACACGGGGATTGTGAAGTAAAATCACTGCAGCAATTACACAGTGAGATCAAGAACAAATAATATATAAAACAAACAGAACCATAATAATAGCCATTTTAAGGGCTGTTGCAAAATGAAAACCCTTGTGATATATGGAAAAAGCCAGTATCTGGCTGTAACCATATAAGCACACAGGCCATCATCCTGCGGCAGCCCTTTCAATTTTTTTCAAAAAAGCCTTGACTCTCACGTTATGTCATAGTTTATGATAAGGATGCGTAGAAAAACAAAAAGACTTGCAAGCCTGCCCTACGCGCAGCCGCGATAGGAAACAGAACCGGAGGATGAGCCGAAATGAAAACAGTAATTGAAGTCAGCAAACTCGCAGGTGTCAGCGTGCGCACACTGCACCATTATGATGCGATCGGACTGCTAAAACCAAGCAAGGTAAGCGAAGCGGGTTACAGGCTGTATGACGATACCGCCCTTGCCCGGCTGCAAAACATTTTATTGTTCCGCGAACTAAAATTCCCGCTAAAAAAAATCCGGCAGATCTTGGACAGCCCGGACTTTGACCCACGGGAAGCGCTCGCGCAGCAAATTGAACTGTTAAAACTGGAACAACAGCATCTCGGTGAACTGATCTGTTTCGCACAAAGCATTCAGAAAAAAGGAGTGACTACGATGGATTTTGGAATTTTTGACAAAAGTGAGATCGAAGCGTACAAAGAAGAAGTCGCAAAAAAATGGGGGAACACCCCGGAATACAAAGAATTTGCCGGGCGGTCTGCCGCGGGCTTTGACGCGGAAAAAGCCGCACAGGAGATGATGGTTCTCTTTGCGGATCTCGGGGAATTAAAAGCCCTGCCGCCGTCCGACCCATCCGTACAGAAAAAAATAGGCGAACTGCAGCAGTTCATCACAGAACACTATTATACATGCAGCACCGAAACTTTGTCCGCACTTGGGCAAATGTATGTACAGGACGAGCGCTTTTGCAGCAGCATTGACCATGCGGGCGGAAAGGGCTGCGCGGCATTCACCGGGGAAGCAATCGCCGTTTTCTGCGGAAAAAAATGAGCAGGGATAGCTTTCCCTGCCCAATGAATGCGTTCCAGACCGCACAAACCGGAACTGCGGCACCAAAACATCGGCCGGTTCTACAGCCCGTCCGGATTATTTTTCTGCCAGTTCCATGCGTCACGGCACATATCCACGATATCATACCGTGCGTAAAAACCAAGCTCCCGCCCGGCTTTTGCCGGGTCGGAGTAACTGGTCGCGACATCCCCCGCGCGCCTTTCCCGGATAACATACGGAACTTTCACGCCATTTGCCTCCTCAAAAGCCTTCACGACCTCCAGAACGGAATAACCCCTCCCCGTGCCAAGGTTGTAAACGGCGAGCCCGCATTTCTTTTCGATTGCCTGTAAGGCTTTCACATGCCCGCAAGCTAAGTCTACCACATGGATATAATCGCGGACACCCGTCCCGTCCGGCGTATCGTAATCATCCCCGTACACGTTCAGCTCTTTGCGCTTTCCGACTGCCACCTGCGTAATATACGGCATCAGATTGTTCGGGATGCCGCTCGGATTTTCCCCGATCAGCCCGCTTCGATGCGCACCAAGCGGGTTAAAATACCGCAGCAGCACAATATTCCATTCTCCGTCCGCCGTCTGGATATCTGTTAAAACCTGCTCCAACATACTCTTTGTCTGCCCGTACGGGTTCGTGCACTGCCCTTTCGGGCACTCTTCTGTCACCGGAACCACCGCCGGGTCGCCATATACGGAAGCCGAGGAGGAAAAAATCATATTCTTGCAGCCATACCGGCGCAGCACATCCACCAGAACCAAAGTTCCCGTGATATTATTATCATAATATTCAAGCGGAAGCCGGATGGACTCATTCGGAGATTTCAGCCCCGCAAAATGGATACAGCAGTCAAATGCACGCCTGCCCTCATCCGCACACGCTTCCATCATTTCCGACAAACCTGCCTTATCCCGGATGTCCACCTGATAAAACGGTATTTTCTTTCCCACGATCTGCCCGACCCGCTCGAGTGCCCGGGCATTTGAATTGGAAAGGTTGTCCGCCACCACAACCTCATGCCCGTTCTGCACAAGCTCCACTACGGTATGGGAACCAATGTATCCCGCCCCTCCGGTAACTAAAATCTTCATCGCCAAAGTCTCCTATCAAAAAAATTACATTCGCCCTGACTGCAAAAAAATACTTGGATCCGATCCCGGCCCCAAGAAAAATTTTGCGGCACAGTCCGGGTGTTTGCTGTTTTATTCAATCATAAATCCTGGCGCGACCGTGTCTTGCGCTCATACTGCCTAAGGCCGCGCTTCGTGCAGGCTATCATCTCCTCGATCATTGCCACCTGCGCCGTTGTACAATCCTCAAGCTCCTGATGGATCGTCTCGCGCAATGTATAACACCTTTTGTCCGGTGCACTGGCATGTCCCAAAAGCAGTTCATCGGGTGTCGCGTTCAATGCATTGGAGAGATTCACCAGGATCTGCATGCTCAGCTTTGTCTTGCCTGTCTCTATATTACTCATATGCGGAACCGAAACATCCACAAGCTCCGCCAGCTTTTCCTGCGAAATCTTCCTCTCTTTGCGGAATCTCTTAATCCTCACCCCGATTGCCTTATAATCCAATTCCATAAACAAGCCTCCAATAAACTGCCACATCCTGTCCTGATGACAGACCGTCGACACCTGAGAAATTCCGCTTGCTTCCCAGAATGCCTTCTGGCAATCCTATGAAAGCTTTTTTATCTTACTAGCTCCTTCGATCCCATCCCCTAATCCTATCTCTATTTCGCAATCAATAAATACAGCCATTCCAACCTACCCGCCTATTTGTAATACAAACAATCCCTACATAAAAGTTTTATTGCCAGCCCAAGTCAGGATACCACTTATATTATAATGCATATTTTAACCTTTCGCAACGGTTTTGTGAAAAAATTTGTTGAAATATGAAAGAAAACGTCCTATATGATACCCAAAAACTGCTTTCTTTTAGGCACAGAAAAACGCAGAAAACAAAAAGGGCAAAGCCTTTTTGCCGGCTTTGCCCTCTTGAAATAATACTAATCTCCGCATATTCTAATCTTTTTAATCCCGCCGGATGTGCCGCTGCTACCTCTCCCTTACGATCTTCCCATCCCCGACCCGGAACACCATATCGCAATCTGCGATCGTCGCCAGCCGGTGCGCGATAATCACCAGCGTCTTCCTGCCGTGCAGCCGGTTGACCGACTCCATGATCGCCGCCTCCGTGCCCACATCAAGCGCCGAGGTTGCCTCGTCAAAAATAAGCAGTTCCGGGTTCGGGTACAGCGCACGCGCGATCCCGATCCTCTGGCGCTGCCCGCCGGAGAGACGTATCCCCCTCTCCCCGATCACCGTGTCAAGCCCCTCCGGAAGCCCGCGCACAAAATCCGCGAGCTGCGCCTCACCAAGCGCCCTCCATACCTGTGCCTCGTCAACCTCGCCCGCCGCGACCCCAAACGCCACGTTCGCCCGGATCGAATCGTCCAGCATGAAGATCATCTGCGGGATGTAACCGATGTGCGACAGCCACTGTGCGTAATGATCCCCTATAGGAACACCGTCCGCCAGCACCTCCCCGGACTGCGGCTGCAGGAGACCCAGCATGATATCCACCGCCGTTGTCTTGCCCGCACCGGACGCACCGACAATCCCGACGGATTTCCCGACCGGGATAAGCATGTCCGCATCCTGCAGCACGGGCTCGTCCGCATCCGGATAGTGATAGGAAATATGCCTTAGCTGAACCGCCTGTTCCAGTGAAAACGCCCGCACCGCATTTGCCTGCAAATCTCCTTCATCCTCCGGCTCTCCGGGCATCCCCGCCGGTTTGTCCTGCCGCATTTCCTCCTCTGAACCCATTTTTGCCGCCTCCCCATTGTCCCGTCCCGGCTTCCCTTCCTTCGCCCCCTCCGCTTCTGCAAGCTGCAAGTTCGAAAGCAGCTTATCAAGCGACGGCTCATAATATGCCACTTGGTTTAATGCCCCCGAAATCCGGTTTGCACTCGGCATCAGCTTCATCGCTGCCATGCCGAATGCCGCAATTGTCGGGATCAGCCCTGAAACTTCCGTTCCCATGAGCACCGCAACAAGCAGAGCAAGCAGCATAGATACAATGCTTGCCATCTCGATCAACAGCCTCGGCACGTTCTGCAGCAAAGTGTTCCACCGCTCCGCCCTCACCATACGCTTCCCATGCAGGCTGAAATTTTCCAGAAAAAACGCCTTTTTATCCCCCACTGTCACTTCCTTGATGCCGTTCACCATCTGGAGCAGCCACTTATTCACCTGCGTGTAACTTTCCTGCAAAATTCTCCCCTGCCTGTGCAGCAGCGGCTTTGCCACCTTCGCAATCGCAAACATTGCAAACAGCAGAACAATCCCGACCAGCAAAGTCATCAGCGGATTGATCAAAAACACTGCAATCACCAGCGCCAATGAAACCACCGTCTCGGCAATAAAATTTAACAGGCACTGCAGCAGTCCAAACGCGTAATTCACATCCTGCTGTACCACACGGACAATCTCCCCGGAGCTCGCGCTCAAATAATACTCATACCCCCGGTTCAGATAAGCATCCATCAGGCGCTGCTGCACCCGGAACCGGTTGTTGTAAATCAACCGGTTCTGTACATAAATCTGGAATGTCAGATAAAGATCCTTGAAGATAAAAATGAAGATCAGCAGCACAATGCAGACGATCAGGAACGCCCTCTCCGAATGAATATGGAATATCCCGCAAACTTTCCCCACCAGCGCATTCGTCTCAATGATATCTTCCTGCATCACCACGGACACCAGGGGCACGATTAAAGAAACCCCCAGGACTTCAAGGAATGCCCCAAAAAGCATCAAAAAAAACAAAAGCACAAACCTGTGCTTTTGCTGCTTCGAAAATAATTTCTGAAATTTACGAAATGCTGACCACATGCTAAAATCCACCTTTCCATACAGCATACAGAGGTTTCCCGTCCCCCTTAATCTTTGCCTCCCTCAACAACGTATCCCTTACCGCCGGCTTCCCAAAAAATCCGGCGCTATTCCCAGCAATAAAAAATGCTGCCATACCATGGATTTCCCCATCCCTGGTACGGCAGCCACAAATAGAAAACGCCGGACTCCCGGCATTTTATGCTTATTTCATTCCCATATTATATTAAAAATTCCCGAATTTAATATTACCAAACATCAAACAGCATACAATACAGCATCAAAGGCATTCGGACAATACCTCCGGAAATACAGCTTATAATCCGGGTTAAGGCTTTTAATATACTGCGGGATTGTTATCAGGTCTTCCACACGGTGATAAACGCAGACGGCAAGCTTCGGCCTGCAGCGGCGGATTGTTTTTTCCGCCCCTTTCAGTGCCATAAGTTCCGAGCCCTCGATATCCATTTTGATAAACGTGACCTCCTCATCCTTCACGGCCTCATCAATACTTGTCACTTCAATTTCTATACCATCATCGGAAATATGGGAACCAACGCCCCCCTCGGCAGCGAACCGCAAAACCCCGGTATGGTCATAAACACCCTTGGCAATGATACGGATATTATCATATCCCTCCAGGTTCTTATCCATGGCAGTAACATTTTTCGCGTCTGCTTCAAAAGCATAAATTTTTCTGTAAAAAAATACCCCCCCCCCGCTCCAAATTTTCAATAAATCCAATCACTGTGTCACCGTTATATGCACCACAGTCCACATAAACTTCGCGGTCAGAAACTCCAGCACATCCCCATCAAAAAATGCAGGTTTATCAGAAAATGGCTTCCTGTAAACCCCGGTAAGTTTCTGGTCAATAAAATCATCCAATGCCGTTTTGGAACTCTCATCACACAGCTCTGCCCTGAGTTTGTCCAATGCAGGCTTATTCTCTTTATAAAAACTCCCGTATTGACTGTGATCTCCGTAAAGAGATAAATACGCCGGAAAATCCAACAAATATATTTTAGTATCCGGTCTGGAATCCGCAATGGAACGGAGCTTATTCTCCCACTCGGATGTTAAATACGAAAATGCAAGAATAATATTGCACGGATTATTTGCAACATAGTCACTTAAAATGTAAACCGGTTTGCCATTGTGGGTAGGTTCCCTGTAATATTCCCTGTCAACCGCAAAACCATCGGCAATGATCCCATTCTGTTTCAGATATGAGTCAACCATTACCGACAATGCGCCCGACCCATACATGATCGTGGGATGATTTGATACCTTAAGCTCCCTGATCATTTTTTCAAACAAATTCATAACGATTCTCCTTCCTAATGATGGCAAACCTTAACTCCTAAGTTTTAAACTTTTGTGCCAATCGTTAACCTGCTTTTCATGGTGCCGGAACTCATGATACCCCAATTTCCCCATCCCATTTATGCCGCAGCTTTACACTGTTTTTGACAGCAGCCAGACATCAAACTGCGTACAGCACAGCCTCCAGGGCGTTCGGCCAATACTTCCGGAAATACAGCTTATAATCCGGGTTAAGGCTTTTTATATACTGCGGGATTGTGGTTAAATCTTCCACGCGGTGATAAACGCAGATGGCAAGCTTCGGCCTGCAGCGCCGGATCGTTTTTTCCGCCCCTTTCAGTGCCATGAGCTCCGAACCCTCAATATCCATTTTGATAAATGTAACCTCTTCATCCTTCACGGTCTCGTCAATACTCGTCACCTCAATTTCCGTACCTTCATCGGAAATGCGGGAACCAATTGTTCCCTCTGTGGCAAACCGCAAAACCCCGGTAGAATCATAAACACCTTTGGCAATGATACTGACATTATCATATCCCTCCAGGTTCTTGCGCATGGCATCAACATTTTTAGGATCTGCTTCAAAAGCATAAATTTTTCTGTAAAAAAATACCCCCCCCCCGCTCCAAATTTTCAATAAATCCAATCACTGTGTCACCGTTATATGCACCACAGTCCACATAAACTTCGCGGTCAGAAACTCCAGCACATCCCCATCAAAAAATGCAGGTTTATCAGAAAATGGCTTCCTGTAAACCCCGGTAAGTTTCTGGTCAATAAAATCATCCAATGCCGTTTTGGAACTCTCATCACACAGCTCTGCCCTAAGCCTGCCAAATACGGATTGATTCTCTTTATAAAAACTCCCGAATGACCTGTGGTTCCCGGGAAGGGTTAAATACGCAGGGAAATCCAATAAATATATTTTAGACCCTGCCGATGCCGCGACGGAGCGAAGCTGATTTTCCCATTCGGCTGACAGATAAGAAAAAGCAAGGATAATATTGCTCGGATTACTTGCAACATAGTCGCTTAAAATATAGACCGGTTTGCCATTGTGGACAGATTTCCTGTAATATTCCCTGTCAACCGCAAAACCATGAACCGAAACACCGTTTTCCTCGAGATATGCATTTACTATTACGGATAGCGCACCCGACCCGTACAAAATCGTGGGGAGAGCGGATGCTTTAAGTTCCTCAAGTATCTTTTCAAATAAATTCATCATATATCTCCTTCCTGTCATGCCAAGTCCTGCAGCAAAAACTGTTCAGGCTTTTTTCAGCAATTCCCTCTGTATATGGTACTTCCTTCTTTCCGTCACGCCCGGTCAAGAAAATCCTGTATCCTGCATTTTATTGCTTCCGGGGTCAGGGAAAGCCCAAGATCTTTTTCCTCCTTTGTACCATAGCTGCGCAATACTTTTTTCGGTACGGCGATTTCACATATTTCCGGCAATCCGCCCCCGAGTTTCTGGATGTCGTCGGAAAACGTCCCCTCATAAAACGGATGGCATAAGACCAGCTTTCTGCCGGCATACTGCCGGAGTGCCCCATAATCAAAAGGAACCGCGGATGTAAAGTAAAGTATGCTGACATCCATGCCGCCGCATGCCTCAATGACCGCGTCAAGCATTTCCGCCCAGACTGCGACAGTCCCCTTTTGTCCCTGCCGGAGCACCTTCGCCTTCCCATAATCAACATCCACCTCATTCTTATTGCAGTGATCCGTCATGCGGAAATAGGTTGGGAGACCGTTTTTCGCACAGGCATGAAAAAGGGTTGTAAACTGTCCGGGTGTCGCAGGCGTGAGTATCTCAAATCCCGGAAGTGTCTTTAACGTCATGACATCCTCCGGGCAATAGTGCGAATATCCAAGCGTCGAAAAATCATATGACGCACCCGTCGTGATAAAATTCCCGCCCGTCCCCTGGTAAACAAAATCAAGCTTTAACTGCTCTAAAGAGCGCTGGACGATGAACGGGGAGATTCCGTAGACAACCGGCGTTACTCCGGACAGGGACAGGCCTGCCGCGATGCTTATGGTGCCCGGTTCAAAAATCCCTATATTTTTTACCCTTTCCGGATATTCCAAAAGCAGATCCCGGAATGCCCATACACCGATATCCACAAGAAAAAGCGAAGTCAGGGGGTCACCTGCGATAAACTGGCTAACCTCTTTTTGCATGGCTTTCCTCAAAACTCATCAACCTCCTTATACAGCCCTGCCAGCTCATCCGCGCGCGGATACCGGTGGAACCACGAATCATCCTCCATAAGCGTTTTACAGCCGTAGCCCCTGACGGTCTTCGCAAGAACCGCCCTTGGCCTGCCGTCCCTCTTTTGCAGGGTGTCCCTGATCTCACCGATATTGTGCCCGTTGACAGTTTCCACGGCAAAGCCGAACGACGAAAATTTCCCCGGCAGGTTCATCCCGCGCAGCATCTTATTTACGGAGCCATTGTCGTCAACGATCATCGTGATATTGTCAAGATTCTCCGAGGCGGCGAACAGCATCGCTTCCCACATCGTACCTTCGTTCATCTCACCGTCCCCGACAAGCACATAAACATGTTCCCCCGAGCGGCGCAGCTTAGCGGCAAGCGCCATTCCGACCGCAATCGGGAAACCATGCCCAAGGCTGCCCGCCGAGCACTCGATCAGGCCGTCGAACTTGGTTCTGTCCGCCTGCATTGATATGCGCGAATCAATCCTGCAGAAAGTTTCCAGCTCGGCGCTGCCGATATAGCCGCATTCCGCAAGCACCGTCATCAGCGCAAGATTTGACTGCCCCTTGCTGAGGACAAAGCGGTCATGCCCCACGTCCATGCGGTTTTCCTGCGTATAGTTCATCCCGCCGTGATATAGTGCCCACAGGATCTCAAGCGATGAAAAACCGCTCTGCAGGTTTCCGTCCCGTCCCATATTTGATACCGCAAGCATCCGTTTGCGAAGCGACTTCATGGTATCCATCTCATTCAAGCCCGCTCACCTCTTTGATAATTTTTTCCGCTATATCTTTTTTCAGTGTATAGCGGATTTCCGCCGGTATCATCCCCAGTGCGGTATCCAGGCTGTCAAGCCTTTCTACCCCCCGGTTCCGGTAATACCAGCCGTATGCCGAATTTGTTTTATGCACCGCCGTCAAAAAATACGGCAGGGAATACCCCCAGCCGTATTGACGGTAAATAGGTTCCAGATACTTTTGGTAAACCAAGAGCAGCGGGGGAATATCAAACCGGCAGCCCTTCCGGTTTAAATATTCCATGAGCAGTTCCGTCGGGACGTTCCCCGCGCCCCGTCCCATACCGAACACGCTCGAGTCAACAAACAGCGGGCGGCCGCACGCCCCGGCATCCAAAAATTCCATAGCGTTGGCAAATGCCATCTGGATATTATTGTGCGCGTGAAACCCAAGGGAGATTTCCGGGGACAGGTGCCGGAGCACGTCGCCGCGCATCTTTTTTACATCTTTTGGGTACATGGTACTAAAACTGTCAACCATGTAAAATGCGGACGGTTTCAGCGCGTTGACCGCACAGAGCATCTGCGCCATTTCTTTGTCCGAATACATAAAGGTCGCCATCGCCTGCAAAAAAACGGAATACCCCTTTTCCTGATACTCCTGCGCGCTCGCCAGTGCTTCTGCCAAGTCACTCTTAAAATACGCAAGCCGGATGATGTCCGGAGTTCTTTCGCTGCGCGGCGGGAGCTCAAAACTGGCAGCGTTCTCCGTGGTGGTCATCACGGCATAGCTGCATCCCTCCCTGCGGCGTTCAAGAAGAGGCTCCATCTCACCAAAGTTATTGAATTTGGTCTGTGTCCCGGCTTTTGCGCCCACACCCATGATCCCTATTTCAATACAGCGCACCCCGCTGTCATACAACCCCTCCATGACAGCCAACGCCGTATCCGTATCAAATTCCCAGTTGTTTACATAGCCCCCGTCGCGCAGCGTACAGTCAAGCAAAGTGATTTCCGTATTATCAAACATATCCGCTCCTTTCGGTTATTTTCCCCACCAGCGTATCGGCTCGATCATCATTTCTTGTTCAAAAAGCTCCCGGTCGATGGGCGGGAACATATCCTCGATCGGCAATGCGACCGTGCCGCCGTCCGGCAGGCGGTATTTTGCTTTTACCTGCGCGATCGGAACCACCTCGTCCCTCAGGCACACCACATCACAGAGAACGGGCGACGGGCACTCCATAACCTTCGGCACGATCTCTTCAAGCTCCTTAAGTTTCTCCGCCCGGTAATATTCAAGCCCATACGCGCAGGCAATCTTTTCAAGCGGAGGGAGCATCAGGCCGGATGCTTCGTCCACGCCGACAAACCTTCCCTTAAAAATGCCTTTTTGGTGGCCGTATATCGTGGCATACCCGCCGTTATTCCACACAAATATCTTCACGGGAAGTTTCTGGGTGACACAGGTCTGCAGTTCCTGTATATTCATCTGCAGGCTGCCGTCGCCGACAATGCACAGCGCCTCCCCTTTCCCGCGCGCAATGCTGACACCGACCGCGCCGGGAAGCGCATATCCCATCTCACACTGCTCTGCGCTCCCCACATAGCGCTGGCGCTTATCAGTATAGTGTAAACACTGCATCGGTATCTCTGTCGTCGCGCCCGCGTCTGTTACTACAACGCTGTCCTTCTTTAAATTCCGGTTCAGCGTATCCATAAAAGCGAATTTGCTGATTCCGCGGGAATCGTCCATATGCTCCGGCAATATAGCCGGGAATATCTCTTTCCAGTGAATACATTTATTTGCCCACTCTTTCCTATGCGGAAATTCCATTCCCGATACCGCGCCCAAAAATTCTTTCACGTCCGCATTAATCACCTTATCCAGCCGAACCGTATTTTTGCGGTGCTCATCCTCATCAATATCTACTGCAATGACATGTTCCGCGCCGCGCGCAAAGAGATCATAATTGTACCCCGTGGTCAGCAAAGACAAACGGCTGCCAAGGACGAGGACCATATCCGCATTTTGTACTGCAAAGTTCGCTGCCCGGTTGCCGCGTATATCGGTCAGACCGATATGCAGGGGATCACTTTTCGGGCAGATGTCCCAACCGCGCCGCGTGCTGACATACGGTATCTGGTTTTTATGGACAAAAGCTTCGAATACATCCTGTGCACCGGCATATCTTACGCCCGCGCCAAGGACAATGACCGGGCGCTCCGCTTTCTTCAGCGCACGCACGACATAATCCACCTCATCCGCGGTAGGTTTTGTTTTGGCCGGCTCCAATTCTCCCGGATCAAAATGTCTCACATGCCCAGGGTCAATCTCCGCTTCCTGGACATCCAGGGGAATATCGAGCCAGACCGGTCCCTGGCAGCCCGCTTTCGCCAGATACATCGCCTTCTCAATATGGTAGACCGCGTCATTCTCATCCATAACCGTAACGGCATACTTCGTGATGCTTTTTACGATCGAAACGATATCCGCTTCCTGCATACCGATTGCACGCACGGGCGCAGCGACCGAGCACATCATCTCATTCCTGTTGCATTGCCCGGATATATAGATAACAGGCAGGTGATCCTGCCATGCATGCAGGGTTCCGGTGACCGCGTTTGTCCCCCCGCAGCCCGTCGTGACCAGACACGCACCGTAATTCTCCCGATACTGCGAATAGCCGATCGCCGCCATAGACGCAGCCTGTTCATGAAGGCAGGGAACACACCGGATCTTTTCGTGGCTGGCCAAGCCGTCCGTCAGGAACATACAGCCCCCTCCCGTCACCAAAAACACATCCTCCACGCCTGCACAGTACAGCGCGTCTGCCAAATAATCACTTACCCGCATATTTTAAACCCTCCTCGTCGTTATCGTCACGAATTTGAAACACTGCCGCCATCAACAATTATCGTTGTCCCCGTCATAAATTTTGACGCGTCGGTGGAAAGCAAAAGCACTTTAATACATCTGCTGGCGCTTATAACTCCAGATATCCATATAACCGTCATTGGTATTCAGCGCATCAAGCTCCTCCATATCTTCCCTTAATATTTCAAATCCAAAAATATCCATATTGCCCGCGATGCGCCTTAAACTTGAACTCCGCGTCAATGGAATGAACCCTTTCTGGATACTCCAACGCAGGGCAAGCTGGCCGATATCCTTACCGTATTTTGCCGCTATGGCAATAAACTTTTTGGAGTCCAGGATTCCCCTGCCCATCGGGGACCATGCCTCAACTACGATCCCACGTTCCCGGCAAAAACGCACAAGTCCCCTTTGCTGGTAGCCCGGATGGAGTTCCAGCTGGTTGATCTCCGGGCAGCCATATCCGGAGCCGATCAGGTCGAGCAGATGACGCTCCAAAAAATTGCAGACACCGACATGCCTGATCCGGCCTTTGGATTTTAATTCCGCAAACGCCTGCCATGTTTCCATGTTCTTTTCCCTATAAGTTTCTTCCTCCCCCCTGCCAACCGGCCAGTGGATGAGATACACATCAATATAGTCAAGCCGGAGTCTGTTTAACGACTCTTCAAACCCTTGCAGGGTTTTGTAATACCCGTGACTGTCCGGGGCTAATTTCGTTTGTACGGTCAGGGCTTCCCGCCGTACCAGCCCTCTGTCAGCTGCCTCCCGTATGGCCTTCCCAACCGCTTCCTCGCTTCCGTATACCGCTGCGGTATCAATCAGGCGATAGCCGCTTTGTATTGCATTTAACACAATTTCCCTGATATCTCCTTTTAAATCTGCTGTCCCAAAACCAAGCGGCGGAAGTGCTGTCTTTTGTTCAATGTCCGTTACAACTTTCTGGCTAGTACTTATTTGCCCCCCCCCGCAAAAAATGAGCATAGAGCCGTCTTATCCCGTCTTCGATGGAATATTTCGGTCTCCAGCCCATTGACAGCAGCTTTGACGAATCAAGCAAGTTCCTCATTTTCCCGTCAGGTTTTGTGGTATCACAGACAATCCTGCCGCGGTAGCCCACCGTCCTGCCGACAAGCTGTGCAAGCCCAAGGATGGATATCTCCTCACCCGTGCCGATGTTTAAATGTTCTGCGCCGGAATAATTGCCCATAACATAAATACAGGCATCTGCCAGATCGTCCACATAGATAAATTCCCGCATCGCCTTCCCCGTGCCCCAGACTTCAATCTGCTCCGCGCCGTTTTGTTTTGCCTCATGGTATTTCATGAGCAGGGCGGGGATGACATGCGAATAAAGCGGGTCGAAACAATCGCCCTCGCCATAGCAATTCGCAGGCATTACGGCAATAAAATCATCGTCATATTCGCGCTTGTAATACTCACATAAACGCAGGCACAAATTCTTTGCCATCGCGTATGCCTCATTTGTTTTTTCAGGCGCACCGCAAAGCAGGGCAGATTCTTCCACCGGAATCTGCGCAGAATTAGGATAACAGCACGCACTGCTTAAATACAGCAGCTTCCTGACCCCGCTGTTATGTGCCGAAGTGATCACATTCAGGCCGATGTATGCGTTCTGTGCTGCAAACTCAACCGGATACGTTGCATTTGCCCTTATCCCTCCGACCCTTGCCGCGGCGAGAAAAACATATTCCGGCTTTTCGGCAGCAAAAAAGTTCTCCACATCCGCCTGCCTTGTAAGATCAAGTTCACTGTGCGTCCTGCCGATGACATTTGTATAACCTGCCTCCCGCAGCCGCCTGACAATCGCCGAGCCCACCATACCGCCATGCCCGGCAACATAAATTTTTGCGTTTTTCTCCATCAATATCCACCCCGCAATTTTTCAAGCGCACCGCCGAAGATCCCGGCAAAATAATCAATCTCCGCGGAATTATCTTTGCTGTGATTGCCAATAAAGAAACCATTGTCATGGATATCGTCGCTTGCCGTCAGTTCGCCGGAAATGCTGAAATCGAGATACTTTATCACGCTGTTGCGCGTAAAATTCCCGGCAACGATCGGCCGGACTTCAATCCCGCCCCCGGCAACCGCCCTCACAATTTCATCGCGCCTGCCCCTTAATCCGCCCCCCAGGATGACAGCGAACCCAAACCATGAACTTTCCCCAATTTCCTTTTGGATCCGCACATCCTCAAACTGCCGCATTTTCTCGCGGAAATATTCCGCGTTTTTCCTTCGCCGGGCGATGATCCTATCCATCTTCTTCAACTGTTCCGACCCCGCTGCGCCCTCAATCTCAAGCGGGCGGAGGTTGAATCCGGGAACTATGAAATTAAAGCTCTCGTAAAAATCAACCTCGCTTTTTTTGTAGATCGGACTATCCTTCGGCAGGTTCCTCGTCCATCCGTGCGCCCTGGAACAGAGCATATAATGATACAGTTCCTCATCGTCGGTAACGACCATCCCGCCCTCCATCGTACACAGATGATGCGAATAGAACGTTGAGAACGTCCCGACAAGCCCAAGTGTACCGGCTTTTTTCCCGTGATACTCCGCCCCCAAGGATTCACAGTTGTCTTCCATTATGAGGATATTTTTTTTGTCGCAGACCTTTGCGATCTTTTCAAATTCGTTCGGGTTGCCGAGAAGATTTACAAGGCAGACCAAGCGTGTCTGCCCGGTAACCGCCTCCGCAAATTTGTCTGCATCAATATTCAGGGTATCCTTGTCGATATCGACAAAACGCAGCTTTAATCCCATCTGGTACAGCGGGAAATACGTGGTGCTCCACGAAACCGCGGGAACGATGACCTCGTCGCCCCGCTTTAACCTGCCCGAATAGACCAGCCCGGCGACCGCAAGCAGGTTCGCCGCGGAACCGGAACTTACCATAAGCGCATATTTCACGCCGAATTTTTCCGCAAATTCCGCTTCGTATTGCGCCACACGCCTGCCCATAGAAAACATATTGGAATCGAGCACTTCCTGAATTACGGCAAACTCCTTTTGATCCCATGTATTGTCACTCAGTTGATATCTCATCTTGCCACCTCGCCTTACCGTTTTATTCCCCGTCTTCCTCAATCTGCACCTCCAGCAGCACGGTATCTTCCTCGGCCTGCAGGCTGTGCGCCACCCCGCGCTCGATCGTGAAAGTGTCCCCCGCAAGCGCGTCATGCCGCCTTCCCCGGACGCAGATCACCGCCCTGCCGCTTAACACCGTCCACACCTCAAGATGGTGCTGATGTCTTGTCTCCTCAATCCTCCTGCCCGCCTGAACCAGCTTTTTCTTTGTCACGGCGCGGTTTCCGCCCCCATCCACCGATATGTTCAGCACCGTATACTCCCCCCATGAGCGCTCCTCAAACATCGGTCTTAAGTCACGGTTCTCCACATATTTTTTGATGTACGAACTCTGCACCTTGTCCGCGACCAAAATCCCGTCCGGGCTTGCCGCTATTACCATGTCGTTTGCACCCATCACAACCACGGGAATCTCCAGTTCGTTGATCACATGCGTGTTGGTGCAGTCACCGGATATCGCCACATCCCCGATTGGTTTTTCCTCCATGACTTCCGTCAGCGTATTCCATGTACCAAGATCCTTCCATTCCCCGCTGTAAGGGACAACCGCCACGGATTCCGCCTTTTCCACCACCGCATAGTCAAAGCTTGTCTTCTCAAGTTTCCCATACTGGCGCACCACGTCCGCATAGCAGCCGCACTCCACCATCGCCCGCAAAATCCCCAGCAGGTACGAGAGCCGGAACGCAAATACACCGCAGTTCCAAAGCCCTCCGTTATCAATAAATTCCTGCGCCATATGGATATCCGGTTTTTCCTTAAACTTTAGCACATTCATAACAGGGGAAATCCCTTCCCTGTCCTGCCGGGCATTTTCCCCTGCGCCGTTTCCACCGTCACAAAAATCTTTTATTTCCTGTAAATCATTCCGGTTCACCGCCGGGATAATATATCCGTATTTCTCCGAAGGATAAGTCGGTCTTACCCCCATCAGCACAATATCCGCCGCATCTGCCTGCACCGCCTCATCCAGCATCCGCAGCATTCCGAAATACTCTCCCCCCACAAATGGGTCAACCGGCAGCACCACGACCGTTTCCCCCGGCGGGCAGTTTTTCTCAAAAAACAGGTATGCCGCCGACAGTGCGATCGCCGGGAACGTGTTCCTCCGCTCCGGCTCAACTACCACGGAAACTTTATCCCCCAGCTGCCCCCGGATTGATTCCACCTGCGCGGCACTCGTCGCGATCGTCACCTCCGCGCCAAGCCCTGCCGCCTGCATCTGGCGGTAGACCCGCTGGAGCATGGACTCCGCCTCCCCGTCCTCATTCTTCACGACTTTCAGGAACTGCTTCGACCGGATATCATTTGACAGCGGCCAGAGGCGCTTTCCCGAACCGCCGGATAACAGCACAATCCTCATCTTAAACCTACGCTTTCCTCATGTCATGTTCCACCATACGGCGGACCAGTTCCCCAAACGAAGTTTTTCCCGGATCCCAGCCAAGCTTCTTTCTTGCATTCGTCGGATCGCCGAGCAGCGTCACAACATCCGTCGGACGGAAAAATTCCGGCGATACCTCAACCAGAACCCTGCCGGTTTCCTTGTCGGTTCCTTTTTCCCCGACACCGCTCCCGCTCCATTCAAGCTCAATTCCGGCATAGTGGAATGCCAGGGAGCAAAACTCCCGTACAGAGTGCTGCTCCCCTGTCGCGATCACAAAATCCTCCGGGGTGTCATGCTGGAGCATCAGCCACATACATTCCACATAATCTTTTGCATACCCCCAGTCCCGCATGGCATCCAGATTGCCGAGATACAGCTTGTCCTGTTTTCCGGCAGCGATATCCGCCGCGGCAAGCGTGATCTTCCTTGTGACAAAGGTCTCGCCCCTGCGTTCGGATTCATGGTTGAACAAGATACCGTTCACCGCAAACATCCCATAAGCTTCCCGGTAGTTTTTTACAATCCAATACGCATACTGTTTTGCCGCCGCGTAAGGGGAATACGGATAAAATGGTGTTGTCTCCCTCTGCGGGGTTTCCTGCACCTTCCCGAACAGTTCCGAAGTCGATGCCTGGTAAAACCGGCATGTTTTTGTAAGTCCTGCCATACGCACGGCCTCAAGCATGCGGAGTGTCCCCACGGCATCCGCATCCGCCGTATATTCCGGTACTTCAAAGGAAACTTTCACATGGCTCTGCGCGGCAAGATTGTAGACCTCGTCCGGCTTTACCTGCGTTACAATCCGGATCAGGCTGACCGCATCCGTCATATCCCCATAGTGGAGGTGGAAATGCGGGTTTCCGGCCAGATGCTCGATCCGCTCATGTTTATCTACGGAAGAACGCCGGATGATACCGTGGACTTCATAATTTTTTTCCAATAAAAAATCGGACAGGAACGAACCATCCTGTCCGGTAATACCGGTGATCAATGCTGTTTTCATAAATTCCTCTCTTTCTCTATTATCATTTGACATTCAGGCCATGATCCAAAGTCACAACCTCCCTATACTCAAAACCATTTGCCGCTTTGATATACCGTGCCGCACTGCTTACATTTGACAGTCCTGAAACCAGGGAGTCACATGCGGATAACGTATACACGTCACGCAGTACCTCCAAACCTAACAAATAATGATGATTTTTCCGCTTGCCCTCAGAGTATTGCACACCGATATTCCCGTCCGAACGCTGTACATCCTGATAAAATACAAGACGATCTCCAAATTCCTTTTGAAAAAGCGTTATTGCTTCCAGACTATCGGTTGCCAAGAAAATCTGTTCATAGCCACATTTCCCCATTACTTTTTTTATGGGTTCTACAAAATCACCCGGGACGATGCGCACCGGATGGACATTGTAACCTTGTTTAAAATCGGTTCCCCTGATATGGACTCCCAGAGTTTTTTTCCCGCCAAGAATCATGTTTCGATTTTCGTCGATATAATCCTGTGTTTTTTCATTTAATTTACAATATTTCTTATATAGCACGCCGTATTTTAAATATATTTCTTCGCGGCCTTTATAGGTGAGATTTTCGCTTCCTTCCACGCTAAACGCCAAACGCTGGCCATGACATGAAAAAATAACATTTTTACAGTTTGGTACATCTTTCTTAGATATTTCAGAAACCGGACAATAATAATATTCAAATACATTATCCGTGTTATTAACTAATTCTTTTTCCGCATAAACTCCTTTCCAGTTTATTACAGGAATGAAATGAAATTTTTCTGCATAGGATAAATATTCTAATGTAAACTGCATCATTGCAAAAAAGCCGACCATATCATGGATATCAATATAATACACGAAATCTTCCGGATAAAGCAGGCCAAAATGTTTTATCATCAAAACATCCGGTCCCTGAAATCCCCTTACATATTCCCTGAAGTCCTCATCTTTGCGGAAGTGGAGTATTCTTGCCCAGAAATAGCCGGTTTTGCTGCCCTTGATTTTTTTCACGATCTTCCGATACAAAACATCTCTCCTTTCATCATATTTCATCACCCTGTGCCGTTTGGTTTCTATCCCCTGTGCCGTTTGGTTTCAATTCCATACGCGTCAGACAGCAGCCTCATATAACCTTTTTCAGCTTATACCACAGGTTCCGTACTGCCTTGTTCCTTCGGACTTTCATGTACAGTTTCATAAGCATTTCATGTGCGGTTCCTTTGGATGAAAACAATATTCTGTCAATCTTCCTGCACTTAATATCCATGGCAAAATCCGTTCGTATAAGCTGTTCCAGCCGCTCACAAAACCGCTCCGGAGCTACCAGGCCGGCTTGGTCGGATACAAGGTAGCGCCGTGCGGCTTCCAAATATCCCATCCATACATCCTCCTGCATTCCTTCCAGAAAATCCCACAGTTCATCCGGATTCGCGAACTGGCTGTAATCTATAAAGACATCCGCCGGAACATATTCCCGTATATCACTGGCACCGTAATAGATGGGCACTACCCCGTTACAGATACAGTCGTATATTTTTTCTGTCACATACCCTTTTCTATCTTTCATGTTCTCAAGGGCAACCGCAAAACGATAATTGCAATAAACGTCCGCCTTGTTCCCTGCAATCCCCCTGGAATTGCGGAATCCTTCCCAGCCTGCCCCATACAGGTCAAACTGTTCGTGTTTTTCATAGCACCGGAAAATCTTGTTTCTTTCCGAGTATAGCTCTTTTTCTCCGTATCCGCTCCCATGGGCAGTATAAATTGCCACCAGCAGTTTTCTTTCAGAAAACGGGATTTCCCTTGACGGTTTTCTTAATGTATAATAACCATCCGTTTGAAAAATTCTTTTACCGTCCGCCGCTTCTTTATTCCACGTCAGGATATACTTATAATATTTCAGCAATTTTGGCATCCGTTCTTTCCGGTGCTCCTTATATGAGATCTCCGGTTCTATTGCCAAATAGATTAGTTTATTTTCATATCCTTTCTTCAGGAACTCTGACACAAAACTTCTGTAAATGCTGCCTGCATAGACCAAAATGTAATCAATTTCCCCCCAATCCTTAAATTGGTCAATGGTTTCATAGCGGTGATTTCTCTCCTCAAACCAATGCCGGACATAGGCATGCCCTTCCACCCATTGCACGTTATTATCATGCGGTTGACTTTTATCCGTCTTCTCCTGAAACATCCGGTTACCCAAAGCACCCCTGTCCCACGGAACGATTGCTATATTCATTTCATTTTCTCCTTCAATATAACCACCAGCTTTATCAAAATTTCCGCCAACCGGTACGCCTTCATCCGAATCAGAAAAAAGAAAAACCCGTGTTTCTTATCAGGATAACCATATTTCAGTATCCTCTGCCGTATCTCCTCCGAAACTATCAACTGCTCTAATTTAAATCCCTGTCCCACGCAGCTGCGGAGACTCCCCCACGCCAAACTTCCCGCGTATCTTTGCAATACGTGGTACACAGCCAATTCTCCTTTTTTCTTATTCTCTTCTGCATAGTCGTGAGCCATTCCAGATACTTTCAACAAATCAAGGCATTTCTTAAGGTTCCTGCTTCTCATAATCGAAACCTCAGATAATCTATAATGATAAAAAACCATATCAAGATATCCAATCCTATTGCAAATTGGGAACCAATGTGCAATCCATTCCTGATCTTCGTGGAACATGCCTGACACGAAAACTAATTTTTCCCGCACCAAAAATTCCCGTTGATAGACATAATGCCACACCATCGCCGGAACTCCAAAACCATTCTCCGAAATGTAAGCCGTACCGTCAATCACTCTCCCCTCTTTAAAATTTTTAGGTTTCAGAACAGATACTAATTCGTTCTTCGCTGTGCGTTTATCACTGTTTACTGCCAGTACATCCAGCTCACCCTTCTCCATCTCCTGAAATATCACAGGAAATGCATCCTTTTGGACATAATCATCCGAATCCACAAAAATAATATATTTTCCGCCTGCAGTCTTTAAACCGCGGTTCCTTGCCTCGGACACTCCCATATGCTCCTGAACAAGTAAAATAATATTGGAAAAACGCCCTTTATACTCTTCGCAGATTTCTCTGCTGCCATCTGTTGAGCCGTCGTCGATCAGTATAATTTCATATTCTTCCGGCGGAATATTCTGATTCAAAATGCTGTCGATACAACTGCACAGATATTTTTTTACATTATATACAGGCACTATAACACTGAATTTCAACATAATAACAATGTCTCCGTTTCTAATACATCTGTAATCATCGTTTTGGTTTTTCTATGTTTTGATATACAAGGTCTGTAAATCAGGAGTTTTTACAAACAATTTTCTTACTTTTGTGTTTCCCACCTGAAACTTTGAATGGGGGATTGGCTCACCTTATATGTTTCACAGACAGCAACCAGCAAAATAACACTCAAAAAATGTGAATTTATTATGTCCGGAATAAACATCGCACCGACAATTATCGTTACCAGTGCCCATTTTCCAACACTGTTTCTGTCCAAAAGATTTTTCTTAACAACCGGGAAAAAACCCATAAAAATTATCAGAAATCCTATCATGCCAAACTGGGCAAGGTATTGTATAAAAAAATTATGCGGTATAGTGGTGTGCATCAACTCCACATAATTCCGGCTTCCGAAACCACTCCCGAACAGGAAATGTCTTGCAAAACACTGCAAGCCTAAAATATACCCGCCTAATCTCCCGGATCCTCCAAACATATCTGCTCTTCTCGTCGACATCATTACCAATAATACAAGAACAATAGGGACTGCACAAATTTCGATCAATAAGATCTTCAATCGTTTCTGTCTTATAACCAGGGAGTTAAACATCAAAAATGTGCCTATAACCAATGCCACCATCCCGGTTCTTGCATTTATCAATAAAATCGCATACAGGTAAATAACCATAAAGATCAGTGAAGTTTTCCATGAGAGAAGCCGCTTTTTATAGCATATCCCTGCAAGCAAAAGACAAAATCCACTTGCGACATACAATGTTGCGAAACTAAAATCATAAAAGGTAGCTGCATATGATATACGTTTGGCAAACCGTCCGATATGCCCTACGCTAATCCCCTTACTTTCATACAAATATTTTTGTACGATTATCATAAGTGAAAATACAAAAACACTTCCCAGATAAAGCAACATCATACTGCTATTGATCCTGGCATTATATATATCCTTTAATTTGCCCACACACGAAAGGAGCAGCAAGAACACTAATATATTCACCATTTGGTTCAGTGCATTTGCAAATTCAAGAGGCGGTGTAACAAGCAGACTCACCACAAAAAAAGAACAAAAAAATATAGCCGAAAAAAATGCCAAATTCTTCCGGACTTTTATATAGCAGAGAAAAATCAAACCAACCGAAGCAACGAAAAACCACGTCAATGGCAGCCTGCTATAAGGAATGCTGCCGATACTTGTATAGGAAGAATTGATCGAGACGGCCAGCAAGAACAATAATGCATTCAGCATTTTCATATGCATGCCTTTTACCGCCAAAATGAAAAACACAGCCAAACTAATAAACCCCAGTACAATATGTACTTTTTGTCCTATCATACCGGATAACAAAACAGAGAAATCGTATATTCCATAAAACATTACGATTCCTGCAATATATCTTTTCTCTTTTTTTGTGATATTCATTTATACACCAGCCATTCTGTTTTTGTTTACATCTATCTTTTATTATGAATTTCCTGATAACTTTCTACGATTTTCTTCATATAATACATTTCATTATCCATTTTCTTCGCCTTACGCAATGCCATGGATGACATCGTTTCATAAAGCCCCACATCTTCCAGCAATGTTTTGCAAGCCTGAATGAGCCCATCCTTATCCTCGCATAAAAAACCACAGTTTTTATCTACAATATTCCTTAACCCGCCAACATTCGTACATACTACGGGCTTTCCTAACGCAAGGGCTTCCGCTGCTGCCAGACCAAATCCCTCCCATAAAGAAGGGATCAGAAAAACTTTGGACTGCAGCACATATGGAAAAGGATTTTCTAAAAACCCCTTCCATACCACATGATCCTCCAGTCCAAGTTTTTTGCACCTGCACTCTAAATCGCTTCGCAATTCCCCGTCCCCGATCATACATACACGAAGTCCCGGAAAATACTTTTTCAGCTCATACACCACATCCAATAAAAGAAACGGATTTTTGGGCTCCGATAATCTTCCCACAAAAATAATATCATACTCCGCACATTCAACCGGCTCCCTGCTTTTTTTTAGAATTTCGTTCGTCCGCACGGGATTTCCAACCACCGCACATTTTTTTGCAATCCATTTTGCGAATATATATTCTTTTAAAATTGCGTCAGACACCAGAAAGATTTTTTTATATCGAACGGCAGATATTGCATATAACCATGAATAGAAACATGGCCGCTTAATCCATGGTGAATTGTTATGAAGATGAGAGAGAATTGGCTTTTTTAACGAAAGAGCACAAATAACACTCGTCGTATAATCATGTGCATGAACAATATCCGGCTGTAAATCTTTTTGCATCTTTCTCATATTCGCCGGACTCATTTTATCAACAGGATAATATTTAATGTTCTCCTCTTTTAACCGTCTTTCTATGTCCCCGCGCGGTGAAACATAATAAGCATCGATTCCTTGTTGATAAAGACAGTGTATTATCAGGATTGCAACACGCTCTGCCCCGGAAAATTTATCAGAATTTAATATGTGCACTACTTTCATCCGAAAAACATCTCCTAAATTATCGGAATTTAGAGTTTGCCCTTTTGTGGCTTACAGGCAATTCTCCTATCACATTGCATCAACAGTTATATGAAAAATAGAAAATACTACAATGTGCTGTAAATCTCCCCTGTCTTTTCCAATACTTTCGTTTCCGAAAAATGGAGCATGTCTTCCTGTTTCTTCCTGAATAACGTCATTTCATCTCCGGTGGATCCCTCACAATACCGGATGACATCCTCCCATCTTTCTGCTTTATCTGGCGGAAGTAAATATTTCACTTTTTCTTTTCCGAATAAATCCCGATTTCCCCTGATATTGCTCGCAATACACGGAATCCCGCTTGCCATTGCTTCCATCAAAGCCACCGGAAGCCCTTCCCTCTTCGATGGAAATGCAAACAAATCCCCCATCCACAAAATCTCCCTGATGTCATTGCAAAAACCTAACAAGAAAACTTGTTTTTCCAATCCAAGCTTTTCAATGAATCCTGTTAATTCATCTTCCAACCCGCCTTTTCCACAAATCAGATATTTTATTTTCTTATTCTTTAACCGTGCCACTGCCTCAATCACAACTTTATGGTTCTTGTTTGCATTCAATTCTCCCACGCTGACAATCACAAAATCCTCCGAAACAAGCCCAAATTCCTCACGTTTTTTCTTTCTCCAAAGCATATATGGTATGTGTGTACCATCGATATCTTGGACAAAATCCGGTACACAAAATTTCTTAAGGTCGATCCCAACCCCCGGCACATACTCCGTCCGCTTTGCATGGAATTTCTTCTGCGCCCTCCGGTAGTCCTCCTTATTGATCGTGACCAGGCAGTCCGTCCAGTAAGACAAAACCTTTTCCACCGGGTAATAGAACAGCCAGTTTTTCAATGGTGCCCCTTTATAAAAATGGAATCCGTGCGCGGTATAGACCACCTTCACGCCGTTTTTCCGCAGCCCGCGGCACGCGATCCGCGCACATGCCGCCGCAACCGGCGTATGGCAGTGGACGATATCATACCCGTTCCTGCGCACCACTTCCCTTAATTCCCGGGCCGCCCTGAGATTCCCTGTGCACGCAACCTGGCGGGTGCAGCTGACCGGGTACACCCTGCAGCCCCATTCCCTGTAGCATCCCGGAACCTTTGAATCCGTTTCATTCGTCGCTATATCGACGGTATTGCCCTCACGTACCAGCTTTTGAACCAGCTGCTTAAAGAAGCCCATCGTCCCGCCGATTGTCGTGACATACAAAATATTCATATCCCATTTTCACCTTTTCTCAATTTTCCGCTACCGGCAGCCCCCCGAACCTTTTGAAAGCCACAGGTCTTTTGGGAACGTCCCTATCAAAACGTCCTGCATCCTCCGAATCACTTTTCTGTCAGGGCATTTCGTACCCCCCCCCGCCCCAACTGCCGCTGAAATACTCTTATATGGTACGGTATCCTTCCGCCCTGTCCCCTCATAGTAGTCAAAGTACTTATAATTGAACCGATCCCCCCTGTCCTGGTAGAAGACAGCCGGAATCCCATATGCCTCCGCCAGGATGATCCCATGCAGGGAACTTGATACCACTTTGTCCGCGGCACAGATACGGTCTATCACACTCTTATAATCCTTTGTGTTCATGCTGAGGATATGGTCATCCCCGTATCCTGCGCGCGCCTTCCCCTCTTCCGAAAAATGCGGGATTATCAGGTAATCTGTGTGGCGGTGCTCCCCCGGTTCATAGATGAGCGGCATCAGGAGAGCCGGATCCCCATAAGCCTTGGGGCAGTCAAATCCCATCCCCCTCAGGGTATCCCTTGTCCTTGGCCCCCTGACACACCGGATATCAAGTTTCCTTTGCTTATGCAAGAACGCCCTGGCACGGCGCAGTTCAAAAGCAAAGCCTGTCCCCCAGGCCGTGGCATTCTGGTAGCCCATCTGCAGGATGGATCCCAGCGCATACAAATGGCGTGTCCCAACGACGGGCTTATCAAACCGCAGTCCTTCCTTGTCACACATCCACCTTACGACCACTTCGGAAAGATAGTCCCCTAAGTTGCTTTCTATCCCATCCTGCCATTCCGCGTGGTAATAATGCAGGTTCACCCTGTTCTTTCTTACCTTGTGCCCCGGATAGTTCAGGATTATATGGTCTGCCTGCCATATGCAGGCAGCTTCCTTTACAGCCCGCCTTACTCTGCCCATCACGCACACCTCTTTTCAGCAAGGGATGCATGCGGCATGCATCCTGTCTGCTTAACACAGATAACAATTAACCTATCTGCCCCCCCCCCGGATTTTTAACCTCCACCCGGTTGATCCCTACCCGTCTCATCCCATCCGGCGGGAGTTCCCGGAACCCCCTGCCGTAATGCTGCCCAAGATAGGCATCCGCATCGTGGAAGGTGGTAAGTTCCATCCCTTCGAATCTTACCTTGCGCAGCGGCTCCACCCATTCCTTCCTCACAGCGACCTTTGACGCTGACCAAATGATGTACATTTCCCCGTTATCCCTGCCGCATAGCCCTTCCAGCCAGCCGGAGAACACCGCCGCCTTTAGTTTCTTCCCTTTTACCCTTTCCCGGTACTCCGCCCCGGTGAGCCCGCCTTTTTTATACCTGCGCCTCACGTAGGAAAGGTTCCTCTTTGCAACCTGATACCCAAGCCATCTTGCCCTGCACGGCACCAGCTTATAGATGTCGACCCACACTCCGTTTTCTTTGTAACAGGGGATATCCGGGTAGACATGGGAGGCTTTGTCCCTTACCTTGACCCAGTCGAGGTAATAGTTTTTCTCCGTCCTCCCGCACTGGAGTGTGGCTCCCTCCCCCAATTCCCTTATCAGGCAGTCCACCGCCCTGCCATAGTCCTCCTCCGGCACACACAGGTCGACATCGTCGTCCCAGGGTATGAACTTCCCCGTGGTCACTGCCCCGAGCAGTGTCCCGCCGCATGCCATATAGCGGATGCTGTTGCGGTCAAAGATGGCAGCCACCTCCCGCAGCATCTCCAGCGTCCTTTTTTGGAGGTAGCCCAGCATTTCCGGCGGGAGCTCCTTATAGTGGAATCCCTTGTATGCCCTTGAGCTTTTTAGGTAAGCCTCTTTTTTCTTCCCCATCTTATCGTCCCTTTCTCTGGCCGGCCTGCCCCGGCATGATGGCGGGCCGCACGGGCATGGTCCTTATTTCACAACCTTTGCGGGAACCCCGGCGATCGTCCTCCCCGGTTCCGTGAAGGAACGGTTCACGACGGCATTTGCCCCGACCTTACAGCCGTCCGCAATCACGATCCCCCCGAAGATCTTTGCGCCTGCCCCAATCCATACATCATCCCCGAGCCTTGGCACGAGCCCGTCCGGCCCCCTGCCGATCGTCACGCCCTGATGTATAGTACAGTTTTTACCCCCCCCCGCTTCCGGGTTGACCACAACACCGCCGCAGTGCACCACCCGCAGCCCTTTCCCGAAGGCATTCGGCGGGATCAGGATCCCCAGCTTCACTGACCGGAAATGGTGCCTTGCATAATAGTAGCGTCTCAGGATGGGATGCCCCTTCACATTCAGGTAATACTCACACTTGCGCAGGATGATCTCGTATTTCCAGACCTCATCCCCGAAGATGCGCGGGCGTTTCCGCTTCACGTTCATCGCCTGCCGGTCTGCCTCCAGGTATTCTTTCAAATCCTCCCTCGTCCGGATCATTTCCTTCCCCCTGTTTTTTCCGGTTCCCCCGCGGCATGTGCAGCATACCCCCGGACGGTATCCCGGTAAGTTTTCAGATATACTCCCCCGCCGTGATGCGGAAATTGCTCCCCGTCATCATCGCCGACGCGTCCGACATGAAATATATGAGCGCCTCCACATAGTCCGCGCGCTCCAGCATCCTGCCCATCGGCAGGATCCGCGCCGCCTGCCGCCTCAGCTCCGCCTCCGTCATGCCCTGGGAGTTCCGCAGCGCCACCTCGCCCTCGGTCGGTGTCCACCCCAGTGTCAGGTAGTTGCACCGGATCCTCTCCGAGGCGTAGTTGTGCGCGATGTGCTCCATCAGGGTGAGCAGGACACCCTTCGAGCAGGCATATGCCGCCCGGTCCTTCTGCCCGCCCCACGCGTGCGCGGAGCCGGTGAGGACGATCGAGCCCCCGCCGTTTTCCCGCATATACCTCACTGCCTCCTGGCAGCAAAAAAAACATGCCCGGAAATTGATGTCCATCACACGGTTGAAGGTCTCCTCGTCGCAGGTGTCAAGCGGTGAGACGGGGGTGATCCCCGCATAGTTGAAGAACCCGTCAACTTTCCCGTACTCCCCTGCCGCCTGCGAGAACAGCCTGCGGCAGTCCCCGACATCCGTGAGTTCCGTATGGACAAAAATGCCGTCACTGCCGTAAGCCCTCATGACCCGGATGGATTTCAGGGCGGCGGCCTCATCCCTGCCGCCGATGACAACCCTTGCACCCTCCCGGGCAAATTCCTCCGCGGCGGTACGCCCGACCCCCTTCGTGCCGCCCGATACCACGATGACCTTGCCTTCCAGTTTCCTCCCCATCATTCTTCCATCCCCAATGCCTTTTCGATGTCAAACCCGTCCAGGAGCATGCTGTTCCCATCCGTGTCAAATGCCTGTACCTTTTCCCTGTATTCATGCAGCGCCGCCGCAAGCTCCTCCCTGCTGTCACAGACAAAGTACAGCCTTGCCATGACCTGCTTCTCGTTGCCGACCCATTCCGCCGGGACGGTGTCGCCCTCATGAAGCCTCTGCACGCTTGCTATGGCGCGCGGGTCATTTTCCCAGCCGCGAAGCCCCTCGATCCTCCCGATGGTTCCCTGCCGGAGCAGGAACCACTGGGTCGCCGCCCATTTCCCGCCCAGGTAGGCATCCCCCGGTTCCTGCGCGAGCCTCCCGGAACCCGTCAGCGCAAACCGAACCAGCATCTCACGCTGGTCAAACCCGCAGGTTGCATTGACCAGCAGGTGCGGTGCCTCCCCCTGCAGGCGGAAGCCTGTGTCATACACATAGAACTCGCCGTCCTCATAAAATGCGGAGAGCATCAGCACGCCGTCCCGGATCCCGATCTCGCGGAACATCCGGCACGCATTGTCATGCATCCGCCGGAAATATTCCCCGATGTGTTTTGACGGGTAGGTTCCGCCAAGGCATACCCGGCTCATGCCCGGCTGCTCGTCGGTCGTGTAGCGGTCATAGATACAGGATGCCGTGCACACGCCGTCCTGGAAGGTGTAGTACATCCCCATGTCGTCGCACTGCATGTATTTTTCCACGATGAAGCGCCCCTTTTTGGAGGCGGCGAGTGCCTTTTTTACTGCCTCTCCCAGTTCTTCCCTGGCATAGCACACACTCATCCCGACCCCGCCGCCATTGTCCACCGGCTTCACCATGACAGGGTACTCGATCCTTGCGGTGTCCTCCTCTGCCATTGCCCCATCAAGATAAAATTCCGGGATGCCGTGGATCCCATATCTCTCGCAGGTTGCCTTAAACACGTCCTTGTAGGAAAATACGTCCACGATCCCCTGCGTGGCATAACACGGGAGCCCGAGCGCGTCGCATACTTTGCAGTAGCTTGGCACCAGGATGTCCGCGACACCGACAAGGACACCGTCCACCCCTTCTTCCCCCGCGAGCGCTATCACCCCCGCGACATCCATCCCGTCCACATCAAAACTCTTCCATGCGTATTTTTTCGCGTCATCCGCATGCCTTGCACTTGTGACGATGGTTCTGATGCCCATGTCATTCGCATACCGGACAAGTGCCGATGTTTCCGGGTTCCCGCCAAGGATCAGCAGTTTCTTCCCCTCAAATTCCTTTCCCATATGGCCGTCCAACCTTTCTTTTAAACTGCCGGAGGGCATCCGATAAGCCCATCCCTACCCGCCGCAGGCTATCCCCCAAGCGTAAACTGCTCTCCCATGCACATCAGCAGGTATCCCTGCCCCGGGCATAGCTCCTGCATTGCCTCACGGAACAACCCCGGGTTCCCGCCATGGGACGCGAACATCCCATAATGGCAAGGAATTGTCAGTGCCGGCTTTAGTTCCCTGGCAAGCATGGCACATTCCCTCCCGTCCAGATTCCCGTATTTCCCGTTGATCGGGGCAGCCATGATGTCAAAATCCCCTTTTTCTTTGTATGTCTCCACCCAGTCAAGCCGCAGGCAGGTGTCCCCGGCAAAGTAGATTTTTTTGCCGTCCACCGTGACGACCACCCCGACCGCGTCCGGTGCCCCCTTCCCGTGGTCACAGGGAACAAATTCCATCTGAAAGCCACCCTCGGTATGGGTGTCCCCAGGTTTCACATAGAATACCTTGCCCCCCGGCATCATCAGGCGCTTTATTTCCTTCCTGCAGCCTATGGATGCAAACAGCCTTGTCCTTTGGTTCGACATAAGCTGCGGGATGGTGTCCATGTCAAAATGGTCAAAATGCGGGTGGGTGGCGATCACGCAGTCAAACTCCAGCTCATACGGGCCAAGGATCTTTGGCAGGAGCCTCTTGAAACCGACATGCCCCTCCACGCGCTCCACACAGTCGGAAAGGTACGGGTCGACCGCCAGGAGCTGCCCGCCCCTGCTCTTTATGATGAAGCCTGCCTGCCCGATAAAAAATAAATGTGTTTTCCCCGCTTCTGCCGTCCGCACGCGGATCGCGAAATCATCCATCCCTGTCACCTTCCTTTTCTTTCTGGTTTCCCCGGAAGCCCTCCATCGTCGCGCATGTTTCCGAGCTGATCCCCTGCCGCTTTAATACCATACCCACGGTCTGTAGGAGGATCTTTACATCCCCCAAAAACGTGACATGCCCCACATACCAGACATCCCGCGCAAGCCGTTCCTCCCAGGTGGTCGCATTCCGTCCGTGTACCTGCGCATAGCCCGTAAGCCCCGGCCGGACTTCATGCCGCCTGTGCTGCTTTCTGCTGTAGCGCGGCAGATAGTCCACCAGCAGCGGACGGGGACCTACCACACTCATGTCCCCTTTTAATATATTATACAATTCCGGCAACTCATCCAAACTGGTAGCCCTTAGAGTTTTCCCGAACTTTCCCAATCTTTTCCCGTCCGGTAACAACTCCCCATTCTCCCCTTTTGCATCTGACATGCTCCGAAATTTATATAATTTGAAAATCTTCTCGTACTTTCCCGGTCTTTCCTGTGTAAAAATCACCGGCTTCCCAAGTTTTATCCTTACCAGAACCGCCACAGCTAACATCACCGGACTTAATACAACAAGCCCTACGAACGCACAGACAAAATCCAGAGGTCTCTTTAAATAGTTTGCATAAATCTTGCATTTCTGTCCCCTGCTCTCCTGTTTTCCTGTCTTTTGCGTTTTCATCCCAAGCTTCATATTGAACCTTTCTTCATAATATCCATTTGCGTCACCATATCCATCGGCGTGCCATTTAGAGAATTATGCTTTTCATTATGGTCTTGTTGTGCAAATATGGCTCATCAGCTCAGAATTCCATTTCTTCGCTGCTTCCTGCAGTTTTAAAACTTTTTCTTACCTGAAACACCTTGTCACAATCTCAATCACTTTTTCCTGCTGTGCTTCCGTCATCTTATTATCACTCGGCAGACACATCCCGCGCGCGAAAATATCCGCCCCGGCATCGGCTGTCCCGCCGCCTGCAAGATACGCGTTCGTCCTGCCGCGCCCGTTCCCTTCCACGGTCACGAACGGATTCGCCCGGTAGATTGGCTGCAAATGCATCGGCTTCCAAATTGGCCTGCCCTCCGCGTGAAACGCTGCCAGCGCCCCTAAAATCTCCTCCGGACAGGACTTCCCGCTCTCGCTTACATAAAGGCTCTCCCGCTCCCCTCTCACCTGCCTGCACATGGCGGATGCCTCAATCAGCAGGCAGCTCAGCCAATAATTCGGCTCACTTACCTCCCCGTCAAACGGGTTCATCCGCACGGGCAAGCCCGTCTCTTCCAATCTCTTTTGATACCGCTCATAAATCTGCTTTTTCTGTGCGATATGTTCCTCCAGATGGGGTAACTGCCCGCGCACAACACCGGCAATTACATTGCTCATCCGGTAATTATAACCCAGTTCCTCGTGCTGATACCATGCCGCATCCTCCCGGCTCTGGGTAGACCATTTCCGAACCTTGTCCGCATCCTCCCGCGAATCCGTCAGCAGCATGCCGCCGGACGATCCGGTAATGATCTTATTGCCGTTGTACGAGATCACGGACACATCCCCAAAACATCCGGTCTGGATCCCCTTGTATGCCGCACCAAACGATTCTGCCGCGTCCTCCACGATCCATGCGCCATGTTCTTTGCAGATTTCCCGGATTTCATCCACCTTCCCCGGCACACCATACAGATGCGCTATCACGACAAGACGGACATCCGGGTAGAGCTCAAATGCCCGTTTAAGCGCCGCCGGATCCATATTCCATGTATCATATTCCGTGTCAATAAAGACGGCCTCCCCGCCCTCATACGCCACGGGATTGACCGTGGCATCAAAGGTCATGTCCGAACAGAATACCCTGCGCCCGCGCAGGGTACCGTCTCCGGGTCCCGGCTGCCCGTATAGTTTTTCCCCGCACAGCTTCACCGCCAGGTGCAGCGCCGCCGTCCCGGAAGAAAGCGCCACCGCATATTTCCGGCCGACTTTCTCCGCCGTCAGCCGCTCCGCTTCCCCGATGTTCGCGCCGACCGTGGACACCCAGTTCGTGCGGATCGCCTCATCCACATACATTTGTTCCTCCCCGTGCATCGTCGGTGAGGCAAGCCACAGCTTCTTCTCAAAAGGTACAATCCCCGCAAAGCGCGGATCCGATCTATAGTCAAAACATTTCATATCTTCTTTACAACCTCCAACCCCATCACCACATCCATTTTCCTTCCAAACATCTCCATCTGAACCGTGGCGATCCGTTTATGCCGGTCAATCTTCTTGATCGTTCCGCCCATCTCCTGCATCGGGCCGGATGTGATCACGATCCGGTCTCCCTCGATATAGCCCTCCGACATCTTAATGAGGTGGCGCTCGTCTTCAATCTTCGATAATAATTCAACTTCTTTTTCCGAAAGAGGGATAAACTCCGCCCCGATCCCTAATATCTTCGTCAACTGGGGAAGCCTCTTCTGTTCATAATGTATCTCTTTAATATGGTCAGTAATAAAAAACAGATATCCCGGAAACATCGGCCGTTCCTCCCTGTGCCATTCCCCGCGGTAACGCTTCATCCTCTCATATTTCGGCGTGAAGCAGTCCGTAAGCACTTGCGGGTCAAGCACCCGCTTGCAGGCAACACAAGTCTCGTCTTCTTTTCCCGTCATAACCTGAACCGCGTACCAGTTCTCCATACGGCCTCCCATTCTGTTTTATGCCGTGCCGGCTCCGCTAACCGTTCCTTCTGCGGACGGTCTCCACGCCCCGCATATTTCCGGCAAAATATTTCTGTACCCTATATCCATGATGGCGGCACTTCCAACGCCCTGCCAAATGGCATCAAAACAATCCGGCCTGTCCTAAAAAAGGGCAGGCTCCGCCATTCCACAGGTCATCCCACGGACTGCACGCCCATCTTTGTGCAGGCTTTTGGGACATGTTCTCTTTCCTATGAACCGATTTCCCCATATAACAAATATTCATCCGTGACGCGCCATGCGACAATCACGGATTGATATCTTTTTTCCTTTTTGTTTCTTTCTGACTTTATATGGTCAAACTGCAACGTCCCTATTATATACCAAGCAATCGCGATATGTCAATGTTATTTTACGCCGTGTCTGTTTTCTTTCCCGGCATCAGAAAGCAAAATGAAAGCAGGGTCCGTAATCTGCTGCGCCCGCGCTTTGGCTTGCTGATCTCCCTCACCACCGCCTCTTTACACTATCCAAACCCAAAAAATAGTCCGCGGACACATGGTAAAACTCACACAGCAGGATCACTTTTTCAAGCGGCAGCGCATTGCGTCCCGTCTCGTACCGGGAATATACTCTTTGGTCTATTTTCAAATAAGCTGCTACTTCCTTCTGCCTTAGGTCATTGTCTTCCCGCAGTTCCTTCATGATATTTTTATAGTCCTTCACCATCTGAATATCCCCCCGCGAATTGTAGCCGTGTTTCATCCTTTCCCGCCTCAAGCTCCAGGGCTTCCCGTATGATTTCCCTTGTAATGCAGCTTCCCGCCCCATAAGGGGAAGCTTCCTTACAGGCGGCAAGCAGCTTTGCTACCTGCGCCGCGGAACAAATCCGGGCAGGGCTTAGCTCCGCCGCCCGTGCCAATTCCGCATATGAAAGGTCGCCGCTGACCGGAATTTCCCCGGATAACGCTTTTTCCCACAAAAGCTCCCTTCCTTTTTCGTCCGGCTTCCGGAAGCGGATGACAAAACGGATCCGCCGCACAAACGCGTCATCGAAATGCCCAATCAAGTTGGTTGCCAGCACCAGAACGCCACGGTAATCTTCCATCCGCTGGAGCAGATAGGCGGTGGAGACATTGGCATAGCGGTCATGGGAATCTTTAATCCCCGTTCTTTTTGCGAACAGCGCGTCCGCCTCATCAAAAAACAGCACATAAGAGCCGCGCTCCGCCGCCCGGAAAATCTCATCTATATGCTTCTCCGTCTCCCCGATGAATTTGTCGAAAATCTGTGACAAGTCCACCTTATAGAGCGGGCGCGCAAGCTCTTTTGCGAGTATGGATGCCGCCATTGTTTTCCCGGTTCCGGAACTCCCATGGAAAAGTAATTGCAGTCCCTGCCTGCCCGTCCACGCCTTTGCGATTTTCAGGACAGTTTCAAGCTGCTTCCTGCACTCGGGAGCCAATACAATCTCATCAAGCCCCGCCCGCTTCTCCACAAGCTGCCCAAGTCCGCCTTTTCCCGCCCCGCAAAAAAGAACTTCCTCCCACAGCTCTTTCCTTTTTAGAGGTATGTTCTCCGCAGCTGCCCGGACGCGGAGCGCTTTGCAGCTGCGCGCAAGCTCCCCGATATTCATGTGGAAGCGCCCTAACAGTTCTTCCTGCCATTCCTGCCGGTTCTCCTTCCATATCCATGCATCAAGCGCAATCTTGCGCTCTCCTTGGGATAATGTCTCGGAAAGAAAAAGTTTCATGTCCGAAATTTCCTCCCAGAAGAACAGTTCTTGCATATGTTCCGTCAAAAAAACGAGCTTCCCGTCCGGAAATTCCTCCGCGAACATCATCGGAAGTTTCGCTTCGCGCTCCGCATCCGGCGCACTTTGGGCAGAAGCGTCATTTGTCCTGTACAGTTCAAGCGCCGCTACGGGTGCGAGCATTTTTAAGAGAAAACGCAGTGTTCGCACCGCCTGTCCCATTTCGCGCTCCCCGTACCCCTGTAGACGCGGGAGGCGCACAAAGACCAGATTTCTGCCTGCCTCCTCACACGCCCGCCGCAAAACCGTATGCTTTCCGCACCCGCGCCCGCCATGCAGCAGGATGCGCAGCGGCTCCCTGCCCTCCAGATACCGTACAAGCAGCGCGCGTTCCTTCTCGTGGATGGGAAGATACTTCCCGCATGGAGGAGGCGCATTTTGCGCAAGATTCCCCTGCCCTCCCGCTACAGGCGGAGCCTTGACTTCCTCCCCGCACTCCGGTTCCTGCGCCAAAAACAAAGTATACCAATCTTCCTCCGCCACTCTCCCGGTCAGCAAAAAATAAAGCGGGGCGCGTTCCAGAAGCAGAGGGCGCGCCAAGCAGCCCCCGTCCCCCGTCCCTTCCCGGCACAGGTTTAAGAGGCCGCCCAGCGCGCCCTTTGTCCCACACAGCTTCCCGACCAGCCCAAAATCGACCGGCAGCACAACAGAAAGCAGATGCAGCGCATATTGCAGGCTCGGCCATTTTTCATGGTATTTCTCCCGGAACGCAAGACAGAGCCCTTCTTCTACCTCACAGCAGAAAGCAAACATCACAAGCCAGTATTCTGTCCGGCCAAGCCCATAGCACTCCCGCAGATGCTTCGCAGGCAGGAAAATCCGTGTGGCCTGCTCCCGCTCTTTTATGCGCCGGATTTCCTCCGCGAAAGCCCCGTTCCCGCTTTCTTCCTGAAAGCCTTGCAGCCGCAAGAAAAAATTTATGCAATCTCCGATATGCTCTTCCACAAAACGGTAGCCTTCCTTTTCCATCCGACCCTCTTTCTGGCATAATGCCCCAAAGTGTATCCTTTAACCTTATTTTATTTGCCGTACAAAAAATGTCTATACCGTCTGTGGAATATTTTTTAATTTTTATAAAAGCACCAATCGGTCAATACATACCCCTCCTACCGAAAGTTCTGCTTCCCTCTCGGACAGGAATGCGTTCCGGTCGAGGAAAAAACGGCCATCCAGCCGCTGGGTGCGGTCAAGAACCACAAAATCAATTCTCGCGAACAGGGGAACATTTTGCCGGAGCCAATCCAAATGTACCTCCCTTTTGTCTTCCGGTTTCTCAAGTACAAGAACTACTGCCTTTCCCCTCTCCGGCTCCTCGATCATCACCGCCCGCTTCCCGGTCAGGATTTCCGTCAGCTTAACATAGTATTCACAAGTTCCTTTCCGGCTGGTCAGGGAAATTCCGGTTCTCAAAAGTTCCCTCACGGTTTCGTCCGGAAGCCTGCGGGCAAGATCCCCCCATCCCATCCATGTCAAGAGCCGCTCCGCCTGCTTGCGGCTGCAGGACTCATAGTCCAGTTCCTCCTCCAGGCGATCAATCTCTTCTTCCAGCTCCAGATAAATGCTCTCCTGCACCGCCAAAAAACGTTCCAGCTGGACATTATTTCTATATAATTCCGGAAGGTATCTTGTAAAGCTCTCCTTCGGGAAGCTCAGGGAATATCCGGTGAGATACCCGCATCCCTCCTCCGGGAATATTTCTACGGCAAGCTTCGCAAACCGTCCCCTGCCGTGCTCTGCCCCATAAAGTGCCATCTCCCGGTAATCCGAATAGTACTGCGCACATTCCTTTACGCGCCGGAACTGCTCCCTCGCGTCCCCCAGGCGGTCAACCTCCTCCCCCTCCTGCCTGTCTTCAAACAGCCAGACATACACCTGCGGCACCACATCATGGCTGATCTGCAGCAGGGCGCGCCCCCATTCCATCCGGCTCTGCCCGCTGTCATAGGTACGGCTGACAAATACCGCGGAGGTTTCGCCCGCCCTGATGGACAATCCCTGCTCGTTTTCTTCCCGGAATCCCGACTGTACGCCGCAGCTTAAGAGCCGCCGCCCCGACAAACATTTTTCTACCATTTTCCCTCCCATGTTTTCTGCCAGCCATCCGCTGCCGGACAAAAGGCGCGGACTACCCGAAATAAAATACCCTTCCCCCTGCGTCACGCAGGATGAACCTGAACTTCAATCCGGCTTCCCGCAAGTCGGAAAGGCTCCAGATGCCTTGCTACCTCATCCGCGTACCGCCGGATGCAATACTCATGTTTTAACGGCACGGACGGGATAACCGTCACGATAACCGCTCCCGCCCTCCACTGCGCTGACGCATCCTGTAAAAGCAGCCCCGGCGTTTCCATTGCCAGTTCGCAGATATCCTCCTTCGTTACCATCCGGTTCACCTTAAGGAGCACTTTGGCTATCTCGCCGAACTGCTCGGATGGCTTTTTGGCACTCCTGCCGCCGCTGCCCGCCAAATAGTTGGTGCATGAGATTCCAAAAAACAATTCCGGCTTCTCCCACTGGGTGATCCTCCCGATGGATATATTCCCCTTCTCCGCCCCAAAACGGGCAAGGGAGGCAAAACGCAGTCCGTCCGCACACGGTTCCGGAATATCGCCGTGCCTGCCGTCCCCGAGCACGACCACATTTTTCCCCTCCTGCCAGTGCCACGCATTGGCCCAGTCCTGCCTGGAGGCTTCCGTCCTGCGGTACATCCGGAATTTCCCATCTTCCCCGCAAAGCATCAGCTCGGCCGTCCCCCTCATAATATCCTCCCACGGGAGGGAAATTCTTTGGGAAGGCACTCCCGTCACCGGGCATGGAAGGTATTCTCCCGCCACGCCATCCGCCGTAGCGATGATCATCACACTGCCCCCGTGCGGACAGGAAACATACCTCTCTCGTCTTTTTGCCGTCACCGGAGGGTCAATGGTGCATTCTGCCGTGATATCCCGGAAGCTCTCTTCCTCCTCATGTAACAGAACCTGCAGACTGCCCGTTTGGGCAAGATAGCTCTTTAGCGCCGTCCTTCCGCCGCCTTCCGGAAATTTCAAATGTTCCGTGTGGCAGAGCGTGTCCTTCTGCACCGCACGGACAGCATTAACATATATTTTATAGAGCACCGGCATGGCATCGTATGCCCCTTCCTTCACCCTGCAGCGCACGGTATAACCTCTACCTGGGTCATGGATCCCGGAGGTTTCAAAACGCAGGCAGAGCATGCCGCTGTAGAGAAGTCCCCGCGTATCATCCCGCAAAACACGGGCTTCCCTCCAGCCGTCCTGCACGCGGTATTCCCAGGCAAGCCGCGCCATATAGAAATCCTCCCCGGCAGGATTGCGTTTCCCGCGCTCATCCAACTGTATGTACAAACGCAGTTCCTCCCCGGCCTGCATGGCATATTTGAGTGCGAAGGAAAAAAGCACCCCCTCCCCGTTCTCTTTCAGCACAAAGCGGCTTTTGCGGTACAGATTCATCACCGCGACCCGGTTTCTGTCCTCCCCCTGAAAAAATCCGGATAGAAAATTCGGTGTCAGCACCACTTCTTCCTCCGTCTCAAATACCATGTCCCCAGAGAGCAGTTTCGCACCCTGCGGAATGACGCACGCCCTGTCCACGCCGCTAAAAAATATCCAGACGGCGGCACACTCCCCCTCGTCCACATCAATGCCAAGGAGCTTTAAATACTTGCGGTAGTGGGATTCCTGTATCTGATCCATATAATAACTCTGCATATCCGCAAGCATCGCCCACATTTCAATGAGGGTGATTCCCGGGTCAGAAACTTCCTGATGCGTCCACCAGGGAGCCTGTTCTTTCAGCCTCCCGACCGCCCTTTCATAGATGCCCTCAAAACTGCTGTCGTCCAACGATATCTGCTCCGGCATTTTCCGTCCCCCTCTCTTTTATATTTCAGCAAGACTGCACCTTACACGGACTCCCTGAAACCATAAACCTCCCGCCTTAACAAGGGTGTCTGCAAGCCATTGCTCAAATTCCGACAGCAGCTCCCCTGCCCCCTTGTTGTCCTGTACGGTGACCGTTAATTCCCTCTCCTCGTCCGAAAAAGAGCAGGAAACCAGACAAAACTGCGGATATTTTTCCTTCATAAATAATTTTAAATCCATCTGCGTGACCAGCCTGCCATAATGCGAAAAATAGTTGCCCTCTGCATCTGCGGTGTCCCGGGAATCCGCGGTTCTGACATTCCCTGCGCCGGACGGTTCTGGCGGTGCGCCGCCGTAGGCATCTTGGAGCGACACCGCCGTAAGCATGCCAGCCTCTTTTGTTTCGGAAAAAAACAGGCTTCCCGCCGCTATATTTTCCGGGATTTTCTCCCCTTGTGTCCCGTCCTCTTCCGTAAAAACCTGGCGTACCTTGACATAATTGGGACAAAACTGCGGAAATACTTCCGGCTCGCCCTCTGCGATCTCCGCCCAAAATGCTTTTCTGCCAAACTTACTTCCCCACCCCTTGATTTGTCCCTGCCGGAAAACAAACTCCCTCTCACCGGTATACCAACACTGATCCAAGGTAACTTCCCGGTCAAACCCGAGGTACATTACCTTTTCCCCCGCCCATTCCTTTTCGGGAAGGCAGCACCCTTTGGCGTGGATTCCCCGCTCTTTTACGAAGAAGCGGATATCTTCCAATACCGGGATGTATTTGCGGTGATATGCCGCGTATGCATTCCGCACACGGACAAGGCGCAAGCGGATAAAATAATGTTCTTCCCCCTCCAGGAGACAGCTTTTCATATCCTCAGGCCGCTCAAAACCATATTTGCGCTGCCCTTCCTGCCCCGGACGGCAGCCTGTCTGCCACGTCTCGCTGCCCGGCAGGATACACCAGAATTTCCCGTTAAAATATTCCCACACGCATTCTTCCGCCTGCCAATCCAGGACTTGCTCCGTCCGCTGCATCCAGGGGTACTTCTTATACATTTTTTTATACTCCCCGGATACCGGGGGCGGAAGCGTCTCCTCCTTTTCGTAATGCTCCGCAAAACACACGATAACCTGTCCGCTCCTGCCCGCCAGCCGGTCACACACGAAATAGCAGCAGGCGGCTTCCGGGAGCATATGCCCAAAGGGCAGTACCTGCTTTGTGCCGCAGCCCCCTTCCTCCGTCAGGCAAAACTCCGGTGCAAAGTTTTCCGCGCCTTCTTCCAGGACAAACCCGCCATACAACACCGCAAGCCATTCCTTTGCCGGTTCCCCGTCCGCCATAAAACAAAGTTCGTAGAGCGGGGAGTCCAGCCGCCCCCCAAACTCCGCACATTCCCCGCGCAGGAATATGCCTGCTTCCTCCTGCTGCCATTTTGCCGGGATAACAGTCTCACCGCAGCAAATATTCCACTGCCCCTTAAGTTCCGGCAAATTCCCAGTCGTTTTCGTGAACTTTACGGAAAAAGAAAACTGCTCCCGTCCGTCACACAGCCCCGGAAAACTCCATCGAAATTCCGGGCGGGCAAGCTCCTCTCCCCCCGGCACAAAAAAACCAAGCGCTTTCCCTTCTTCCCCCGCAAAGCTGTCCCACGCACAAAAACCGTCCCGGTAGACCGCATGGCACAGCTTTGCGGACGTAAGGCGGATGGGGGAAATTGTCCGGAAGCGCAGCAGGCTCCCTTCCCCCGGCACGGTATAAAACCCGGTGTCTGCCGCAAGCCACACGCCGTTGCTTTTCCCGGATGCCCTCACGGCCAGCGCCGTCTTCAGGCTTTTTTCCTCCTCGCAGGCCTGCGGCACGGCACCCAAAAACATCTGTTTATGCTTCTTCCATATTTTCCCGAAGCGTTTGCGGTTCTCCCGCTCCATATCCAGGAAAATGTCGGTCAGCACACTCCCCGCTTCCGCACCGCCCAGATGGTACTGCCAGCCGGTATGGTAAGCGAGCGCCAGCTTCTTTATTTTTATTTCCCATTTCTCGTCCATAGAGCTTTCCCCGCCAACAAACCTTTTTGGGAACCGCCGCACGGCATCCTATTCCGGCGCAGATACCCGTGTCCTACTTCCTGCCACCCGCGACATTTGCCCACGTCAATTTCATTTCCCAAAAAAGATTACCGTGTGATCTCCACGCGCTCTTGCTCCTCCAGCCCCGCAATGCGGTAGGTAACGGCAATGCGGAGCTCGCCCTGCTTTCCTCTTTTTGTATCAACCTCGACCCCGATATCCCATATGCGCTTTTCCCACATAGACAGGGAATGCCGCACCTCCCGCCGGATCATCTCCTCCGTCTGGCCGTCCATATTTTCAAACAGGAAAGGATAGAGCTTTGTGCCAAACTTCGGATGCAGGATCCTCTCACCCGGTTCGGTCCGCAAAATGATTTCCACGGACTGCCGGATATTTTCCCGCGCCCCGCTGACCTCCACCTGACCATGCTGATTTGATATTTCAAATGGGAATTTCAGTCCCTTCTCCATTGCCTCTCCTTTACCATATAAAAAAATGACCTGACACTTTGCAGAACCGAAAATGTTTCATTCCCCGTTTTAAAACCTTCCACTCAGTTGAGCTGTATCATCGCCCCGGAAAGTTTTATCTGTCCTTTGCTCACAACTTTGACTTGTCCTTTCCCGGAGACGGTCAGCCCGGTAGTCCCGCTTAACGAAAGCTCCTGCCCCTCCATCTGCACTCCGGCACTGCCCGCAATCTTGATATCTTTCGCTTTGACCGTGACCCGATCGCAGATTAACATAATGCTGCCGTCTTTTTTCAGTTCAAGGCTGCTGCCCCCGCAGGTCAGACAAATGGAACTCTGTGCACTGATCTGTATCTTCCCGTCTTTTTCCCCGACGGACACCTGATTTTTGTGTTCCCTGCCGCCAAACGCGATCTGCCCCGCTTCCTCATCCAGCGTCCACGCCATCTTTTCCGATCCGGAAATCTCAACCTTATCTTTGCCCTTCCCGCCCGTAAACGTAATACCGCTTCCGTTTTTCATTTTCCACGCCTTTGTGAGGCTGCCCTTTTCCGAAAGTTCCCCGGAAAACGCCCCGTCCTCCGGGAAACGGCAGCCGGTAACGAGCGGATGCCGGAAATCCCCGCCGAAAAATGTCAGGCGCACAGTATCGCCCTCCTCCGGCAAACAATACACACCGTGATCCCCTCCGCCGTAACCCGTCAAAACCGGGACATTTTCAAATGTATCCATCCCGTCCTTCATTGTCTTTATTTTCACGCGGACACTGCCTTTTTTCGTGCCCTCCGACGGTGCTAAAACCGTTCCCCAAAGGTCGTAGGTGGGACGGAACCCGTCCGCGCCATAGTTTTTCCGTTCTTCATGATGTCCCATATAATCCGAAACCATATCCACCTCTTTGCCGCCGCACAGACCGCGCTCCCCGGCTCCACCCAGGGCATCCTGTTTTTACCACGTGCTGTAAAATGCGTCCATGCGCCCTGCCGTTTTTCCGCGTGTCAGCAACGGGTTCCGCGAACCACCGTTTCATAACCTTTCCCGGATATCCTGTGTTCCACTTCCTCCGCACAAATGCTGCCGCAGAGGCTTACCGACGCGTCATCTGCAATCTTTACACAAATGCCGGGCATAAGCTTTGGCATCCCCAGACTGCGCACCTCCATGCGCAGGCATTGCCGCGCGGTGCGCGCCATCCTCTTTTTCGCTGCCTGCCCTGCCTGCTCCCCTGTCTCGATCCCCATTTCCCAGAAAGAAAGTGAAAACCCCTTTAACCGCTGTTTGAGATTCTGGACAAAGGGACCGGAAACCCCATGCCAAGGCTCGTTTACACTCAGTTTTTCATCCGCTTGGTTATATGCGCCGACCCTTATGCTGCCGGTCTGCCCTCCCATGGAAACGATAAGCTTTACTTCCCTCAGCCCGCATTCCGCGGAAAGCTCCACCGTTTCGCCATACGCTTCCCCTGCCCTGCAAAACACGAGTTCGCCCCTTCCGCAGAAAAATTCATAATCCAGACGTTCTGCCAGTCCGCAGAGCCAATCATAGTCGGTCTCCCCGCCAATCACACAGTCCGTATTCAGACTTGCCGGAATGGGGGTAACGGTCTTTTTTTCTATCAGCGGGGCATAAATCTCCGCCCCCAAAATTTCATCCATCACCTGCTGTGCCGTTTTCACCCCGGAAACAGCAAAGCCGTTGTTCTTTTTCATCAGCCCCTTGACATCAAGGCAGAGGAGGGTATATTCCAGATAGCCCTCCCCTTTGTCCGATACGCTGATTTCATGCAGGTATCCGAGGAAAATCCGGCTGACTTGGCTGCCGTACCCCGCCTGTACCTCAGTTTTCTGCCCCAGTGCAAGAAATCCCTCAAAATTCCTTATACTTTCCGGGAATGCCCGGTTCACAAGGTATGTCACCACTGCCATATCCGGCTCTTTTTTCGAGGAGGAGACTACCCATGCACTGCCAAGGTATGCTTCATCGCAAAGTAACAGTTCCCTGCCCCCGATAAATACTTTCAGGACAGGATCCTGTAAATTTTTGTATTTATCCGCAAATGTTCTTCCGCCTGTTGTGTGCAACGTCCGCCCCTTTCCTCCACCGAACCCGGAAATCTCACCCCTTCTGCCTTATTCCCGGACTTTTGTGCCCGCTCTAAAGCCTTGGATTCCCTTTCCCCCATACCGTCCTCCACAGCGACGGATCTGCGGGCAATGCCATGCCGCCCTTTGCAAGCTCCGTGACTTCGCCCGCAGCGCCGGGCGCGGATGCCGTGCCGCATGCTTCCCCGACATAGTCCCCGGTAATGGTGATCTCCGCCTGCGCCCTGACCGGCCTGCCATCCGGGGCAAACATCGTATACCGGACATTCAGCCTTGTCAGCACTCCCGCCACCGCGATAGAACCCCAGAAAAAATAAATCTGCTTCACTTCCCTCTGGCTTCCTGCTGTTTTGTTGGTGTAGGGATATAGTTTGCGGATGTAATCCCGCACATCCTCGTAAGTATCCTGATATAGATCGTTCAGGGTATTAAAAAAGAGCGTGGCGGAAAGGGTCAGCCGATCCTTCTGCCTGCGCGGCAATGTCTGCGCGGCGGGATACTGCCACCCGACTGTCCCCACGGAAAACAGCTTTCCAAAGCGCTCCTGTCCATCCTCCCCGTCCGCCACGCCAACCGCCTCGTCAACAGAAAGCTCCGCCGGGTTAAACTGCACATAAAAACGGGTTCCCAGATTCGGCCGCTCATCCTCATACGAGCAAATATATGCCTTCTGATATTGCGCCAAACCTATCCCTCCCCTTTGCGCACCCATTCGCGCCGGACGCGCTCCTCGATCTGACCGTATACCCTGCCCGTTACCCCGCGTGCCAGGGTATCTTCAAAGTCCCTCAGCCCAAACATATTCTCTGCCTGCTTTATGGCAAGAGAGGGACGGGATCTGTAATATTCCCGCTCCTCCCTCAGTTGTTTTTTGACTGCTTCCTTCACAAAAGGGAGCAGCATTTCCTTCAGTTTCTCCCGCTCCCTGCTCCAATCGGTTCCTTCAAGACCCATCTCCCGCCGGCTTCCCGCCGCCGCGTACTCCCTGCAAATTCCGTCTGCGGTAACGAATACCCCCTGTACCTGCGTTTTGATCCTGCCACTTACCCTCATATCAACTCCGTGCGTACCGTGAACCCGTCCGCGGCATCGCTCCATCGAAAAAACCAAAACGTGCTTCCCGGGGTTTTTCGCCTGCTTTCCCACACAGCCGGCATCTCCCAAAAGCACGTTCATGCAATCACCTGAAAATCTTCATAGCTCACTTCAAACCGGTTGATCAACAGACCATTGTGCTCCGCGCTAAGTTCCCCGACTTCCCATTTTTTTATCAGCAGCCCCGTGAAGAGATAATTTTTCAGCGGAAGCCCGCGTCCATCCAGCACGATCAGGTCCAGAGTGCCGCCAATCCTTTGGCCAACCGTGCAGAACGGGTGTTCCGCTCCCCCGCATACTCCTTTTTCCATCGTAAGGATCCTCTCGCCGCGGCAGTATTTCGGAAAAACATGTACCGCCGTGTTCAACCCGCCCTCATGGTAAGTCTCGGTCTCAATCTCACAGCTGACTCCCGTGATTTTGCGGAACCCCAGAAGCAGCCCTCCCACCGTGACAACAAAGCGGTAGCCGGGAATAATTTCTGTAAAGGGCAATGACAACTGTCCCATGGCATTCTCCTTTCGCTAAACCCGGAAAAGATTATTTTCCCCGTTCACCTTCCGGTTGATCCGGTTGATCTCCTCGCAGTACCTGCGCCTGTCCAGATGCGGCAGGCGCAGGATTTCTTCCTGAGACCAGTGGAAATAGTATCCGATAAAAGAGATTTCCTGCAACAGTTCTTCCCGGCTGTCCACCGTCATTCCCCCCAGGCAAAATTTAGGGTATCCGTAAAGTTCTTCCCGCAGTGCGGGCACTGCACCTGTATCACAGGATCCTCGGCGTGGTTGACCGTCTCATACATATTTTGCAGAAACCTAAAATCCGCCGTAAACATCCCCTCGACCACCCCTGTGGTCACGGCATCCATCCCTTCCAAATACACAACCACACGGGAAAGCAGAAGCACCGAAAGATAGTCCGGGTTGGCTTTCACCCGCACATCCCTCATTGCCTCAAGCTCATCCAGCGCAGTCGCCAGACGCATGCGCCCGCAGCGGTGTAAGTTGTTCTCCCCGTCCACATAGCCTTTCGGGAGCGTAAATTCATATTCTGTCTGGAATAACATTGCTACCTCTCTTTCGCGGGACGCGCTTACTTGTCGCGCGTCACACCCTCATGGGCAAGTTCCAGCGTTTCCACTGCAACCTCATTGCTCGTCGCGTTAAAATCCGGTGCCGTATATTTGGTCGGCCAGACCGAGATTACCGTCCACTTCGCGATTTCCGCCTGTTTGTCGTCATGAAGGCTGATCACCACGGTCTTGCGGTTGATCGTACCCTGTTCCACTTCCTTCATCCAGTTATATAATTCCATAGAACTCGTCATGCCCCACTTCAGCGTGATATTCCCGTATTTTACAAGTCCTGGCTGCTTCCCGACCGTATTCACCGCAAAATTCCCCTCCCGGTACTCAATCGGGTCCGAAGATACGTCCGGCGCGCTGACCTCGGAAAATCCTCCCACCGCCTTACCGTCGATCGTAACATCGTAATTATATTTCTTATAAGGATATACCATTGCCATCGCCTGCCGCCCCTTTCCGCAATGCTGTTACTGTGCACCTTCCATTTTCTGTGTGATGCGGAAGACCACGAATTCCGCAGGTCTTACCGGGGCTACCCCGATGACGCAGATCAGCCTGCCGTTCAGAATATCGTCCTCCGTCATCGTACTCTTACCGATGTTGATAAAGAACGCCTCTTCCGCCGTCCCCCCCGCCAGCGCCCCGTTCCTCCACTGGGCTGTCAGGAAAACGCGGATGGTGCCCTCCACCCTCGACCACAGCATCTCGTCGTTCGGTTCGAACACTGCCCAATTTGTATTTGCGCGGATGGATTCCTCGATAAAAATAAAGAGCCTCCTCACATTGATATATTTCCAGTTCCCGTCATTGGAGCAGGTCCTGGCTCCCCATATCCGGATTCCCTGCCCCCCGATCTTGCGGATCAGATTGACCCCCTTCGGGTTCAGTTTTGCCTGTTCCGCTTCATTATAATTCAGGGAAAGACCCGTACAGCTCTTCACAACCTCATTGGCCGGGGCTTTGTGCACACCGCGCGTAATATCCGTGCGCGCATAAATCCCGGCAACGGAACCGGACGGCGGCAAAAACGCGTTGCGTTTTAAAAGCGGGTCATAACATTGCAGCCACGGATGGTACACCGCCGCGTAGCTTGAGTCAAAGTTTTCCCTGAAATCCTGCAATTCCGTCACGTCCCTGTGAAAAAGCGGCATGTCAAGGACTGCAAAACGGTTTCCAAGTTCCTCGCAGTGCGCAACCAAGGCACTGAGCACCGTCACGTCCGAAACACCCGGAACTGCCATTATGCTTACATCCGAAACGGTCTTAAACGCCATCAGTCCGGTTCTTGCATCCGGCGCGCCGTCCTGCCCGATGTAAAGCGATGCCGAAAATTCAATCTTCCCGTCGCTTCCTCCGGTAAACTCCAAGGTAATTGAAGGCTCCTGCGCCCCGTCAAAAAGCGCCTCAAGTGTTCCTGCCGCAAGCTGTGCCAAATCCGCGGCAGCTGTGACGAGCCATGATTTCTGCACGGCATGTTCCAAAAAATTGTCGCGGTCCGGATGGAGGGAAACGCCCTCATACTGCTCCGACGCGGTCTCGTCCCGGACGGCAAGGTTCCACTCCACGAGATATAAAAACGCTTTGGCATCGTCCGCAATGTCCGCCGTCTCCCACATCAAAACCAGCCGGTTCCCCTCTGCCTCTGCAATACGGTTATAGACGGCAGGCTGGTCCTTTTGCCCGCTCTGGATGCAGACTAAGTCGCCCTCCATAAAACCGGAAGCATCCTGCAGCGCCAAGGTAAGCCCCGCATCCGTCTTCTCCGCTTTTGTAATCGCCGTCCGGCATTTCATCAGCGGTGTCAATACCGCGTGGATATCGTTCCCCCACGCCCCGGGATCGGCCGCCGTCAAAGTCAGGAAAGGCTTCGCGTCCGCCTGCGCTGCCGCAAGGCTTCCCACCGCCACGGCTGCGCCATCCTCCTGCCCCCCGTCCCCGTCGTCCACCGCGGTTTTAACCTGCTTGCATACGCGCATGACATAGCAGGCAGAACCCCCATTGTTAAAATATTGTTCCACCGCGTTCGGAAGGAAACGCATTTGCCCGTAAGCGCGCTCCGAGAGATATCCGCCGAAGCGACGCGTATAATCCGCCATGCTCGTGACCAGCACGGGCATCCCGGAAACAGGCCCCTTCTGCGCCATCCCGATAAAACCTGCCGTGCTCGTACCCACGCCTTCCATCGCCTTGATCCCGGCATCAAACTCTTCCACATAAACGCCGGGTGATAAATATTCCGCCATACTGCTATTGCTCCTTTCCGCCGACCTGAGCGGCTATAACATGTAGATATTCGGTTTGAGCGGTGCCACGACCTGGATATTTCCCCCGTAAAGGCATTTCAGGCAGGATCCCGCATGAATTGCTTCTTTTCCCCCGATTTTGACCTTTCGGCTTCCCCCGCCCCAGTCCTCCGCCGTACAGGGGACGCACGGCACCGGGGTGAGCACGCCGAGCGCCGCGGCAGTCGCCGCAGCCACCATAGGATTTGCCGGATTGGAGCACATCCCAAACGGAAGAATATTTAATAACGGGATATGGTCCGATTTCACCGCCACCGGGAGGGTGGCATTCACTTTCTTGTCCGGCTTCACCATAATGGGCGCGGGCAGGCTGCCAAAGCTGCATTTTAGTAATGTTCCCTGGATTATGACTGGCTTTATATAATACCACTCCCCTCGATCTCCTTACGGCTTCCTTTCCGTGCGGTAGTCCCTCTTTCGTACCGCGTGTACCGTCCTGCGCCTGCGGGAGGATAGCAGCACCGGAACTGCCCGCACGTACACGGCAGGCTGGAGTGCCTGATGGAAGCTCCCCCAGAGCCGGATCTTAAAATCCGCGCTTTCCCTCAAAAAAGAAAGTTCCACTTCCTCCCCGCCCTCCTGTAAAAGTACCGCGTTGTCATACACTGTCCGGACAATCTCATTCAGCGTGGCGTGTAACTGCTCCCGCCGCGATCCCCCGAAACGGTGTTTTTCATTGCAGAAGACCATATAAGAAAGCTCCACCGCCTTCGGCGGGAAGCGTTGCTCCTCTTCATTTATGATCTTACCCGCCGGTCTGCATACGGAAAAATCCTGTATGTCATACAGATAAATCCCGACCCGGTAATCTTCCTCATCCCACGGCGCTGCCAATGTGATGCTTTCTTTATCCCGCACAAAATCCGGGCAGAGGCTTCCCTGTAAAAGGGATAACAGCCCTTTCCCAACCTGTGCGATCTCACTGTCTAAATGTTCCTGACCGCGGTCCATGATATGGCAACCTCCCCCGGCCGGTTTCTTCTTTTCCCTTTCCCGAGGGTCAGGGCGATTTGGAAGCTCCCTTGTACTACATCCTGGCGCAATGCCTGCCGTTCAATTTCCCAGCCGCCTTTTTCTCCCGGGAAAAGCCGCCCATCCCCTTGAACCACAAAAAAGGGTTGTTTATCGCGCTCCCAGTGGATGCGGCCTTCTGCCTCGCGCAGCCTGCCGCATGATATCATTACCTCCTCCCCGGCAAAGCCGTGGGAAATCTCTTCCGAGAGCAGAACCTGCCCCCGGCGGTAACGCTTCGGAACCGGGATGACGGTGATACCCCGGTGGATATGTTGTTTCCATTCTTCCTGAAAAAGCGGGGTAAATGTTTCCGGCGGGCATGGGGACGGTGCAGGCTGCGGTTCCGGCTGTGGCGGGAGCGGCAGAACCGGCACGGGATTCTTTAAAAGGCTTCTCCATCGGAGTTCTACAATTCCGTTTTCCTCCACTGCCCGCCGCAATATTTCCTCCTCCTGCGGGCGGTGCGTGTAGAACCGCACCGTATCGTCCCGCATTGGGGTGATATGTAATCTTTCTCCCGGTGCAGCTTCCATACGAAAGCACGCGAGCGGCAGCCATGTGTTCTCCTTCGGCAGTGTTTCAGGACAGCCATCCCCCTCCCGCAGATACTTTACTGCCGCGGGGCGGTAGGATGCTGCCGTCTCGACCGGAACCTGAACGGTTTCCACTCTCGCAAACATACCTCCCTCCCGCAGAAGTTCGAGCTGGCCAAGCTCAAAAAGAACCGGAAAATTCCTTCCCTCCTCGGTGCAGATATCCCATTCCTGCTCGATCATCCCGGAAAAAGCCGTCCGGTTTTTCTCCAGAACCAGACAATCTGCGCCCGTCCCGGCAAAAAATGCCCCTGTAAGTTTTGCCACGCCGCTCCAGCCAACGCTTACCACCTTGCCACACAGCGCCACCGCCCGCAGGCGGATGCGGAACATACTGTCCGCCGGAACCAGCCTAGGCATCCGCAGCAAAAGCCGAATCTCCCCATCCTCGTACAGCACGCGCTCCGCCGTCAGATTATCCCCACGGCTTCCCGCCTGCATTTTCTGTTCCTGCCACGCGCGCAGCGGATATGCCCCGAACGAAACGCTCTCCGCGACCCTGACCGCCTGATACGTCTCCTCCCCCTCAAAAATACTGCGCTCCTTTTCCAGCACCTGCTCCGCATAGCGCAGCCCCAGCACAAAAATGCCGCCGTCTTCCACCTGCAGGCCGTCAAGCCCCTCAATATCTATTTTTGTATCCTGCGGCAGCACTAAAAACCTGCCATCCGCATCCACGGCGCTTCCCGCCGCAACATACCAGTCCCCCGATGCATCCGTACGTACGTCAAGCCCGTCTACAATGCCGCTGCCGTGGAATTTCCGGTTGGCAAACGCAAGCTTTCCGTTCCCGTATTCCTGCTCCCTCACGAAATCACTTGCGTGAAGGAGTTTTCCGGGATAATAGTGATTTTTAATAAAAGGTGCTTCCTTTGTCTTTTTCATGCTCGTTTCCATATGCTCCTTCCCGACCGGACGATGCGCCAAAGCCCTGCATTTGCGAATGACTGTAGGACAGAACTGTGAAGGCGGTGTCGAAATCTGTTCTTTTGAATATTGTACTATAAAAATTTATATTTTTTCATTTTTACCATCAAAGTGTAGAAAAAAAGTAGGGCTTTGCAAAAATGCTACAGCCCTACTTTTTATGTCCCTCAAATTTACTGCCGGAAAAAAGCATCCATTATTCTCAGATACAGATCATTTCCCATGTCCTCTGCCAACTCCTCATCCGCTTCCTCCTGCGCAGCTTCCTCTTCATCTTCTCCCGCTGATTCCGGTTCGGTCTCCGAATCCGAATCCGTGTCATGCTCCGTGGTCGCCCTGCTGCCCTGTACCGTCATATGCGTGCCGATCATGGTGCGGATCCCTTCCACCGCCCTAACGGTACTTTCCCCGTCCATATATACCCCGGAAGCCCTCGAATCCCAAAAGGCTCCCGGATGTACGCCATCCAGGTATCCTGGCGCGATGCAGGCATATGCGCAGGCGAAACAGCACCGCCGAATGCCCCCAAGATATTGCGGGTTGAGCCATAATTTTCCACCTTCTTCGACCAATGTACCCGCCCTGCACATTTCCCCCAGACGCTCCTCAGGTTCATGTCTCATATTATCCAGGATCCTTTGCTCTGCATGGGCATTTTGGACAGTGACATCCCCGACAATCCGAATCCTGATCCCGCCAAAGGCATGATCCGATTGTCCGAGTATTCTATAAATCCGATACATATGACGCATGTGCCTTCTCTGTCTGTGCGTCATACCTGCCGTATAATCTGTTGCAACCTTTCCACGCATATTTTCCAGCTTCAAAATCTCCCTGCTCAGATTCGTGGAAACAAGGATGCGGTTGCCGCTCTCGTCGTAATAACACTGTATTTCACCTGTGATCTGATATTTCACGGAAAAAAAAGTTGAAAGCCAGCGCAAAAAGCGATGGATGTCCTCCCCCTGCCCATACTCCCTTGGATTTCTCGCACCGGCACCATCCCCATACATCTCACGCAGCCGGTTCCTTACGAGCCGGTTCCCGGGTTGGCTTGTTGTGCCCGGAGAATGGAGTGTATGGTTGATGTACCCTCCATACGAATGCCACATTCTATTTGCCAGCCAGCACAGATACTCGTATGATGCGGTGTCAACACAATCCCCCCGCAGCGGTCCCCGCCCGCCTGCGGCATCGCTTAAGAGTAAATTGCCCTCCTCCTGCGTCGGAGCCGGCGAAGGAGCCTCCCCTTCCTCCTCCTCGTCCCACTCCCCTGTTTCCTGCCGGTATCTCCACTTTGTCCGCTGGACCGGCGCATCCTGCCTTGCGGGAATCCCCGTGTCATAGCCCGTTTCCGCCGGGGCAAAGCTGCCGGAAATCCTTTCTGCTGCGGCAGCCAAGGAGTCGGCCTCACGCTCCAACAGGGCACTTTCGTTTATCGCTTCCCCGTTCAAATAGAAATCCGGTTTTACCCTTCCCCGTTTCTGCTGTATCACATGCCCCAATTCATGTGCCAGATATTGTTCCTTTCCGGGCGCGATATAAACCTGATTTCCCTGCGTATATGCGTATGCCATCCTCTGCGCAGGCTTCCCGGAATGATAATGGATGTGTACATCCCCAAAAGAGAGCCCCGACATATCCTCAAACCGCTGTCTCATCCGGTCCGGTATCCCGGTAGTGTTAGCCGTTTTTTTCGCCCTCTGCCGATTCCTGAACGCATACATAAGAATCCCCCCTTGCGTCCTCAGATTCCCTCTGCACTTGCCGCCGCTTCCGCAGCCGCAAGCTTTTGTGCCGCAAGCACTGCTTCCGCTCCCGCTTCTTTCCCCGTCGGCTCCTCTCCCACCGGATGGAAGGTCGTGACAATCTCCTCCACCATCGAAACGATATTCTCACTGTTCTCGTAACTTGCCATTGCCAGCTCTTCTAACTGCCCTAAGAATTTCGCGGTATCGAATGGGATCGGCTTGCCGATGTGGATCAGCTCATTGTCGGTCTTCTTCATACCCTCTTCTGCCATCAGTTTTTCCTCATAGAGCTTCTCGCCCGGCCGCAGGCCGCTGTATACAATCTTCATATCCACATCCGGCTTGTAGCCGGACAGTTTGATAAGGTTGCGCGCCAATGTATCAATCTTCACCGGAGCCCCCATGTCAAGCACGAAAATCTCGCCGCCCCAGGCATACGTACCTGCCTGCAGCACAAGGCTCACTGCCTCCGGGATCGTCATAAAATAGCGGATAATATCCGGGTGTGTTACCGTGACAGGCCCGCCTGCCTCAATCTGTTTTTTAAACAGCGGGATCACCGAACCATTGCTTCCGAGCACATTGCCGAACCGAACCGCCACGAACTGCGTGCCCTTCCGGTCTTTGTTTTTGACACTTTCAATTTTAGGGCTGTCCCCTCCCGCAGTACGGGAATCCTCCCTGCGCTTCTTTGCGGCAGACCCGATCCCCGCTTTCTCCCCCCCCTCCACTGCCATGTGGTCGATCGGGTCGGGAATGAGCTGGCCATCCACCATCTTCTCCATATGCGCGTGCAAAAACGGGAGCAGATCCATGCGGTTCTCTTTGCTGACTGCATCCATGCTCTGGATCACCATCTCGCACAGGCGCTTGCTCGCACCCATGATATTGGTCGGATTCACCGCCTTGTCGGTGCTGATAAGGACAAAGCGCTGCGCGCCATGCTTTAAGGCGGCATACGCCGTCTTGTAAGTTCCGACCACATTGTTCTTGACCGCCTCATTCGGGCTCGTCTCCATCAGAGGCACATGCTTGTGGGCAGCCGCGTGGTAGACGATGTCCGGATGGTATTTTTCAAATACCATATTGATCCTGCGGCTGTCACGCACGGAACCGATCAGCACGACCAGATTCAGGCGGCTTCCATATTTGCGTTTTAACTCCTGCTCAATATCGTATGCATTGTTCTCATAAATATCAAAGATGACCAGCTGCTTTGGTCCGTGTCCCGCAATCTGCCTGCACAGCTCGCTGCCGATGGAACCGCCCCCTCCCGTGACCAAGATGGTCTTTCCCTTGATATACCGGAAAATCTCGTCCATGTTGACTTTGATCGAATCCCTGCCGAGCAGGTCTTCCACCGCCACCGGCTTCATCCTCGAAAGCAGCACTTCCCCGTTCGTCAGCTGGAACATGCCCGGCAGGGTACGAAGCTCACAGCCCGTTTCTTGACAGATGTTTAAAATATCGCGCCGGTCTTCCGCCGATGCGGTCGGGATAGCAAAGAGAATCTGATCCACATGATATTTTTTTACGGCCTCCATGATGCTGTCCCGTCCACCCGCGACCGGCACACCCTCCATCAGCCGTCCCCATTTGTTCGCATTGTCATCAATCACGCAGACAGGCCTCGCCGTGGATTCGGTGGAGGTCTTTAATTCCCGGATGATCACCTGTCCGGCTGCCCCCGCACCGATGATCATCGCGTTGTGGAGCGCTAACTGCTCCTTTGCACGTCTTGCTTTCTGCATCGTTATATAGCGGTAAGAAAAGCGCACCACAGTAATCATGCCGAATTGTATGACAGCGCCCATCATGTAATACGAAATCGGCATGCGCCGCAGAAAGACCGTGATCCCCGTGCAATGGAAAACCGTGGTAATGACCCATGCCACAAAAATCCGGTTAAACTCGCTGAAACCCGCGAACCTCCAAAGGCTTTTATATAGACGGAATACAAAAAAGACTGCCACGGAAAAAGCCGTGTAGAGCGGGGCAAATTTTATAAATGCCCCCAGATAATCCTTCGGAATACGGGAATATCTCAGGTCAAACCGCAACCAAAGTGCCATAAAATAGGCAAAATTCACTGCAAAGATATCATAGAGCAATAAATAGACTGCCACGAACTCCCAATGTTTGAATTGCTTTTTTCTTGCGTCCGTATTAGTTGTAATTTGTTTTTCTTTCATGTCGCCCCTCGCCTCTTAACCTCATACAAACAGGCGGACACATGTCCTCCTGCCCATTTCCGCAGAAAGCCACGCTGCTGGTCATCCCGCATACCCGATACCATTATAACGGTATGCCTATGATATTACAAGTCGAATTTTATGATTTATGATTGTTTTCGATTTTTTTATAAAAGAAAAAGGGGCAGGCCGCCCCTGATTCCATCCGCTCACTTTTCCCCATTCACTGCTTTCTCCCAATCCCCCTCCTTAAATCCGACACATACGCCATTTTCCCCGATGAAAAGCGGACGTTTGACAAGCATGCCGTCCGAGGCCAGCAGGTTTATCATTTCCGCATCCGTCATGGAAGCGAGCTTGTCCTTTAACCCCATCTCCCGGTAAAGCTGCCCGCTCGTGTTGAAAAATTTCCGAACCGGAAGCCCACTTTTTGCAACCCACGTTTTCAGCTCGTCCGCTGTCGGGTTTTGTTCTTTTATGTTGCGCTCCCTGACGGAAATTCCCTTTTCGGCAAGCCACGCGCTTGCTTTTTTGCAGGTGGTGCATTTTGGATAGTGGATGAATAACATTTTAAGTACCTCCATATAAGATATTTTTTTGGAAGAAAACTATGGAAATCGTCAATGCTTTGTGAATATTTCCAACAGCATACCGTATTTTCCCCCTGCCTTTCAAACATGCTTTTCTTGCGTGATTACCACACACTATTTTCACAGCATGCTCCCCGGATGCCCACTGAAATCGAACAGGGAAGATTTTCCCTGCTCTCCGCGCGACCTGTACGCCGCCTTAGCGGCTCATTTCCTCTGCACGGGTCGGCACATAAAAACAAGGGGAAAACTTTCCCTTACAGGAAAGCTTCCCCCTTCCATTCAAGTAATATTCAAACCACTGCTATGCGGACAGAACCAGCCTGCCCTCTTCGCGGATTTTCCTCCATTACTCAATGATCTTAGCAACTTTACCGGAACCAACCGTTCTGCCGCCCTCACGGATCGCGAAACCAAGACCCTGCTCCATAGCGATCGGGTGGATGAGCTCAATCGTCATCTCGATGTTATCGCCAGGCATGCACATCTCAGTACCATCCGGGAGATTGCAGACACCGGTAACGTCCGTTGTACGGAAGTAGAACTGCGGTCTGTAGTTGTTGAAGAACGGTGTATGACGGCCGCCCTCATCCTTCGTCAGGACGTAAACCTGAGCGGTAAACTTCTTGTGGCAGGTGATGGAACCCGGCTTGCAGACAACCTGTCCGCGCTCGATATCGGTTCTCTGAACACCGCGGAGAAGCGCACCGATGTTATCACCGGCCTGAGCCTCATCAAGGAGCTTGCGGAACATCTCGATACCGGTAACTACGGTCTTGCGGGTATCTTCCTTTACGCCGACGATCTCAACTTCGTCATTGAGGTGAAGCGCACCACGCTCAACACGGCCGGTAGCAACCGTACCACGTCCGGTGATGGTGAATACGTCCTCGACCGGCATAAGGAACGGCTTGTCGGTATCGCGGACCGGATCCGGGATATACTCGTCAACCGTGCTCATAAGCTCAAGGATCTTGTCGCCCCACTCGCTGCTCGGATCCTCAAGAGCCTTGAGTGCGGAGCCCTTAACGATCGGGCAATCTGTGAAGCCATACTCCTCAAGGTGCTCGGTGATCTCCATCTCAACGAGCTCAAGGAGCTCCGGATCGTCAACCATGTCGCACTTGTTCATGAATACAACGATATACGGTACACCTACCTGGCGGGAAAGAAGGATGTGCTCCTTCGTCTGAGCCATAACACCGTCGGTCGCAGCTACAACAAGGATAGCGCCGTCCATCTGCGCAGCACCGGTGATCATGTTCTTTACATAGTCCGCGTGACCTGGGCAGTCAACGTGTGCGTAGTGTCTCTTATCAGTCTCATACTCAACGTGTGCGGTAGAGATCGTGATACCTCTCTCCCTCTCTTCCGGAGCCTTGTCGATCTGGTCGAATGCTACGGCCTGGCCGGTACCAAGTCTTGCGTTCAAAGTCTTTGTGATCGCTGCGGTCAGGGTCGTCTTACCGTGGTCAACGTGTCCGATCGTACCGATGTTGCAATGCGGCTTCGATCTCTCAAATTTAGCTTTAGCCATTTTAATGTCCTCCTTTAATTTGCGCCTTTCTGCGCGGCATTCTTATTTTTGTTCCCACAATTGGGAGATACGGCAGCCCGCGCCGGAAAGCTCTTCCGGGCACGGACACCAGTCATGCTATCATTATATTTCATAATAGAAATATTTTCAAGCAAAATCTTATAAAATTTAACTATTTACCTTTGCTCGCCAATACCTTTTCCTGCACATTCTTCGGAACCTGCTCATAGGAAGCGAAGAACATGGAGTACGCGCCGCGGCCCTGCGTCTTCGAGCGCAGTGTCGTGGAGTAGCCGAACATCTCGGCAAGCGGCACGAAACCACGGATCAGCTTGGAGCCGTTGATATCCTCGGAGCCTTCGATACGTCCGCGGCGGGAGCTGATGTCACCGATGACATCGCCCATATAATCCTCCGGAACCGTAACCTCGACTCTCATGATCGGCTCAAGAAGAACCGGGGCAGCCTTCTGCATCGCCTCTTTAAGTGCCATAGAGCCGGCGATCTTGAACGCCATTTCGTTCGAGTCCACTTCGTGGTAGGAACCGTCGTAGCAGTTTGCATGGACACCGAGTACCGGAAATCCGCCGAGCACGCCGCACTTCATGGCATCCTCGATACCGGACTGGACAGCCGGGATATATTCCTTCGGGATCGAGCCGCCGACAACAGTGCTCTCAAACTCGAAGGTCTTCTCGCCGTTGACATCCATCGGCGAGAAAATAACTTTACAATGACCGTACTGACCGCGGCCGCCGGACTGCTTCGCGTACTTGGAATCAATGTTGACTTCCTTCGTGATGCCTTCCTTGTAAGCAACCTGCGGAGCGCCGACATTCGCCTCCACGTGGAACTCACGCAGCAGACGGTCAACGATGATCTCAAGGTGGAGCTCACCCATACCTGCAATGATGGTCTGGCCGGTCTCCTCGTTCGTGGAAACGCGGAACGTCGGATCTTCCTCAGCCAGCTTTGCGAGCGCCTCGCCCATCTTGTCCTGTCCGGCCTTGGTCTTCGGCTCGATCGCAACGTCGATAACCGGTTCCGGGAACTCCATCGACTCAAGCACAACCGGAGCCTTCTCGTCACAGATCGTATCACCGGTGGTCGTCAGCTTAAAGCCGACTGCCGCCGCGATATCGCCGGAATAAACCTTATCAAGATCCTCTCTCTTGTTCGCGTGCATCTGAAGGATACGGCCAACGCGCTCCTTCTTATTTTTGGTCGCATTCAGCACGTAGGAACCGGAATTTAACGTACCGGAATATACGCGGAAATATGCGAGTTTCCCGACAAACGGGTCGGACACGATCTTGAACGCCAGCGCCGCAAACGGCTCATCGTCCGCAGACCTTCTGTGCACCTCATTGCCGTCCTCATCCACACCCGCGATGTCCGGGATGTCGGTCGGAGCCGGCATATACTCGATGACAGCGTCAAGGAGCTTCTGCACGCCCTTGTTGCGGTAAGCAGAACCGCAGCAGACCGGGATGATCGAACCCGCGATCGTCGCCGCGCGCAGTGCTTTCTTTAATTTTGCCTCCTCCGGAACCTCTCCCTCCAGATAAACCTCAAGCAGGTCATCGTCGGTCTCACAGATCTTCTCGATCAGCTCTGCGCGGTAGGTCTCGGCATCGTCCTTCATATCGTCCGGGATCTCCTTGATCTCGATCTGGTCACCCTTATCGTCAAGGTAAAAATATGCCTGCATCTCGAACAGGTCGATGATACCCTTGAACGTATCCTCTTTCCCGATCGGCAGCTGCAGCGCCACCGGATTCTTCCCGAGACGCGTCCTGATCATATCGATTACGTTATAGAAATTCGCACCGGAAATGTCCATCTTATTTACAAATGCCATTCTCGGTACATTGTACTTGTCCGCCTGCCGCCATACGGTCTCGGACTGCGGCTCAACACCGCCCTTTGCGCAGAATACGCCGACCGCACCATCCAGCACGCGCAGGGAACGCTCAACCTCAACCGTGAAATCTACGTGGCCAGGGGTATCAATGATGTTGATGCGGTGCTCCAGGGCATCCGGCTTCTTCTTGTGCATATACTCCTGGGTCCAATGACATGTCGTAGCGGCTGAAGTGATCGTGATACCTCTCTCCTGCTCCTGGGCCATCCAGTCCATAGTCGCAGTACCCTCGTGAGTATCACCAATCTTGTGGTTAACACCGGTATAATATAAGATACGCTCTGTCAGAGTGGTCTTACCCGCATCAATATGAGCCATAATACCGATATTTCTAGTTCTCTCCAATGGATATTCTCTCTCAGCCAAGGATTTTTCCTCCTATTAAAAGTTCCGCATTCGCCCTCCCGGTACCAATGGCCGGGGAAGGAATTTCTTTCCGCACTGTCGGATGATTACCAACGGTAATGGGCGAATGCCTTGTTTGCGTCTGCCATCTTGTGCATATCTTCTTTTCTCTTTACCGCGTTACCGGTGTTTGCCGCAGCGTCGATAATCTCTCCCGCAAGGCGGTCGACCATCGTCTTCTCACCCCTTTTGCGCGAGAACATCGTCATCCAGCGGAGCGCAAGCGCAAGCCTGCGGTCCTGCCTTACCTCAATCGGCACCTGGTAGGTCGCACCGCCGATACGGCGTGCCTTTACCTCAAGCACCGGCATGATGTTGTTGAGTGCCTCCTCAAATACCTCCATCGCATCCTTGCCGGTCTTTTCTGCGACCTGCGCAAATGCGCCGTACACGATCTTCTGCGCAGTACCCTTCTTGCCGTCCAGCATGATATTGTTTACAAGTTTTGTAACAATCTTGCTGTTGTAAATCGGATCTGCCAATACATCTCTTTTCTGAATATGTCCTTTACGTGGCACGTTACTTCCCTCCTTAATATCGGTCCGCGGTCACGGACCATTAATTCTACGGTACTCACATTACTGTGTCCATGCTTAGTTTCCTTCACTTCTATATCTCAAACCGCAAGTGCAGCCACACGGGATCGCGATCGTATCGGAAATGAAAAATCAACCCGGCATTTATGCGGCGGGCAGCGATGCGCCAACCGCAGATCAAGTAATGGATTATTGATAAATTATTTTGCGTCCTTCGGCCTCTTTGCCCCGTACTTGGAACGGGCCTGCCTTCTCTTTGCGACACCTGCTGTATCAAGAGTACCGCGAACGATATGATATCTTGTACCCGGAAGGTCCTTCACACGCCCGCCTCTGATCAATACGACGCTGTGCTCCTGAAGGTTGTGGCCCTCACCCGGAATGTAGCTGGTCACCTCAATCCCGTTGGAAAGACGTACTCTGGCAATCTTTCTCAATGCGGAATTCGGCTTCTTCGGTGTTGTTGTCCTGACAGCGGTGCAAACACCTCTTTTCTGAGGGGAAGATGTCTCGATCGCCCTCTTGTTCAAGGAGTTAAAACCCTTTAATAATGCCGGTGCCGTAGCCTTCTTCTCGATTGTCTTTCTTCCTTTTCTTACTAACTGGTTAAATGTAGGCATTAATCTTTCACCTCCTGATGATAATTGCCAATAACTGCTCTTGTGGCTGCCCCTGCAGACATATGCCTGCTCCCTTCTGCGTCCAAATGCAATGTTTCCACATAACCACGGATCCCGCAGCCTGCGTGCCAAATGGTCACAGAAAAACGCCCCTTATGCGCGCAACCTTGATTATAGCGGGGAAGCAATGCCTTGTCAAGGTATTTTTTCCTTTTCGGGAAAGTTTTTTGCGCTTTTTTCATTGCCGTAAACTTTTCTTTTCGGAATTTGACATTTCTTATTGAAATTGTGCCTAAAATTCGATATAATCTCAACAAGCGAAACACTCTGCGAAGCATGCACACAAATGCAGGGGAATATGCCATTCACATGGCGCATTTGTTCCGCAGGATTTCGCAGGATGAGATTTATTAAAGGAAGGAAGCAAAAACTATGACAGTAAAAGAATGTTACGACCGCATTGGCGGAAGCTATGATGAGGCAAAACAGCGCCTGATGGACGACAAGCGCATGATTAAATTTTTAGGGATGTTCCTGCGTGACACGAGTTTCGAGCAGATCACGGAAGCCCTCGCAAAAAACGATTACGCCGAAGCTTTCAAGGGAGCCCACAGCCTGAAAGGCGTAAGCCACAATATGGCTTTTGCCGCCCTGTGCAGCGCGGTGGATGTGCTGACAGAAGACCTGCGCAGCGGAAACCCATCCGCGGATATCACCGGTCTCTACGGAAAAACAAAGGAAGCTTACGAACTTACGGTACAGACGATCAAAGAACTTCTGGACTCCCAGGAGTAAACACCGCATTCCCTGATCTTCCTGCCGCGGGAACCGCCCGCGGCTGTCCTGGCGGATGCCGCCAAAAAGCAGAATATTTAGTATCAGACGCAGCGCTTGTGCAGGCAGGCCTACGCCACATAGCGGCAGGTGTTGCGCGGGAAAGAAAGGATATCATGAACGATAACATATTAGTTGTAGATGATTCAGAAATCAACCGGGAGCTGCTCTCCGACATTCTCCAGGAGGATTACGAGATCCTCACGGCAGAACACGGGCAGGAGGCTGTTGAGAAGCTCGCCGCGCTTGAGGACCGGATTTCCATCGTACTCCTTGACCTGCAGATGCCAAAGCTCGACGGCTTTGGTGTGCTTGCTGCCATGCGGGAACACGGATGGCTTGAGCGCATCCCTGTTTTAATCATCACGGGGGAACAGTCCACCGTGGTGGAGAGTGAATGCTTCAAACTCGGTGTATCCGACTTTATCCACAAACCATTTGAGCCATCGCTTGTGCGCATGCGCGTGAAGAACATTGTAGACCTCTTCACCTACAAGAAATCCCTGGAGGACAAAGTGGCCACACAGACCAAGACCCTGCGGGAACAGTATAATCTTCTTGAGGAACAGGCCGCACGGTTAAAGGAAACCAACATACGGATCATCGACATCCTCGGCATGGTAGTCGAGTTCCGCAATCTTGAGAGCGGCGAACATATCAACCGCGTAAAAGGATTCACCGAAATCCTCGCAAAACAATTCATGGTCGATTTCCCGGAATACGGATTGAACGACCATACCATCGAGATGATCGTCTCCTCCAGTTCCCTGCACGATGTCGGGAAAATCGCGATCCCGGACAACATCCTCCTAAAGCCGGGCAGGCTTACGAACGAGGAATTTGAATGCATGAAATCGCATACGACCAAGGGCTGTGATGTACTGAACAATATTGACGGTATCTGGGAGGACGAATACCGCCAGTACGCATACGATATCTGCCGGCACCACCATGAGCGCTTTGACGGCAGGGGATATCCGGACGGCTTAAAGGGCGACGATATCCCGATCTCCGCCCAGCTCGTCTCCCTCGCGGATGTGTATGATGCGTTGGTGAGCGAACGCTGTTACAAAAAGGCGTTCCCGAAGGACGAGGCGGCACGGATGATCATCGGCGGCGAATGCGGTATATTCTCCCCGAAAATCCTTGAGAGTTTCAGTAAAGTCACAAAAGACTTCGAGGCGCTTGCCGACAACAACAAAAATAAACAGGCACAGTAGGGACATCCGAAATGCAGGATGCATCCCTGCCCGTGCACCCATATTAGGGTGTGTCCGAAAAACAGCCTTCGCGGAGCATACAAAACGCGGAAGCCGGTTCGGGCACACCCTATACATAACATGCGCGCCAAAACATAAAATATCAGGAGGAATCCGTCATGTTTCGAACAAAAAAAGGGAAGACCATAGCGATTTCCATACTTATTATTGTGCTCCTCGCGGGCGCACTCTGCGCCTACGTCATGCTCACCGGACGCTCTGGCAGGGACACCTCCGACGGACAGGGGGAGGTCTCTGCGGATTTTGCACTTTCCGGCGGCCGGGATGATGCGCCGGATGCCGTTGCCACAACACCCGCCCCGACACTGCAGGATAACACTGCACCAGCGGGGGACGCGAAAGATCCTAAACCCCAACCGGAAGCCACACCGACTGTGCCGGCAGAAACGCCAGGTCTTACGGATACCCCGACCCGCGAACCCGAAGCTGCCTCGCTTCCTGATATCAGCAGTATCCCGGCACAAGACGGGGATTTAACCCCTGGGGTGGAAATCTCCCCGTCCCCGGCAGAAATTTCCGCGGCACCGACCGGGATTCCTTCCACGGAAACACCGGCTGGAATCCCGACAGCGGAGCCGCCGGCACAGGAAGGGATTGCTTCCACAGAAACACCGCTGCCTACCCCGGCGCAGGATACCCCGGTTCCGACCAAGGCTGTCCAGAAACCATCCACACCGACTCCGGAACCAAAACCGACAAAAGACCCGGTAAAGACCCCGACCCCGAAACCTGCCGCACCGGCGGACGGCGCAAGCGGCAGCGTATCCGAAAACGGGCAGCTGCAAGTCATTGGCACACAGCTTTCCAACGCCGCCGGCGACCCGGTCGTCCTGCGTGGAATCAGCACCCACGGGATTGCCTGGTTCCCGGATCTTTCCACAAAACCCTTCATGCAGACACTCAAGGAAGAATGGGGCGCAAGCGTATTCCGCATTGCAATGTATTCCTATGAGGGGAGCGACAGCTACGTAAACAACCCCGGATGGAACAAAACAAAAGTCTGCAGCCTGATCGACGCGGCAATCGAACTTGACATGTATGTGATCGTGGACTGGCACATCCTTGCCGACGGCAACCCGCAGACCTACCAGAAACAGGCCGCCGAGTTTTTCGCCTATATTGCCTCCACCTACCCCGGTGTCCCGAATATCCTCTACGAGATCTGCAATGAGCCGAACGGGGGCACGGGCTGGAGCAACAATATCAAACCTTACGCAAACGAGATCATCCCGGTGATTCGTGAACATTCCCCGGAAGCCGTCATCATCGTCGGAACACCGACCTGGAGCCAGGATGTCGATGCTGCCGCGAAAGACCCTCTCTCCTGCAATAATGTTATGTACGCCCTTCACTTTTACGCGGGCACACACAAAGAATGGCTGCGGGATAAAGCCAATACCGCACTCGCAAAAGGACTGCCGCTGTTCGTGACCGAGTGGGGGACGACCGATGCCTCCGGGAACGGCGCAGTTGACAAAGCTTCCTCCGACGAATGGCTCTCCTATCTGGAAGAAAAGCAGATCAGCTGGTGCAACTGGTCCCTCTGCAACAAGTCGGAATCATCTGCCCTGCTGCTGCCGTCCGCCCCAACTACCGGGGCAATGCCGGATTCTTCCCTGACCGAATCCGGAAAATATATTAAGGGGAAACTCCTCGGATACTCTGGGACTACGCCTGTAGAACAAAAACCGCAAAATCCGACGGACACATCCGGCCAAAAAGCAACACCGACACCGACCCCCGGCACGCAGGGGACGGATTCCGGGGAAACAGATGCCAAAAACCCATCCGCACAAAATCCACCCGCTTCCGGCAAATCCGGATTGACACTGCTTTATTACAATGAAAACCGTGAAGATTCGACCAACACGATCAGCCCTCGCTTCCAGATAAAAAATAACACCGGAAATGATATTTCCCTGGATAAACTTACCATCCAGTATTACTATACCCCGGAAAAGGAAGTCGCACAATGTTTCTTCTGCGATTACGCTGATGTGAACGGCAGTTCGTACCGCGCGATCACTTCCGATGTAACTGCCACTTTTGTTTCCGGCGAAGATTCCTGTGTGAAAATCACCTTCTCCTCCGGTGCCGGTATCTTGGCCGCCGGGGACACCGCCTCCCTGCAGGTACGCATCACAAACGAGGATTGGAGCAACTACATCCAGTCAAACGACGCTTCCTTTTCACCGGACGCGGCGACCTACACGGAAAGCAGTCTTGCCGACCTGATTTCCAAATAATTCCATATAAAATTTTATTTCTTTCCGATGGTTTCTGTGCTATAATGATAGCCAGTGTCATAAAAGGCGCGGTACTGTACAAATGGAGGCTCACATATGGTGGAACAGAACAACAGCTTTGAAACGCGTCTTCAGGATCTTATGGCGTTTGCCAACGAAAACAAAGGCGTAATCGACAGTGACATGATAGACGCATTTTTTCGGGAAACGAACCCAAACGTCAACCAGATTGACCAGGTTTATGAGTATTTGGAAACCCATAACATCGTGATTCTCAATCTGGCGGACGACGACCCGGACGATGACGCACTTCTTGCGATGGAGGACGACGGGGAACTGGTTCTTGATGCAAAAGAACTTTCCGCAGCGGCAAACGTGATGGCGGATGACCCGGTAAAACAATATTTGAAGGAGATCGGAAGCTATCCCCTCCTCTCCCTCGCAGAAGAGATCGAACTGGCAAAAAAGATAGAAACCGGTGATGAACGTGCGAAGCGCATTCTTGCCGAGTCCAACCTGCGCCTTGTCGTCAGCATTGCAAAACGCTATGTCGGCAGGGGATTATCGTTCCTAGACCTGATACAGGAAGGCAATCTCGGCCTGATCAAGGCGGTCGATAAATTTGACTACAACAAAGGCTATAAATTCAGTACCTATGCGACATGGTGGATCCGGCAGGCGATCACCCGCTCCATCGCAGACCAGTCGCGCACCATCCGCATCCCGGTACATATGTCGGAAGTCATCAACAAGACTTACCGTGTCTCCCGCAGCCTGCTGCAGGAACTCGGACGTGAGCCCTCCGAACAGGAGCTTGCACGCGCCATGAACCTGCCGATCGACAAAGTACGCGAAATCCTGAAAGTTTCTGCCGACCCGATCTCGCTTGACACAACGATCGGCGAGGAGGATGACAGCCATCTCGGTGATTTCATCAAGGACGAAACCATCATGGGACCCGAGGATGCTGCATCCTACGCCATGCTGCGCGAACAGATCAAAAAGCTCCTCGATACCCTGACCGATAGGGAGCAGCGCGTCCTGATCCTGCGTTTTGGCCTGGAGGACGGCAGAAGCCGCACACTTGAGGAAGTCGGAAGGGAATTTCAGGTGACCAGGGAGCGGATCCGACAGATTGAAGCCAAGGCACTGCGCAAACTCCGTCATCCGAGCCGTGCCCGCATGCTCAAAGGTTACGATATCAACTAGGAGGTTCCGGTTCTCATGAAGAGAATTGCTTTGATGTTTTTACGTAGTTTTTTTGTACTGCCCTACTACCTGTTCCGCTTATTCCAGCTATGCAATATCGAAAAATATGATAGCGATACCCGTTATGGCTTTTTGCACAGAATCACCCCGAAAATCAACCGGCGCGGCCGTGTAAAAGTCATCTGCCACGGGCTGGAAAACATCCCGGAAAAGACCGGCTATATTATTTTCCCAAACCACCAGGGACTCTTCGACGCGCTCGCTTTTCTGGAGACGCATGAGCGGCCGTTTGTCACCGTCATGAAAAAAGAGGTCAAGGATATTTTCCTGCTGCGCAATGTCATCTGCCTTTTACAGGCAGAGATCATTGACCGCGAGGACATCCGCCAGTCCATGACCGTTATCAAAAACATGACCAACCGCGTCAAAAACGGCGAAAATTTTATTATCTTCGCGGAAGGCACACGCAGCAAGGACGGCAACCATGTCGGGGAATTTAAGGGCGGGAGCTTTAAGAGCGCGATGAACGCCCGCTGCCCGATCGTCCCGGCGGCACTGCTCGACTCATACAAGGTATTCGACACAAAATCCATCAAGCGCCAGACCGTGCACCTGTTCTATCTTCCTCCACTGTATTACGAGGAATATCAGGGAATGAAATCCACGGAGATTGCGGAGTTGATACAGGCACGGGTTCAGAAGACCATCGATGCGTTTGAGGCAGGGCAGACAGAATAAATATTTTGCAAAATTGCGATATCGCTTGTTTCTACCACTATCCAATCTGATTCAGGCAAAGTTTGCACACGAAAAACCCCAGGGCTGTAGCCCCTGGGGTTTTTCGTGTGCAAACTTTGCCTGATCTCTTTTCCTGTCAGCATAAAGTATATGCGGAAATCATTTGCAATCTGTTATTTTAAATTTTGCACGGCAAACGCTTATCTTCTCTTTTTCAGGCTTAACAGCCTGTTTCTCAAAATATAGTTCCCTTCCCCGCAGGAATGTCACAGTCAGCCTTCTCCCCCCACTTCCGGCAGTACATCCCTCTTTAAGCCCAGATACGCAATCACAATATACACCGCATAGACAAGGAAAAACACCGCCAGCGAAATCCCGATGATCGCGGCAGAGCTGCTCATCCCGACCAAAACCCCCGGCTCCACCCCGTTCGCAAAATTCCGGAGCACCGGTACGCCGATCAGCACCGGAGGAACGGCAGGCATCAGATAATACAGGGCAAACTGCTTTAACAGCGCCTTTTTCATCTCCCGCCCCTCCATCCCAAGCTTCCACAAAAGCAAAAACTGCTGCTTATAATGCCTCGCCTCGCTAAGCTGCTGGATCGTCAATATGGTGACCGTGGTCATCATCAGGGCGAGCGCCAAAAAGTAGAGCGGAAAAACCGTTATCGCGATAAAGGCTGCCGACTCGCTCTCCTCATATGCCTTACTTCCCACCGAGTCATAGTTTCCTTCCACCTTCTCCCGGCTCCTGTACAGCCGGTCCCGGATATCCCGAAGCGCCGCATACGCCTCATATGCAACCGGCTCCGCCGTCTGGGCCACATATCCCCAGTGGCGCACGGTGCAGCCCTCTAATACCTCATCCGGCACGATAATAAGAAATCCCCTTCCATTCCCAACCCCCCAGTCATTCTGATTAAAATGCTCGGTATAAACCTCCCCAAAGCGCAACACATATTCCCCCACTGTGACAGCCGGCGCGTAATCCTTCAGTATATCCTCCAGATAAGCCCGGCAGTGGATCAGGTACTGCCCCGGCAAAAGCTCCACTTCCCGATATCCGGCAATCCTCCGAAGGGCGGCATAATCGCGGTATCCCATCAGGGTATCCCTTTCATAATTGAAACCGAAATAATCCTCCCTGCCGCTCACATAATCCATAAGCTGCGCGTTATCCCCCTGATAGACCGGATAGACAAGCGAATCCAGAACCGGAATATGTTCCCCGATATATTCCAGATATTCTTCGCTCACCCCGCCCTCTGCCGCTGACCCGACATACAGATCAAATGCCCCGTCCTCCGCCGCCCGTCCGTTCATAAGCCCGGAGAAAAGCACACCCATCCCCTCCGAGATCAGCATGGCGGTAAACAGCAGGGAGATGGTCGCCATCACAATCCCCATCGTGCCAAGCTTTGCCGTCAGGGTGCGGAATACCAGCAAATTCTGGCTCCGGTATTTCCTCTCCGGGCGCTTTTCAAAAAATGCCGGAACGCCGGATGCAAAGCTTATGAAAAATCCATAGAGGAACGCGATTACAAAACCCGCCCCCAAAATTACGAAAAGTACTCTGCCCGCCATCAAAAGAAGCGTTCCCACAATTCCGAGCAAGACCGAAGCGGAAAACACCCACCGTCTCCCCCTGCCCTTTTCGATCACCGCCCCCTCGTTTTGGCGGCCAAAATAAATGAGGTCATGGATCCTCATGGTGCAAAGCTTCTTCCGGCATTTCCTTAACGCATGCAGATAGATCAGCGCGAAATAGACCACAGTCAGCCCTGCCGCCCCAAAGGAAAATGAAAATTCAAAATGATACGCCTGCCCAAACAGCGCCATTACCACCGCCCTTAAAATCTGGAACAGCAGATTGCCAAATAAAAGCCCAAGCAAGAGCGCCGCACCGCCCACCGCTAAATTCTCAGCAAAAAACAGGCGCGCCACCTGCTTATTTTCCAGACCTATCAGGATGTAGAGCCCCAGCTCCCTGCTCCGGCGGGTCAACATAAAATTCGTGGCGTAGGAAACAAGCCATCCAAAAATGCACACTACCACGATACTTGAGAGGACGATCAGCAAAGTAAGCTGGTCAAAATGCCCCGACAACTCCTCCACTTCCTCAGAAAAGATCAGCCCGTTAAAAGCGTAGAGCAACGCCGCCGCCAGAATGACCGTGACAAAAAAAATCAGATAATCCGCCGCCTGCCGTTTCGCGTTGCGCATGGAAAGTTTAAATAACGTCACTGATATCACCTCCCAGCACCGCCAATACATCAAGGATCTCATGGTAGAATACGCTTCGGCTCCGCTCCCCGCAAAACAACTCGTTAAAAATACGCCCGTCCTTTAAAAAAAGCACGCGCCCCGCATAGCTCGCGCTGTATGCGTCATGTGTCACCATCAGGATGGTCGCGCCCATCGCCCGGTTCATCTGCTCCATGATCTCTAAAAGGTTTTTGGATGACCTGGAATCGAGCGCCCCGGTCGGCTCATCCGCCAGAAGCAGCGATTGTCCCGCCACCATCGCCCGCGCGCAGGCTGCCCGCTGCTTCTGCCCCCCTGACACCTGATATGGAAACTTTCCCAGGATTTCCGCGATCCCAAGCTTTCCCGCCACTTCCTCGACCTGTTCCTTCACCGTGGCTGCCCCCTCATGGTTGAGCGCCAGCGCCAGCCCAATATTTTCCTCGATGGTCAGGGTATCTAAAAGGTTAAAATCCTGAAACACGAACCCCAGCCGTTGCCTGCGGAATTTTGCCAGCTCCCCCGACTGCAGCTCGGCGATATTCTGCCCGTCGAGCAAGATTTCCCCGGCACTGACGGTGTCGATGGTGGAAATGCAGTTGAGCAGGGTCGTCTTGCCGCTGCCCGACGCGCCCATGATGGCGATAAATTCCCCGTCCGCCACGTTAAAGCTCACGCGGTCAAGCGCTTTTGTGACATTGTTTTTGCTTCCGTAATACTTTTCGACGTTTTTGACATTTAGCATATCATTCTCCTTATTTTAAATCTCACAGAAATCCCTTTAAAGCTCCCCCTTTTTGCGGAACGCTTTCCCGTCCGCCCCAGCCTGCACAAAACTTTCCGGAACTGTCACGGGATTTTGCTGTTTTGTAAGATCATGATACACCAGCGCTTCCATTTATGGTATCGAACCGATATTGTTTTCCCTTACAATTTTGAAAGCTTTCCCCTCAATTTTTTGCGCCACCCAACCCCCTTAACACTCATTCACCGTCCGCGTAATACTTATCCCAGTTAAAATCCTTCACCGCGATCTTTGCCGCCGCACTCCCGTCCCACTGAACGCAAAGTCCGGCAGCCTCCAACGCCCCGGCGATGACCTTCCCTACCTCCTCTGCAGTTGGATTTTCAAAGTAGTTGCCAAACGAGATAGAAAGCAGCGCACTCTCCCCATGTAAGATATGCCCCAGATCCTGCTGTGTATAAAAACAGCAGCCGACCGGCTTTATCCCCTTTTCATCAAGCCACGCCGCCACTTCATTGCAATCCTCAAATCCGTCCGATTGCGTATATCCGGCATAATGTAATGCGACAATCCCCTGTTCCTTAAGAAAACGGAAAGCAGACTCTAATTTCCGGAAATTTTCCTGGCTTCCCGTATTCGAAAACTCCCCACGAAGCGCCTGTATGATTTTTAGCAAATCATCCTTTGCTATATTCTCACGTTCCGAACGGTAAAAATCTTGAATATATTGCTCGCACTCCATTAAAATTTCATCATTTGACCAGAAACCAGCTTTTACATAATCCACGATCATTTCTTCCAATTCATCTGCACAGCATTCATCTTTAAATTTACTTTTCCATTCCATAAAAAACATTTCCTCCTCACATAAATAATTTTGCTTTTTTGATATGCAGCCTTCCGGGCATTCGGATTCGAAACGGCAGTCACGAACCGCACATACCCCATGGGCAATTCATCGGTAACCGCTGATCGGTGCGCTCTCCTGCCTGAGAAAACAAATCCCCCCGCGGTTATTGTTTGGTATATGCCTTCAATTCCCCCAAAAATTCCCGATAGTCATCATCCGACCAATAGAAGGTCAGTTCTTCCTCCGTAAACTCGTCCGGGTTATAACGCATGAAGCTTTCGCCAATGTCATATCCAAACCGTCGTAATACGGCTTCCGCAAATTCCGTGAAAAACATGCCAATCCCTGTTATGACGTTTCCATCCTCCACGATTCCTTTGTGTATGAAGTTATCTTTTTCAACAAAATCGAAGGTGTCTGCCATCTGCATGAAAAATCCCGACGTAAACTTCCTGCCTTTCAGGATCCCTGCTTTGGATAACAGGATCGGTGCGGACGAAATTGCCGCAAAAACGATATCCGAACCGTTCCCGCTTTTAATAAATTCTATCAAACCTTCATCAAACAAGGCGGGCAGCGGATTGATGCTTCCCGGCAAGATCACACAGGCATAGTCCGTAATCTTCACATCCGCCGTTGTTTTGGTCGGTATAACCCGCAGGCCTTCCTCGCTTTGGTATTCCTTATTCTCACTTGCGATGAAATCAATCTTCTCACCAAACCAGACCGTCAGTGCAGAAGTCAGACAGGTGATCTCCTGCAGGGAAAAATCCGGATACAATAAAACTGCAAATTTTCTCATACTGCTATCCTCCATAAATACGAATTTATCAAATGCTCCATACCATCACGCTACCGCGCGCGCACACTTGGGGCAACCTGGTTTTGCGCGGACTTCCTGCCCTGCTCCCCGGCTTCCTCTTCCCGCATGACGGCTTCCTTCTTCGCCGCAAACGTAAGCGTGACCGTCGTACCCATACCGCACTCCGACGTGATCGCAAGCCCGATGCCAAGACAATCTGCCAGCCGCCTGCAAAGATATAACCCCATTCCCGTCGAGCCGCCCCGCTCCCTTCCGCCCCTGCCCGTAAACCCGCGCTCAAAAACACGCGGCAGCTCGTGCGCCGGAATTCCGATGCCGTTATCCCTCACCGTAAGCCTTACCTGTCCCCCTCCCCCGGATGCCAATGACCGAGCCACAACACAGGCAGCTTCGGTCCTTCTTGGAGTGACACAGGAATCCTGCCCTCCTCCCGCCTTTGCAATACCCTGCACCGGATTTTCCCCCGGCGCATAGTCCCGCTCCCCCGATATCACGACCACCGGTTTCTCCCCGCAATACCGCGCAGAATTTTGTAACAGCTGTCCTAACAAAAAGACCGCCCACTTCCGATCCGTAAACACGGTATACTCCAGATCCCCCGTCTCCACCCGCATGCCGCTGCCAGCCAAAAGCGTCCGGTGTTCCCCGACCGCCTGTGCCACCAGCTCCCCAAGGGTTTCCTCCCGGACAATATAGTCCTTCTGTACACTTTCCGACCGCGCATAAAACAGCGCCCGCTCCACATGCGCCCCGATCTTTGCAAGCTCACAGGATAATTTCCTCCGGTTTTTCTCATCCATCTTCCGGCAGATCAGTTCCGCCGCCGTGATCGGCGTTTTGACCTCGTGCACAAAGCTCTCCACGTACTCCCGGTACTCCCTCTGGCAGGCCTCCGCATCCGAAACCGCAGATATCATTGCCCTTCCCGCCCTGTGGAACAGTTCAAACAGCCTGCGCTCATAAACCGTCCCCCCTGCCCGCACGCACTCGGCAAACAGATACTTTTTATCAAGCCCCTCCATAACCGCATAAAGCTCCCGCAAACGGGAACGGCACCGGAAAAAATCTACCGCCTGCCCGCAGGCTAATACCAAAAACCAGACAATGCCAAGTATCACAACTATCCCCGGCTTCGTTCCGGTCAACAGCAAAAAGACCGCCGTGACCGCCGCAAAAACTGCCCGAAGGAGCAGTCCCAGGGCACGGTCAGCAAAAAATTCCGACGCTTTCATAACAGACCCCCACTCGCAAAATCACTCCCACCCCACATCCCCATTCTGTCAGGGCAAACCACGCCTCCCGATACTATACGGACGGCTTCCCATCACCGCCCCTTTACTTTCACCGGGAAAAATCACGTACCTTCCATTTCAACCGTCAGACAAAAACAGCCCATCCTCCCTGAGTTCATAAACCTTATCGCAGGCTTCTTTAAGATATTTCCTGTCATGCGACACGCTGATGACCGCGCCGCCAAACCCGCAAAGAGCCGCGCGCACAACCGGGCCTGACAGCGGGCTGAAATTTCTTGTCGGCTCATCGAGCACCAGCACATTGGCTTTTTGCAGCACCATATCAAGGAACAGAATTTTTGCCTTCTGCCCGCCGCTTAAACTCCCGATCGCACCCGTCATTTCCTCATGCGTAAATTTCATGCCGCCCATATAAGTCCTGGCCCTTGTCACCTCATCCTTTGTATAGTGCTTCGCCAGGTACGAAACGGGCGTTTTCCCAAAATCAAGCACCTCGGAATAATCCTGCGGCATAAGCATGGCACGGATATCGGTGCGGTCTTTCATCTCCTCCCACAAGCGTTTCAAAAAGGTGGACTTCCCCGCACCGTTCCTTCCGATAATCCCGACATGCTCGCCCCCCGCCACGAAAAGCCGCAGATTCCTCGCTAAAACCCGCTCCCCGACCTTTAAAACATCAAGCGAAAAATCAAGCACGGTCTTACCCGCCGGAAGATGGATGGACGGATCGAATTTTGCCAGGATTGCTTCCTCCTCCTGCGGGAAATCAAGGAAATTCTCTTTTTCCCGCTCAAAGCGCCTGCCCATCGAGAGCACGGCGTGCATCTTTTTTTTCAGCAGCCGCGCACCTCCGGGGTTCTGCCTTGTGATTATCTCCTGCTCATGGTCTACGCGGTTGTATATCTGCCGCCATTTTTCCATCTGCTTATCGTAATCTTCCCGCTGTTTTTTCGCCACCTGCTCCTGATGTGAAAAATCATTCCTCCGGCGCGAGAGATATTCGCGGTAAGGGCAGCGTGAAACCATGATACGGCATTTTGTCTTTCGGATGATCTGCTCCATATGCACGATCACGTTCGCCGTTTTTTCAACCAGCGTTTCATCATGCGAAATATAGAGGATGGGCAGCCTGCTCTGCGCAATAAACGCCTCCAGCCACTGCAGGGTTTCGATATCCAGATCATTGGTCGGCTCGTCAAGCAGGAGAATATCCGGCTCCCCCATCAGAAGCTTTGCAAGCTGTATCTTCACCTTCTCGCCGCCGGAGAGCGTGCCAAGCTCCTGCTGTGACAGGATAAATTCCACCGATAACCCAAGTTTCGCCAAAATATCCGTGTGCAGATAATACTCACAATCCCCAAAATAATCCAACAGCGTAACATGGGAAAGCCCCTCCTCCATCATCTGCGGCAGGTAAGCCATCTTTCCCTTTTTAATCACTTCACCGGAAACGCTGCAATATTCTTCCACAAGGTTCCTCTGATAGAGAAAGCGCAAAAGTGTCGATTTCCCATTCCCCTCCTCCCCAATAATCACCGCCTTCTCGCCGCGGTTTAAGGAGAAGGAAAAATCATCGACAATGCATCTGCCATCCTTTTTCAGGCGGATCGTAATATTTTTCAATTCTAACATAAAATACCTCCATAGAAAAATAGTCCCATTCCCGATAGCGAATCCAGCGTATCGAAAATGGAACCATCCTTGCACCCACAGAGATATCCATATAATAACAAGATATAAAGCAGCGCAGCAAATGATATAACTGTTTCAGATAACAGGCAATCCAAATTCAAGCAGCAAAGCAAGCCCCACATATGCCAGGCATATCTTAGGACATGTTGATTCACTATCTTTTCCATCTGAATTACCTACGAATCATCGCCGCACCCCTTTCCTTCATAATTGCTGTCATTCTATCATAAGGTTCGCGCCTTGTCAAGTATCAATCCGCCAATTCCGTCTGCGTCCTGTACATCCGTGCATACAGCCCCGAAAGCGCCATCAGCTCCTCGTGCGTCCCCTGCTCGGCTATCTTTCCGTTTTCTAACAGAATAATCATGTCCGAATCCCGGATCGTGGAAAGGCGGTGGGCGATAATCACGGAAGTGCGCTTCTCACAGATTTTTAACATCGCGCGCCGGATTTTCTGCTCGGTAACGGTATCCACAGAGCTGGTCGCCTCATCGAGAATCAGGATCGGCGCATTGGCAAGAACCGCCCGCGCAATCGTCAGAAGCTGCCGCTCCCCCTGGGAGAGTTCCATGCCCCCATGTGTAAGAACTGTATCATACCCGTCGGGAAGACGCTCGATAAACCCGTCCGCCCCGACCGTCTTCGCGGCAGAATACACCTGCTCCCTTAAAGCCTCCGGATGCCCGTAGCGGATATTATCAAGTACGGAGGCGGCAAACAGGGCGGTATCCTGCAGAACCACCCCGAACGCCGCCCGCAGATCTTCCATCCGGTAATCCCGCAGATCCCGCCCGTCCAAAAGGATGCTGCCCGCGGAAACATCGTAGAACCTCGTCAGCAGATTGATCATCGTCGTCTTCCCGGAACCCGTTGCCCCCACGATCGCCGCCTGCGTGCCCGCCGGTATCTTTACGGAGATGTCCCTTAACACCGGCTGGCCCGGCACATAACTGAATTCCACATGGCGCAGTTCAATATTGCCCCGCGGGTGAACCACCGAAAAGGCTCCTTCCCGGTCCGGCGGTTCCGGCTCTTCATCAATGATCTCAAACACGCGCTCCGCCCCGGCAACCGCAGTCTGGAAATTATTATAAATATTTGCAATCTCCACAAAAGGGCGGGTAAACTGGCGCACGTACAAAAGAAAGCTTGTGACCAGCCCGATGTCGGTAATCCTTCCGCCCACGAACAAAACCCCGCACAGAACCGAGATCGCCACATAGAGCAGATTGTTAATCACATTCATCAGCGGCATCAAATACCCCGAACAGATCAGCGCACGGATCGATACTTCGCACAACCGCTCATTCTTTTCCCCAAAGCTGCGCTCGAGTTCCCCCTCACGGCAAAATACCTTGACAACAGCCATCCCGGAAACACTCTCCTCCACCTGCCCGTTTAACTCCCCAAGACTTTTCTGCTGCGCGGAAAACAGCTTTCTGGTATATTTTGTTACCGTTTTTGTCAGCAGGAAAATCATCCCCACACCCGAGAGCGACACAAGCGTCAGGAGCGGGCTTAAATACAGCATCATCCCAAAAATCCCTGCTACCGTAAAACCGTAGGTCAAAAGGAGTGTCAGCGAATTGGAGATGGTAGTGCTGATATTATCCACATCATTGGTCAGGCGGCTCATCAGTTCGCCGTGCTGGCGGCGGTCAAAAAAAGTTAATGGCAGCGTCCGGATATGGTCAAACAGCGTCCGCCGGATATGGTGGATCACCCTCTGCCCGATGGATGCCATAAAAAACGCCTGCAAAAATTTAACCAGCCAGTCAGTAAAGTACAGCCCCGCAAGACAGGCGAGTACCCACACCACCCCATCCCCGCCGCTGATTGCCGTGACCGCTTTCCCCGTCACATAGGGGGAGAGGATGGATGCAAAAGATGCCAGGGCGGAAAGCAGGAGAATAAAGCCAAGCCCGTTCCTCTGCCCCTTCGTCATCCGCCAGAGCCTGCCAAGCGTCCCTCTCATATTCTTTGGTTTTACCACCGCCACCGCGCCCCGCCCGGGGCGTGATATCCCGTTTAAATTGGCAGGCGGCACCGCCCGGTTATGCTCCGCCATGATACCCACCTCCAATCTGCGAATCATAGATTTCCCGGTACACCGTGCAGGAATCCATCAGCTCATCATGTGTCCCGTAACCCTGCACCCTGCCACGATCAAGGCATAAGATGCGGTCCGTGCGCATAACCGTAGAAATGCGCTGGCTCACCAGCAGAACCGTCATCTTCCCGCCCATGCCGCCAAGCCCTTTTAGCACATCGGATTCCGTCTGCGCGTCCAGCGCACTGGTACCATCGTCCAAAATCAGGATCTTTGGGTTCCGGACAAGCGCCCGCGCAAGGGAAAGCCGCTGCTTCTGCCCGCCGGAAAGGTTCACGCCTCCCTGGCCGAGCAGGGTATCGTACCCCTGCGCGCTTTTTATTATAAATTCATCCGCGCACGCGACCTCCGCCGCCCGGCAAAGTTCCTCGTCATCCGCTTCCTCCCGCCCCCATCGCAGATTCTCCTTTATCGTCCCGGAAAACAGCAGGGCTTTCTGCGGCACGACCGCAACCGCCGTCCGCAGGCATTTTGTGTCAATCTGCGTCACATCGCAGCCGTCAATCAAAAGCTTCCCTTTGGTGGCATCATAAAACCGGGGCACAAGGTTGACAAATGTTGTCTTTCCGGAACCGGTGGAACCGATGATCCCCACGGTTTCTCCCGGATGGATATGTACATTGATATCGTGAAGCGCTTCCTTTCCCGCCCCCGCATAGGAAAAGGACACCCTCTCAAAACGGATATCGCCGCAAATCTCTGGCATAAGTGGCTGCGCTGGCATCCTCTGCGCCGGCTTCTCGCAGAGGACTTCCGATATCCTTGCGGAGGAAGCCGCCGCCCGCACCGCGGTATTGAGTGTATTGGATATCATACCCACAGCAAATAATACCTGCGTCATATAGTTGACCGATGCCATCAGCCTGCCAATTTCCGCACTCTGCGCACTTTTCGATATCCAAAGCAGAAGGACAACGCCAAAATTAACCGTCAGGCTGATAAATGGCGAAAATACCGCCATTGTCCTAAGAGCCGAGGTATTGGCACGGGCAAGCTCCCATGATACCCCATCAAATTTCTCCATCTCCCCGTCTTCGGCATTAAATGCCTTGACCACCCGGACGGAGGAAAGAAACTCCCGCGTCACGCCGTTGAGCCGGTCAAGCCTTTCCTGCACCTTCCCAAACCGCGGGTATCCAACCCGCATATTCCCGAAAATCAAAACGGAAACCACGAGGAGAATCCCCGCAATCACCGGTGCCTGCCCCGGTGTCTGGACCAGGATCAGGATGATGGCACCGACGCAGATGATCGGGGCTTTTACCATGATCCGCATAATGCCGTTGACAAACTCCTGTATCTGCGCCACATCGTTTGTAATGCGGGTGATAATGGAGGCGGGGCGAAGACGGTCAATATTTTCCATCGAGAGGAGCTGCACATTATGGTACATATCGCGGCGCAATTCTTTCCCTACGATCTGGGAAACGCGGCTGGCAAAACCGTTGCGCATAACGGCGCAGCCCGCCCCGGCAAGCGCAATGAAAAGCATGCATACACCATAAAAAAGAATCTGGCGGACACTGGCATTCCTGATTCCGCGGTCCACGATCATGGACATAAAAGTGGGCTGGAGAAGATCGGCAAGTGCTTCCATTGTCAGAAAAAAAGTGGAAAGCATAAAGATTCCCAAATGCCTGCGGATATATTTTAAAATCAGTTTCATATTTCACTTCATTTCTGCGCTGCTTTTTGAAAATAGCAAGTTTGCGGCAGGCAGCGCGCAGCCACAAACTTGAGATTGAAAATTTTAATTTCCAATCGGATTCCTCCACGGTTTCATTGACAGTACCATCCGGAAAAGAAGAACGCCTTCCCGCGCTGCCGTCAGAGCTGATACCCCATCCCACGGCGCGTCTTGATGCATTCCGGCATCCCGATCTTTGCAAGCTTCCCCCGAAGCCTTGTCATATTGACACTCAATGTATTATCGTCAATGTAAATCCGGCTCTCCCACAGCGCTTCCATCATATCCATGCGCGAAACAATTTCCCCCGCCCGCCCCATCAGGCATACCAGAATCTGTACCTCATTGCGGGTCAGTTCCTCTGTATTGCCGCCTGCCGAAACCGTCCCTTTTAAAAGATTTAGTTCAATCCCTGCGGCTTTTATGATATCGGGCTCCTTCCCAGTCCCGCTGCCCCGGCGCAACACTGCCTCGATATGCGCCAGCAAAAGGGGGATATGGTAGGGCTTTGTGATATAGTCATCCCCGCCCAGACGCAGCGCCGAAAGTTCATCCCCCACGCTATCGTGCCCGGTCACAAAAATAATCGGGATATCCATGTCCCGGCGAAGCTGTGCACACAGCGTCAGCCCGTCGCGCCCCGGAAGCCCCATATCCAGCAAAATCAGGTCGGGGGTAATTTCCCCGACCTGCCCTCTGATATCCTTAAAATCAACTACCGCAAAAGGCTCATAGCCCTCGTCGCAAAGCAAGGAGGCGAGTTCCTCACGAACGGAGGGATCATCCTCAATAATCATAATTTTTTTCATAAGGTTCCCCAGTCAAGAGTATTCTCACGGCACGCGGAACATAAAGCGGTTCTTTGGCATGCCCGTTTGCCTGTTATGATTATTTTAGCACGATAGCTTTTGTTTGTCCACAAACAGATTATCATTTCCTTATGCGACAGCTCCTAATTTATATGCTTAAAACTTATCCGAGCAATGCACAAAGCACTTTCACGCAGGTTTCTTCCACAAGCTTTCCGCTGTCAAGTACCAGATCATAATTCTTAAAATCATCCCATTTCTTCACCGTGTTCGCGTAATAATAATTTGCCCGCTTCCTGTCAAACTTCCGCCGCACCGCGTCCGCCTTTCCCTCTAAAATCCCGTATTCCTCCACAATGCGCCGCCTCTTTGCTTCCCCGTCACTGCAGCGGATAAATACTTTTATCACACCCTCATAATCCGCCAGTGCCTCCGCAGCGCAATGCCCCAAAAACACCGCAGAGCCGTTTGCTGCAAGCTGCCTTATTACCGCCTGCTCCTTCACATAAATATGCCCATCCGCCGTCAGCATATCCCCCCTGCCGGCAGCGGTCTGCGCCAGCATATAAACCGAATACAGAAAGCTGTTCGTCACCGTTTCCTCATAGCGCTCAATCTGTTCCACAGAAATATTCTGCTCTTTTGACACCTCCTCTAAGATTTCCCGCCCGTAACAGCAAATCCCTGCCCGTTCGGCAAACGCGCGGGCAATCGCCGTTCCGCCGCTGCCATATTCCCGCTCAATCGCAATAAACCTGCCCTTCATCCTATCCTTCCTTTCCGCATAAAAAACATATGCTGCCATTCAAACATAGCTTTATTTCCCGCATTTCCATATACAATAGTGTATACCGTTACCATTCAAACATCCGACCGTCTGTTACAATACATTTCGTGTACAAGACATTTCAGCTACATTGCAACCTCAAACTGGCTATTATACAGCTCCGCGTAAAACCCTCCCCTTTCAAGCAGCGCCTCGTGCGTGCCGCTCTCGATAATGTCCCCGTCCTTTAGGACAAGGATCAGATCTGCATTCTTGATCGTGGACAGGCGGTGCGCAATCACAAAGGACGTGCGGTCCTTCATCAACTGATCCATCGCGGTCTGGATTTGCTGCTCCGTGCGGGTATCCACCGAGGAGGTCGCCTCGTCCAAAATCAACATCGGCTTGTTGGCGATCATGGCGCGCGCGATCGTAAGCTGCTGCTTCTGCCCCTGCGAAAGATTCACCTGGTCATTTAACACCGTATCATACCCCTGCGGCAGCGTGCGGATAAAATGGTCAAGTCCCACCGCACGGCAGGCTTCCTTCATCTTTTCCTCGTCCGCTCTCTCATTGTTATAAACAAGATTTTCCCGAACCGTCCCCTCAAACAGCCAGGTATCCTGCAATACCATACAGAACAGCGAATGTACCGCCGCGCGCGTGAGCCGGTGAATCGGCGTTCCATCAATCCGGATTTCGCCGCCCTGAATCTCATGGAACCGCATCAGAAGATTGACCAGTGTTGTTTTCCCTGCGCCCGTAGGTCCTACGATGGCAACTTTCTGACCCGACACCGCTTTTGCAGAAAAATCGTGGATGATGGTCGCGTCCGAATCCTCGTAACCAAATCGGACATGCTCAAATTCCACATCCCCTTTTACATTTAAAAGCGCGCTGATTTTTTCCGTTTCCTCCTCCATCTCCTCCGCTTCCAGAAACTCAAACACACGCTCCCCGGCAGCCCCGGCGGACTGCAAGGATTGCACCGCCTGCGCGATTTGCGACAATGGCTGCGTGAAATAGCGGACGTACATCATAAATGCGACGATAACGCCAAAACTGATTTTCCCGTTAAGTGCCATCGCGCCGCCCACAACACAGACTGCCACATAGCCGAGGTTCCCAATAAATCCCATAATCGGCATCATAAGACCGGACAGGCACTGCGCCTTAAAACCGCTCTCGCAGAGGTTTCGGTTCATTTCGTCAAAAACCTTCTGCGCCTCCTCCTCGCCGTTATAAGCCTTCACCACCGTGTGCCCGGAATAAATTTCCTCAATATGCCCGTTGATCTCTCCAAGGTGCTTCTGCTGGCGTGTAAAATATTTCTGGCTCTTTCCCATAATCGAAAACATCAGCACAAAACCGAGAAGACTTGCCACAGCCGCAGTTAACGTCATCCACCCGTTTGTGGTGAGCATCATAACCAGACTGCCGACAAATAGAATTATAGCAGAAACCATACTGCCGATGCTGTGGTTTAAGGACTGCCCGATGGTATCCACATCGTTTGTCACGCGCGAGAGCACATCCCCCGTGGTCGTCTGGTTGTAAAACCACATCGGCAGGCGGTTAATCTTTTTTGAAATATCCGAGCGCATTGCCTTGGAAACACGCTGCGTCACGGTGGACATAATCCATCCTTGAATCGCTGACAGCAGATAGCTCATCACATAAAATACAACCAGCGTCAGACCAATCTGAACCACCCTATCCATATCAATGGAGGTTGCAGGCGGCATGATCCCCTCCGTAATGGTATCCGTCAGCTCCGAGAGCTTATCCGGTCCAATCAGCATTAACACCGTCCCGATGGCGGAACATAGAATGGCGATTACAGAAATAACCAAATACTTCCTGCAATACCCAAGCAGTTTTTTCCATATGCCGACAAGATCTTTCGCCTTCTCCCCGCCGCCGCGCGCTCCATGGGGTCCTCCCGGCATACCGGCGTGTCTGCGAACAGGCTTATATTCTTTCTTTTCCATTATGCCAACTCCTCCTTTGATAACTGCGAAAGCGCAATCTGCTGATAAACCTCACAATTCTGCATCAGTTCCTTATGCCTGCCCATCCCGGCAATCCGCCCTTCGTCCAAAACAATGATCTTATCCGCGTCGCGGATAGTTCCAATCCGCTGCGCCACAATGATGCGGGTGGCATCCCCGCATTTCTCATCCAGGGTTTTGCGCAGCGTGCGGTCCGTCTTGTAGTCAAGCGCAGAAAAGGAATCATCAAAAATAAAAATCTCCGGTTTCCTCGCCACGGCGCGGGCGATGGATATTCTCTGCTTCTGCCCGCCGGAAAGGTTTGAGCCTCCCTGTGCTACATAGCCGTCGTAAGTCCCGTCAAGCTGTTCCACAAATTCCGCTGCCTGCGCCGTCGCAACAGCTTCCTTCACTTCCTCTTCGGATGTCTCTGCCCGACCATTATCCCCATAAGCCACATTGGAGCGGATGGTTCCGGTGAATAGCGTCGCTTTTTGCGATACATAGCCGATCTTTGCGCGCAGGGATTTCTGTGTGTACTCGCGCACATTCACGCCGTCCACCAAAACCTCCCCCTCACTCGCATCATAAAACCGCGGGATCAGGTTGACCACGGTACTCTTGCCGCAGCCCGTGGAGCCGATCAGAGCCACCGTTTCCCCTTTTTTTGCGGTAAAGCTGATGTTTTGCAGAACGTCCCCGTCCGCGTCCGGATAGCGGAACGAAACATTGCGGAATTCCACCTCTCCCGCACTCCCGCTCTTTCCTTCCTTCAAATTCCCGTCCACAATGGTCGGCGCGGTAGAAAGCACCTCCATAATACGCTTTGCGGACACCGAGGCGCGGGGCATGATCATAAAAATCATAACCAGCATCATAAAGGACATAACGACCTGGATCGCGTACTGTGAAAACACCATCATCTCGGAAAAAAGGTCTATTTTCCCCATCATGTCCGCCTCGTTAATCAGCACTGCGCCAATCCAGTAGATTGCAAGGGAAAGCCCGCTCATAATCAACTGGATACTCGGCATCAGAAAGGACATGGCGCGCTGTGCAAAAAGGTTTGTAAAGGTAAGCGCCTCGTTCGCATTTTCAAATTTGTCCTCCTGATACTGCTCGGCATTGTACGCGCGGACAACGCGCAGACCGGTAAGATTTTCCCTTGTCACGCGGTTTAAGTCATCGGTCAATCTCTGCATTCTCTTAAATTTCGGCATGACCAGTACCATGCAGACCAACACCACAATCAACAGCACGAGCACCGCCACCGCGGTGGTCATCGTCCACTCCCCCGCTTTCCCGGAAATCTTGCCGATTGCCCAGACTGCCATAATCGGTGCTTTAATCAGCATCTGGAGCCCCAGCACAATCAGGTTCTGAACCTGTGTGATATCGTTGGTGGAGCGCGTGATCAGGCTGGCGGTGGAGAAGTGACCGATCTCCTCCATTGAAAAAGAGCCAACCTTGGAAAAAAGTTTGCCGCGCAGGGTTCCGCCAAAGCCCGCCGCGATTTTCGCCGCACAGACGGCGGTGAAAATGGAAGCTGCAAGGCTTGCCAGCGCACAAAGTAACATCATCCCGCCCGCGGAAAGTATCTCGGGCATTGTGCTGCCTTCTGTCTGTACCAGGCGGGTGATTTCTGCCATGTATTCGGGCATGGTCAGGTCAAGCCATACCTGCAGGACGATGAAGACCAGAGAAAGTGCGGCTAGCATCAGCTCCGTCCTCCGAAGATTTTTAAATAATTTGAGCATCTATTTTCCTCCTTAATCCGTTCCGTATGTGCCCTGCCGGTTCATATTGACAGGCAGGGAAATTTCTGAACACACAACTTCCCGAAATTTTTCTGTGCGCTATTCGGGCACATACTGTTTTAAAAGTTCCGCATATTTCCGGAATTTCTCTCGGGCACTCTTTCGGGAATATGCTGCTTTTCAATTTCGCAGGGCGCTTTGTATTTCCTGTGCAATCGCGATAAATTCCAGCACCCGCTCCTCCCCGACCCTGTCAATCACAAGCCCTGTCTGCCGGTATAGCTCACCTTCTATTTCCCGGATGCTCTCCCTTCCCTGCTCTGTAAGCGATACGACTGTAACGCGCGCATCCGCAGGGTCATGCCCTTTTGTGATAAGCCCCTTTGCCGCCATTTTTTTTAGCAGGACAGCCACCCTCGCGGTGCTGACACCAAGCACCTCGCTGACCCTGCCCGCCGTAACGGTTTCATCCGACTCATGGAGCAGGCAGAGAACTGCCCCGACCCCCTCCTGCGTTTCGTCGATACGCTGTAAAAGACCGACAGGGTGCGGCGGATGTATCTTTTTGAACTCCCGGAGCACCATCTCGATCTGTGATTTTGTTGCCATAAAAATCCTCCCTTCCATATAACTAACTGGGTTAGATTATAAACGGTAAATTGCGGGAAATCAAGGAAAGAAAATTAAAAGCATTATGAAAAATAGATAAAATTCCATGCAGTGGATTTCCTTGGATTTTTATATTTTAATTGTTTTTTCATGAAAGCTTAGCTGCCCTTTGGACAAACCAGACAGCTTGAAAACAGGCGCAGACCACTTGTACAGGAAGAAAAGGTGCAGGAACGCAAAGACAGGACAAAATGCCTGTGCCGCCGCATGGGACTTTTTGAAAGCCTCGTCCCCGCCACCTCTGGCAGAGGAAGAATTCAAGACCTTCGTTGAAAAGACCGCAGCCGCTGACCAAAGCCGGGCAAATCCTGCTTACGGCGGCGAAAGATTATCTCAAAGGCGTGATGAATGGCAAGACCATAATCCCGACAAGGGCATGGAAAACAGAGTATGCCAAACTGGAATTTTAGAGCCTGTTCACACTAATCTTTACAACGGAAAAGCTGTATGGTAAAATAAACCTATGGAACTAACAAAAAACAGTTTGCAAAAATCGAACATCTTATGCCTGTCGCAAGGAAACCAGCTACCATACCGAATTACCAGTTCCTTTGTGCTCTGCCCTACATCATAGAAAATGGCTGCAAATGGAGGGCACTGACAACAAAACTCCATCTTTGCTGCACCTTAGAGCGGTATGCATTTGGATTCCATCTGTCTGCCGGGAACCGCCACGGTGCCCCGGAAGGCAGGAAGCTGATAGGGGCATTTGTTCCGGGGACAGCCACTCCCTTTTGATGGACAGGGCATATGAAGATGATAAAACCCGTGCTTTGGCTGCATCCCGCCAAAGAAAAACCGGAGGGAGCCATGGGATTATGACAGGGAACTTTATAAACGCCGCAACGAGGTGGAACGCTATTTTTTAAGGTTAAAACGTTTCCGGAAAGTTTTTACCCGTTATGATAAGCTCAGTTCCATTTTCCTTTCTGTGGTTATGCTTGCCATGATTTTTGACGCTGTTTTTATGTGAACAGGCTCTAAAGGAATGGGCTTCTTCTGAGAATCCGGAAAGAATTGATAATTTAAAAAGAAT